>JAXUUN010000061.1:0-3529 GCA_037231075.1 bacterium | reverse complement strand
CCCTCCAGGGCGTCCTGGATGGGGTGGGCAAAGTCGTACATGGGGAAGATGCACCACTTGGTGCCCTGGCGGTGGTGCTCGATGTACCGGATGCGGTAGAGCACCGGGTCACGCATGTTGAAGTTGCCGCTCTCCAGGTCGATCTTGGCCCGGAGGGTGTACTTGCCTTCCGGGAACTCCCCGTTTCTCATGCGCTGGAACAGATCCAGGCTCTCCTCGATGGGCCGGTTCCGCCAGGGGGAGCGGGCGGGGGTGTTCACATCCCCCCGGTACTCCTTGAACTGATCGGGGGTCAGCTCGCACACATAGGCCAGGCCCTTTTTAATGAGGCCGATGGCCAGCTCATAGGTCTTTTCAAAGTAGTCGCTGCCGTAGAAGAACCGATCCCCCCAGTCAAAGCCCAGCCAGTGGATGTCCTCCTTGATGGCGTCCACAAACTCGGTGTCCTCCTTGGCGGGGTTGGTATCGTCCATACGCAGGTTGCAGATGCCGCCGAACTTCTCGGCGGAGCCAAAGTCGATGATCAGGGCCTTACAGTGGCCGATGTGAAGATAGCCGTTGGGCTCGGGCGGGAAACGGGTGTGCACCTGCATCCCGGCGAAACGGCCGCCCGGGGCGATGTCCTCCTGGATAAACTGGTGGATAAAGTTCTGGCTCTCGCCGGCCTCGTTTTCCACAGCAGTCTTGATCTCTTCCGACATTGCTTGTTCCTCCTATCCTCTGGTATACGGCCCAGCCGGCCGACATACATTAACCTGATTATTTTACACCAGGGACCGGGGAAAATGCAAGGCTTTCCTTGATTTCCGTCCCCCTTCCGGAAAAATTCCCCCTGGGTGACAAAGTTACAGAAGGGAAACCCCCGGTGTGGTATGGTATGTGCACAGAGAGAAAGCCCCGGAAACACGCCTTGTATCTCAGGGCAAAATGGGGTATAATCCTGGCAGAACACGGGAAAGGCGGCGAGGTCTGTGACCTATGACATCATTGTATTGGGCTCCGGCCCGGCAGGGCTTGGGGCGGCGGTGGCCGCCCGGGGCCGAAACAAGAGCGTGCTGGTCATCGGCAACCGCTGGCAGGACAGTCCCCTGGCCAAGGCCGAGCGGGTAGACAACTACCTGGGCCTCCCCGGCCTCACGGGCTCCGGGATGCTGGAGGCCTTCCACGAGCACGCCGTCAACATGGGCGCGGAGTTTGTGGTGGGCAAGGCCATCTCTCTCATGGCCTGGAACGGCTTTATGGTCACCGTGGGCAGTCAGGTGTACGAGGGAAAGGCCCTCATCCTGGCCCCCGGGGTGGTCCGTCAGGCCAAGTACCCCGGCGAGGAGGAGTATCTGGGCCGTGGGGTGAGCTACTGCGCCACCTGCGACGGGATGCTCTACCGGGGCAGACAGGTCATGGTGGTGGGCCGGTCCGCCGACGCCCCCCAGGAGGCCAACTATCTGAAAAGCCTGGGCTGCCAGGTGACCTATGTCTCCCCCCAGCCCCCCAAGGGTCTGGACAGCGGCATCCCCTTTGTCAAGGCGGGAAAGCTGGCCGTGAAGGGCGGGCAGACCGTCACCGGCCTGGAAGCCGACGGGGCTCTCCTCCCCTGCGACGGGGTGTTCATCCTCCGGCAGGCAGTGGCTCCCACCGACCTGCTGCCCACCCTGGAGACCGAAGAGGGCTATATCAAAGTGGACCGGCGCATGGCCACCAATGTGGAAGGGGTCTTCGCCGCCGGGGACTGCACCGGCGCTCCCCTCCAGGTGGCCAAGGCCGTGGGCGAGGGCCATGTGGCCGCCCTGTCCGCCTGTGAATATCTGGATCAAAAGCAGGAACAATAAATTTTGACCTCCCCTCTCTCAGCGTTCCCGCCCCGGCGGGGATTGCCGAGGTTCATTTCACAATCAATCAAATTCAAACACAGAAAGGAACGGATTTTTATGTTGGTACATTTCAGCAAGGAAGGTTTTGACAAGGCCCTGGGCGAGGGCAAGCTGATGATGGTGGACTTCTGGGCCAGCTGGTGCGGCCCCTGCAAGATGCTGGCCCCCGTCATCGACGATCTGGCCGGCAAGTACGAGGGCAAGGCCATCGTGGGCAAGGTGAATGTGGATGAGGAGCAGGAGCTGGCCATCCGCTACGGGGTCATGTCCATCCCCACCGTCATCTTCTTCAAGGACGGCAAGGAGATCGACCGCAAGGTGGGCGTCATGCCCGCCGGGGCCTTTACCCAGGTGCTGGACAGCAATCTGTAATCGAAGACCAGGAGCGGGGTTTTCCCGCTCCTGGTCTTTTCTTTCCCCGTCTCCTGTGGAGTGTGTTGAAAAACAGCAGTATCAGCGGTATCAGCAGCGGCCTTTTATCTGTCCGTCTCCCCCCTCCCTTCCACAGTCTGACCCTCTTCATTATCGCACAAGCGTTCTATTCCGTCAACGAGAAAGCGGTACATGGATACTCCCCGGGCCTTGGCACAGGAGCGCACCCGTGCCGCCAAGGATTTCGGCACATGGGCGCCTACCAATTCCCTTCTCTTTGCGTCTGTGCGCCGGTCTGAATCGGCCCGCTGCTGCGCCCGTCTCCTTGCCAGGGCAAGTGCCCGGATGAAGTCGGTGGTCATCATGCCCCGGTTTTGCAGGGCGTCCAGGATGACTACCTGTTCCTCTACGGAAAACAGTTCAAACCCTTCTTTTAAGTGCTCTTGATTCATCGTTTTCCCTCCTTTTGTCGGTATGTTATGGAGCTTTTCCTGAAAATCGTGTGTGACGCACACGAACCGGGCGGCCGTCCCGCTCCATTGGGGCACATGGCCATCCGGGCGGCCTTTTGCCCGTTCCCTTTTTCCCCGGAGGGCACCATGGCATCCCACGCCGGGCGCACCACGGAGCGCACCCGCAGCGGGGGCCGCCACGGGCGGGCGACAGCGAACCCGCAGGGCCGCCCACGCAGAGGCACAGGGCACTGAGCCCCGGCCGCCGCCCCGAAGGGGCGCACCACCGCCGCAAGGCGGGCGGGCGGGGCCGCCTGGTTCGTGTGTGTCGGTGATGGCTTTTCCCTCTTCTCCGGCCGGGAGCGGCTTTAAGCCGCCGGGGGGAAGGACGGCCAGGGGCGAGCCATCGCACCGGGACGGCCACGCCCCCCGTTGGCCCGCAGGGCCCCGGCCGGGAGAAGATCATCCCCCCGTTCCCCAGGGATTCCAGATTTCCCCGTCCTCTGCGTACAAGTCCGACATGTACTCCACGATGGCCTGTTCCACCGTCTCCTGGTCTGCGTCTATGACGCCCCGTAGGTTCATGCCGTGGGCCAGGGCGTGGCAGTCCGAGCACAGGGTGATCAGGTTATAGGGGCTGTTGCCGCCCCCCTGTGACCGCTTGATAATGTGGTGAAGCTGGATGTACTTTGTCGAATCGCACAGGGCGCACCGGAAGCCGTCCCTCCGGTATACCTTCTTTCTGGTGTTGGTGTTGATGTTCGCTGACAGCATGGCTTTGTCCTCCTATTACAATATATTTACGGTTGAAGGCACGGCAGCCAGCCGTGTCTTTTT
>JAXUUN010000010.1:0-69642 GCA_037231075.1 bacterium | reverse complement strand
CGGAAAAAGACACGGCTGGCTGCCGTGCCTTCAACCGTAAATATATTGTAATAGGGAGGATCGAAATGAAAGGAAAGAAGCTGTTTTCCCTGTGCCTTGCCCTGACGCTGCTGCTGTGCTCCGCCTGCGGTGGAGCGAGTTCCGGGAACACGGCCGGGGACACGGCCTCCGCCTCCAGCGGTACGGCGGAGTACGGAAGCGGCGTGACGGGGATGGATATGGAGCTCTACGAGCCCGCTGCCCCCCAGGAGTCCCAGTCCGCCTCCACGGCGGAGGGGGAGGACGGCTCCGTCTACCAGAACGCCGGGGCCAAGCTCATCCGCCGGGCGGAGCTCACCATCCAGACCACCCAGTTTGACCAGGCCGCCGACGCCCTCCAGGCCCTGGTGGAGGAGTGCGGGGGCTACTTTGAGAACTCCTCGGTGTACGGGGGCAGCTACCGGGACGCCAACGCCCGGCGCAGCGGGGAGTATGTGGCGCGCGTCCCGGCGGAGAAGTACAGCGAATTTCTGTCCGCCTCCGGTGACCTGGGGTATGTGACCCAGCTCACCGAGAGCAGCGAGGATGTGGGGGAGCAGTACTACGACGCCGAGTCCCGGCTGAAAACCCAGCGCACCAAGCAGGAGCGGCTGCTGGAGCTGCTGGAGAAGGCGGAAAATATGGAGGACATCATCTCCCTGGAGAACGCTTTAAGCGAGGTGGAGTACCAGATCGAGCAGTACACCTCCACCCTCAACCGCTACGACGCCCTCATCGGCTTTTCCACCTTCAACATCTACCTCAATGAGGTGGCCAAGGTCAATGAAGAGGTGGGGGAGACCGCCTCTCTGGGGGCCCGGATGGCGGCGGGCTTTCAGTCCAGCGTGGAGGGTCTGGTGAGCGGCAGCCGGGAATTGCTGGTGTGGATCTCCTACAACTTCATCCTTCTGGCCGTCCTGGCCGTGGCGGTGGCCGTAGGAGCCCTGGTGGGCTGGCGGCAGTACCGGAAGAAATTCCCCGCCGGGAAGAAGCTGCCCAAGGGTGAGCCGAAGGACACAGCCGGGGAATAACCCCAGGAAAAAATAATCCTTGACAAAATGAGTTTACAGCTGTAACCTATAAATAGGTTACAGCTGTAAACCGTTTAGGAGGAACATCTATGCGGGAGATCGCGTCAAAAATTTCCCAGTCGGAGCTGGAAGTGCTGGAGGTCCTGTGGCAGGCGGCGGAGCCCCTGCCGGTGGGCCCCATCCGCAGGCGGCTGGAGGAGGAGCTGGGCTGGGACGGGTCCACAGTGAAAACTCTGCTGCGCCGTCTGTGCGAGAAGGGAGCGGTGGAGGCGGAAAAGCGTGAGGCCTTTTATTACCGCCCTGTCCTGAGCCGGGAGGACTATCAGAAGTGGTCCACCCGCTCCCTCATCCAGCGGGTCTATCGGGGCAGCGCAAAGGAGCTGGTGGCCTCTCTGGTCCGGGGGGACCAGCTGACCCGGGAGGATGTGGAGGAGCTGCGGGCCCTCCTGGACCGGGAGGCGGGACATGACTGAGGGGTGGAAGCTGCTGCTGTCCCTGACCCTCTCCGGGAGCCTGATGGCCCTGGGGGTGTGGGGGATGGGCCGGCTGCTGAAAAAGCGGGTGCCCCGGGCCTTTTGCTACTACCTGTGGCTGGTGGTGCTGCTGCGCTTTGTATGCCCCATGGGCGCGCCGGAGAGCGTCAGTCACCGGGCGGTGACCTCGCCGGAGCAGATCTGGACGGTGGTCCTGGGGGAACAGAGTCCCATGTCCCCGGAAAAGTCGGCTGGGCCGGAGCCTGAGGCGGCGGAGTCCGGGTGGAAGGTCTCTCCCGGGCTGGCGCTCACCCTGGTTTGGAGCGGCGGAGCCGTGCTGGTCCTTGGGGTGCAGCTGCTTTCCCTGAGAAAGTTTCGCCGGGAGCTGGAGGGCGCCGCCTGTCCGGTCCAAGGCTGGGAGATGGAGCTCTACCGCTCCCTGACCCCGGGAATGGACCGTGTACCAAGGCTGCTGCGCTCCTGTGAGGCGGACAGCCCGGTTTTGACGGGAGTATTTCGTCCGGTGATCTACATACCGGCAGAGGAGATGGCTCCTCAGCGCCTGGGCTATGCCCTCAGCCATGAGCTGACCCACTGGCGGCGGGCCGATGTGTGGTACAAATACGCCGTGGCGGTGGTCACTGCCATTCATTGGTTCAACCCTCTGGTCTGGTGGATGGCCAGGCAGATCCAGCGGGACTGCGAGGTCTCCTGCGACCAGGCGGTATCGGCGGGCCTGGACGGGAATGAGCGGGCGGACTATGGCCGGACCCTGCTGTGGGCGGCCAACCGCCAGCGCCTGGGGGGAGAGCGGCTGACAGCCCCTCTGGGCAGTCAGAAAGAATTTTTAAAGGAAAGGATTTTAGCAATTATGGAACAGAGAACCTACAGTCGGCTGACCAGGGCCCTGATGTTGGCCGTGGCCGGAGCGGCGGCCCTCTCCTTTGTGGTGGTGGGCGCCTATGCCAGCGGGGGAGAGACGACCCCCGGGGAGAGCCGGGGAACGGCGGCGGGAGAGGTGAGCTCCCTATCAGAGCCCAGGCAGACAGATGAGGGACAAAGCGCGGGTCAGCCTGTTCTCACCTGGCCCTTTGGGGAGCGGGACGAGATTTCCATCAGCGCCATGTTTGACGGGGATGACAAGGATTTTCCCCATACAGGGGTTGATTTTGTCCTGGAAAAGGGGACCCCGGTGCTGGCCCCGGCGGCAGGGACGGTGTTGGAGGCGGATTATGGCTATGAGGACGGCAACTATGTGGTCCTGGACCATGGAAACGGCCTGACCACCCGGTACTGCCATATGCGGGATCTCAGTTGTGCCCCCGGTGACCGGCTGGAGCAGGGGGAGCAGGTGGGCACCGTAGGGAGGACCGGGAACAGTACCGGCTATCACCTCCACTTTGAGGTATGCCGGGATGGCACCGCGGTTGATCCTCTGACGCTGATTCCGGACTACCGCGGGATCCGGGAATAACAGCCCGAAAAGGAAAAACGGCGGGGAAGCAATCAGAAGCTTCCCCGCCGTTTTTATAATAGAATCCTTACCGTCCGCCCTTCTTTTTCCCGTGGTCCAGATGATAGGCCATGCACTGGTAGGTCATCAGTTGCACCATCCACAGCCCGCCCACCAGCAGAATCCACCCCGACGGGACCATGCCGTTGTTAGCCAGGATGAACAGCACCAGCATGACGATGGGGAAGAGGGTGCTCATCACCCGGAAGGAGAAGTAGCTGCACTGGCCGATCTGCTGCCGCTCCGCCTCGTCGCAGCTGCGGTACCAGTCCTTCTGAAATTTGCTGTCAAACACATTGCCCCTTTTCTCCGGGTGGATGACCTTGGTAGCCTTCACCGTCAGGGCCTGTAAGGTAAAAATCCATGCCAGCTGTACCACCAGCGACACGATCAGCAGCATACTCTCCGTGGAGACCGTGATCTTCTGTCCGCCGATCCCCAGGGCGACGAACAGCCACACGACGGATGCCCCGGAGAGAATCAGGGACAGGCACAGCCGCCGGTCGGCCTCTTCAAAGGCGTCATCCTCCGCCTCCGCCCGGGGCAGCAGGGCCTTGCCCCTCAGGTAGTAGGCGGTGCTGACAATCAGCAGTACATACCCGGGGACAAACCACCAGAGCCCCAGAGAGATCAGGGCCATGTTCAGACGATCCGCGGAATGGAGTAAGTTTTCACCCGCCATGGCGGCAAAGAAGCCAGCCACACCCCCCAGTACGGCACCCACTAGAATGCCGATGACAAACCGGGCGTAAATTGCTTTTTTGCTTCGTTCCTTGTTCATTGCGCCTCATCCTCTCCTGTGAGATAAAATACTTCGTCTACTGTGGTTTCAAATACCTTGGCAATGCGCAGGGCCAGGGTGATGGAGGGATTGTAGTCCCCCCGCTCAATCAGGCTGATGGTCTGGCGGGAGGCCCCCACCAGCGACCCAAGCCCCTGCTGGTTAAGCCCCCTGGCTGCCCGCAGCTCCTTCAGTCGGTTGCCCAGCGGCATAACAATGCCCCCTTTCTGACAAGGATCTATGTCGTTTTGACAATTATCTTTGTCATACATAGCATAGCAGTGACAAGGATCATTGTCAAGCGAAAAATTGAAAATACTTGAACCAGGGGAGAGCGGAGCAAAAAAAGCTGGAAAGCGGATTGCTTTCCAGCCTCACTAAAGTTTACATAAATTCTCCAATGCCCTCCGGTCCAGCACCCGCACCGTCCCATAGCCCACCTGGATGAGTCTCTCCCGGGCGAAGGTGTTTAAAATCCGGCTTACCGTCACCCGGCTTACGGAGACGGCGGCGGCGATGTCTTCCTGGGTGCACCGGGTCTCCCCGCCGTCGGGGGAGAGGGAGAGGAGAAACCGCGCCACCCGCCACCGAGCGGGGCGGAAGGCCATCTGGTCCACCTGATCGGACAGCAGGCGCACCGTACGGGCCAGGTACTTCATCATGGCCAGGGCCAGCTCGGGATTTTTGGCGATCTCCTGGGTGACCAGCTCCCGGTCAATGGCCACGATCTGGCAGTCGGTGAGGGCCACGGCGGAGGACACCCTTGGCAGCTCGTCAAAGAAGGAGGCTTCCCCGAAGAGGGCCCCCGGCCCGTACACATGGAGCACCCGCTCCTCTCCGTCCTCGGACTGGATGAAGCTCTTCACCCGGCCGCTTTTCAGGTAGTAGAAGCAGGTGGCCTCGGTATTCTGAAGATAGATCAGATAGCCGGGGCTGCACAGAATGGGGGAGCGGCTTTGGGCAAAGGGCTCCCAGATATGGGCGGGGAAGTCGGGGGAGAAGTCCATGGCGCGCCTCCCAAAAGAATTTTTCTAATTGTAACATAGTTTACATTCTTTTGGCAAGGGGGCTGGTACAATGGAGACAAATCATCCGTTAGGGAGGAATGTACCATGGGAATGACCATGACGCAGAAAATTATGGCCAAGCACGCCGGCCTTGACAAGGTAGAGGTGGGCCAGCTCATCGAGGCCAAGCTGGACCTGGTGCTGGGCAACGACATCACCACCCCGGTGGCCATCACCGAGTTTGAGAAGGCGGGGTTCACCCAGGTCTTTGACAAGGACAAAATCGCCATCGTCCTGGACCACTACACCCCCTGCAAGGACATCAAGTCCGCCGAGCTGTGCCTGCAGGCCCGGAACTTCGCCCACAAGCACAACATCACCAATTTCTTTGATGTAGGCCAGATGGGTGTGGAGCACGCCCTGATTCCCGAGAAGGGCCTGTGCGCCCCCGGGGAGATCATCGTGGGCGCCGACTCCCACACCTGCACCTACGGGGCTCTGGGGGCCTTCTCCACCGGCATCGGCTCCACCGACATGGCCGCCGCCATGGCCACGGGCTTTTTGTGGTTTAAGGTCCCTGCCGCCATCAAGGTCACCCTGAAGGGCTCTCTTCAGCCCTGTGTCTCCGGCAAGGATGTGATCCTCCACCTGATCGGTGAGATCGGCGTGGACGGGGCCCTCTATCAGTCCCTGGAGTTTACCGGGGAGGGGGTTTCTTCCCTGTCCATGGATGACCGGTTTACCATCTCCAACATGGCCATCGAGGCCGGCGGCAAGAACGGCATCTTCCCCGTGGACGAGAAGACCATGGAGTACATTAACGGCCGGGTGAACCGCCCCTGCCAGGCCTTCCAGGCCGACCCCGACGCCGAGTATGTCCGGGAGGTAGTCATTGACCTGGACAAGCTGGAGCCCACTGTGGCCATGCCCCATCTGCCTGAGAATACCAAGACCATCGGCGAGGTGGCCGGCCTGCCCATCAACCAGGTAGTCATCGGCTCCTGCACCAACGGCCGCATCAGCGACCTGCGCGCTGCCGCCGCCATCATGAGAGGCAAGAAGGTTGCCCCCAATGTGCGGTGTATCGTCATCCCCGCCACCCAGGAGATCGTCCTCCAGGCCATGAAGGAGGGCCTCATTCAGGACTTTATTGAGGCCGGCGCTGCCGTCTCCACACCCACCTGCGGCCCCTGTCTGGGCGGACACATGGGCGTCATGGCCGAGGGGGAGCGCACCGTCTCCACCACCAACCGGAATTTTGTGGGCCGGATGGGCCATGTGACCAGCGAGATCATTCTGGCCTCCCCCGCCGTGGCCGCCGCCTCCGCCATTGCCGGCTGCGTGGCCGACCCCCGCAAGCTTTCTTGAAAGAAAGCTTGGCAAAGAACTTTGCGCGAAACTTCGTTTCGCTTCTGGGGTTTATGAAAGAGATGAGGGAACTGGAAACCTGCTTCGTTTCCATAACCCGTTATCATCCCTGAATTTACTTCCCTGACTCCAAATTGATCAGAAAGGAATGACCTGTATGAAGGTTTACAAATACGGCGCCAATGTGGACACCGATGTCATCATCCCTGCCCGGCACCTGAACGATCCCTCTCCCGCCGCTCTGGCCTCCCACTGCATGGAGGACATCGACGCTGACTTCGCCGCCACCGTCCAGCCCGGGGACATTATCGTGGCCGGGCCCAACTTCGGCTGCGGCTCCTCCCGGGAGCACGCCCCTCTGGCCATCAAGTCCTGCGGCGTGAAGTGCGTCATCGCCCCCTCCTTTGCCCGCATTTTCTACCGCAACGCCATCAACATCGGCTTCCCCATCGTGGAGTGCGCCCAGGCGGCGGAGGAGATCCAGGCCGGGGACCAGGTAGATGTGGACTTCTCCACCGGTGTGATCACCGACACCACCCAGGGTAAGACCTGGAAGGCCACCCCCTTCCCCGAGTTTATCGACGGCATCATCAAGAGCGGCGGCCTGCTCAACTCCCTGAAGGAGCGAGGTGTGGCGAAATGAATTACAAGATCGCGCTGATTCGGGGCGACGGTATCGGCCCCGAGGTAGTGGGGGAGGCCGTGAAGGTCATGGACACCGTGGGCAAGAAGTTCGGCCACACCTTCACCTATACCGATGTGCTCATGGGCGGCTGCGCCATCGACGCGGTGGGCAAGAGCTACCCCGAGGGCACCGCCGAAAAGTGCAAGGCCTGCGACGCCGTCCTCCTGGGGGCGGTGGGCGGTCCCAAGTGGGGCCACTCCTCCGACCCGGACAAGCGGCCTGAGACCGCCCTGCTGTCCATCCGCAAGGATCTGGGCCTCTACGCCAATCTGCGGCCCGCCGCCCTCCGGCCCGCTCTGGCCGACGCCTGCCCCCTGAAGAAGGAGACCGCTGACAAGGGCATCGACCTGATGATCGTCCGGGAGCTCACCGGCGGCATCTACTTCGGCAAGCGGGAGCGCTACCAGACTGAGGATAGGGGAGAGGAGTGCGCCGACCGCATGGCCTACTCCGAGATGGAGATCGAGCGCATCGGCCGCCGGGCCTTTGAGCTGGCCCGCCTCCGGAACAAAAAGGTGGCCAGCGTGGACAAGGCCAATGTGCTGGAGACCAGCCGTCTGTGGCGCGCTGTCATGCACCGGCTGGCTCAGGAGTACTCCGATGTCCAGTACGAGGATGTGCTGGTGGACAACGCCGCCATGCAGCTGGTCCGGGACCCGGGGCAGTTTGATGTGGTGGTTACCGAGAATATGTTCGGGGACATCCTCTCCGACGAGGCCAGCATGATCACCGGTTCCATCGGCCTGCTGCCCTCCGCCTCCATCGGCGACACCGCCCCCGGCCTCTACGAGCCCATCCACGGCTCCGCCCCTGACATCGCCGGTCAGGACAAGGCCAACCCCATTGCCACCATCCTGTCCGTGGCCATGATGTTCCGCTACTCCTTCAACCTGCCCCAGGAGGCTAAGGCTATCGAGGACGCGGTGGATGCGGTCCTGAATGAAGGCTGGCGTACCGCCGATATTGCAAAACCCGGCGAGGAAGCGGTGGGAACCCTGCGTATGGGCGAGCTGATCCGTCAGCATCTGTGAGCGTTTATCTGTGTGTGTTTTTGCATATTTTTAGGGGGAGCTGTGTCACAGCCCCCCTTTTTTTATGCTTTTTTCCTAAAACTGAGAAAATTTTGCAAATTTCCAATTTTCCTCTTGCATTTTCCTGTAGGCACACATATAATAATGCATGCATGATTTAAGTAACGGGAGGAATTTTGTCATGAAGGAACTTTCCAAGCTGGCCCTGGCTGTGGAGCCCTCCACCACCATGGCCATTGACAGCATGTTCAAGCAGATGAAGGCAGAGGGACAGGATGTCATCGGCTTCGGAGCCGGTGAGCCCGACTTCGCTACCCCCGACCACATCAAACTGGCCGGCATCGCCGCCATTCATAATAATGATACCAAGTACACTCCTTCCGCCGGCACTCTGGAGCTGCGCAAGGCCATCTGCCACCGCCTGAAGGAGGACTGCGGTCTGGACTACGAGCCCAGCCAGATCGTGGTGTCCAACGGCGCCAAGTCCTGCGTGTATGAGGCTCTCCGTGCCCTGGTGAACCCCGGGGACGAGGTCATCCTCCCCGCGCCCTACTGGGTGAGCTACATTGAGCTGATCAAGATGGTGGGGGGCGTGCCTGTGGTCATTGAGACCCAGGAGAAGGACCACTTCAAGCTCACCGCTCAGGAGCTGAAGAACGCCATCACCCCCAAGACCAAGTGCATGATCCTGAACAATCCCTCCAACCCCACTGGCATGATGTACAGCCGCAAGGAGCTGGAGGAGATCGCCAAGGTCTGTGTGGAGACTGATATCTATGTGATCTCCGATGAGATCTACTTCCAGCTGGTCTATGACGACGAGGAGTTTGTGAGCTTTGCCTCCATCAGCCCCGAGGCCAAGGAGCGCACCCTGCTCATCAACGGCGTGTCCAAGTCCTACGCCATGACCGGCTGGCGAATCGGCTATGTGGCCGCCAATCCCCAGGTGGCCAAGATCATCGCCAACTATGTCAGCCACTCCGCCGGCTCCCCCTGCGCCATCTCCCAGAAGGCCGCTGTCACCGCCTACACCGCCTCTCAGGAGATGGTGGAGACCATGCGGAAGGCCTTTGAGCGCCGCCGCAACTACATGGTGGAGCGCATGAATGAGATCGAGGGGGTCAGCTGCATCCGTCCCCACGGCGCTTTCTATGTGATGATGAACATTGAAAAGCTCATCGGCAAGGAGATGCACGGCACCGTCATCAAGGACGCCGACGACTTCGGCAACCTGTTCCTGAAATACGGTAAGGTGGCCGTGGTGCCCGGTACCGGCTTCGGCGCTCCCCACTTTGTCCGCTGGTCCTACGCCACCTCCCGGGCCAACATCAAGGAGGGTCTGGACCGTCTGGAGCGCTTTCTCAAGGGCGAGACTGTCTGATTTCAAAATACCAAGCCGCCTTCGGTCCGCTGGGACCGGAGGCGGTTTTTTGTTCTCACGGGCGGGAATTGACAGGGGGGAGGGGGGATGGTATCATGAAACCATCTCAAAACAGATAGAGAGGAGCCGGAAAAATGGCGATGAAAACCAGCGTTGTATGGGCGGATGGGACCTTCCCCAGCAATACCGCCCCCCTGATGGGGCCCCTGAAGGACTGTGCCCGGAGAGCCGCGGAGATGGGGTATGAGGCCATGTCCCTCACCATCAACCGCCCCGAGGAGCTGGAGGCGGCACAGGTAAACGGGATTATGAAGGAATACGGCCTGAAGGTCTCCGGCCTTGCCACCGGCCGGGCCTATACGGTGGACGGGCTGTGCCTGGGCTCGGCGGACGAGCAGGTCCGCCGGGCCGCCGTTGACCGGATGCTGGCCCATATGGACCTGTGTGACCGGCTGGGCGGAGCCAAGCTGATCATCGGGGCCATCCGGGGCTGGACCCGGGACGGTGGCGGAAAAGAGAACTATGAGCGCCTCTTCCGCTCCAGCCTGGAGCAGCTGCTGGAGCGGGCGGAGCCCCTGGGGGTACAGATCGTCCTGGAGGCCATCAGCAAAATTGACTCCGACGCCTACTGCCTGGTGGGGGAGACGGCGGAGCTGATCCGCTCCTTCCACAGTCCCGCCCTGGCCCTACAGCTGGATTCAATCCACCTGCACACCAACGGGGAGACGGACTTTGACCGTGAGATCCTCCGGGCGGGGGACCTGATCGGTCAGGTGGACATCTCCGATGTGGGCCGTCTGGCTCCGGACGGACAGCACTTTGACTTCCCCCGGCTGATGGCCGCCCTGAAGCAGACGGGGTATCAGGACTACCTGGTCTTTGAGTACCGGTCTGCCCCTCCGGAAAACGCTGCCAAGGCGGGTCTGGACTATATCCGCTCCTTGATGTAGCCGCCGGGCCCATGGGACCGGATTTCTGAAAAACTTCTGTAAATTTTTCCCCCAGCAGTGGCGAAAAAAGAAAATCTGGTCTATAATGGTAGCTGAAATCCGCGCTCTCCAAGGAAAGCGCGGGGAGAGAGAACGAGTCTAAAAAAGAAGAGGTTTTGCCCATGTCAACAAACCGTTATGAAAGCCCCCTGTCCTCCCGCTACGCCAGCGACGAGATGCAGTATATTTTCTCCCCGGATAAAAAGTTCTCCACCTGGCGGCGGCTGTGGGTCGCCCTGGCCCGGGGGGAGATGGAGCTGGGGCTCCCTGTCACCCAGGAGCAGGTGGACGAGCTGGAGGCCCACATCACCGACATCGACTATGAGAAGGCCGCCCAGTGGGAAAAGAAGCTGCGCCACGATGTGATGGCCCATGTCCACACCTACGGGGAGCTGTGCCCCAAGGCCATGCCCATCATCCACCTGGGGGCCACCAGCTGCTATGTGGGGGACAACACCGATGTGATCCTCATGAAAGAGGCTCTGGAGCTGGTCCGGGACAAGCTGGTGCGGGTTCTGGGCCACCTGGCCAAGTTCGCCGACGAGTACAAGGCTCTGCCCACCCTGGGCTTCACCCACTTCCAGGCCGCCCAGCTGGTCACCGTGGGCAAGCGGGCGACCTTGTGGATGAACGAGCTGCTCATGGACCTTCAGGAGGTGGAGTACCGCCTTGGTACCCTGAAGCTGCTGGGCTCTAAGGGCACCACCGGCACCCAGGCCTCCTTCCTGGAGCTGTTTGAGGGGGACCACGAGAAGGTGAAGGAGCTGGAGCGGAAGATCGCCAGGGAGATGGGCTTTGACGCGGTGGTTCCTGTCAGCGGCCAGACTTACTCCCGGAAAATGGACTACAATGTGATCTCCACCCTGTGCGGCATCGCCCAGAGCGCCAGCAAGTTTGCCACCGATATGCGTCTGCTGTGCCACCTGAAGGAGGTGGAGGAGCCCTTTGAGAAGAACCAGATCGGCTCTTCCGCCATGCCCTACAAGCGCAATCCCATGCGCTGCGAGCGCATCTGCGCCCTGGCCCGGTATGTGATGGCCGACGCCATGAACCCCGCCGTTACCGCCGCCAGCCAGTGGTTTGAGCGCACCCTGGACGACTCGGCCAACAAGCGTCTGAGCGTCCCGGAGGCCTTCCTGGCGGTGGACGCCATTTTGAACATCTACGCCAATGTGGCCGCCGGCCTAGTGGTTCACCCCAAGGTCATTGAGAAGCACATTCTGGAGGAGCTGCCCTTTATGGCCAGCGAGAACATCATGATGGACGCGGTGAAGCGGGGGGGCGACCGGCAGGAGCTCCACGAGCGTATCCGGGTCCTCTCCCAGGAGGCCGGACGCCAGGTGAAGGAGCTGGGGCAGCCCAACAACCTCATCGATCTGATCGCCGCCGACCCCGCCTTCGGCATGACCCGCGAGGAGCTGTCCGCCCACCTGGAGCCCAGCCGCTACATCGGCCGCTGCCCCCAGCAGGTGGAGGAATTTTTGCGGCACGAGGTTCAGCCCGTGCTGGAGCGCTACCAGAGCGCCCTGTCCGGTAAGGACGCGGAGCTGAGCGTATAATCGGGAGGGGGAAGGGTATTGCACAACCACCGGAAAAACCCCTATGTGGCGGCGGGCCTGACCGCCTTCGCGGTGATTGCGGGGGCCCTGCTGCTGTTTTTCCTCCTGTTCCAGATTCAGAGGGTGCTGGCCTTCTTCGCCATGATCGGCCAGATCCTCCGGCCCATTTTCATGGGCGCTGTCATTGCCTTTCTGCTGCTCCCCGTCCATCGGCGGATATTGGCCTTCTTTGTCTCCATGACCCCGGAGAAGCGGCTGGAAGATAAGCGGAGCATGAAATTTCTCAATTTCCTGGCCATTCTCTTCAGCCTGATGCTGGCCATCTTTGTCCTGTACATCCTCCTGGCCATGGTGATTCCCCAGGTGTGGCAGAGTATTGTGGATCTGGTCAACGCTGTCCCCGACTACATCCGTCAGGCCCAGGGCTGGCTGCGCACCTTCCTGGAGGACAACCCGGAGATCCAGAGCGCGGTGCTATCGGTGTACGACTCCACCGCCCTGTCCCTGGAGCAGTGGCTCAATTCCGACATCCTGCCCAATCTGGAGTCTGTGACCGCCACGGTGAACTGGCTGCGTACCGAGGTGATGCCCAACATCACCGGCGTGGTGGCCGGGGTATCCGTGCTTCTGGTGGCCACTCTGATGCTGGTGAAGGATCTGCTCATTGCCATCATCGTCTCGGTGTACCTGCTGGCCATGAAGGATACCTTTTCCGCCCAGTCCAAGAAGATCGTGTACAGCATCTTCAATACCCGGGTGGCTGACCTCATCGTGGAGGAGACCCGCAACGCCTACCGGATTATGAGCGGCTTTATCAACGGGAAAATTGTGGACTCCCTGATCATCGGTGTGATCTGCTTTGTATGCTGCAGCGTCTTCAAATTCCCATATCCGGCCCTTCTGGCCACCATCGTGGGTGTGACCAATGTGATTCCCTTCTTCGGGCCCTTCATCGGAGCCATCCCCTGTATCCTGCTGATTTTTATTATTGACCCTATCCAGAGCCTGTATTTTGCCGTCTTTGTGCTGGTGCTCCAGCAGTTTGACGGCAATATTCTGGGCCCCAAGATTTTGGGAGATTCCACGGGACTGGCCTCCTTCTGGGTTCTCTTCTCCATCCTGCTGTTCGGCGGCCTGTTCGGCTTTGGCGGGATGGTACTGGGGGTGCCTGTGTTTGCCATGTTTTACAGCGCTGTCAGCCGCCTGGTGCGCTACGGACTGAAAAAGCGCAACCTTCCCCAGGATACCCGGGATTATATGGGCCAGACCCAGGCCCTGGCGCCCAAAGAGCCGGAGAAGTAAGAAAATCAGATATAATTGGCCCATGCATGAAAAAAGACCGCCCGCGGGCGGTCTTTTTTCATGGCTTTTAAAAGCAGGAACGGCGGGATATCCGAAGATATCCCGCCGCTTCTTGAGGAAGAAGAAGGAGTTGGCTTGCTTACAGGGCAGTGACCAGGTCGGTAGCCACAGCGGTCCAGGTCATGATGATGGCGTTGATGACAGCGCCGGTGTGGTAGCTGCCCGTCTTCTTGTAGCAGAAGGTGGTCACCTTGCAGGTAATGAAATAGGTCAGGATGCAGTTGAGCAGGGTAGAGTTGGCCCGGGACATCTGCACATTGGTGATGGCGGTGTAGCCGGTGATCCACAGCTTGCCATAGGCATACAGCAGGAAGAGGCCGGCGGGGATGGTGCTGGTCAGCCACACCAGGCGGGTGAAGCCGGCCTCGGACTGGCCGCGGATTTTAAGACCGATGGTCTGGCTGAAGTTGAACACCCCGAAGAACACCAGGTACAGGGGGAAGTAGGTGAGGAACAGGCCCCAGCGGGTGCTGTTGAGGATGTTGATCTGAACCTTCCAGATACGGGGAGACAGACCCCAGAACACCTCGGCAAAGTAGGTCATGAGATATACCACGCCCACGGCGATGAAGCCCAAAAGCAGTGCCTTGAAGAAGTTGGGCCAGGTGGTCTTGGCGTGGGTGGTGATACGCTCCTTGTCGATCTTGCCATCCCACTTGAAGCGGATGGCAAGAATGGTGACGGTGAGCAGGGCGCTGCAGCCGAACCAGAAGACAAAGCCGTTGGTGTTGTTGATTCGGAGTACCGACTTAAAGTTGCCCAGGAACATCTGCCCGTTGTACACTGCCCACTGGCAGATCAGGGTGTTGATGATGGCGGGCATAATGAGGTAGAAGAGGAAGGGGGCGTTGACGCCGGACACAGGAGCGGGCATAGGACGGCGGATGGTGCCGAAGAACTTGGTGTCCAGCAGCAGGGAGATCACAGGGAACATCATCATCAGAACGGCGATGATGCCGATGGAGGTGCCTACCTCTTTTGCCACATAGCCGATGCCGTCGGCGGGCACAGGAGCGGGAGCCAGGGCCTGCTCAAAGAAGTTTACTACATCCAGAATGGGCTCCTTCAGCAGCAGGGCGGTGGGGTGGCCGGAATTGCCGGTGTACAGGACACGGGAGGTGCCGTCGCCCATGTCGTACCACTTGCCCAGCTCAATGGGGTTGACCCCAAGCTGATCGGTGAAGGGCTCGGCGGTGGCGATGTCCCGGGCAGAGATCTTGCCCTGGCCGTAGGTGTTATCCCAGCTGCCGATGAACACGCCCATGTTGACGCCTTCCAGGTTAAAGTCGCCGGCAGCCAGATAGAACACAGCTTTGACGCCTTCCCGGATGACGGTGCAGTCGGGGTCGGTGGTCACAGCCCACTTGGCACGGCCGGTGCCGGCGGAGTGGCCCATGGCGCCGATGCAGTCGGAGTCCACAAAGTTCAGGGACATCAGATAGTCCATGGCGGCCCGGGAGCCCACATCGGGGGTATTGACGATCTCTGAGCGGCCGATGGTGTAGGGGTCAATGGCCATGACCACATAGCCCCGGCGGGACAGCTCAATGTCCACATCGCTCATATTCTCCAGGTTGGCGTTGCCGCCGGGAATGGTAAGAATACCAGGGGCGGGGGTCTCAACCGTGGCATTATCGGGAATGTAGAGTTTTGCGCTCATCTTGTAGCCTTCGTCGGTGACAAAGTCCACGCGGTCCACCCGCACGGTGCCGCCCGCGGTCTCAGAATAGCTGGCTACGCTGAAGCCAGTGATAAAGAGAACCAGGGCCAGGATAATCACCCAGAACCGACGATCAAGACGCAGCAAAGGATTGGTCTTCATCTTTACAACACCTCTTTCGTTTATCAGGAACACAGGAACATTTTTTGAACTGGAACCTCACCTGCGGCAGCATGCTGCCAGAGTACCCGGCCGGATACAGATTCTGTTCTCACCTATCATAGAGCCCCGTTCCCTCCATTTCCAGACAATAATTTTAGCTCCCTGCGCGAAACTTGACGGATTTTAAAAAATATGTTCTTCTTTGCAAAAATTGTTCGTCGAAAAGAGTGGAAAAAAACAAAAATTTTCCCCTGAAATTGGACAAACGGCCCCATATTTTGAATGGGGCCGTTTGTCAGTGCAAGTTATGTGAATTGTTGAAAAGAAAATTCAGGAGTCGGAAAGGTGCTGGGCGATCTCTTCCTGGAGGGCCTGGACCAGCTCCGGATCCACCGTTTCCAGGATCTCATTGAGCAGTGGGGTGGCCAGTGCGCGCAGGGTCTCCTGGTCCTCCTGACTCAGATAGGAGAGCTCCAGTCCGGAGTCGTCCTGACTGCTAATCTCGCTTTGTTCCTGGGACAGGGTTTCCAGCAGACAAGATTTCAGAATCTGCTGATAGTCGCTGGGCAGACTGTGATAGGCGTCGTAGTTCATAACGATGGCGCTGCTCATGACGAACAGCGGGGCGCTCAGGGCGTAGGGCTGCACATCCAGCAGATTCTGGGACTTGAGAATGGTGTAGGTCGTCTCAATGGCGTCGATGCCGTTTTCGTCCAGAATGTAGTTCAGGGCGCTCAGCCCCACATTCTCCACCCGATGTACCCCAAGGGCGTCGTAGAGTTTGTTGTGGTAGGCGCTGCCGCTGGTGCGCAGGCGCAGGCCCTCCAGATGGGACAGAGAGGTGATGGGGGTCACGCTGGAGATGATCCAGGGCTCGCCGGTACGCAGGAGGAGCAGTTCCAGACCCTGGTCATTGTAGTACCGGTTCAGTGCCTCAAAGAACACCCCGTCATAGATCTGGAAGGGCTGGCAGTACTCGGGGAAGCAGGCGGGGATGTCCAGCACGGCGGCCTCCGGGACAATGGAGGTGCACACCGAGGTGCTGGAGGCGGCAATGGAGAGGGTGCCTCTCTGGGCCGCCTTGACCATGCTGTCCCCCTCGCCAAGAACATTTTCTCCATAGAGCACCAGCTCCAGGTTTCCCTGGGTGTCCTCCAGTACTCTGTCACGCCAGGCCTCGAAGGCAGGGGTATAGCCGTCGCCCGAGTAGCCGATGGCAAAGCGGTAGGGGGCGGTCTGAGTGTGGGAGGAGGAGGCGGAAGGCTGCTCCTCCGGGGAAGAAGCGGGCTGGGCGGAGCAGCCCGTCAGCAGCAGAGCCAGGGCAAAGCAGAAAAATTTTTTCATGAAAATCACCCTCCTCTACTGTTTCCGGTAGGCACCGGGGGTGGTGCCGGTGTGGCGCTTGAAGACACGGTTAAAGTTCTGCAGGGAATTGAAGCCGCACCGGAAGCCCACCTCCTGAACGGGGATCTTGCTTTGGGTGAGGAGGAGCTTGGCCTTCTCCACCCGGCATTCGTTGACATAATTCACAAAGTTCAGGTCGCTCAGCTCATAGAACAGCCGGCTGAGGTAGGTGGGGGTGATGCCGATACTGGCGGCCACCGTCTCCAGGGAGAGGTGGCTGTCCGAGCAGTGCTCCTGAATGTATTTCCGGGCCTGGGACACATGGCGGTTGCGGTTATTCTGGCCATAGCGGCCCATCAAGGCCAGGCCCTCAAAGCCCACCTCTCTGGCCAGGTCAACCAGTTCCTCGTCACAGCACTGGTCCGCCTGGCGGTAGTAGCGCTCGAAAAGGGCCAGCTGATCCTGGGGGACATGGAGGTTCAGTACAGAGGCCACCAAGTCGTCCATCACAGCGGCACAGCCCTGCTTCAGCTGCTGGGGCTGGCCGGCGGACTGGTGGAGCAGCTCCTGGAGCCCAACCTCCAGAGCGCGCCGGGCGGCGTCCACATCCCCGTCCATGGCCAGCTGGATGCTCTGGCGGCAGGAGATCTCCTCCGGCGGAGTTTCCTGGGTGCCGTGGTAGTGCTGGTATTTGAGGTTCTCCAGCGCCTCCTCGTAGGAGTAGTGAAGGTTATGGAACCCCCGGCAGGGCTTTCCCCGGCCCAGGGTGACCAGCCCGGAGGAATTGTTCTGCCGGGTGTATTCCTCCACGACCTTCTCCTGCTCCAGCTGGGCGGAGCGGAGGAGGGTCCCCGGGACCTCTCCGGGGAAGGAGAGAATGATGACCAGGGAGTAGTCGTCCATCAGCAGACATTCCCGGCTGTATTCCGAGGGCTGGGGGCTTTGGGACAGGCGGTGGTAGAGTCCGCCCATCAGCTCGTCCCGGTTTCCGTCAGAGTGCTCATCGGGGGCGGCCACCAGGACCAGAAAGGTACTCTCGTCAGTGAGGGGGCTGTGGAGATACGCAAGCCGGTCCAGAAGGTAGGACTCAGGCAGATCCTGGCCCCGGATCAGATTTTTGTACAGACGGTTCCGGACAATGGGGACCATCTCCGCCACCTCGTTGGACAGGTCGGTCTTCTGACGCAGGGTGTTCTCATAGGCCTGCCGGACCACCTCCAGCTCGTTGCCCTCCAGATCGGGGCCATCCCCCTGGACAGCGGAGCGCAGGGCCTGGATGGGACGGTAGATGTACCAGGTAATGGCCAGGGCGGCCAAAACGCTCACCGCCCCGAAAATCAGCAGCCACATGCCGATGAGCTGAAGCAGATCGGCGGAGGTCAGCTGTCCATAGGAGGGGTCGGGCCAGAGCTGAAAGGTCCATCCGGCGGAGCTTACATAGCTCTGGGACTGCCCCACAGGGCCGGATTGGGTCCCGATGGAGTCGATCAGCGCTCCCGCCGGGTCCCGGACCTCCATATAGGCACCGGTTTCTCCCAAAGACTGCTGAAGAAAGCGCAGCAGAACCGAGACACGAAGTTCCACCAGCAGAGCCCCGTTTTGCTCCGGGGTGGGGAAGTCCTGAAGCAGGGCGACCCGGCCCTCTCTGGTGAGCACCACCGTAGAAAAGCCGTCGTCCTCCACAGTGCCGGATTGGACGCTGGCGCTGTACTGGGGGAGAAACTCACGCTGGGCCGACTCCTTGATCTGGGTAATGGCGCCGGAGGCGTCGTAGAGGGTCTCGTTGGGGTAGGTGATCAGGTAGGCGTGGCTGACAATGGGGTAGTCCTGCTCAAAGGTGGAAAGGGCCTTCACGATCTCCACCTTTCTGGCGTAGGACACCTGGTCGGGAAGCAGGATAGCCCCGGTGACATCGGTATCCCAGAGCAGCTGCTGCATGGCCCGGCCCAGATCCACCACGGCCAGGTCCACATACTCTCCGGCGGTGCGCAGCAGCTGCTGGGCGGTCTCCCGGGAGCGCTGGCCGTAGCTTCGGGACAGGGAGGAGCCCATGAACGAGAAGACCATGAGAAACATCAGGCAGACCATGGCCAGCTGCAGCAGAAGGATGCGGCAGAAGATCTGCTTGGATCTGAGATTTTCAAACAGCTTCAAGGGCCATACCTCCTTTCCGGTTTTTCAAAAGAGTATTTATTATAGTGGAAGGCCCGGGACATTACAAGGCGGGAGAAAAAGGAAAGCCCGCCCTCATGGGGCGGGCCGGATCAGGTTTTCTTGGGGGCTTTCTCCTTGCCGGAGATCTCATCCATATCCACGCACCACACTCCGGTAGCGCTCAGGCTGCGGCTGACGGCATTTTGGAACTTGTCCCCGTCCATGGCCTGGGGGGTAAGCTTCTGGCACAGGGCCCGGAGAGCCAGAATTTTCTCCTCCTCGTCGGTGACCTCCCGGACGGTGCCGGTCACAATGGCCGACTGGAAAAAGGTGGTGTACTCACCCTTGTCCAGATAGGCGGGGCGGTCGCTCCCTACGAAGGTAAGGCATACCTTGGGGTGGGCCCGCATAAGCTCCACCTTCCGGCCCTGATGGGCACAGTGAAAGTAAAGGGCTCTGTCCACCCGGACAAAGGACAGGGGCAGGCAGTAGGGAGTATCCTCTCCGGTCTGCAGGGCCATGACCCCATGGGAGCAGCGATCGATCAGCTCCAGGGAAAAGTCCTCGCCGCGGGCCCGGTCTTTGCGTCTCATTTCCATGTCAGTGTTCCTCCTTTGGCTCCAGCAGCTTGGTAACCGCCAGATAGAATTTCCCCGGGTCGGCCTTAAAGGCCTCGCCCCAGGCGTCGGCCCGGGCGGCATCGGGAGAGAGCAGCTCCAGACGGAGCAGGGGAGTCTCCATATCGTTGAGGATCAGATGGAGGGTGGCGGTGCCGTCGGGATTGCCGGTGACCCTGGACTGGACCTGGGCCTCCTGCCGGAGGGCGTCGTTCACCTTTACCAGGTTCTCGTCACAGTGCAGACGCACGGACAGGGGCAGGCTGCTCTCACAGATCTGGCTGTTGCGCCGTCCCTTGTCGGTGATGGAGTACCGGTCGTCCTCCTTGTTGAGCTGCCCCGTGGCCACCATGTGTTCCACCGCCTGGGTAAGGGAGAAGTAGTCCACTCCCGCGTCGCACAGTGCCAGCTCAAACAGCTGCAAAAAGGTGATGGGCCCGGCGGCCCGGTCCATGATATAGAGGACCAGCAGCTTCAGGTCCAGGTCGTCCTGAATAAATCCAATGGCCATGGAAGGCGCGCTCCTTTCGCTTTTCCTCAGTTCTCAAAAATACATTATATCCAAAAAAAGCAAAAAGGGCAAGACCCTTCCGGGGGTGGGGACACCAATTCCCGCCGGGAACATAAGATGGAATGGAAGCAAAGGCCGCATGGGCCCTTTGCCTGCCCATGACCATCCAAATTTAGGAGGGAACGATATGCCAGAAAAGGTCGTGCCCGGCCCCGTCTGCGACGAGCGCAGTATCCGGGAGGCCGTGTGCATACACACGAAGAAAATTTTTGATTCCTGCAAAGATCGGGACTGTGTGGAGGATCTGCGGGTGTACCCCACCCGGTGCTCCCAGGAGATCATCGACCGGGCCCAGTCGGTAAAGGCCAAATGCGCCGAGCTTATGTACGCGTACATCGATGTGGAGCCGGTAACCTTCAACCGGGGGTTTTATACGGTGGATGTGCGGTTCTTCTACCGCATCACCGCCGACGCCTTCATCGGGGCAGCCCGGCCGGTGGAGATCTGCGGCCTGGCCGTCTTTGACAAGCGGGCGGTGCTCTTTGGAAGCGACGGCGGCGCCAAGGTCTTCTCTTCCCAGGTAGGGGAGAGCGGGAACGAGGTCCAGTGCCTGCCCCGTATCGGGGTGCCCACCGCGGTGGTGGAGGCGGTAGATCCGCTGATCCTCAACATGAAGCTGGTGGAGGTGTGCAACTGCCGGCCCTGCGACTGCTCCTGTGTGGATATTCCCATGGGTGTCAGCGCCTGCTTCGGCGACGAGCTGGTGATGAACGGCGACCAGCGCCGCCTCTTTGTCACCCTGGGCCAGTTCACCATCATCCGTATGGAGCGGGATACCCAGCTGCTCATCCCGGCCTATGACTACTGCATCCCCACCAAGGACTGCAGCTGCACCGGCGGCTGCGACGACCCCTGTCAGGAGGATCCCTGCGAGATGTTCCGCAAGGTCCAGTTCCCCGTGGGCGAGTTCTTCCCGCCCAACGCCGGGAACAGCGGCTGCGGCAACCAGAACTGCCGCAAGTAAAAAGTTTGCCGCCCCCCGGGGCGGCAAACTTATCTTCCGATTTTCTAGAGCGGAGGGAAAAAAGCCCTCCCGCAGGGAGTTCCGTCGCCCGGAGGCGGCGGAAGAAAATGAGATCCGTTTTTGGGGCGGCTTGGCCGACCCCAAAAACACTTCTCGCGAAAGACGGGACGACTTTTCCGTAAGGAAACGAGTCCCGTCTTTCGTGCAGCCTTACTCGATTCAGCGGCTGCGCCGCTGAATCGAAGGATTTTACATAAGTGGCGCAAAGACGCGCAGTACGCTCCGGTAGAGCTGAAGGAGGATATTCAAATGCTTGGCCCGGCGCAGGGAGACGGGCTCGCACACCTTCAGGGTCTGCTCAAAGTCCTGGCGGATGTCCCCGATGCAGGGGGCCTCGCACAGCCACACGCCGTCCTCAAAGTGGAGGAAGAGGCTGCGGTAGTCCAGGTTTACCGTGCCCACGGTAGCAAAGCGGTCGTCCACCACGAAGTTTTTGGCGTGGATGAACCCCGGGGTGTACTCATAGATTTTCACTCCCGCCTCCAGCAGGGGGGGATAGTGGGCCCGGGTGACCTGGAACACATACTGCTTGTCGGGGATGTGGGGTGTGATGAGGCGCACATCCACCCCGGACTTGGCGGCGTTGCACAGCGCGGTGTTGGTGGCCACATCGATGACCAGATAGGGGGTGGTGATATAGATATACTTTTTGGCCTTGGCGATCATGTTGAGGTACACCGCCTGGCCCACGGTCTCCCGGTCCAGAGGGGTGTCTGTGTAGGGCTGGACATATCCCGTCCAGGGGCGCACCGGGGCGGCGGGGGGACGGAAGCGGTCAAAGTCCTCGTCCCAGGAGGCGATATGGTCCCACATGGTCAAAAACATCACTGTCATGGACCACACCGCGTCCCCTTCCAGGAGAATGACGCTGTCCTTCCAGTGGCCGAAGCGCTGCTTCACATTGATATACTCGTCGGCCAGGTTGATGCCGCCGGTGAAGCCCACCTTCCCGTCGATGATCATCAGCTTCCGGTGGTCCCGGTTATTAAGGCGCAGGGACATGACGGGGAGGAAACGGTTGAAGACCCGGCACTGGATGCCCTTTTTGGTCAAAATCTCGTTGTAATTTCGGGGGAGGGTGAACATACAGCCCATATCGTCATAGATGACCCGCACCTCCACCCCCTGGGCGGCTTTGCGCTCCAGAATGGCCAGGACGCTGTCCCAGAAAACCCCGGGCTGGATGATGAAATATTCCAGGAAAATATACTTTTCCGCCTTCTCCAGCTCCTCCAGCATCCGGGGAAATGCCTGGTCTCCCAGGGAGAAATACTCCGTCTCCGTATTGGTGTAGGCGGGGCAGGCGGCCCGGCGCTCCAGAAAGGTGGCCTGACCGGCGGCGTCGCCTCCCAGGGGGAGGAGATCGTCGGCCTTGAAGTCGTCCCGGAGGACCAGGGCGGTCTTTTTCAGCATCCCCTGCATCCGCTTCCGGGTGCGCTTGGGGGTGCCGCCTCCGCCCACCATCAGATAGAAGGCCCCGCCGAAGACGGGGAAGGGGAGGATCAGCAGCAGCCAGGCGATTTTGTACCCCGGCTCCATGCGGCTGCCGATGATGGCCAGAGCGGCCATGACGCTGATGGCGATCAGACACCAGTAGATGATGTCGGTATACTCAGAGAAGGTGACCACCATCACCATCAAAGTGGCAATCTGGGCCAGCAGGGACAGGCCCACAAATACCGAGCGGTGGAAGAGAATATAGAGTACTTTCTTCAAGGGGCGGCCGCCTCCTTTCCGGTGGGATGGATCTAGGACTGGTGGTGGGTGGAACAGCGGATCTGCCCGTCATTCAGCTCAATAAGCCCGTAGGTGGAGCGGCTGGAGCCGGGGTTCAGTATCCACAGCCCGTCTTCCAGCTGCTGGCAGCAGGCCACATGGGTGTGGCCGAAGAGGAGAATGTCCGCCCTCACGGCCCTGGCCTGGGCGATGGCCCGGTCGTATCCGCTTTTTACCCCCCACAGGTGTCCGTGGGAGAGGAGGATGGACCTGCCCCCAAGGGTGATCTGCTTGACGGTCTCGGCGCTGGTCCAGCCGTCGCAGTTGCCCGGCACCTTGCAGATGGGCAGGGTGGGGTAGACCAGGGAGGCGTACTCCGCGTCCTCCATCAGGTCTCCCAGGTGGATCACATGGTCGGGCCGGACCGTATCGATGGCGTTGTAGATCCCGGCCATGGACCGGTGTGAGTCGGAAAGTACAAGGATCTTCAAAGGTGTCACCTCCGGGCGCTGGGCGCATATACTGGATTAGATCAAGGGGACGGCGCCGCCGCCCCCGGTTTGGGAGGGATGGGGATGGAACCAACCGGAAACTTCGGGGGCATGAGCCCCCAGGAGCTTTTGAAAAACCGTCAGGCGATCGCCGACTTGGCCGGCTCTGAGGATGCCAGACAGCTCATGGAGCTGCTCCAGCGCCAGGGCGGACAGGTGCGTCAGGCGGCCCAGCAGGCCGCCGCGGGCAGTCCGGAGCGGTTTATGGAGATGATGGACCGGCTGATGAAGTCCAAAGAGGGGGCCGATCTGCTGGAGCGGATCGGAGACCAGGCCAAAAAGGCCGGGCTTGGATAAGAACGGTCCCGAAGGGGAGGTGATGGGACGGTGGCGGAGTTTGAGGAAAAACTGAATTCCATCCTGGGCAACCGCCAGGCTATGGACCAGATTATGGCCCTGGCCCGCTCCCTGTCCGGGGGCGAATCCCAGGGGGAGGAGGAAGAACATCCTCCCTCCGGGGAAGAGGAACAGGAGCCCGGGTCCCACGCCGCCCCTCCCTCCGACCTCTCCGACCTCTCCGACCTTCTGGGCCAGCTGGACCCCCAGATGATCCAGGTGGGAATAGAGGTCATCCGTCAGGTCCAGAGCACCGAGGACCGGAACGCCGCCCTCCTCCAGGCCCTGCGGCCCTTCCTCAAAGAGGAGCGGCGGGGGCGGCTGGACCGGGCCATCCGCATTGCCCGGATGACCCGCATGATCCGAGCGGCCATCACCGCCTTCGGAGAAAGGGGGACGGGAGAGGGTGTATAACCGATACATACCCCGGGAGGAGTACTCCTGGGTCCGGGCAGGGGAGGAAGGGAAAAGGCCCCCCGCCCCCAGGGGGAGCGGCGGGCTGCGTCTGCCCCCCTTCCTGTCCGGCGGAGAGGGGCTGTCCGCTCTGTTTGCTCCGGGGGATGGGACAGGGGTACTGTCCCGGGCGCTGAAGGCCCTCCATCTGGAGGACCTGGACACCGGGGACATTCTGCTGCTGCTGATTGTGCTCTATCTGATGGCGGAGGGGGACGACCTGGATCTGGTCATCGCCCTGGGCCTGGTGCTCATTATGGGGCTTGGAGAGGATCAGGCTCAGCAGCCGTAGTCTCCAGGGTGTGCAGTACTGTCCCGTCGGGGAGGGCAAATTCCCCGTCGGCGGGGCAGGGGGACTGGGCGGGGGAGTAGGCGGTCATACGGTACACCAGAGTGCCGTCCTCCTCCGACTCGGCGGAGACTAAAAGGCCGCTGTCCACACTCACCCAGTAGCGCTGAGTGATCTTTGAGTCGGGGAGTTGCACCTGGACATAGACGCAGGGCAGGTCTCCCTTTGTCACATAGCCAGCGTCGGTGATCCAGTCTTCCTCCATGTCCACCACAGTCTCATAGGTGGGGATGTGCTGGCTGAAGTCGGAGGAGTACTGGTCCGCCGGGGCGGTCTCGTACCGGCTGGCCCCCTCGTACCAGTAGTAGAGGGTCTCGCCGTCGGTGAGGTCGTGGCGGATGACCCCGGAGGGAAGGGTCTGACGGCTGTGGGACCAGCCGCCGTCCTTCCACACCTGGACCTGGGCAGAGGAGGAGCCTCCCTCCCAGAAGGTCTCGATGGTCAGCTCCCGGTAGTAGCTCTCCGGTCTGGCCAGGGTGGCCACCACGCTGGGAGCTGTTTTCGGGGTGACCGCCACCTGCTGGTACAGGCCCGAGTCCTGGGAACTGTCGGCGGAGCTGTCCGTCACGCCGGTGGAGGGCAGGACCACCTGGGGGGTGCGCAGGGCAAAGAGGCTTCGTCCGAAGCTGGCGAACATGGCGATGGCGATGAGAATGATGATGGCCACCACAATGACCTGCCGGTTTTTCGGTTCCACGCTTCCACCCCTTTCAGATACGATTATCCCCCAAACTGGTCGGGGGGAGTCTCCCGCAGGCCGAAGTGCCAGGCGATGGCGTCGGCGATGCGGCGGCAGGCCTGGCCGTCCCCGTAGGGGTTGACGGCGTGGGCCATTTTGTCATATTCGGCCTGGTTGGAGAGAAGTTCCGAGGCCATGGAGAAGATGTCCTCCTCCTCCACACCTGCCAGACGCACGGTGCCCGCGGCCACGGCCTCGGGCCGCTCGGTCTCCTTCCGCAGGACAAGCACCGGCTTGCCCAGGGCGGGGGCCTCCTCCTGAAGCCCGCCGGAGTCGGTCATCACCAGATGGCACCGGGCCATGAGGTTGTGCATCTCGTCCACCGCCAGAGGGGCGATGAGGTGGATGCGGGGGTGACCGTCCAGGTACTTGTGGGCGGCCTCCTGAACCACGGGGGAGAGGTGGACGGGGTAGATGAGCTCCGTGTCGGGGAAGGCGTCGGCCACACGGCGCAGGGCGGTCATGATGTTGGTCATGGGCTGGCCGTAGTTTTCCCGGCGGTGGCAGGTGACCAGGATCACCTTTTTGTTAACATAATCAATATGATTGAGAATATCCTCCGCAAAGGTAAAATCCTTTACGACAGTTGTCTGGAGGGCGTCGATGACAGTGTTACCCGTGAGGAAGACCCCCTTGGTGATGTTCTCCCGGCGGAGGTTCTCCCGGTTGGACACCGTGGGGCAGAAGTGGAGGTCGGCCAGGGCGCCCACCATCTTCCGGTTCATCTCCTCGGGGAAGGGGGACCACTTGTCATAGGTGCGCAGGCCGGCCTCCACATGGCCCACGGCAGTGTGGGCGTAGAAGGCGGCCAGGGCGCCGGCAAAGGTGGTGGAGGTGTCCCCGTGGACCAGCACCAGGTCGGGCTTGGCCTCGTTGAGCACCTTCTCCACCCCCAGCAGGCACCTGGAGGTGATGGCGGAGAGGGTCTGCCGGGGCTGCATGATGTTCAGGTCGTAGTCGGGCTTCAGCTTGAAAATTTCCAGCACGCTGTCCAGCATCTCCCGGTGCTGGGCGGTGACGCAGCACAGGGCCTCGAACTCGGGCCGACGGCCCAGCTCCAGGGCCAGAGGGGCCATCTTGATGGCCTCAGGCCGGGTGCCGAAAATGGTCATCACTTTGATCTTGTTCATTTTTCGGATTTGTCCTCCTCGCCAAAGAAATTGTCGTTGCCGGCGATCTGGGTGCCCTTGTGGGGCTGCGAGCTGTTCCGTCCGCCGCTTTTGTCCCCATGACTCGGGTCATTGTGATTGAGGAACAGCATGGCCGCCACGCCTCCCGCGGCAAAGAGGGCCGCCAGGAAGAACATGGCCTTCACCACGCCGATAGTGGTGAGCACCACGGCGGAGAGGCCCAGGATGGCGCTGATCACATAGAGGGTGGCCACCGCCTGCTTCTGGGAAAAGCCCATGTCGATGAGCCGGTGGTGGATATGCCCCCGGTCGGGGGTCATGGGGGACTGGCCCTTGGCCAGACGGCGGATGATGGCGAAGGCGGTGTCGAAGATGGGCAGGCCCAGCATCAGGAATGGGACGGCGAAGGAGATGATGGTGTAGAACTTAAACAGCCCCTGGATGGACACCACCGCCAGGATGAAGCCCAGGAAGGTGGAGCCCGTGTCCCCCATAAAGATCTTGGCGGGGTTCAGGTTGTAGGGGAGAAAGCCGATACAGCCCCCCGCCAGGGCGGCGGTGAGGATGGCGGTCTCCGGCTCGGAGACGATGAGAGCGATGACCAGCAGGGTCATGGAGCTGATGGTGGACACCCCGCAGGCCAGGCCGTCCAGGCCGTCAATGAGGTTGACGGCGTTGGTGATGCCCACAATCCAGAACACGGTGATGGGAATGGCCAGCCAGCCCAGCACCCAGAAGGGTTCGGAGCTGAAGATATTGGGGTTGGACACGGCTTCAATGCGGTTTCCCGACAGGACGGCCACCAGGGCGGCCACGATCTGCACCAGGAACTTGGGCACGGCGGGCAGGGCGTAGATGTCGTCAAAGATACCCAGGATGACAATGATGACGCCCCCTAGGAGCATCCCCCGCAGCTGGGTGGTGAGGGGCATAAAGATGAGCACACTGAGCATGAAGCCGAAGAAGATGGCCAGACCGCCCATCCGGGGGATGGGGTGGTCGTGCATTCTCCGGCCGTCCTTGGGGATGTCCACCGCCCCCACCCGGTAGGCCAGAGAGCGGACCACCGGGGTAGTGAGCAGGGCCACCAGGGCGGCGGCCACCAGGGCGGCGGCGGCCATGCCGATGACAGGCAGCTGAATGGTCATAAACAATTCCTCTTTTGTCTTTGTTCTTGAAGTGGAGGGGCTTACCGGGCCACAAAGCCCACCTTTTTATATACCTTGCGCAGGGTCTTGTTAGCCACATAGGAGGCCTTCTGGGCGCCCTCGGTGTACACCTTCTCCAGGTAGGCCTTGTCGGAGAGAATCCGCTGGGCCTCCTCCCGGATGGGGCGCAGGGCCTCCACCACCGCGTCTCCCACGGCGGGCTTGAACTTGCCGTAGCCCTGGCCGTCAAACTCCCGCTCGATCTCCTCAAAGCTCTTGCCGGTGACGGCGGAGTAGATGTTCATAAGGTTGGACACACCGGGCTTGTTCTGAGGATCGTAGCGCACGCAGTGCTCGGTGTCGCTGTCGGTGATGGCCCGCTTGAACTTGCGCTGGATGTCCTCGGGCTTCTCCATCAGGAAGACGCAGCCATCGGGAAGGGACTTGGACATCTTGGAGTCGGGGGTGGTCAGGCCCATGATCCGGGCCCCGGCCTTGGGAATATAGGGCTCGGGCATCTTGAACACATCCCCGTAAATGCCGTTGAAGCGCTGGACGATGTTCCGGGTGAGCTCCACATGCTGCTTCTGGTCCTCGCCCACGGGCACATAGTCGGGCTGGTAGAGGAGGATGTCGGCGGCCATCAGGGCGGGGTAGGTGAACAGACCTCCGTTAATGTTGTCCTTGTGCTTGGCGGACTTGTCCTTGAACTGGGTCATACGGGAGAGCTCCCCGAACATGGTGTAGCAGTTCAGCACCCAGCCAAGCTCCGCGTGGGCGGGGACATGGGACTGGATAAACAGGGTGTTCTTCTCAGGGTCCAGGCCGCAGGCGATATACTGGGCCAGCTGCTCCAGGGTGCGCCGGCGCAGGTCGGCGGGGTTCTGACGGACGGTGATGGTGTGCATGTCGGCCATAAAATAATAGCAGTCAAACTCTTCGGCCCGGGCCCCCCAGTTCTTGATGGCCCCCAGGTAGTTGCCCAGGTGCAGGTCGCCGCTGGGCTGGATGCCGGAAAGCATTACTTTCTTGTTCTCCATTGGTGTTGCTCCTTTGTTTCGGGCGTCCGGGCGGACGCCTACATAATATCACCATATTGTATCACTTTACCTGGAAATTGGCAACAAGATCTGACCCCTTTTTCCCCGCCTTGAGAATCTTTCCCCTCTATGGTAAACTGTTGCCCGGAAAAGCGGGGAGGAGGGGAGAGCCGTGACCTGGTATGTGTATATTCTCCGGTGCGGGGACGGAAGCCTCTACACCGGCATCACCGATGATGTGCCCCGCCGCCTGGCGGCCCACCGCTCCGGGAAGGGGGCCAAGTATACCCGGGGCCGGGGTCCCCTGGAGCTGGTCTTTACCCAGCAGGTGAAGGATAAGTCTGCCGCTCTGCGTCGGGAGGCTCAAATCAAGAAGCTTCGCCGGGGGGAGAAGGAAAAGCTCATCGCCCAGGGCGGATTTTCGTTGACAAGTTCCCCAAAATAAGGTAGTGTTGACTTGGAAACGCCCCTGAGGGGCGCTTCCGGACAATTTCATAGGCGACAGAGATTTTGCCCGGGCAGCCGGGCAGGAAGCCGGGTGAGAATCCCGCACAGGAACGCTGCTGTATGGACGGAGCCGTCCCCCATGGAAAACGAGGGTTTTCCGGCCACTGGACCGAGGGTCCGGGAAGGCGGGGGACAGGCGTTGAGGGCCGAAGTCAGAATATATCTCTGCCGCTGTGTATGAACCGGGGCCATGCCCCGGGGAAACTCTTCGGACTCAAGAGGTACAGTGTTCAGCATTGGCGGGGGACCGCCAGTGCTTGTTTGCGCTGCCAGCGCCTCTGAGTCACCGCTCAGGGGCGATTTTTTATGCCCCAAAATAAGGAGGAATTATGAAAAGAACCAGAAACCTGATCCTGGCCGCCGCCCTGGCCCTGTCCCTGCTGTGCGCCTGCGCCGCCCCGGCCCCCGCCGGGTCCGAGGCCCAAAGTACCCAGAGTGCCCAGAGTGCTCCGGAGGGAGACGGGCACTACCCGGTGACCGTCACCAACTACGACTACGCCGGGAACCCGGTGTCCTACACCTACACCCAGGCCCCTCAGCGGGTGGTGTGTATCTACCAGGGGTGTATTGAGACCATGATCGCCCTGGGGCTGGAGGACCATGTCATCGCCTCCTACGGCCTGGACAACGCCGTGAAGGAGGAGTGGCAGGAGGGATTTAGCCAAATGCGCTACGACGAGACGGTCTTCTCCCCGGACAAGGAGACGGTGACCCTCCTGGAGCCCGACTTCATCTTCACTTGGCACTCCGCCTTCAGCGAGAAGAAGCTGGGGGATGTGGGGGCCTGGAACGAGAAGGGGGTGGGCACCTACATCTCGGCAAATTCCGGGGCGGCGGCGGAGCGCACCGTGGAAAACGAATACCAGGACATTTTGAACATCGGTCAAATCTTTGATGTGGAGGACCGGGCCCAGGCCCTGGTGGACGAGATGTCCGCCTCCATTGAGGACACCCTGAAGGCCGCCGAGGGCCGGGAGCAGACCACCGTGGCGGTGCTGGAGCCCCTGAACGGCATTTTGAGCAACTACCACGCCGGTACCCTGGCCGGGGACATGGTGACCAAGCTGGGGGGTAAGCTGGTCAAGCCCCAGGGCAACGAGATGGGCAAGGAGGAACTGGTGTCCCTGGACCCGGAGGTCATCTTTGTAGTGTACATGGCCTACTCCGGGGACTCCCCGGAGCAGGTGGTGGCACAGCAGCTGGCCGCCATTGAGGAGGACCCGGCCCTGGCCTCCTTGTCCGCTGTGAAGTCGGGGCGGATCTACCCCATCATGCTGGGTGACATGTACGCCAGCGGCCCCCGGACCCTGGACGGCATCCGGGCCTTTGCCGCCGGACTCTACCCGGATCTGTAAGGGGGAAGAGCTGTGCGGCTGCTGCGATCAAAGGGCCAGATGGCCTGGCGCTGGGCTCTGCTGGGGCTGGGGCTGGCCCTGCCCCTGTCCCTTCTGGGGGCGGTGTGCCTGGGCACTAACCCACTGTCTCCCGGGCAGGTCTACGGGGTCATCGTCCATGAGCTGGGCCACCTGCTCTTCCGCCTCCCCATCCCGCCCCAGTGGGCCCCGGGGACGGCGGTACACGATGTGGTGTGGCTCATCCGCCTGCCCCGGCTGGTGCTGGCGGCGGCGGTGGGGGGCGGGCTGTCCCTGTGCGGGGTGGTGATGCAGGCGGTGGTGAAAAATCCCCTGGCCGACCCCTATGTGCTGGGCGCCTCCTCCGGGGCCTCCCTGGGGGCCACCCTGGCCATCCTCCTGGGGATCGGGTCTGCCCTGGGGGGCAACTTTGTGGGGCTTATGGCCTTCCTGGGGGCCTTCGGGGCCTGCCTGCTGGTGCTGATTTTGTCGGGGGGCCGGGGGAACTCCGTGCGCCTCATCCTCTCTGGGGCGGCCCTCAGCGCCGTGTGCTCCGCCGCCTCCAACTTTCTCATCTACCTCTCCGACGCCGACCACGCCGCCGCCCAGGTCCTTCGGTGGACCATGGGCAGTCTGGCCGCCGCCACCTGGCCGGGGAATGGGGCCATGGCGCTGGTATGGGTGCTGGCCGCCCTCTTCTTCTGGAGCCAGAGCCGCAGCCTCAACCTCATGCTCCTGGGGGACGAGAGCGCCCTCACCCTGGGGGTGGAGCTGGGGCGGCTGCGCCTGGTCTATCTGCTCATCACCGCCCTGGTGGTGGGGCTGGCGGTCTATCAGGCGGGGGTCATCGGCTTTGTGGGGCTGGTGGTGCCCCATGTGCTGCGCCTGATCTTCGGCAGCGACCACCGGCGGCTCATCCCTCTTTCCGCCCTGGGGGGCGGGATTTTTCTGCTGTGGGCGGATGTGCTGTGCCGGTCTGTCCTGCCCGGCAACGAGATCCCCGTGGGCATTCTCACCGCCCTGGTGGGGGCGCCGGTCTTTTTGTATCTCATGGCCCGGAAGGGCCGGGAGCTTGGGGGGTGAGAAGATGAAAATCGAGGCTTCGGCCATCCGGGCCGCCCTGGGGGGCCGGGAGATCCTCCATGGCGTGGACCTGGAGGCAGACCGGGGGGAGCTGGTGGGGATCATCGGCCCCAACGGCAGCGGGAAAAGCACCCTGCTCCGGTGCCTGTGCCGGGTGCTGAGACCCACCGCCGGGGCGGTGTACCTGGACGGCGGGGAGACTGGGAAGCTCAAACGGCGGGAGCAGGCCCAAAGCATGGCCCTGGTGGCCCAGCACAGCCTGGGGGGCTTTGACTTCTCCGTGCTGGAAATGGTCCTCATGGGCCGCTCCCCCCACAAGAAGTTTCTGGAGGGGGACCGGGAGGAGGACCGGGCCATCGCCCGTTCCGCCCTGGAGGCGGTGGGAATGGGGGAGATGGAGCACCGCTCCTTCCAGGCCCTGTCCGGGGGAGAGCAGCAGCGGGTCATCCTGGCCCGTGCCCTGGCCCAGCAGACCCCCGTCCTCCTGCTGGACGAGCCCACCAACCACCTGGACATCCAGTACCAGCTGAAGCTTATGGATCTGCTTCGGGGGCTGGACCGGACGGTGATCGCCGCCCTCCACGATCTGAACCTGGCGGGGATGTACTGCACACGGCTGTATGTGATGAAGGACGGGGCGGTGGCGGCCCGGGGAAGGCCGGAGGAGGTGCTCACCCCGGAGCTCATCCGGCAGGTCTACGGGGTGGAGGCCCGGGTGGAACGGGACGAGGCGGGGGGCGTCTATGTGCGCTACTGCCCCGGGAAATAAGAACAGCAAAAGGCGGCGGGAATAGAAGTCCCACCGCCTTTTTTATGATTGTTCCTCGTTCACCGACACCCGGCCGTTCTCCTCAAAGGTGAGCAGGAGGCGCCTGCCCTCAAAATTGCTCCGGTACCGGGCCAGCGTGTCCCCGTGCTCCCCCTTCAGCTCCAGGGTGAAGGGGCCGGACTGACCATCCAGGGACATGCCGTAGCGATCCCCCCGCTCCAAAAGCCCCAGGTCCCGGGGGGAGGATACGCTCTCCGACTGGGTTTCCGTGGAGAGGGTAATGGTGTAGATGACCTGGGTGCTGTCGTTATAGACTACAAGGTCCGGGTTGGCCACCCCGGCTGTACCGCAGCCGGAAAGGGCCAGAGCCAGCAAAGGGGCGGAGAGCAGGCATAATAAGGGTTTCATCCGTATTCTTCCTTTCCGGGGGCTGAAAAAGCCCTTAAAACTCCATTTTCCAGTAGTACCAGCAGGGGGCAAGCTGTTCTCCATAACAGCGGTTGTCCCCCTTCGCCTCCCGCCACAGCCAGCCCTCTCCCTCCCGGGGACTCCCGGCGAGGCTGAGGCCCTGAAAGCCCACGGGATAGTCCTCCGGGACATAGCTGACGCCCCAGTAGCTGGTGGAAGAGCCAAGCCCCCATCCTCCCAGCTCGAAGCACACCCCATTCCCCCAGACCTCCCCGTCCCAGCCCGGGGGGATTTGGGCGGGTTCCCCGGCCAGAAGGGCCTGGGCGGCCGCCTCCAGCTGGGGGAGGTCGGCGTTAAATTGTGCCTCTGTCCGGGCTTGAGGGTCCCGATGCCCGGCTGCCCAAAGTCCCACGCAAAGTGCCAGAACGCATAGCAATGAGATGGGGATCCATACCTTTTTCATTCTGTCATTCCTTCCAGTGACCAGGGCTCCTCAGACCAGCCCAGATATTCCCCCAACAGGAAGGGGCCGTTGTACCGGTAGTAGGAGTAGGTGGTCTCCATCCAGGAGAACTTGGCCATGACCACTTGCTCCCCCTGATACTCCCTCACCTCTTCAGGCCGACCGGTGAGGCCCAGGTAGAAGACCCCCACGGTAAGCACCGCCAGAACTGTCAGGGCGCAGCCGATCTTCAGACACGGGCGCGCCCAATTTTTTGAAAAATGCTTCAGGGAGTACCGGGCGATAGCCACAAGCAGAGCGATAGACAGGATGCCCCACAGCCAGACGGGGAGGGCGTGGACCCAGTCCCGGAGCATCACCCCGGCGGCCGCTTCCGCCCTAGGCAGCAGGAGCACCAGAGCCAGGGCGGGGGCCCATAAGGCGAAGAGGGTTCCCATCACCGGGCGGCACCGCCTGTCCTTCACCAGAAGGTAGACTCCCAGACCAAAGGCGGGGATCCACAAAAACACCGACAAAAAGCCGATGAAAACCAGATAGAGGGGCAGATATAACAAAGCCATGTCTTACTCCTTTTCATCGGGGACAAACTCCAGAATGTCCCCCGGCTGGCAGTCCAGGGCCGCGCAGATGGCCTCCAGGGTGGAGAAACGGATGGCCCGGGCCTTGTTGTTTTTCAGAATGGACAGGTTGGCCATGGTGATGTCCACCTTCTGGGCCAGCTCCCCCAGGGACATCTTCCGTTTGGCCATCATCACATCCAGGTTGACCACGATCTTCATGCCGCCCGCCCCCTTAAATGGTCAGGTCCTGGTCCTCTTTCAATTCCGCCGCCTGACGGAACAGGGCGGACATCACCTGAAAGAGGAGCCCTGCCATGAAGAAGGCAGGGATGGCCAGGGTGTTGTAGGTAAAGAGGGGGGAAAGGTTGCCCTCGGCCCAAAGCCAGAGGACAAACCGCACCAGGGCAGCCCCGGAGATGACCCAGCAGCACACCGCCGCCCGGCGCAGTGCTTTCGCGTTGGACAGCTGGAAGGGGCTTCCCGCCAGAATGGTGTCCAGAGCCTTTTTGGCCTGCCATAAAATGACGGCGGTACACACCCCGCACAGCCAGAAGAACACGGTCAGCAGCGCCGCCCCACCGCTTTGCCATACCCACTGGAAACAGCCCAGGGTGTACATCAGCCAGTGGCCCAGGGCGTGGAGGCCGTACCCGTCCCTGATGTTCTGGGACAAGTCCTGAAACATCCCCTCCAGCTCATGGCTGTTCTCCAGTGCCGCAAAGCCAGGTACCAGGGGCATGACCAGTACATTGAGGACAAAGGTGATGAGTACCAGCGCCCGCAGTACCCTAGCCAGCCGCTGGACGGAAGTGCGTTCCATGGAAAATTCCCCCTTTCGGTTGGCACCATGCTATCACGGTGAATTTTGATTGTCAATATATTTTTATCGTTTTTCGATAAAATTAAGAAATGGAAAAAGCGGACGGTCAAGGGCCGTCCGCAAAAATATATGACAGGTTTAATTCCTTTACACGGTCTGTGTTTCCATAACGGGCTCCAGAAGCCCGGCGGCGGCACGCATTTTTTCTCTGGCCAGATGGTTTACCAGAGAGATCACCCGGCCCACCAGGATCATGGCGGCGATGGTGCCCACGCCCACCCCTACGATGTGGCCGGACACCACAAGGCCTAGCACACAGGTGGAGACCACACAGCACACATCAAAAAGGTTTTTGGCGATCCCCTGTTCCCGGTGGATCGTCTCGCCCACCGCGGCCACAATGCCGTCTCCGGGGTTGGGAACCAGTTTCATATTCACCGTCACCGCGGCCCCGATACCCGTGAGGATGATGGCCAGGAGGAGGAGCAGAAAATTTTCCCAAAATGGCTGCTCGGACGCCTGATAGGGGATAAGGGCGGAGTAGAGGTTCAGCACCCGGCTGAAAATGAGGCTCAGAGGCAGTTGGCACAGGTCGCCGAATAGCCGCCTGCCCCGGTGAAGAATCAGCTCTCCCACCACAAAGATGGAATAGAGGATAAAGGTCATGTCCCCGAAGTTAAAGTGCCACAGCTCGGACACGGCGTAGGACAGGGAGATGATGGGGGAGACCCCCAGCCCAGCCTTGGTGTTCAGGGTCAGGCCCATGGCCAAAATCAGCATACCGATGATGTAAATGATCCAGCGATTGAGGGTTTTCAAAAAATGTCGCTCTCCTTTAATGTCGAAAAAGCGGCGTGGCCGCTTTTTCGAAAAGACTGCACGAAAGATTCACCTCGATTTCTTCGAAATTGTCGGCAAATCTTTCGTGAGAAGTGTTCTTTCCCAGGTACACGCCCTGGGAAATGACGGGATTTCAATTTATTCCGCCGCTGCGGGCAGCGGAACTCCTTGCAGGAGGGCCTCAGCCCTCGCCGCCGTTTTTGGCAAAGTGGTCGCACCAGGGCCGCAGGGTGCAGCTCTGGCACTGGGGCCGCCGGGCGATGCACACCGCCCGGCCATGGAGGACCATGCGGTGGCAGAAGTCATTGGACTCCTCCGGGGGTAAAATCTCCCGCAGCTGCGTTTCCACCTTCTGGGGGTCCTTGCTCCCGTCGGTGAGACCCAGCAGGCCGGTGATGCGGATGCAGTGGGTGTCGGCCACCACTACACCGGGGGTATGATAGATGTCCCCCAAAATGAGGTTGGCGGTCTTTCGGCCCACCCCGGGCAGCTTCAGAAGATCCTCCATCTTGTCGGGGACTTTGCCGCCGTACTCCTGCAGCAGCATCTGGGAGGCCAGGACGATGTCCCTGGCCTTGGCCCGGAAAAAGCCGGTGGAGTGGATGTACTGTTCCACCTCCGCAATGTCGGCCCCCGCCAGGGCCTCCAGGGTGGGGAAGCGGGCGAAGAGGGCGGGAGTCACCTTGTTCACCCGCTCGTCGGTGCACTGGGCGGCCAGGCGCACGGAGAAGAGGAGCTCGTAGTCCTTTTTATACTCCAGGGAACAGATGCTGTCGGGGTAGAGGACCTTCAGCTCCTCGATGATGGCCCGGACCGCCTCCGGGGATTTTCTGTTGCTCATGGAAAAACTCCTTAAATGTGATTTCGAAAAAGTTGCACAGCAACTTTTTCGAGAAAGGCTGCACGAAAGATGGACCTCGTTTTCTGATGAAAAAGTCGGCCCATCTTTCGTGAGAAGTGTCATTTCCGAGGTACACGCCCCCGGAAATGACGAGATTTCAATTTATTCCGCCGCCAGCGGGCGGCGGAACTCCTTGCAGGAGGGCTTTTTCGGCAAGCGGTATGTAATACTTTTCTCCATTGTACCACGAAGATTTTCAAAGATGAAGGGGGAAAATTGATTTTTTTCTTGCCATTTCCATGTCCATCCCTCATAATTATGCTGAGGTGAATACCATGGAAAGCCTGTTTTCCTGCCCCCTGTGCGCCGCTCCCCTGGAGCGCACGGACACGGGGCTTCTCTGTCCGAACCGCCACAGCTTTGACCGCTCGGCGGCGGGCTATGTCCATCTTCTGCCCCCCAACCGCAAGCACTCCCAGAACCCGGGGGACGACAAGGAGATGGTGGCCGCCCGGTCGGCCTTTCTGGACAAGGGATACTACGCCCCCCTTCGGGAGGCCATTTGTGAGATGGCCTTGGACTGTCTGAAGGAGGAATCGGACCCGGTTGTGGTGGACAGCGGCTGCGGGGAGGGGTACTACACCGCCGGCCTCTACCAGGCCCTGATGAAGGCGGGAAAGCGCCCCCGGATGGCCGGAGTGGACATCTCCAAATTTGCCCTGCGCCGGGCGGCCAAACGCCTGAAGCAGGGGGAGTTTGCCGTGGCCTCGGCCTATCACCTGCCCATTCCCGACCACAGCGCCCACCTGCTGCTGGATGTGTTCTCCCCCCTGGCCGGGGAGGAGTTTGCCCGAATCCTCCGCCCCGGGGGGCACTTCCTCTACGCCGTCCCATCCCCCCGGCATCTCTGGGAGATGAAGGAGGTCCTCTACGAAAAACCCTATGAAAATCCTGTAAAGCGGGAGGACTATACAGGCTTTGCCTGGGAAAGCGTCCGGGAGGTGCGGTATGAGGCGGAGCTGGAATGTGGCCAGGACATCATGGCCCTCTTCCACATGACCCCCTACGCCTGGAAGACCCCCAGGGCGGGGGTGGAGCGGCTTTCTGAACTGGAGCGCCTCAAAGTACATATCGGCTTTGATCTCCACTGCTACCGCCGGCTGTAACGGCCGGAAGAAAGGAATCTTATGAACCAACCCATTTTATGGGCCGCCGTGGGCACGGGCATCACTTTTTTGATGACCGCCCTGGGCGCGGCCACTGTACTGTTTGTCCGGGGAAAATCCTCCCCCAACCTCCAGCGATTGTTTCTGGGCTTTGCCGCCGGGGTGATGGTGGCCGCGTCGGTATTCAGCCTGCTGCTGCCCGCCATGGAGGAGGCCAGGGCCTCCGGCCTGCCCCCCTGGCTGCCCACCGCCGGGGGCTTTGTGCTGGGGGTACTGTTCCTGTGGGGGATGGACTCATTGCTCCCCCACCTCCACCCGGAAGCCAATGAGCCCGAGGGCCTGCCCTCCTCCTGGCGTCGGACCACCCTGCTGGTGCTGGCGGTGACCCTCCACAACATCCCCGAGGGGATGGCGGTGGGGCTTTCCTTCGCCCTGGCCGCCCAGCACAGCGGCGGGGGGCTGGGGGCCGCCATGGCCCTGGCCATCGGCATCGGATTACAGAATTTCCCCGAGGGTGCCGCCATCTCCCTGCCTTTGAAGCAGGAGGGGATGAGTACCGGCCGCTCCTTCCTCTACGGGGCACTGTCTGGTTTTGTTGAGCCGGTCTTCGGCATTCTGGTGGTCCTCTTCGCCGGATCCATCGCCCCGGTGATGCCCTGGCTTCTTTCCTTTGCCGCCGGGACCATGATGTATGTGGTTACCGAGGAGCTTATTCCCGAGGCCCACCTGGGGGAGCACTCCAACATCGGCACCATGAGCGTCATGTTCGGCTTTGTGGTGATGATGATTTTGGACATCGCGTTGGCATAAAAAATCAGGCCGCCCCATGTGGGGCGGCCTGTTGTTTTGTTTATCCGCAGCCTCCGCAGCGCTCGCAGGCGGAGGGGGTGGTGGCGCAGCCGCCCAGGGCGGTCTCCCGCAGCTCAGCGGGGAGCCGGCGGCCCACCCGGTACATAGCCTCCAGCATCTCGTCAAAGAGGATGAGCTGGGGCACACCGCTAAGAGCCATCTCGGCGGCCACCAGGGCGTTGGCCACCCCGGCGGCGTTGCGGCTCTGGCAGGGGTACTCCACAAGGCCCCCCACCGGGTCGCACACCAGGCCCAGCATGTTCATCATCACCGTGGAGGCGGCGTCCAGGGACTGCTGTGGGGTGCCTCCCATCAGCTCCACCGCCGCCGAGGCCGCCATGGCCGCCGCCACGCCCACCTCGGCCTGACAGCCGCCCACGGCCCCGGCCACCGTGGCGTTGCGCATGGCCAGATAGCCCACGGCTCCGGCGTTAAAGAGGCCGTCCAGCAGCCGCTCGTCGGAGATGCGGTACTCCTCCTGAAGGGCCAGCAGCAGCCCGGGCACCACGCCGGAGGACCCGGCGGTGGGGGCGGCTACAATGAGGCCCATGGAGGCGTTGACCTCCAGCACCCCCATGGCGTAGGTGATGGCCCGCTGGAGCACCGGCCCGCACAGGCTTTTCTTTCTGGCCGCGTGGGCGGCCAGCCGCTTGGCCTCGCCACCGATGAGCCCGCCCATGGAGCGCACCGGATTTTTCAGGGGCTGGGTGGCCGACTCCCGCATAATCTCCAGGGCCCGGGCCATCCTGGCCTCTACCCGGTCGGGGGCAACCTCCCCCAGCTCACACTCCCGGCGGCGCATCACCTGGGAGATGAGGCAGTCCTCCTGCCGGCACAGCTCCAGCAGTTCGCTTCCGTTTCGAAAATCCATGCTCCCACCTCCTTAGGGCTGCACGATCATCACATCGTGGATATAGGGATTGGTTTTCAGCTCCTGAGTGATCCCCTCGGGCAGGCGGCCGTCGGACTCGATGATGCTGTATGCCGTGTGGCCCTTGCTCTCCCGGAACAGGCGCATAAAGGCCAGGTTGACCCCCCGGTCGCTGAGCACCCTGGTGATGTGGGCCACCACCCCGGGCTTGTCCTGCTGCACCACGATAACGGCGGCGTACTCTCCGGTGAAGTCCACCTCCACTCCGTTGATGCGTACGATCTTCACCTTGCCGCCCCCCAGGGACACGCCCCGCACGGTCATCACCTGGCCGGCGGCGTTCTCCATGCGGATGTCCACGGTGTTGGGGTGGACCTCAGTCTCGGTCTCGTTGGGGGTGAAGGAAAACTCCAGCCCCCGCTGCCGGGCGATGTCAAAGGAGTTGCGGATGTTCAGATCGTCGGTGGCAAAGCCCAGGATGCCGCCCAGCAGGGCCCGGTCGGTGCCGTGGCCCCGGTAGGTCTTGGCAAAGGAGCCGTAGAGGGTGAACTCCACCCGCTTGATAGGGGGAGTCATCATTTTCTGGGCCAGCCCCGCGATCACCGCCGCCCCGGCGGTGTGGGAGCTGGAGGGACCGATCATGTTGGGCCCCAGCACATCAAAGACGCTGATAAAGGACATATTAGCCCTCCTTTACAGGGGTCTTGGCAATAAACTTGCGGTAAATGGTGTCCACGATGGTGCCGATGGCGTTGTCGCCGGAGACATTGCAGGCGGTGCCGAAGGAGTCCTGGGTGATATACAGGGCAACCATGATGGCGCAGATGGGGCCGTTCACATCACCGGCCTCGGCGCCGAACACCATGTACAGGAAGGGCAGGGCGGTCATGATGGAGCCGCCGGGGGCGCCGGGGGAGGCCACCATGGCGATGCCCAGGGTCATGATGAAGGGCACCACAGTGCTGATGCTGATGGGCAGCTGGTACATGAGACACACGGCGGTGGCGCAGGCGGTGATGGTGATCATGGAGCCGGCCATGTGGATGTTGGCGCACAGGGGAACCACGAAGTTGCGGATCTCCTCCAGAATACCGTCATTTTTGGCGCACTGGAGGTTTACGGGGATGGTGGCGGCGGAGGACTGGGTGCCGATGGCGGTGGCGTAGCCGGGGATCTGGTTGCGCAGGAGGGTGATGGGGTTCTTGCCGGACACCAGACCGGCCACAAGGAACTGGATGCAGATATAGATAAGGTGCATGGCGATGACCACCAGGAACACCTTCCATAGGATGCTCAAAATGGCGAAAGTTTTACCCGAATAGGTCATATTGGTAAAGGTGCCGCAGATATACAGGGGCAGCAGGGGGATGATGACGGTGTGGAGCACCTTGTCAATGATGGTGGAGAAGTCCTCCATGCCGTGGTAGAGGCTGTCGCCGATCTCCTTGCCCCGCATGGTGGACAGGCACAATCCCAGCACAAAGGCCAGGGTCACCGCCGACAGGGTGTCCAGCAGGGGCGGGATGGACAGGGAGAAGTAGCCCTCCAGTGAGACATCGGCGGTGGCGGCGATCTGGTCCAGAGCCCCCTCGCTCATGAAGGAGGGGAACAGGTTGGAGGCCACCAGGTAGGAGGCCGAGCCCGCCACCAGGGTGGAGAAGTAGGACAGGGCCACGGTGATGACCAGCAGTTTGCCCGCGCCGCTGCGCAGGTTGGCGATGCCCATGGTCACATAGGCCACGATCATCAGGGGGATGATGAAGGACAGGAAGGTGCTGAAGATGGACGAGCAGGTGACCACCACCCGGTTGAACCACTCAGGCATGAAGGAGCCGAAGAGGATACCAAGGATGATGGCGATGATCAGCTTGGGAATGAGACCTATATGGAATTTCTTTTCTGCCATGACAATTCCTCCCAGTTTTATTTTTTTTGTTTGTTTTGTGCATGACTTCCCGGATAATTTCCCTTGATCTTAGTGTATCATGACGATATAATTTAATCAAACAAATTATTTTTATGATTTGAATTAAAATATTTCATATTACTTCAGATTGATTCAGATTTCTTCAGAGAACAGGGGGGGCTGACGGTGGAGCTGCGGCAGATTTCCACCTTTATCCGGGTGGCCCAGTTTGAGAGCTTTTCCCAGGCGGCGGCCAGCCTGGGCTACTCCCAGTCGGCGGTGACGGTGCAGATCCGCCTGCTGGAGGAGGAGCTGGGGGTGCGCCTGTTTGACCGGATGTACAAGCGGGTGGTGCTCACCAGCCAGGGGCGGCAGTTTCTGGACAGCGCCTACAACATCATTCAGGAGGTGAACCGGGCCTCCCTGTCCCTGAGCGGGGAGGCGGAGCTCAGCGGACAGCTGCACATCGGCACGCTGGAGTCGCTGTGTATTGCCCGGCTGCCCGCCATCGTGACCCAGTTCCGAACCAGACACCCCAAGGTTCATCTCCAGATCACCACCGGTGTTCCCGAGGAGCTGATCGCCAAGATGGAGCGTGGGGCGGTGGACCTCATCTATATTCTGGACGAGCCGCTGTACAACAACAGCTGGAACAAGCTGCTGGAGCAGCGGGAGAAGATGGTGATGGTGGCCTCACCCGCCCTGGGCAAGGCCCTGGGCCCGTCGGGGCACAGGCTGGAGGAGCTGCTGGAACGGCCCTTCTACCTCACCGAGCGGGACGCCAACTACCGCCGCCTGCTGGACCGGCGGCTGGCCGCCCACGGCCGCTCGGTCACCCCGGCCCTGGAGAGCAGCTACGCCTCCTTTCTCCTCCAGGTGCTGGAGGAGACGGAGGGGCTTGCCTATCTGCCCTGGTTTCTGGTGGAGGACAGGGTGCGCCAGGGGCGGCTGACGGTGGTGGAGGTGGAGGACCTGCGGGAAGTGATGTACGGCCAGATATTCTCCCACAAGGAGAAGTGGACCACCCGGGAGATGGAGGAGTTTGTGCGCCTGTGCGCCCGGGCCGCCGATTCCGGAGAACGGCGGCAGAGGGAGCGCAAGCAGATAGTGCCATGACCGGCGAAGGCAGAAAAAACGGCCCGCGGCGGATGTTCCGCCGCGGGCCATGTTCTTCGCTTTCACAAGGGGGGGAGAGGCCTCAGCCCAGCTTCTCCAGACCCAGCTTCAGACGGCGCACCGTCTCCTCCCGGCCCAGAATGTGGCAGATCTCCACGGCCCCGCCGGGGGTCACCGCCTTGCCGGCCACGGCGATGCGCACCGGCCACATGAGGGTGGCGTTCTTCACCCCCAGACCCTCGGCCAGGCCCATGAGGCTGTCGTGGATCATATCCTGGGTCCACAGGTCCATGTTGGACAGCATGCCGATGGCGGCGGAGAGCATCTCCCTGGCCACATCGGGGTTGCACTTGGACTTCTTGTTGGTGAACAGGTCCACGCTGTACTCGGGGAGGGCGTCGAAGAAGTCCACCTTCTCGGGAATGTCGGTGAGCTTCTCGCACCGGGCCTGAAGGAGGGAGGCAATTTCAGGAACCGACAGGCGCTCATTCTTTACAGTCTGCCGGATATAGGGCTCCGCCGCCCTGGCAAAGTCCTCGGGGGACATGGCGCGCAGGTACAGGGCGTTGAAGTGGGTGAGCTTCTCAATGTCGAAGATGGCGGGGGACTTGGACATGCCTTCCAAGTCGAAGGCACGGGCCAGCTCCTCCAGGGAGAACACCTCCTGCTCGGCGATCTCCCCACGGGGGGACCAGCCCAGCAGGGCCACATAGTTCAAAATGGCGTCGGTGAGGAAGCCCTGGTTCTTCAGATCCTCATAGGAGGGGTCCCCATGGCGCTTGGACATCTTGTGCTGGGCGTCCCGCATGACGGGGGAGCAGTGGACATAGGTGGGGATCTCCCAGCCAAAGCCCTCGTACAGCAGGTTATACTTGGGGGCGGAGGACAGGTACTCGCTGCCCCGGACCACATGGGTGATGCCCATCAGGTGGTCGTCAATGACATTGGCGAAGTTGTAGGTGGGCAGGCCGTCCCGCTTCAGCAGCACCTGGTCGTCCAGGGTTTTGTTTTCCACGGTGATGTCCCCGAAAATGGCGTCGTGGAAGGTGGTGGTCCCCTCCTGGGGGATCTTCTGGCGGATGACATAGGGCTCGCCGGCGTCCACCCGGGCCTGGGCCTCCTCAAGGCTCAGGGAGCGGCAGGGGTCGGCGGAGCGGTTAAAGTCCCCGGAGTCCTCCTCGCTCTCGGTCTTCTCACAGAAGCAGTAGTAGGCGTGGCCCCGCTCCACCAGCAGCCGGGCGTACTTGCCATAGGTGTCCCGGCGCTCAGTCTGGATATAGGGGGCAACGGGGCCGCCCACATCGGGGCCCTCGTCGTGGTCCAGATGGCACTCGGCCAGGGTCTTGTAGATGAGCTCGGTGGCTCCCTCCACCTGCCGGGTCTGGTCGGTGTCCTCAATGCGCAGAATAAAGGTGCCCCCGGCGTTCCGGGCGATGAGCCAGGTGTACAGGGCGGTGCGCAGATTGCCGATGTGCATATAGCCCGTGGGAGAGGGGGCAAAGCGGGTACGGACCTTCCCGTGGGGGATCTTGGCCTCCATCTCCTCAAAATACCGCATGTCCAAAGCCATAATCTCTTCCTCCAAATATCAGTTGTCCCGGCCCGCCCAGGGGGAAAACCCATGGAAGCCGGGGGATCACGCTGTGGAGCCATTATATTTGATTTTCCCCTGTTTGACAAGGGGCTGGGCAAGCTTCAGAAATTTTAATCTGTTCTTCATTGCTTTTTTGAAGGAAAGCGTATATCCTATAAATAACTTTCGGCGGACCTCCGCCCCAATAAAAGGAGAAATTATGTTGAAAAAGGATTCTTCCAGGGCCCGCAAACCCATGGGCAAGGCCGGCCGGGTGCTGACCAGCCTGCTCATCACGGTAGTGGTGGGATTTTTGTACTTCTACCTGTCCCTGCCCGCCATCAATCCCCAGTCGGCGGACTTTTACACCTTTCTGGCTCTTTTGTGCGTCGTGTATACCCTCTGCATCTTTGTGCTGTCCGCCGGGGATTCGGGCAATGTGGTCCGCACCCCCAAAGAGAAGGTGCGGGAGTGGCTCCGCTTTGTGAAGAGCAGCTGCCTGCCCGTGGGGATTTTGTTTGTGGCGGTCATCGCCGTGGCCCTCATCGGCCAGATCATCTCCCTGCCCATTTTCCGGGCCTCCGCCTACCGGGAACTGCTCACGGTGGAGAAGGGCACCTTCGCCCAGGATATCAGCCAGATCTCCTTTGACAAGATCCCCACCCTGGACCGGGACAGCGCCGAGTACCTGGGGGACCGCCAGATGGGTACTTTAAGCGACATGGTCAGCCAGTTTGAGTACTCCAACGACTCCACCCAAATCAACTACCAGGGCCGCCCCGTGCGGGTGGCGCCCATCGCCTATGCCGACCTCATCAAGTGGTTTACCAACCGTGGGGAGGGCCTGCCCGCCTATGTGCTGGTGGACATGGTCACCCAGGAGGCAAGCGTGGTGCGCCTTTCCGAGGGGATGAAGTACTCCTTCTCCGAGCCCCTGAACCGGAATATCATGCGCCACCTGCGCTTCCAGTACCCCACCTTCATGTTCGACACTCCCCAGTTTGAAATTGACGAGGACGGCCAGCCCTGGTGGATCGCCCCCAGGGTGGTGAAGACCATCGGCCTCTTCGGGGGCAAGGACATCAAGGGCGCGGTACTGTGCAACGCCATTACCGGGGAGAGCACCTACTACGACATCGCCGATGTGCCCACCTGGGTGGACAATGTGTACACCCCCCAGCTCATTATGGAGCAGTACGACTACTACGGCACCCTCATCAACGGCTTCATCAACTCCATCCTGGGCCAGCGGGATGTGACGGTGACCACCGAGGGGTATAACTACATCGCCCTCAACGACGATGTGTATGTGTACACCGGTGTCACCTCCGCCAACGCCGACCAGTCCAACCTGGGTTTCCTGCTCTCCAACCAGCGCACCAAGGAGACCTTCTTCTACGACGCCCCCGGCGCCACCGAGTACGCCGCCATGTCCTCCGCCCAGGGCGTGGTCCAGGACCTGGGCTACACCGCCACCTTCCCGCTGCTGCTGAACATCGCCGGGGAGCCCACCTATTTTATCCCCCTGAAGGACCAGAGTAACCTGGTGAAGATGTACGCCATGGTCAATGTGGCCCAGTACCAGATCGTGGCCACCGGCACCAGCGTGTCCCAGTGTGAGCAGAGCTATGTCCGCCAGCTCACCGACAAGGGCCTGGCCCAGACCGAGGAGGTGCCCCAGACCCAGGCCAGCGGCCCAGTGGCCGAGATCCGCTCTGCCGTGCTGGAGGGGAACACCTACTACTTCATCCGCCTGGAAGGGGAGGAGGTCTTCTATTCCATCTCCGCCGCCCAGAACCGGGAGGTGGTCACCCTCAATGTGGGGGACCAGGTGACCATTGACCATGCCGTGGCTGTCCAGGGAAGCGAGAGCTCCATTCTGGACGGGTATGGCCTGACCATCAACGCCAGGGGGAGCGGCGGGGGGAGTGAAATGAACGACTCCGCCCTCACCGTAGACCCTGACCTTCTGTCCGGGATCGAGGGGCTGAAAGTGAACCCTGAGAACGGCGGGAGCGCCGCGTAAGCAACCAGAGGGAGCGCCGGAGACGGCGCTCCTTTTTTATGGAGGCGGCAAAACATTCCATCCTCTGGTCAAAAACTTCCCTCTCCCCTCATACAAATAGGGGAGAGGTGATTTCTTATGGAGGGAAAACCCCGGAAAAGCGGATTTTTGGAAAAGACGGCGGAGGTCTTCGACCTGCCCGCCGACGCGGTGGCGGGCCTGCCAAAGCTGGAGCTGGTGGGGGACAAGGAGCTGCGGGTGGAAAACCACAGGGGGATTCTGGCCTACGGCCCGGAGGAGATCCATGTGAGCGGCGGGGCCTTTCTCATTAAAATCACCGGAGAGGGCCTGGAGCTTCGGGCCATGACCGGGCTGGAGTTGCTGGTCACCGGGCGCATCGCCCAGATCACCCTGAGCTAGGGAGGGGCGGAGATGAAGGCGCTTTTTAATTTCCTCCGGGGAATGATCCTTCTGGAGGTCACCGCCCCCTTTCCGGAGCGGTTTATCAATCTGTGCGCCCAGGGGAATATTGAATTCTGGGCCATGGAGCAGCTTGACGAGCACACCCTCCGGCTCACCGCCCGGCGGCGGTACAAAAAAGAGATCCTGGCCATCGCCCAAAAGCTGGGGTGCGAGGTACATCTGGAGGGCAGCCGGGGCCTGCCCGATTTTCTGGGGCGGTTCCGGGCCCGGTACGCCTTTCTGGCGGGGCTGTGCTTCGCGGTGTGCGCGGTGCTCTTTCTCTCCCGGTTCGTCCTGACCATTGAGGTCACCGGCAATGAGCAGGTGCCCACCGCGGTCATTCTCTCCCAGCTTCGACAGTTGGGGGTGAGGCAGGGGGTGTACGGCCCCTCCCTGGACCGCAAGCAGCTGGCCCAGGAGGCCCTGGTGGAACTGCCAGAGCTGTCCTTCATGGCCATCAACCTCCACGGCACCCGGCTGGAGGTCATCGTCCGGGAGGCGGTCAAGGCCCCGGAGCGGGTGGATGTGGCGGAGAACATCGACCTTGCCGCCGAGACCGACGGCCTCATCCTGAAGGTGGAGCCCGAGCTGGGGGACAGCCTGGTGAAGGTAGGGGACACGGTGGCGGCGGGGGACATTCTGATCTCAGGCACCGTCACCATGGAGCCGCCCATTTACAGCGGACTGCCCAACCGGTACTTCCAGACCCACGCCCGGGGGCGGGTGTGGGCCCGGACCTGGCGCACCCTCACCGCCTCTATCCCGCTGGAGAGCCTGGGCAAGGAGTATACCGGCCGGGAGAAGAGCTGCTGGTCGGTGACCCTGTTCGGCCGGCGCATTGAAATTTTCGGAACCACTAGCATTTCCTGGCCCATGTATGATAAAATAACCACAGTGCGTCAGAGTGTGCTGCCCCTGGCCCTGGTCCGGGAGCAGTTCCGGGAGTACCAGGCCGTCACCCTGGAGCTGGACCGGGATCAGGCCCAGGCCATGGTGGAGGAGCGGCTTTTGGAACAGCTCCACGCCCTCATCGGAGAGGACGGCACGGTGTCCGCCTCCCGTTTCACCGCCCGGGTGGAGGAGGGAATTCTGGAGGTCACCCTGAACGCCGAGTGCCGGGAGGAGATCACTGTGGAGCGGCCCGGCAGAGCGCTGAGTGAATTTCAGGGGGCGTGAGCCCCCCTTGTTAAGGCAGGAGATCATTACCAATGACAGAACAGACCATCAGCCTAGAGCGGCTGGAAGAGACCATCAATGTCTTCGGCTCCTTTGACGAGAACATCCGCCTCATCGAGCACGAGATGGGGGTCACGGTGGTGAGCCGTGACTCCATGCTGAAGGTGGCGGGGGAGGACCCGGAGGGAGTGATGTTTGCCGTCCGGGCCATTGAGAACCTGATGCGGCTGGCCTCCAAGGGGGAGGCCATCAACGAGCAGAATGTGCGCTATATCATCCAGCTGGTCCGGGAGGGGAAGGAGAGCCAGATCGTCAGCCTGGCCGCCGATGTGCTGTGCGTTACCGCCAAGGGCAAGCCCATCAAGGCCAAGACTCTGGGCCAGAAGAAGTATGTGGAGGCCATCCGGGACAATGTGGTCACCCTGGGCATCGGCCCGGCCGGTACCGGCAAGACCTACCTGGCGGTGGCCGCCGCCGTGGCCGCCTTCCGTGCCAAGGAGATTAACCGTATCATCCTCACCCGTCCTGCCGTGGAGGCGGGGGAGCGGCTGGGCTTCCTCCCCGGGGACTTGCAGAGCAAGGTAGACCCCTACCTGCGCCCTCTCTACGACGCTCTGTTTGAGATGCTGGGTCCCGAGACCTACCAGAAGTATCTGGAGCGGGGGAACATTGAGGTGGCCCCCCTGGCCTATATGCGGGGCCGCACCCTGGACGACTCCTTCATCATCCTGGACGAGGCCCAGAACACCTCCCGGGAGCAGATGAAGATGTTCCTCACCCGCCTGGGCTTCGGCTCCAAAATCGTCATCACCGGCGATGTGACCCAGATCGACCTGCCCGGGGACAAGGTCTCCGGCCTGAAGGAGGCCATGCGGGTGCTGAGAGGGGTGGAGGGCATTGCCATCATGCGCCTCAATGAGTCCGATGTGGTCCGCCACGCCATGGTGCAGAAGATCATCAAGGCCTATGAGGCCGACGAGCAGCGCCGGGAAAAGAAGGAAAAGAGGTAATGAGGTTTTTATGGTACAAGAGACAAAGCGGTTCCTCTCCTATATCTGCCCCAACTGTCTCCAGTCGGTGATCGTGGAGCGGGACCTGTTCTCTCTGGCGGCGGCTCCCGCCCATATCAAGTGCCCCTGCGGCAAGTCGGAGCTGCTGGTGGAGTTTCTCCCCAACCGGGTGCGGCTGAAGGTGCCCTGCCTGTTCTGCGGACGGGAGCACGAGGTGTCCTGTTCCTCCCGGGCCTTCCTCCGGGAGAAGGCTCTGGCCTTCTCCTGTGCCCAGTCGGGGCTGGACTGCTGCTATGTGGGGGAGGAGGGCCCCGTCTACGCCGCCACCGCCCGGCTGGAGCAGGCGGTGGACAAGCTGGGGGAGGACGCAGCCAAGGACGGCGCCTTTCTGGATCCCCTGGTGATGGAGGAAATTTTAGGGGAGATCCGGGACATCGCCAAGCGGGGAGGCATCTCCTGCGCCTGCGGGTCAAAGAAGTGGACCTTCCGGGTGAATTTCAGCTCGGTGGACCTGATCTGTCAGGACTGCGGGGCGGAAATGCGCATTCCCGCCGCCACCGCCGACGACATTGACGATATCTGCTGCAAAACCAACATTTTGATCCGGGGAAAGGAAAAATCATGAGCGTATTTTACGATTATCACATCCGCCTGTCCGGGCTGGATGTGGACGGGCGGGGCCACTGCAAGGCCTCCGCTCTGCTGAACCACCTTCAGAACGCCGCCACCATGGCCGCCGAGGACATGGGCTTCAGCCGGGAGACCCTGATTGAGCGCTACGGGGCCTTCTGGATGCTGGCCCGCTCCTGGTTCCGCCTGGCGAGACCCCTTCACTATGAGGACAATCTCACCATCCGCACCTGGCACCGGGGAGACCGGGGGGCCATCATGTACCGGGATTACGACATCTTTGCCGGCGACGAGCGGGTGGGGGAGTCGGTATCCGCCTGGGTGCTGGCCAGCGTCAAGGGGCATAAGCTCCTGCGCCTGGGGGCAGTCACCGAGCTGGCGGGAACCAGCGGGGGAGAGCTGTGCAAAACCATGACCCTGGCCAAGCTCCACCGGCCTGAGGGACTGCACGCCGTGGAGCGCCGGAAGATGCGTTACAGCGACACCGACATCAACGGCCATGTGAACAACACCCGCTACGCCGACTTTATCTGCGACGCCGTAGAGCTGGAGCGCCTGCCGGAAAACCGCTTTCTGGCCGAGATGCAGATCGGCTATCTGGCCGAGTGCCGCCCCGGGGAGTACATTGACATCCAGCAGGCCGGAACCGGAGACAGCCGGTTTGTCTTCGGCCTGGATGAGGAGGGCAAGTCCCGATTTGAGTCAGCGCTGTTTTTCGGCGAACTGATTCCTTGACAGGATTTGACACAGGGTTTAAAATAAACCTAATATCCATTCACAGAAGAACGCGGCCCCGACGACGGGGCGGAAAAGGAGTTGTTTGAGTATGGTCAATCAGGACGCCGCTCAGAAGTTTGTCAAGCAGGGTCTGACCTTTGACGATGTGCTGCTCATCCCTGCTGCCAGTGATGTGCTGCCCGCCGACATCGATCTGCACACCCGCCTGACCCGAAAGGTTCACCTGAATATTCCTCTGATCAGCGCCGCCATGGATACTGTTACCGAGTACCGCATGGCCATCGCCATCGCCCGGGAGGGCGGCATCGGCATCATCCACAAAAATATGTCCATCAGCCAGCAGGCTGAGCAGGTGGACATGGTCAAGCGCAGCGAGAACGGCGTCATTACAAACCCCTTCTGGCTGGGCCCGGGCCACACCCTGGCTGAGGCCGACGAGCTGATGGCCAAGTACCGCATCTCCGGCGTGCCCATCTGTGACAACGGCCGGCTCATCGGTATCATCACCAACCGGGATATGAAGTTTGAGACCGACATGTCCCAGCTCATCGACAATGTGATGACCAAGGAGAACCTGGTCACCGCTCCCGAGGGGACCACCCTGGCCCAGGCCAAGGAGATCCTCCGCCAGCACAAGATCGAGAAGCTGCCCATTGTGGACAGCGAGTTCCGCCTGAAGGGCCTCATCACCATCAAGGATATCGAGAAGGCCGAGGTATATCCCAACTCCGCCCGTGATGAGAAGGGCCGCCTGCTGGTGGGCGCCGCCATCGGCGTGACCAGCGATGTGCTGGACCGGGTAGCCGCCCTGGTGGAGGCGGGTGCCGATGTGCTGTGCCTGGACTCCGCCCACGGCCACTCCCAGAACATCCTCAACTGCGTCAAGCGTATCAAGTCTCTCTACCCCGATGTACAGCTCATTGCCGGCAATGTGGCTACCGCCGAGGGCACCCGGGCCCTCATTGAGGCGGGCGCCGACTGCGTGAAGATCGGCATCGGCCCCGGCTCTATCTGTACCACTCGTGTGGTGGCCGGTATCGGCGTGCCCCAGATCACCGCCGTCTATGACGCTGCCTGCGTGGCCCAGGAGTATGACATCCCCATCATCGCCGACGGCGGCGTGAAGTTCTCCGGCGACATCGCCAAGGCTCTGGCCGCCGGCGCCAGCGTGGTCATGCTGGGTTCCCTGCTGGCCGGCTGCGAGGAGTCCCCCGGTGACACCGAGGTCTTCCAGGGCCGTCAGTTCAAGGTGTACCGCGGCATGGGCTCTCTGGCCGCAATGAACCACGGCTCCAGGGACCGGTACTTCCAGGAGAACAACAAGAAGCTGGTACCCGAAGGAGTGGAAGGCCGGGTGCCCTACAAGGGACTGGCCAGCGAGACCATCTATCAGCTCATGGGCGGCCTGAAGGCCGGTATGGGCTACACCGGCTGTCACAATGTGCCTGAGCTTCAGAGCAAGGCCCAGTTCATGCAGATCACTGCCGCCGGTCTCCGGGAGTCTCACCCCCACGATATCTACATCACCAAGGAAGCTCCCAACTATACCGTCAACCCCACCTGATGAATGGAAGGACCCCGCTGGTTTCAGCGGGGTCCTTTTTTTGCCTTTCAGCCTCGTCCCAATGATACTGGACGGCATGGTTTGCGGCGGGCAGAGGCAACGCCGGCTGAAATTTTTTAAAATTTATTTCATAATGGAAAATAATGGAGAATTTTGGCACATAAACCGAAGAACATATGAATAAATGTTCAGATTGTCTACATTTTTATACCTAAACTTGCGAAAACCTCTTGCCGGGACCTGTGGAAGGTGCTATACTTTTCTAAAATAGCATAATAAAGCTTTAAATTCCAAATATTTCAAGCAAAAAATGTTGTTTTTGCAATTTTTGGAATATTTTGGCGATACACTTTGGATACGCAGACATGGAGCGCGAGAGGTTCTATTAACGGTTGCCCAAGCCCTGAGAGCAGGGTGTGCAATATAGTATCCTTAATTTATAAGGAGGAAGAGAAATGAAAAAGAAAACACGAACACGAATTGGGAGCATATTGCTGACGATGGCAATGCTCCTGAGCCTTCTGCCTGTGACGGCTGGAGCAGCTACATCAGTAGAGTATTTGGATGAAGATGGAACTCTGACGGAGACCGAAACTGATACTCAGGTTACTGAAATTAACGATACAGATGCGCCAAAAGACTGGTCGGCTGGCTGGTATGTGGTCAGCGGTGAGGTGGAAATCTCTGACCGCATCACCGTTACCGGTGAAGTGCACCTGATTCTGGCGGATGGCTGTACCCTCAATGCCGAAAAGGGCATCTCTGTTACCGCAGGGAACAGCCTGACGATTTATGCGCAGAGCGCCGACTTCACTGAGGCAGGCACGCTGGATGCAACCGTATACCAGGCTGCCGGAAATGCGGGCATTGGCGGGAATGATGGCAGCCCTGCCCATGGTGACATTACCATCAACGGCGGAAACATTATTGCGGAAGGCGGTAATGATGCTGCCGGCATCGGCGGCGGATCTGGTTACGGGCAAGGGACCGTTAACGGCCAGATCACGATCAACGGCGGCAAAATAGAAGCTGACGGCGGTCCCAATAATGGAGCCGGTATCGGCGGCGGGTATTTGAATAAAATTGCTGGCGGAGATATCCTGATCTCCGGCGGCGATGTGACGGCCACCGGCGGCAAATGGGCAGCTGGCATCGGAAACGGCTATTCGGACTATCAGGTAAACGGACGGAGCATTACCATCAACGGTGCCGCAAAGGTGGAGGCTCACGGCGGCAGTTCAGCAGCAGGCATTGGCAACGGTTTTGGCGGCAGTATGGGAAAAAAACAAATTAGCAGCATCACCATCAACGGCCACGCAGTGGTGGAGGCTTACGGCGGTGCGGCCGGTGCCGGCATCGGCGGGAGCTATGGCTCCGGAGGCGGAACCACAGGCCGTATTCTCATCGGTGGAAGCGCTACCGTGACTGCGGAAGGCGGCGACAGCAACGAAGATGTGGGATACAGCGGCGCCGGCATCGGCAGCGGCGGCGCTGGCACATCGGGAGCCATTGTCATTGCGGGCGGTACGGTAACGGCCACCGGCGGTACAGAGACAGACGACGGTTATAACTCTGCCGGTATCGGCAGCGGCTCCTATGGAACCTCGGGTGCCATCACTGTCAACGCAGGAACCGTGACGGCCACCAGCGGTGGTGAGGGTGCCGATGGAATCGGCCAGGGAAAAAGTGGCCATGGAGGCGACTTCTCCACCGACCGCACGGTGAACGGTGAGCCTGTTCCCGGCAAGGCCGTGATCTACACCGACTCTATCACTGACACGAGTGGTGCTGATACTGACGATAACGATCCTTGGAGCGGCATTATATTCCTGGAAAACGAGGGAACCGTGTACGGGGAAGAAATCAGACTTATCAATGGACTTGTCCTCAAGGATGGAGAAACCCTGACGGTTCCTAAGGAGTCCAGGCTCATCATTCCGGCCAATAAGGAGTTGATTGTGGAGGAAGAGGCCAGACTGATTGTGGAGGGAAATGGCACCCTTGCCAACAACGGCACGCTGACCAACAAAGGCACGCTCCTCGTTGAAGGCAGTCTGAACAACAACAGCAACGGCACGCTGACCAACAACGGTACAATAGATATCAACGGTAAATTGAATGATAATGGTGAAACTACCGGCGTCTATGTGGCAGAAATCGGGGAAAAGCAGTACACCAGCCTGTCCGCTGCCATCAATGAGGCGGTGAACGACGACACCATCGAAGTTTTAGAAGATTCTACTGAGAGCGGCTGGAAGCAGACCAATACTGATTTGACCAACATCACCATTAACGGCAACAACCACACGCTGACGGTCACCAGTTTTACCGGCGTAACATCGCTCAACGGGCTGATTGTTTCCGGCGGAGAGTGGAAGATCAACAACCTTACCATTGATTTGTCCGGGCTGACAGATTCTGACAATCATAAAAAACATGCCGCAATTGTGGTGGAAAACGGCGATGTAATCGATGGCGTGAAGGTGATCGGGTTTATTCCGAGTTCTGATACAGAAGACAACAGGATGTATGGGATCAGTGTCAATGGTTCTTCAGCAGCGGATGAAACGGCTTCCATCACAAACTGTAAGTTCCAGAATTGCTCTCGGGGCGTTAGCACCGAAGCCAACAATTCTACCGGCAGTATCACCTCCGCAATGGAAACTCTGCTGATTGAAAAATGCGAATTTATCAACTGCATGCGCGCCAGCATTCTCTATGCAAAGGACACCACTTTCACCGACAATAAAGTGGATGGTGCGAAACTGAACATCATGCACAGCGGCCAGCAGATCACCAATAACACCTTTACAAACGACAGCCGCATTTCTTTCTATGCTGACGGCATCACATTTACCGGCAATACCATTGCATCTGAAAGCTATCTGGAGTTTACTTCCACAGATAATCAGACTCAGGAGAAACGGACTCTGAATCTCACCGGTAACGACTTTGGTGATCAGATCATTATGAAGTTGGACACTGGGATAACGCAAGCTACAGTGGATCTTCCCACCCCCACAAAGTCCGGCTACACCTTCCTGGGTTGGTACGACAGGAACACCATTGTCAGCAGTCCCTATACGGTTACCGCTGATATGACCCTGGAGGCTCAGTGGAAAGAGAATTCCAGCGTTACCCCCACGCCTACCCCTGACCCCACCCCCGACACCCCCTCCTATGACTCCGGCTCCTCCGAGCCCAGCGGCGACTACATCGTCTCCGTGGACCGTGTCTCCGGTGGTAAGGTCACTGTCAACCCCGGCCGTGCCGACAAGGGCGACGAGGTCACTGTGACCGTCAAGCCCAACGACGGCTATGATCTGGACGAGCTGGTGGTCACCGACAGCAAGGGCAACGAGCTGGAGCTCAGCTATGAGGGCAGCGGCAAGTACACCTTCACCATGCCCTCCGGCACCGTGGATGTGAAGGCCACCTTCGTGAAGGCCGATGTGGGCTCTGTTCTGGACGACTTCACTGATGTGAACCCCGACGCCTGGTATGCCCAGGCTGTGGAGTTTGTGGTGGAAGAGGGCCTTATGACCGGCACCTCCGCTACCACCTTCGCCCCCGACACCTCCATGAGCCGTGCCATGATCTGGACCGTGCTGGCGGCCTATAACAGCTACAACACCAGCGGCGGCAACCCCTGGTACGCCCCCGGCCAGCAGTGGGCCATGGTGAACGGCGTCTCCGACGGCACCGCCCCCAACAGCTCCATCACCCGTGAGCAGCTGGCTGTGATGCTGTGGCGTGCCGCCGGCAGCCCCGAGACCAGCGAGAGCCTGAGCGGCTACGCAGACGCCTCCAGCGTCAGCGACTGGGCTGTGGAGGCTCTGGCCTGGGCCGTGGACAACGGCATCATCTCCGGCATGGGCGGCAGCACCCTGGCTCCTCAGGCTACCGCCACCCGGGCCCAGGTGGCCGTCATGCTCATGCAGTTCGTGGACTACATGGAGGCCTGATTCGGGAAGACACTGGTTTCTGACAGCTTAATACCTTAAAACAACGCCCACAGCGGAGTATACCGCTGTGGGCGTTGTTTTGATGTGGGATACGGTCAGTCCTCCTGCTCAATGGTTGCCCTGGCAGCCAGCAGCAGCAGGCGGCTGAATTCGGTTTGCTGTTTATCCGACATTTCCCGGGTCATACGCTGAAAGCAAACATCAATTTCTTCGCGTACGGAGGGGTAGACAGCCCATGCCTTTTCGGTGGGCTGTATGTCATAGGTTCGCTTGTCCTTTGGGTTGGTGGTACGGATCAGGAAGCCGGTTTCTGCCAGCTTGTTCACGGTCTTGGCGATTACGCTTTTGTCAAGCCCCAGCCGCTTGGTGATTTCATCCTGCGTCAACGATTTAAAGTCGCAGACAATGAGAATGACCATTGCCTGGGCCGCGGTAAGCCCGTATTGTACACAGCTGTTGTTCAGCCAGATATGAGATTTTCTGTATAAGATGGAGATTGCCTTAAACGGATTGTCCGCAATGGTTTCCAAGCCCCGCACCCCCTTTATGGTTTGGATTTATTATAGCGCCAGGGGGAGGGGTTTGTAAACGGATTTCTTCATACCCGAGAAAATGGTGGCAATTGCAACTAACTATTGACACGGAGCCGACTGCGTGCTATATTGAAATAGTGGCAATTGCCACCATTTTTATTGCCTTGTGCGAAGAAGGAGTTTTGACTGTATGGAAAAAACGGAAAAAATATGGAACAGGAGATTTATTCTGCTGTTCATTACAAACCTGTTGGTATTGGCGGCTTTTTATGCGTCGATTCCCATTATTCCTGTCTATTGTGAAGAAATCGGCATTACAGGCTCCAAGGTGGGGATCGTACTGACCGCCATGTCTGTGGCAACGGTGCTGTTTCGTCCGGTAGCCGGATATTTGCTTGATAACTTCAACCGCTATCGGGTCTATTTGCTGTTTCTGGCACTGTTTTGCCTGTCCTTTCCTGCGTTCATCATTTTTCCGGTGTTCGGACTGCTGATTTTGGTGCGGCTCTATATGGGCGCGGTGTACTCTGTGTGCGCATCGGCTACTATGACCATGGCCGGCGATGTCCTGCCGGTGGCCAAGATCACAGAGGGGATCAGCCGCTTTGCGTTCACCGTATCCATCGGTATGGCGGTGGGGCCTTATGTGGGGCTGCAGGTGCAGAGCAATATGAGCAGCAAGGCCTCCTTTCTCACCATTTTCGGCATCACCGTGGCCGCCCTCATCTGTGTATCCTGTTGCCGGCTGAAGTACCCCAAGGTGCAGCGGAAAAAGTTTTCGCTGAAAGAATCCCTCTACGGACCTGCCGCTCCCTTTATGCTGAATATGATGTTTCTGATGATCCCCTATGGGGCGGTGATTGCCTACTCCTCCATTCTGGCACAGGAGAAGGACATCATGGGGTATCTGCCCTACTTCTATATCTGCCTGGTGGTGGGGATGCTGCTGTCCAAAACCTCTACCCAAAAGGTTGTTGATGGGGGCAATCACGGCCCCCTGGTCTGCGCCAGCCTGGTGGTGCTGATAATCACCATGATCAGCTTCCTGTTTCTGACCACAGGCGTTCATCTGCTGGCGGCCGGGTTTTTCTTTGGCCTGGGCTATGGTATTCTCCAGCCTCTGTTCCAGTCCTTTGTCACGGGTACTACGCCCGCGCCTCAGCGGGGTGTAGCCAACTCCACCTATATGCTCTCCTATGACATCGGTATCGGGATCGGTTCCCTGCTTATGGGCTTCATGCAGGAGTCCATTGGTCTGACCACCGGCTTTGCCGTGACAGCTATTGCCTATGTGGTGGGTGGAATCGTCTATATTGCCTATGTGGACGGTTATTATCGCAGGCTGCGGAGCAGCTGTTCCGCCCGTGAGGCCTGACCGGCCGGGAGAGAAGGGACGAGTCATGAAACAAATCAATAAGCGGTTTCTGCTGCTGTGGCTTTTGATCTGCGTGGTGCTGCTGGCGGGCGGGCTGCTGGCGCCCGGCGGGGGTGAGACAGAGACCATTCAGGAGACCATGCGGGACGCGGTCCTGCATGAGGCCAATCAGGTCAGCCTGTTTGGCCTGAGGCCGGTAAACCCGGGGTATATCTCCTCTCTGATCGTCACGGTGGCACTGCTGGCGGCCGCCCTGCTCATTCGGATTTTGGTCATTCCACGGTTTCAATATGTACCGGGAAGGTTTCAGCTTCTTCTGGAGCAGGCGGTGAGCATGTTTGACAATCTGGCAAAATCCAACAGCCCCTGGCGCAACGGCTTTTTAGGCGCATACATCTTTGCTGCCGGAGTGTACATCTTTTTCGGCACGCTGTTTGAACTGCTGGGCCTTCAGGCCATGACCACCAGCGGCCATTCCATTACCCTTCCCGCGCCCCTGTCAGATGTCAACGCGGCGATCATGCTGGGCGTGCTGTCCTATCTGGTCATCGTTTCCGGCGCCATTGCCGGAAACGGACTGGGGGGAATCGGCAGCGCTCTGAAAGAGATATCTCTGCTGATTTCCATGAGCTTTCGTCTGTTCGGCGCACTGCTCAGCGGCCTTCTGGTCACCGAGCTGGTTTACTACTATATCCAGCTGAGCATTGTCCTTCCGGTAATTGTTGCTGTGCTGTTCACTCTGCTGCACGCCCTCATTCAGAGCTATGTGCTGACCATGCTGACGGCACTGTTTTATGGTGAAATGTCTGAACCCAGACAGCGCCAGATCAAAGCCGCCGGCAAACACCGGCAGCCGGCGCAGAATGTTTAACATGATATGGAGGTTTTTCCAATGAATTTGATGAAAAAGGTTCCTGCTGCACTGCTTGTGCTGATGATGACTGTACTGCTGGCCCTTCCTGCTTACGCCGCGGGGGAGACAGACCCTTCCCCGGCGCCCCAGGTGACTGCCGCTGAGACGGAAGAGGGCGAGGCTTCCTCCGTCGGACTGAAGGCCGTTGCCGTGGGTCTGGCCATCGGCCTGGCCGCCGCGGGCGGCGCTGTGGGCATGGGTATGGTGGGTGGTAAGGCCGCCGACGGTATTTCCCGGCAGCCGGAAATGGAGGGGAAAATCCGCACTACCCTCATGCTGGACCTGGTGTTTATTGAGACGGCCATAATTTATGCGCTGTTGGTCGTGATCCTGGTCATCTTTGTCCTGTAAAGGCGGTGCAGGCGATGAGTATTCCCCTGAATATTGACTGGCAGCAGATTTTGCTGCATCTGTTCAATTTTGCGATTCTGGGGGGCGGGCTTTATCTGCTGCTGTACCGTCCTGTCAAGCAGTTTATGGAGCGGCGCCAGACCCATTATGAGGAACTTTATCAGCAGGCAGAGCAGGACAGGGCAAGGGCAGAGCGCCTGAGAGAGGAGTATCAGGCCAGGCTGGATCAGGCTGATGCCGCCATTGCCCAAAGAAGAGCCGACGCGGAGAAGGAGCTTAACGCACTGCTGTCTCAGCGGATAGACGAAGCAAAACAGCAGGCGGAAGAGATTCTCGCCAAAGCCCGGGAGGGCGCCGACAGAGAGGAAAGGGAGATGGTCTCCAAGGCCTCCAGGGAGCTTGTAGGCATCGCGGTCACCGCGGCGGAAAAGATTGCCCTTGGGTCGGAGGGCGACCCCTATGATCAGTTCCTGAACCTGGCGGAGAGGAGGGCTTCCCATGAGCAGCAATCCCAGTGAGACAAAGGCCGTTCTCCGGGGCGGCACACCGCCCAGTGAGGAGAACCGCGAGCGCCTGCTGAACTTTTTGCGGCAGACCTATCACCAGGAATTTACCCTGGAGTGGGAGCGGGATGACGCCCTCACCGGCGGCTTTGTGCTGCGGGTGGGCACGGATGTGTACGACTGGAGCATGGAGGGGCGGCTGCGTCAGTTTGAGGAACAGCTGAAACAGCTCAAACCTGCCAGGGACGATCTGCTGCCCCTGATCCGGGAGACCATGACCAACTGGGAACCCAAGGTTTTGCCCGAGGAGGTGGGACAGGTACTGACGGTGGGGGACGGAATCGCCACTGTCTCCGGCCTGGATCACGCGGCCTATGGGGAGATCCTGGTGTTTACTGGGGGAGTCAAGGGTATGGTCCAGGAACTGAAGGAGGATGAACTGGGCTGTATTCTCTTCGGCGACGACGAGGAGATTACCCAGGGCAGCAGAGTACGCAGGAGCGGGAAAATGGCCGGCATCCCGGTGGGAGACGCCTACCTGGGCCGGGTAATTGACGCTTTGGGTTCCCCCATCGACGGGAAGGGTGAGATCCAATCCGACGGTTACCGGCCGGTAGAGGCCGCTGCTCCCGCCATTGTTGACCGCCAGGCAGTGGACCGGCCCATGGAGACGGGCATTTTGGCCATCGACTCCATGTTTCCCATCGGACGGGGCCAGCGTGAGCTGATCATCGGCGACAGGCAGACAGGAAAAACCGCCATCGCCCTGGATACCATGCTGAACCAGAAGGGGAAGGATGTCATCTGCATCTATGTGGCCATCGGACAGAAGGCCAGCTCGGTGGCTCAGATCGTTGAGGCGCTGGAGAAATTCGGTGCCCTGGACTACTCCATTGTGGTCAGCGCCTCGGCCAGCGACTCCGCCACTCTGCAATACATCGCTCCCTACGCCGGCTGTGCCCTGGGCGAGTATTTTATGGAGAAGGGGAGGGATGTGCTCATCGTTTACGACGACCTCTCCAAGCATGCCATTGCCTACCGGGCGCTGAGCCTGCTGCTGGAGCGCTCTCCCGGCCGTGAGGCCTACCCCGGGGATGTCTTTTACCTGCACTCCCGCCTGCTGGAGCGCTCCGCCCACCTGTCGAGGGAGCGGGGCGGCGGCAGCATGACCGCCCTGCCCATCGTGGAGACCCAGGCAGGGGATGTTTCCGCCTACATTCCCACCAACATCATCTCCATCACCGACGGTCAGATTTTTCTGGAAAGCGACCTGTTCTTTTCCGGCCAGCGGCCCGCGGTCAATGTGGGCCTTTCCGTGTCCCGTGTGGGCGGCGACGCCCAGACCAAGGCCATGAAAAAGGCGGCGGGCGGCCTGCGGCTGGACCTGGCCCAGTACCGGGAGATGGAGGTGTTTACCCAGTTTTCCAGCGATCTGGACGACCTGACCCGCAAGCAGCTGGTCTATGGCCAGGGACTGATGCGCCTTCTCCGGCAGACCCAGTACCACCCCATGTGCCAGCATGAGCAGGTCATATTGCTGGTGGCGGCGCTGAACCATGTGCTGCAGGATGTGCCTGTCAGGCAGATGGACCAGTTCCGGAGGGATTTGCTGGACGATATGGAGCGCACCGCGGGCAGCCTGTGCCGCAGAATCGATCAGACCGGACAGCTGACAGATGAGGACCGGCAATCTATTGTGGAGTTGGCCTGGGCCTTTGTCCAGAAACAGCTGGGCGGCGCCTCCCAGGCGGAAAAGGGGTAAGGGCCATGGCAAGTACAGCGGAAATCAAGGGCAGAATCGACAGCGTCAGGGAGACCCGGAAAATTACCAACGCCATGTACCTGATAGCCTCCACCAAGCTGCGCCGTGCCCGGGGTGAGCTGGAGAAGACCCGGCCCTATTTTGACGCCCTGCGCAGGGAGATCAAGCGAATCTTTCGTACAGTCAACGATGTGGACAGCCACTATTTTTATCCTCCGGACCAGGAGCTGGAGATCCCGGGTACCTACGGCTGTCTGGTGATCACGGCGGACAAGGGCCTGGCGGGGGCCTATAACCAGAATGTGCTGAAGGAGGCCCGGCGGCTTCTGGATGAACATGAGGACATGAAGCTGTTTGTGGTGGGGGAGTACGGACGGCGCTTTTTCACCCAGCACCATATTCCCATCGAGCGCATGTTTCTCTATACGGCCCAGAACCCCACCCTGGACCGGGCCAGAGAGATCAGCACCATGATGTTGGATCAATATGACGCAGGGCAGCTGAAGAAGATCTTCGTCATCTATACAGATATGGAGGACGGGATGACCGCCTGTGTCCACTCTACCCGGCTCCTGCCCTTCCACAGAACCTACTTTGCTACGCCGGAAAAGGAAAAGAAAGTGACCGTTCCCTTTGAGTTTGAGCCTTCGCCGTCGGTGGTGCTGAACAGGATCATGCACAGCTATCTGACGGGCTTTATTTACAGCGCCCTGATCGACAGCTTTTGCAGTGAGCAGCAGGCCCGCATGACGGCCATGGACTCGGCCAACCGAAACGCGGAGGAGCTGCTGGCAGATCTGTCCCTGCAGTACAATCGGGTGCGGCAGGCCGCCATCACCCAGGAGATTACCGAGGTGACCGCCGGGGCAAAGGCGCAGAGGAAAAAATCCAGAAAAGAGGTGCAGGTATCGTGAAATACGGAAGCATCGTTCAGATATCCGGGCCGGTGGTGGATGTGCGGTTTGAACAGGGCCACCTGCCCAAAATCCGTGAAGCCCTCACCGTATCATTTAACGGGGAGCAGCGGGTCATGGAAGTGGCCCAGCATATGGGAAACGATACGGTCCGCTGCATTCTGCTGGCGGGCAGCGAGGGGCTGGCCCGGGGAATGCAGGTATGCGCCCCGGGAAGCAGCATCACCGTCCCGGTGGGAACGGTGACACTGGGACGGATGTTCAATGTTTTGGGGGATGTGATTGACGGGGGGGCGCCCCTGCCCGAGCCTGCGGAGCGCCGCAGCATCTACCGCAAGCCCCCGGCGTTTGAGGAGCAGCGGCCCATAGGTGAAATTTTGGAGACAGGCATCAAGGTCATCGACCTGCTGGAGCCCTACCCCAAGGGGGGTAAAATCGGCCTGTTCGGCGGCGCCGGCGTGGGCAAGACCGTGCTCATTCAGGAGCTCATTCACAATGTGGCCATGGAGCACAACGGCTACTCGGTGTTTACCGGCGTGGGTGAGCGCAGCAGGGAAGGCAACGACCTGTGGAATGAGATGCGGCAGAGCGGTGTGTCCGACAAGACGGCCCTGGTGTTCGGACAGATGAATGAGTCCCCCGGCGTGCGTATGCGGGTGGCGCTGTCTGGACTGACCATGGCGGAATATTTCCGGGATCAGGAGCACAGGGATGTGCTGCTGTTCATCGACAATATCTTCCGATTTGTCCAGGCCGGCAGCGAGGTATCCACTCTGCTGGGGCGGATGCCCTCCGCCGTGGGCTATCAGCCCACGCTGGCCAACGAGATGGGGCAGCTTCAGGAGCGGATCACCTCCACCCGGGACGGCTCGGTCACCTCGGTACAGGCCGTGTATGTCCCCGCCGATGACCTGACTGATCCGGCTACCGCCACCACCTTTACCCATCTGGACGCCACCACGGTGCTCAGCCGCAAGGTGGCCGAGCAGGGCATCTACCCGGCTGTGGATCCCCTGCAGTCCAGCTCCCGTCTGCTGGAGCCGGATAAGGTGGGGGAGGAGCACTATCAGATTGCCCGGAGCGTACAGGAGATTCTGGAGAAGTACAGTGAGCTTCAGGACATCATCGCCATTCTGGGTATGGATGAGCTCAGCGATGAGGACCGGACTACGGTGATACGGGCCCGGAAAATTCAGCGCTTTCTGGCCCAGCCCATGCATGTGGCGGAGAAATTCACCAACAATCCCGGTGTCTATGTGCCCCTGAAGGAGACCCTGCGGGGCTTTGCGGCCATTGTAAACGGAGAGATGGACGAATACCCCGAGATGGCGTTTTTCAATGTAGGCACCGTTGATGATGTAAAGAAAAAGGCGGAGAGTATGGAGGAGAGCAGCTGATGGAAGCGTTCCATGTAAATATTCTGGCCTCGGATCACCCCTTCTATGAGGGGAAGTGTTTTTCCCTGATTCTCCCCACTGCCGGGGGAATGTGCGGTATTCGCGCCCGTCACAGCAATATGGTTACAGCCCTTGTTCCGGGCATTATGACCTATCAGATTGAGGAAAATGTCTCCCGGGAGGCTGCGGTCTCCGGCGGATTGGCCAAGGTGGAAAACGGCGAGGTGCTGATCCTGGTGGACACTGCCGAGCGGCCCGAGGAGATCGACGCCAAGCGGGCCAAACGGGACGCCGACGCCGCCAAGGAGGCTCTTCTGCAAAAGAAGAGCATTCAGGAGTACAGGACTGCCCAGGCTACCCTGGCCAGGGCCATCAGCCGTCTGCGCGTCAAGCGGCGTATTGACTGATTACGCAGAGCGGTGGGTGGAGGCAGTGGAAGTGCTGCGGAAAAAGACTGCTGTAAGGGCGTTATGAAAGTATGATTTGTTGAGGACAACCTGGAGATACGCAAGATGCTTTGGGCTGCCTCAGGGATGAAAATTTTGAAGTGGTATGTTGGGGACAAAACGGCGCTGCCCAAATTTAAACAATAAAAAATGCGGAGTGTCCTTTGTAGGATACTCCGCTGCTGGATGAAATCGAAGTGCCTTTCTCCAACCTCTGTACCTTTTACAGAGTGTTTAATGGTAAACCTTTTGGTCTGGGCCGGAAGTTCCCTCTATCATGGGCTTTACCCGACCTTTTCCGTGCTTGGCCTTTCCTTGAATCCGCGGAACGGGCGGAACCTCATTTCGAGGTTGTATATGGGTCCAGTCTGGACGGGACATTCCTTTTTTCGCCATTTAAACACCTCCATGTGTCGCTGCAAGATAACATGATCTTTGGCTTACTTTTTGCGCCTTGCTGTACATATTTCTTTATGGTCGTTTCCGTAGATGACAAGTTTCCGGTTCCTGTCACAGACCGCCAAGAAAACATCCTGAGCGGAATGAATACCGTGCTGCTTGAGCTGCTTGTCCAGCCAGGTCAAATTCAACCCCATGCGTTGAAGGTTGCTTTCCAGAATCCGGCCGTCCATAATAAGCTCAGTAAAAAGCAGCTCTTGCTCTGGGGACAGATTCATGTCGTTGGGTGTTACAGGGCGCTGGGCGCTCACCGGAAGAATTGTCAGCCTTCCGTTAAACTCGAAAATTGCGGTCTGGATGCTGGTGAGGTCAAAGTATCCCTGCTGCCTGCACATAGTGAGGAATTCCCCTAAATCAAGCTTGGCTTTTTTTAAATTTTCCCGAAATAGTTTTCCTTGATCCATAAGAATAGTGGGGGAGCCGTAAAGATATCTGCGCGTTCGGGGAAATTTGTTGGTGACAACGCTGAGCAGGAGCGTAACCACGGCATAGATCAGGATTGCGATAAAGGGTTTCCAGGGCTCCTCCAGCTCGGTGGCCATTTCCGCGGCAATGGAACCTATGGTAATTCCTGTTATATAATCAAAAAAATCCAGCTGTGCAATCTGCTTGTGCCCAATAAGCTTGGCGGCGATAAAAAGCGCGGCAAAGGAGCCGAGAGCTGTGAGACAAAGAATGATAACTTGAATATGACACGCCCCCTTTTCTCCATAGTCTGACCGGAATGCCGATAAACATACACAGCAGCATATCTATGTTTTTCGCGCAATTCACCAGATGAGGGTGAAACTCATAAAATGGGGTATCGACTGTAAAAAGGAGTAAATCATATGGAGCTTCATTCTTCTTTGGCATGTCATAGAACCTTTTATTGACAACCGGCATAGAATGTTATACAATTTCACAAACTCTTTGCACTGCATTACACCCTGATTTGGGGTGCGAGATCAACAGTACAAACTGAGCAGGCGATGAACTGATTGGTTCATGTGGCCGGGCCGCTGATGCGGCAGCAGATTGTTTTTAACATCTGTGGGACAGTTGTATGTTCCGCAGATGTTTTTTATATTCATTTGAGGAACAGATTATCTCAATGGGGTGCTCATAAGAGAAATATCACTGTCATCATATGGGACAAAACAGGAGGATTCTTTTATGACAACCAGACAGGAACAAACAAACCGGCATACTTCGCTAACGGTCAATGAAACGGCAATTATCAGGAATTTGTCGTTAGTCAGTGTAATTGGAAACACGCTTCTCTCGGGATTCAAAATGTTTGCCGGAATTGTGGGCAATTCCGGCGCAATGATTTCAGATGCCATCCACTCATTCTCCGATGTGTTGACCACGCTGATTGCGTGGATTGGCGTGAAAGTTTCAAAAAGGGATGCGGATAGATCCCATCCATACGGGCATGAGCGGTTGGAATGTGTGGCGTCCCTGATTTTGGGCCTTGTACTGATGGCGACGGGAATCGGCGTTGGCAAGGTGGGTGTGGAAACTATCTTATCAGGAAGCTATGAGACGCTTTCCATCCCTAACACCATTGCGCTTGTGGCGGCTATTGTCTCTATTGTTGGCAAGGAGGCAATGTACTGGTATACCCGTTACTATGCAAAGATGATCAATTCCGCCGCATTTTTGGCGGACGCCTGGCACCACCGGTCTGACGCCTTTTATTCCATTGGATCTTTGATCGGCATTGGTGGGGCCATGCTGGGATTCCCGGTAATGGATTCGGTGGCAAGTGTTGTGATCTGTATCTTTATCGTGAAAGTTGCCTACGATATTTCGAAAGATGCGCTGGTCAAAATGTTGGATACTTCCTGTGGTGAAGACTATGAGAAAGAGGTTACAGAGTATATACTGGCGCAAAAGAATGTACTTGGCATAGATATGCTCAGATCCAGGATGTTTGGCAACAGGGTTTATATCGATCTGGAAATTTCCGTTGCAGGGGATAAATCGCTCAGGGAAGCTCATGATGTGGCCGAATGTGTTCACAGAAATGTTGAACAGCGGTTTTCTGATGTTAAACACATCATGATTCATGTCAATCCATCTAACTGTGAGGCAAACTGAGAAGCAAATTCTCTGCTGCGTACAATAGAGCTGGCGGGACGGGCTGTTACCTGTTCCGCCAGCTCTTTTGCAGGCAGCGCTAAGGACTGGATCTTATCCAATGATGAGGTAGAATAAGTTCCGCAAATTGAAAGTGAAAAAAATATAGTTTGCGGATCTTAGAATGAAGCCGCCGCACGCCATTCGAGAGGAGACGGCAAACCATGCCTGAAAACATTGAACGGCCGAACCGGGAGATCCGCCGCTATACCTGTGTGGTAGGTAGCTTCCCGGACGGTAACTCGGCTTTGATGCTGGTCTGTGCCCGGCTGCGCCATGTAGCCAGCACCCAGTGTGGCAATAAGAAGCACATGGACATGCAGTACCTGGAGGCGACCCTAGAGGCTGCCTCCAGAGCTGGCTGACTTCATCATCCCAGAGTCTGCAAACCAATTCGAAAAATCCTTGACACTACCCACTTGCTCTGCTTGCCGTTAGTGCGCTGCCCCCAAAACAGCGCAAAAAACGGAGGTGCGCGTTTCTCTTACGCATCCTCCGTTTTTTCAACTGCTTTTGTCGCTTGGAATGTGGTTTACATATACACAGTGTTAGTTCATGTTAGACTGATTAAAACGAATTCCCAGTTGTTCACTTAAAATTTTGAAAGCAACTTCCATTTGTGGGCTAATCCATTTATTCCGATGATATACGCAAACAGCTGGATATAGATCATGATCTAATTCGGTATTGAGCTGTATTAAGGCTCCTGATTTTAATTCTTCTTCTACCGAAAATTTTGGAACATAAGCAATTCCAAAATTGTTCATAACGCTTCGTTTGACGGCTTCAATGCTCTGCAACTTCATAGATGGCCGCAGCACAATATCTTTTTCCTCCAGATAACTGTCTATTTTCTTTTGGTAGTTGGCGTTTGGCTCATTATAAATCATAGCGATTGGTTTCCTCTGATGGGGGGTTATAAAATCCAGTTCACCGGGATTTAAGAAAGGTGAACCGATTAAGCAGGCTTGAAATGGCCCGGAAGCTGGATGAAGAACAGAGTCAGGAAAGTTCCCTTTGTCACAATCAATCCCTATGTCCGCAGAGCCGTTCACAATGGCATCATTGATGTCATCAGAAGGGCACGAGTTGATGATGAGCTGTATATGGGGAGCATCGTGCAAAATAGCCTTGATAACTGGTTGCATGACATAGATAAAGATGGAGTCTGGTGCAACAAGTCTTAAAGTCCCTGTAAGTTCTGACGCATCCTTTTTGTAGTTCATAATCTGTTCGACATTTTGCAGGATCTTCTCGACATAGGGAAGAATGTCTTTCCCGGCTTGCGTCAGTTCCATTTTACGCCCAACTTTTTCAAACAGTTGAATGGAAAATTCGTCCTCTAATTGTCTAATTTGGGATGTTACCGTAGACGGAGCAAAGTTTAGTTGTGTGGCAGCCTTTTGAAAACTTCCTGTTTCCAAAATGGTCATAAATGTGACCAGATTTTTTGTATCCATTTTCTCCTCCGACTATTCGATAAAATCGAATTTCATGTTTTGAATCATTCGCTTTTCCTGAATGTTTCTTGATGCTATTATAATCTCGAAGGCAAGATATGACAAGTATCAAGCGTGTTATATTTTCAAAACATTAGGGAGTGATCAAGTATGAATTTTCATTTTACCGAAGAGGAAGAAAGGCTGATTCACCAAATTCACGAGTTTGCAGTCAACGAGGTGGCTCCGCTGGCCGCTGAATTGGACGAACAGGAGCGGTTCCCCTCCGAGGCGCTTGCTCGTCTGCGTGAGATGAACATGATGGGGGTTTGCTACCCCAAAGAGGTCGGCGGCGGCGGTCACTCCTATCTGGCCTATATCGCTATGGTGGAAGAACTGGCAAAATACTGCGCTACAACCTCCATCATGTTCGCTGCACACCATTCTCTGGGAGCCTACGCTCTTTCCGTCCTTGGTACTCCGGAGCAGAAAGAAAAGTATCTTGTCCCGCTGATGAAGGGAGAAAAACTGGGCGCTTTTGGCGCAACAGAGCCCGGTGCGGGTACAGATCTGGGTGGTCAGCAAACTCGGGCCGAAGATATGGGAGATCACTGGCTGCTCAATGGCTCCAAAATTTTTATTACGAACGGCTCTTACGCAGATATTTATTTTGTCAGCGCCGTGACAGATCCCGAACAGAAGAGCCGCGGTATTTCCGCTTTCATTGTGGAAAAAGGGACCCCCGGCTTTACCTTTGGCAAAAAAGAGAAGAAAATGGGCATCCGTGGCTCTGCCACTTATGAGCTGGTTTTCCAGGACTGCAAAATCCCGAAAGACAATTTGCTGGGTGAGCGGGGCAAGGGCTTCAAAACGGCCCTCACCACTTTGGACGGCGGACGCATTAGCGTCGGCGCTCAGGCTGTTGGTATCGCTCAGGGAGCGATTGACTGCTGTAAAAAATATGTGACTGAGCACAGCGTTGGCGGTCAGTTGATTTCTAAGTACCAGTACACGCAATTCCAGCTTGCCGATATGCAGACTAAGGTGGATGCGGCCCGGTTGCTGGTTCAGCGTGCCGCACAAGCAAAACAGGACGGTGAGCCCTATGCGCAGTATGCTGCTATGGGTAAGTTGTTTGCGTCTGAAACTGCGGTGGATGTAACTCGGCGCTGCATTGATCTGGTCGGTATTGATGGCGTGTCCAGTAACTATCCCTTTGAGCGGTTCATGCGTGATTCCAAGATCACCGAGATTTATGAGGGTACCAGCGAAGTTCAGCGCATGGTAATTTCCGCTGCGATGGGAATTAAATAATACTTTCGCCTGACCCGGATAGGCCGGGAGTGGGGCATGACCCAACGCTACATTGACCTGCTCACCTGGCACAAGGTAAAGCTCCTGTGCATCCGGGATCGGCTGCTGTTCGACGAAAACGGCGCTGCCCCAATTTTGGCAATAAAAAATGCGGAGTGTCCTTTGTAGGATACTCAGATCCTATAAGGACACTCCGCATGGTCCGAGTGTCATTTAAGGGTTTCACAAAATTACAAACGCAGAAATGATATTCGAGTGTGGACAATCAGTATTCCATTTCAAAATGGTAATTCATCAACTTCAATTTCGTCGTGTTGTCTCTCTATCTTGTCAATAAACATCAAAGTATCTGATATGACTTTTACAACATATTCCGATTCTATTTTGGAGAGGATTGGATTGGGGTGTGAAAAACTTTGGTTATTCCTAATAGCATTAAACTTAGCAAATATATTGATTGTATTTTGTATAGCGATGACGCAAAAGTCGGAGGAGAAGTAAGAATTGTCCCTATAAAAATTCTTGAGATTCGCAACCAATGTTTCTAAAGAGAAATTTTCACCTGATGTATTAGCAATATCTAATCCGTGCATTCGTGAAAGTTTTCTGAAAAAATGAGTCGAGAAAGTATGTAATCGATCAAGGGCTAATTCTGGTGTATTATTTGAAAAATTTCGCTCAATATCTTTTTGAAGCAAAGACAGGCTCTCATTATCTGTTGCCGGCAATTGAAGTGATTTTGCCGAACATAAGCGCTTTTCCAATTCTCTTAAGTATTGGTAGTCTTCTTTTTCTTTCCAATCCCAATCCCAGTTTGCAACAGCAGCGTAATAATCGAGCATGACCTTAAATAAACATCCAACGGAGTAATCATCAGCCTCATCCCAAAGTTTTCGGATGCAGCGTTCTTGGGACATATCGTATTCGCTATCTTTGTAGATATCAATACCGCATGCCTCTAAAATCATATTTCTTGTGTTGGTCTTATTGAACGGTATATTATGATTGTTCAAAAAAGTAAAAATGTAGCCATTTGAAAATCCAAAAAAATTTGCTGCACGCTCTTTATCAACATATGTAATTTGGCTCATTACATGATCCTCCTAATTGCCAATCGTATACTAATTATATTTCAAAATTTCAGAACACACAAGATGCTGAGACTGTACACTATATAACTTCGGGACAAAATGGAGCTGTTGACAAAATATCCACCCGGGAATAAAACTATGGTAAAATAAGGGCA
>JAXUUN010000009.1:0-73090 GCA_037231075.1 bacterium | reverse complement strand
CGGTGGTACGGAAGTAGAACTGAGGACGATAGTTGTTGAAGAAGGGGGTGTGACGGCCGCCCTCGTCCTTGTTCAGAACATACACCTGGCCGGTGAACTTGGTGTGGGGGTGAATGGAGCCGGGCTTGCACAGAACCTGGCCACGCTCGATATCGGTCTTGGCGATACCACGCAGCAGGCAGCCAGCGTTGTCGCCGGCCTCGATGAAGTCCAGAGTCTTGCGGAACATCTCCATGGAGGTGACCACGGTGCTCTTCTTCTCGTCGGACAGGCCCACGATCTCAACGGTCTCGCCAGCCTTCAGAACGCCACGCTCCACACGGCCGGTAGCAACAGTACCACGGCCGGAGATGGTGAACACATCCTCAACGGGCATCAGGAAGGGCAGAGAGTCATCACGGGGAGGAGTGGGGATATAGTTGTCGACAGCGTCCATCAGCTCCTTGATGCAGGCGAAGTCAGGATCGTTCACATCGCCGGACTCGCAGGTCAGAGCGTTCAGAGCGGAACCCTTGATGATGGGGATCTCGTCGCCGGGATAGCCGTAGGAGGACAGGGTCTCACGGACCTCCATCTCAACCAGCTCCAGCAGCTCCTCGTCGTCGACCTGGTCGCACTTGTTCAGGAACACGACCATGGCGGGCACGCCTACCTGACGGGCCAGCAGGATGTGCTCCTTGGTCTGAGCCATGGGGCCGTCGGTAGCGGCGATAACCAGGATAGCGCCGTCCATCTGAGCAGCGCCGGTGATCATGTTCTTGATATAGTCGGCGTGGCCCGGGCAGTCAACATGGGCGTAGTGACGGGCGTCGGTCTCGTACTCCACATGGGCGGTGTTGATGGTGATACCACGCTCACGCTCCTCGGGAGCCTTATCGATGCTGGAGTAGTCCTCGTACTGAGCCTGGCCCTTCAGAGCCAGATACTTGGTGATGGCGGCGGTCAGAGTGGTCTTGCCGTGGTCCACATGACCGATGGTGCCGATGTTAACATGGGGCTTGGTACGCTCGAATTTTGCCTTAGCCATTGGAATTTCCTCCTTATATTACAGTTATGCTTGGAAAGCGATAGGGCTGATGACATATCATAGGTATTTTATCCTATTCCTGTCATAATTGCAACCCTATTTTTCAAGAGACCTGGGTCAGATTACTCCTGATTGCGGCCGCGCTCGGCAATAATCTTCTCGGCAATGCTCTTGGGGATCTCCACATAGCTGTGGGGCTCCATGGAGTACTGGCCACGGCCCTGAGTGGAAGAACGCAGGTCGGTGGCGTAGCCGAACATATTGGCCAGAGGCACCAGGGCGTCGATCTGGGTGGCGCCGGGACGGCTCTCCTGACCCTGGATCTGGCCGCGGCGGCTGTTCAGGTCGCCGATGACATTGCCCAGATAATCGTCGGGGACAATGACATCCACCTTCATCATGGGCTCCAGCAGAACGGGGTTGGCCTTGCGCATGGCCTCCTTGAAGGCCATGGAGCCGGCGATCTTAAAGGCCATCTCAGAGGAGTCGACCTCGTGGAAGGAGCCGTCGAACAGGGTGACCTTCACATCCACCACAGGGTAGCCGGCCAGCACGCCGGCCTGCATGGCACCCTGGATACCGGCGTCAACCGCGGGGATATACTCCTTGGGGATGGCGCCGCCCACGATGGCGTTGACAAACTCATAGCCCTTGCCGGACTCGTTGGGCTCCAGACGGATCTTGACATGACCGTACTGTCCCTTACCGCCGGACTGACGGGCATACTTGGTGTCCTGCTCCACGCTCTTCTTGATGGTCTCCTTGTAAGCAACCTGGGGAGCGCCCACATTGGCCTCCACCTTGTACTCACGGAGCAGACGGTCCACGATGATCTCCAGGTGGAGCTCGCCCATGCCGGCGATGATGGTCTGGCCGGTCTCCTCGTCAGTGTAGGTCTTGAAGGTGGGGTCCTCCTCGGCCAGCTTCATCAGGGCGATGCCCATCTTCTCCTGGCCGGCCTTGGTCTTGGGCTCGATGGCCACGCGGATTACGGGCTCGGGGAACTCCATGGACTCAAGGATGATGGGGTGCTTCTCGTCACAGAGGGTATCACCGGTGGTGGAATTCTTCAGGCCGATTACGGCGGCGATGTCGCCGGAGTAGCAGCACTCGATATCCTCACGGTGATTGGCGTGCATCTGCAGGATACGGCCGATGCGCTCCTTCTGGTTCTTGGTGCTGTTCAGCACGGTGGTACCGGTGTTCAGAACACCGGAATACACACGTACAAAGGACAGCCGGCCCACATAGGGATCGGTGGCGATCTTGAAGGCCAGAGCAGAGAAGGGAGCCTCATCGGAAGCGGGACGGTGGTCCTCCTCCTCAGTCTCGGGGTTGATACCCTCGATGGGGGGGATGTCCACGGGAGAGGGCATATAGTCCACGATGGCGTCCAGCAGCTTCTGCACACCCTTGTTCTTGTAAGAGGTACCGCAGGTCACAGGGACCAGCAGGTTCTCAATGGTGCCCTTACGCAGGGCCCGGCGGATCATATCCTGGGGCACGGGCTGCTCGTCCAGCACCAGCATCATGATCTCCTCGTCAATGTCGGCGCAGGCGTCCAGCAGCTTGGTGCGGTACTCCTGGGCCAGCTCCATCATATCCTCGGGGATGGGCTCCACACGCATGTCCTTGCCCATCTCGTCGTAGTAGATGTCGGAATCCATCTCCACCAGGTCGATGATACCCTTGAAGGTCTCCTCCTTGCCGATGGGCAGCTGGATAGGCACGGCATTGCACTTCAGACGGTCGTGGATCATGTTGAGCACATTGTAGAAGTCGGCGCCCATGATGTCCATCTTGTTGACATAGATCATCCGGGGGACCTTATAGTGGTCAGCCTGACGCCAAACGGTCTCGGACTGGGGCTCCACGCCGCCCTTGGCACACAGAACGGTAACGGAGCCGTCCAGCACGCGCAGGGAACGCTCCACCTCAACAGTGAAGTCCACATGGCCCGGGGTGTCAATGATGTTGATACGGGTCTGGGGGAACTGATTCTTGGTTCCCTTCCAGTAACAGGTGGTGGCGGCGGAGGTGATGGTGATGCCGCGCTCCTGCTCCTGAGCCATCCAGTCCATGGTGGCGGTACCCTCGTGGGTCTCGCCGATCTTGTAGTTGACGCCGGTGTAATACAGAATACGCTCAGTAGTAGTGGTCTTGCCCGCGTCGATGTGGGCCATGATACCAATATTACGGGTATTCTCCAAAGAAACTTTTCTAGGCATACTTCGTCTCCTTTTGGATTACCAGCGGTAGTGAGCGAACGCCTTGTTGGACTCGGCCATCTTATGGGTGTCTTCGCGCTTCTTCACGGCAGAGCCAGTGTTGTTGGCGGCGTCCATAATCTCGCCGGCCAGGCGCTCCTTCATCGTCTTCTCACCGCGGGCACGGGCATAAGTGGTCAGCCAGCGCAGACCCAGGGTCTGACGCCGCTCAGGGCGAACCTCGATAGGCACCTGGTAGGTGGCGCCGCCCACACGGCGGGCCTTAACCTCCAGGGAAGGCATGATGTTCTCCAGAGCCTGAGTGTAGACCTCCATGGGGTCCTTCTCAGTCTTCTCCTTGATGATGTCGAAGGCGCCGTAGACAACCTTCTGTGCCACGCCCTTCTTACCGTCCAGCATGATGCTGTTGGTGAGCTTGGTAACCAGGACGGAGTTGTAAAGCGGATCGGGCAGAACCTCCCGCTTGGGTACATTTCCTCTTCTGGGCACTTTGCTTCCCTCCTTCTTATAAAATTAGAAATCATAGGTACTCGAAACATTTTCTGTTCCGTGTAATGCCTGTCCGAGGTCTGCCCATATATTATATAGGTAAACGCTCGGCAAGGCGATTTTGCCTTGCGCAAACGCACAATGCAAATTCAGGTGAAATAATTTTACGGCGTAAAATTACTTCTTGCCGGCCTTGGGACGCTTGGCGCCGTACTTGGAACGGCCCTGCATACGGCCGTTAACGCCCTGGGCATCCAGAGTGCCGCGGATGATGTGGTAACGCACGCCGGGCAGGTCCTTGACACGGCCGCCGCGGATCATGACCACAGAGTGCTCCTGCAGGTTGTGGCCCACACCGGGGATATAGGCGGTGACTTCCATGCCGTTGGTCAGCTTAACACGGGCGATCTTACGAAGAGCGGAGTTAGGCTTCTTGGGGGTGGAAGTACGCACAGCGGTGCAGACACCTCTCTTCTGGGGAGAGGGCAGATCAGTGCTCTTATTCTTCAGGGTGTTCAGACCATGCTGAAGAGCAGGAGAAGTGGACTTGTAGGCCACCTGAGCGCGGCCCTTGCGTACCAGCTGGTTAAAAGTAGGCATTAATTTTCCTCCTTTCTCGATTTCTGCCCCATGTGGGGCGTAATATATTTTAACAAAATCGGAATCATTTATTCCTGATTCTGCTAAAACCGGAAAAAATCGGCGGTTTATTTCAGCAGCGCCGCCACCGCGCTGCCCACGGCGATGCCGCAGGCACCGCCCAGTTCCTTCATGGTGGCTACCTGCTGCACAGGCACCTGCTGATTGACGGCCGCCTGGACCAGAGGCTGCAGCAGCCTGGGGTCGGCATCCATGGCCATATAGAGCCTTGCAGCCCGTCCGTCCTTCAGGGCGCGGCGCACCTGCTTGGCTCCCACCACCTTGTTTGGTGTGCTGAGTTCCTGGATCACTTCGGTGCCCTCCTCCTCGTCTATACGAAGTCATCATCGGGTAAAAGGGCATACTTGCCCCTACCACCGCAAGTTGAAATTATAACATTGAACATCGGCCCCGTCAAGATAAATTTGGTTTGAAATCCATGTTTTTTTCTGCTGTACCTGGGGCTTCCCCACATAAATTTTGTCCCCGGCGCAACCTCTGGGAAAAATCTGCGTCTTGATGGGCAGAAGGATGTTTTACCGCGTGTTCTAACATTTGGAGGGATCAGATATGAAACGGATATTATCACTTCTTCTCGTCTGCGTCCTGGCTTTCACCGGAGGCTGTTCTCACCCGGTCCAGGCCCAGCAGCTGACCGCCAGGGAGATCACGGTCTCCCCCGCCGCCAGTCCCCAGGTGTCCGGCGCGCTGTCCGCCTTCGGCCTGCGTCTGCTCCAGTCCGCGCGCCAGGAGCAGAAGGAGGGCTCCGTCCTCCTCTCCCCTCTCTCTGTGGCGCTGGCCCTGTCCATGGCAGCCAACGGGGCTCAGGGAGAGACTTTAGCGGCCTTTGAACAGGTCTTTGGCGGCGGAGCCTCTCTGGATGAGCTGAACGCAACCTGCGCTCAGCTGATGGAGGACTATACCAATCCAGGTGGTTCCACCCAGTCCAGCATCGCCAACAGTGTCTGGGTGGACCCGGAGGGACAGATCCGCGAGGATTTTATCGGCAAATGCGCCGGGATCTTTGACGCTCAGGCCTTTCAAGAGGACCTGTCCGCCCCGGATATTGTGGACAAGCTCAACGGCTGGGTGTCCGGGCACACAAAGGGCATGATCCCCCAGATCGTCTCAAAGCCCTTTGATGAGAGCGTCGCTGCTCTGCTGGTCAACGCCCTATATTTAAAAAACACCTGGGCCCTGGAATTTGACCCCCAGAACACCGGCCCCCGGGACTTCACCCACCAGGACGGCTCTGTGGAGCGGCAGGATTTTCTCAACCACCACTTCCTGTCCTTCCCCTATCTTACCGGCGAGGGCTGCGAAGGTGTCCTTCTCCCCTACGACGACGGGCGCCTGGGCTTCTTCGCCCTGATGCCCGGTGTGTACCCCGACGCTCCTGACTTTGACGACTGGCTGAGCTCCCTGGAGGGGGAAGAGCTCTCTGAACTCATTTTGTCCGGAGATGAGTCCGAATTTCTTACTCTGGGTCTGCCCAAGTTTGAGCAGGAGTGGAACGGAACGCTCCAGGACAGTCTGTCCGCCCTGGGACTGGAGCGGGCCTTTGACCCGGATGCCGCCGACTTCTCCCTGCTGGGAGACGACCCCTACGGATATTACATCTCCCAGGTCATCCACGCCGCTAAAATCGAAGTCAATGAGAAGGGCACCGAGGCGGCCGCCGCCACTGTGGTGGAAGCTGCCAGCGGCTCCGCCGCTTCGATGGATGGCCTCACTCTGATTTTTAATCGCCCCTTCCTCTACGGCATTGTGGATCTGAAAAATGGCGTCCCCCTGTTTCTGGGAACCTTTGAATAATGTTTTCTGTTTCACGGCATACTAGGAAAACCCAATTTAAAGGAGGGATATTCCTGTGACTGTCCATGTGAACGGAAACTGTATCGGCTGCGGCCTGTGCGCCAGCATGTGCGGCGATGTGTTTACCATGACCGACGAGGGGGTGGCCGCCGCCCGGGACGAGATCTTCCCCGAACAGGAAGGCCAGATCCAGGAGGCGGCGGAGAGCTGCCCCGTCAGCGCCATCGAAATCAGCTGAATAAAAAATCGTCCTGCCGGATACCGGCAGGACGATTTTTTATTGATTTAAGGATGCCAGAGACTGGCAGGCTCAGTTGTCCTGGTCCTGAGGGGCGCTCTCCAGCACCATCTCACCCAGGTCGGACAGGTCCAGCTCCAGATCGTCGTCGTCATCCTCGTCCCGTTCCACAGGAGCGGGAGCGGCCTGGACCTGGGACTCGTCGCCCAGCAGGTTGCCCTCGTCGTCGATCATGTCCTCCTTGCGGTACTGAGCCAGGCCGGAACCGGCGGGGATCAGCTTACCGATGATGACATTCTCCTTCAGGCCCTGGAGGTGGTCTACCTTACCCTTAATAGCGGCCTCAGTGAGCACCTTGGTGGTCTCCTGGAAGGAGGCGGCGGACAGGAAGGACTCGGTGGCCAGAGAGGCCTTGGTGATACCCATGAGCAGACGGGTGCAGGTGGGCAGGCGCAGCTCCTCGCCCATCTCATTCTTCTCCCCGGCGGCAATGCGGTCCTTCACCGCCTGCTCGGCGTCCAGGAACTCGATGATGTCCACAGTAGAGCCGGACAGCAGGTTGGAATCTCCGGCGTCCTCCACCCGGACCTTACGCATCATCTGACGGACAATGACCTCGATGTGCTTGTCGTTGGTGTCAACGCCCTGCTGACGGTACACCTTCTGAACCTCGCGGATCAGATAGTTGTGGCACTCGGACAGCCCGCGAATGCGCAGCACTTCGTGGGGAGACAGGGCGCCCTCGGTGAGCTGGAAGCCCTTCTCCACGGTGTCGCCGTCCTTCACCTTGATACCGGCGGAGTAAGGCAGGGCGTAGGTGACTACCTCGCCGTCGTCGGCGGTGATGGTCAGGTTGCACATGACATTGCGCTTGGTCTCCTCGATGGACACCCGGCCGCCGATCTCGGCCAGCTGGGCCATCTTCTTGGGCTTGCGGGCCTCAAAGAGTTCCTCAACTCGGGGAAGACCCTGGGTGATGTCGCCGCCGGCCACGCCGCCGGTGTGGAAGGTACGCATGGTCAGCTGGGTACCAGGCTCGCCGATGGACTGAGCGGCGATGATGCCAACGGCCTCGCCGGCGCCCACAGGCTCGCCGATGGCCAGGTTGATGCCATAGCACTTGGCGCACACGCCGCTGCGGGCCCGGCAGGTGAGCACGGAGCGGATCTTGACGGCGTGGATGCCGTGGGCCTCCAGAACAGCGGCATCGTCCTTGCGGAGCATGGTGTCCCGGGTGAACAGGACCTCACCGGTGGTGGGATCCACAATGTCGTGGGAGGGGTAGCGGCCGTGGACGCGCTCGGCGAAGGTCTCAATGACCTGGCCGTGCTCCTCGATCTCGCTGACCTCGATGCCGTCGTCGGTGCCGCAGTCGTCCTCACGGATGATGACCTCCTGGGAGACATCCACCAGACGGCGGGTCAGGTAACCAGAGTCGGCGGTACGCAGAGCGGTATCGGCCATGCCCTTTCGGGCGCCTCTGGAGGAGATGAAGTATTCCAGAACAGACAGGCCCTCACGGAAGTTGGCCTTGATGGGGATTTCAATGGTACGGCCGGCGGTATCGGCCATCAGGCCGCGCATACCGGCCAGCTGACGGATCTGAGCCATACTACCACGGGCGCCTGAGTCGGCCATCATGAAGATGGGGTTGTACTGGTCCATGGATTCCTGCAGGGCGTCGGTCACATCCTTGGTGGTCTTTTCCCAGGCAGCCACGGACAGGCGGTAGCGCTCGTCGTTGGTGATAAGACCACGGCGGTACTGCCGGTCGATCTTGATGATCTCCTGCTCGGTCTCGTGGATCAGGTCGTACTTCTTGGGGGGTACGGTCATGTCGGCGATGGCCACGGTAAGGGAGCCCAGGGTGGAGTAGTGATAGCCCAGGTCCTTGATGGCGTCCAGTACGCCGGCGGAGACGGTGAAGCCGTGCTTGGTGATGCACCGGTCAATGATCTTGCCCAGCTGCTTCTTGCCCACCACGAAGTTGATCTCCGGGTCAAACATGGTCTCGGGATCGGTACGGTCCACAAAGCCCAGGTCCTGAGGAATGGCCTCGTTATAGATGAGGCGGCCCACGGTGGTCTTCACCAGCTTGTGCTCCATCACCCCGTCGATCTCCCGGTACATGCGTACCTGGATGGGGGTGTGGAGGGTGACAACACCGGCGTCGTAGGCCAGCATGGCCTCGTCCTTGTCGGCAAAGCAGTGGTTTACATCCCCTTCCTCGCGGACATAGGTGAGGTAATAGGCGCCCAGGATCATATCCTGAGAGGGGATGGTGACAGGGCCGCCGTCCTGGGGACGGAGCAGGTTGTTGGCGGAGAGCATGAGCACCCGGGCCTCGGTCTGGGCCTCGGCGGACAGGGGCACATGGACTGCCATCTGGTCGCCGTCGAAGTCGGCGTTGAAGGCGGTACACACCAGGGGGTGCAGCTTGATGGCCCGGCCCTCAACCAGTACGGGTTCGAATGCCTGGATACCCAGGCGGTGGAGGGTAGGGGCACGGTTGAGCATGACGGGGTGATCCTTGATCACAAACTCCAGGGCGTCCCACACGGCGGCCTCGCCCTTCTCCACCATCTTCTTGGCGGCCTTGATGTTGTTGGCCAGACCGTCGTCCACCAGCTTCTTCATGACGAAGGGGCGGAAGAGCTCGATGGCCATCTCCTTGGGCAGGCCGCACTGATAGATCTTCAGGCTGGGGCCTACCACGATAACGGAACGGCCGGAGTAGTCCACACGCTTGCCCAGCAGGTTCTGACGGAAGCGGCCCTGCTTGCCTTTCAGCATATCGGACAGGGACTTCAGGGCGCGGTTGTTGGCGCCGGTGACCGCACGGCCACGGCGGCCGTTGTCGATAAGGGCGTCCACGGCCTCCTGAAGCATGCGCTTCTCGTTGCGGACGATGATATCGGGGGCCTTCAGCTGAATGAGGCGCTTCAGGCGGTTATTGCGGTTGATGACCCGGCGGTAGAGGTCATTGAGGTCGGAGGAGGCGTACCGTCCGCCGTCCAGGGGCACCATGGGCCGGATCTCAGGGGGGATGACGGGCAGCACATCAATGATCATCCACTCGGGCTTATTGCCGGACAGACGGAAGGCGTCCACAACCTCCAGACGCTTGACAATGCGGGCCTTCTTCTGGCCGGAGGCGTCCTTCAGCTCCTTGCGCAGCTGGTCGGACAGCTCCTCCAGGTTGATCTGCTGGAGCAGCTTCTTCACGGCCTCGGCGCCCATGCCGGCGTCAAAGTCGTCCTCGTACTTCTCCCGCATGTCACGGTATTCTTTCTCGGAGAGAATCTGGTTCTTGGACAGGGGGGTAAAGCCGGGGTCAATGACGATATAGGCGGCAAAGTACAGGACTTTTTCCAGAATCCGGGGGCTGATGTCCAGCAGCAGGCCCATCCGGGAGGGGATGCCCTTGAAGTACCAGATGTGGGAGACGGGGGCGGCCAGTTCGATATGGCCCATGCGCTCACGACGGACCTTGGCCTTGGTGATCTCTACGCCGCAGCGGTCGCAGATCTTACCCTTGTAGCGGATCTTCTTGTACTTGCCGCAGTTACACTCCCAGTCCTTGGTGGGGCCAAAGATCTTCTCGCAGAACAATCCGTCCTTCTCGGGCTTCAGAGTGCGGTAGTTAATGGTCTCAGGGCGCTTGACCTCGCCGTAGGACCACTCGCGGATCTGCTCAGGGGAGGCGATGCCAATTCGGATGGCGTCAAACTCAGCGTAACTCATTGTATCTTCTCCTCCCTTTCTCAGTTATAGTCATCTTCCGAGGCGAACATGGAGTCGTCCCCGTCCTCATCGGAAGTCTCAATGGTCAAATCGTCGTCGTCGCTCTCACCCTTGAAGGTGAAGCCGCCGGCAGAGGCGAAGTCGGCATCGCTCTGATAGCCGAAGTCATCGTCCCGGTCATAGTAGTCGTCCCGGACGGGCTGGTATCCGTCGTCATCGTCGTCCTTCAGCTCGATCTCGTTGCCCTGGTCATCCAGCACCCGGATGTCGAGGCACAGGGACTGCAGCTCCTTGATCAAAACCTTGAAGGACTCAGGTACGCCGGGCTTGGGCACATTGAGGCCCTTGACAATGGCCTCGTAGGTCTTCACACGGCCGGTGACATCGTCGGACTTGACGGTCAGGATCTCCTGGAGGGTATAGGCGGCGCCGTAGGCCTCCAGAGCCCACACCTCCATCTCGCCGAAGCGCTGGCCGCCGAACTGGGCCTTGCCGCCCAGAGGCTGCTGGGTGACCAGGGAGTAGGGGCCGGTGGCACGGGCGTGGATCTTGTCGTCCACCAGGTGGTGCAGCTTCAGGAAGTACACATAGCCCACGGTGACGGGGTTGTCAAACCGCCGTCCGGTACGGCCGTCATACAGCCAGTTCTTGCCGTCCACCAGGCGCAGCAGGCCCTGGCTCTGCCATTCGGCCACCTGCTTGTTGTCGGCCATCTCCTCGGGGGTGAGAGCACGCATACCGTCCTCCTGAGTCTCGTCGGCCAGGTAGAGCTGTTTGCCGATGAGGGGCTCATCCTTGCCCACCTCCCGGGCAAGACCCGCCATCTTCAGGCACTCCTGAATATCTTCCTCGGTAGCGCCGTTGAAAATGGGGGTGGCCACCTTCCAGCCCAGGGTCTTGGCGGCGTAGCCCAGGTGGACCTCCAGCACCTGACCGATGTTCATACGGGAAGGCACGCCCAGGGGGTTCAGCACGATGTCCAGCGGGGTGCCGTCGGGCAGGAAGGGCATATCCTCCTGCGGCAGGATGCGGGAGACAACGCCCTTGTTGCCGTGACGGCCGGCCATCTTGTCGCCCACGGAGATCTTACGCTTCTGGGCGATATAGACACGGACCACCTGATTGACGCCCGGGCCCAGCTCGTCGCCGGCTTCCCGGGTGAACACCTTCACATCCACCACAATACCGGCCTCGCCGTGGGGCACCTTCAAAGAGGTGTCACGGACCTCACGGGCCTTCTCGCCGAAGATGGCCCGGAGCAGCTTCTCCTCCGCGGTGGCCTCGGCCTCGCCCTTGGGGGTGACCTTGCCCACCAGATAGTCCCCGGCGCGGATCTCGGCGCCTACGCGGATGATGCCGCGCTCGTCCAGATCCTTCAGGGCGTCCTCGCCCACATTGGGGATGTCACGGGTGATGGTTTCGGGACCCAGCTTGGTGTCCCGGGCCTCGGTCTCGTACTCCTCAATGTGAATGGAGGTAAAGACATCGTCCTTCACCATGCGCTCATTGAGCAGGATGGCGTCCTCGTAGTTGTAACCTTCCCAGGTCATAAAGCCCATGAGAATGTTCCGGCCCAGGGCGATCTCGCCGTGGTCGGTGGAGGGGCCGTCGGCCAGCACATCCTGGAACTCCACCCGCTGGCCCGCGTCCACAATGGGCCGCTGGTTGATACAGGTGGTGTGGTTGGAGCGCAGGTACTTGGTCAGGCGGTACTCCTTGGTCTCGCCGTTGTCGTAGGCCACGGTGATATACCGGGCGGACACCTTGGTGACGGTACCGGGACCCTCGGCCAGGATGGCCACCTCGGAGTCAATGCAGTTTTTGTGCTCCTGGCCGGTGGCCACAATGGGGGCCTCGGGGCGCAGCAGGGGCACGGCCTGACGCTGCATGTTGGCGCCCATCAGGGCGCGGTTGGCGTCGTCGTTCTGGAGGAAGGGGATCATGGCGGTAGCCACGGACACCATCATCTTGGGGGACACATCCACATAGTCCACCTGGTGGCGGTCCACGGAGATGGTCTCGTTGCGGTGACGGCAGGTGATACGCTCGTTCACAAAGCAGCCGTTCTCGTCCAGAGGCTCGGTGGCCTGGCCAATGGTGTACTCGTCCTCCACATCGGCGGTCATATACTCGATCTCATCGGTGACCTTGCCGGTCTCCTTATCCACCTTCCGGTAGGGGGCCTCGATAAAGCCGAAGCGGTTGATGCGGGCGTAGGAGGCCAGGTAGGAAATCAGGCCGATGTTGGGACCTTCGGGGGTCTCGATGGGACACAGACGGCCATAGTGGCTGTAGTGAACATCACGGACATCGAAGGAGGCCCGGTCACGGCTCAGACCGCCGGGGCCCAGAGCGGACAGACGGCGCTTATGGGTCAGCTCTGCCAGAGGGTTGGTCTGGTCCATGAACTGGGACAGGGGGCTGGACCCGAAGAACTCCTTGATGGCGGCGGTGACAGGGCGGATATTGATGAGGCTCTGGGGGGTGACCACATCCAGGTCCTGAGTGGTCATGCGCTCCCGGATGACCCGCTCCATACGGGAAAAGCCGATGCGGAACTGGTTCTGGATCAGCTCGCCCACGCAGCGCAGGCGGCGGTTGCCCAGGTGGTCAATGTCGTCGGGGGTGCCCACGCTGTGAGCCAGGCAGTTGAGGTAGTTGATGGAGGCCATGATGTCCTCCACGGTGATGTGCTTGGGAATGAGGTCGTCCAGGTGCTCCCGGATGGCGTCCTTCAGCTCCTCCCCGGAGTACTGGTCCAGCAGGGAGCACAGGGCGGGGAAGGATACCATCTCATCCACGCCCACCTCGGCGGGATCGAAGTCCACAAAGTCCTCCAGATGGACCATGTTGTTGGAGAACACCTTGACCAGCTTGCCGTCCATGTCCAGCACGGCCTCGTTCACGCCCCGGTTGTCCAGTTCCTTGGCCCGCTCACGGGTGAGGACCTCACCGGCCTCAGCGATGATCTCGCCGGTGCGGGGGTCGGCCACGGGCTGGGCCAGCTTGTGGCCGGACAGGCGGTTCCACAGAGCCATCTTCTTGTTGAACTTATACCGGCCCACCATGGACAGATCGTAACGACGGGGATCGAAGAAGGTGGCCTCCAGCAGGCTCTTGGAGGTATCCACCGTGGGGGGCTCGCCGGGACGCAGCTTCCGGTAGATCTCCAGCAGGGCCTCTTCATAGGTCTTGCAGGCGTCCTTTTCCAGAGTGGCCAGAATCCGCTCGTCCTCGCCGAACATCTCAATGATCTCCGAGTCGGTGCGGGGACCCAGGGCCCGGATCAGGCAGGTAATGGGCAGCTTGCGGTTTTTGTCGATGCGGACATAGAAAATGTCGGACAGGTCGGTCTCATACTCCAGCCAGGCGCCCCGGTAGGGAATCACAGTGGTGGCGAAGGTCAGATTGTCCGCCTTGTCCGCGGTGCGGGCGTAGTACATACCGGGAGAACGGACGATCTGGGAGACGATGACACGCTCGGCGCCATTGATGACAAAGGTGCCGGCCTGGGTCATGATGGGGAAATCCCCCATAAAGATCTCCTGCTCGTTGATCTGGTTGTTCTGGGTGTTGCGCAGCTGGACCTTCACTTTGATGGGAGCGGCGTAGGTGGCGTCCCGGGCCTTGCACTCCTCCACATCATACTTGGGCTTCTCGTCCATGGAGAAGTCCACAAAGGTCAGTTCCAGGTTACCGGCATAGTCCACGATGGCGCCCACATCTTTGAACACCTCCCGCAGACCGGTATCCAGAAACCACTGGTAGGAAGTTTTCTGGACCTCAAGCAGGTTGGGCATTTCCAGAATTTCCTGGTACCGGGCAAAACTCTTTCGGGGAGTCTTGCCATACATTACATCCTTCACGACCATGCTAAAAAATCCACTCGCTTTCTTCTGAATTCACGGTTGGTTCTTACTTTTCCTCGCCGGATGTCAGGAAAAACGGGGGTTTTGCCGTCATTGTGCACAATTCCGGCCATCCCTCATCTTTCCGCACACCCGGCCATGTGGGCGTTTTCTTCCCACCCTGTCTTGCCTTTTCTTCCATGACATGTTAGACTTACTTCACCGATGATGGGGGAGTAGCCGCTCTCTCCGCGGACAAGAAAGCATTTTATTCTAACATATACGGGATGGGCTGTCAAGGCCCATCCCGTTTTTTTCCACATTTTGACGATATTAAATTTAAATGAAGATTCTTTTTAAAATGATTTGACATCCTCCCGTAAATATGTTACAATTCGGTTACAAGTTTTGTAATCACTCATTTACCAGGAGGCCCTTATGTCAGCAGAAAACATTCCTCTCACCTATAAAGGTCATCCCCTGCGCCGCAAGGGCAACCTTATTTACTACGGAACCATGGCCGAGAAGTACATCATCATGCTTCAGGTCCTGTCCACCAAGCAGCAGGGCGACCTGCCCGTGGCGGATAAAGTCTCCGTACAGCTTCAGCTCACCGATCCCGATCTGAAAAGCCGGGACCGGGTGGTCAAGAAAAGTGAAAAGGACAGCCTGTACGCCGCCATGGATGTGGCTTCCGTCTGGCTGGAACGGGCTCTGAGCGGGAAATAATCCCCCTCTCTCCCCACGAACCATCCACCTGATGTACACACAGATAAAAGGAGGACACCCGTCATGCATTTTCCCCGTTCCGCCGTTCGAATGACTGTCAGCGTACTTCTGCTGGGCGCCATGATCACTCCGGCCCTGGCTGTTTCCGGCACGGTCAACACCGAGGGCTCCACCCTCCGGGTCCGGTCCCAGGCCGATACCACCGGTGAGATTCTCACCCAGCTGTCCCACGGAACCACCGTTGAGGTGCTGACCAGCGTGGAAAACGGCTGGTATCAGATCAGCGTGGACGGCACCAAGGGCTATGTCTCCGGCGACTATCTGGTGGTCAACGAGGCCGAGGCCGCTTCCCTCCCCGTGGAGGCCGAGCCCGTGTATGTTCAGGTCACCACTTCCGTACTGAATGTCCGCTCCGGCCCAGGGACCAGCTATGACAAAGTCGGCTCTGTCCGCTCCGGCCAGATTCTGAAGGCCACCGCCGAGAACGGCTGGTACAAGATTGACTCCGGCTACATCAGCGCCGAGTATGTGAAAGAGGTGGACGCCTCCGCCGCCTCCCAGTCCGGCAAGGGCCAGGAGATCGCCAATTACGCTTTGCAGTTTGTGGGTTATCCCTATGTATACGGCGGAAGCTCCCCCAAGGGCTTTGACTGCTCCGGCCTTACTTACTATGTGTACGCTCAGTTCGGTTACAGCATCAACCGCACCGCTTCCAACCAGCTCAGCAACGGCTACGCCGTAGAGAAGAGCCAGCTGCAGCCCGGCGATCTGGTGATGTTCCGCCAGAACGGTTCCACCAAGGCTGCCTCCCATGTGGGAATCTACATCGGCAACAACCAGTATGTGCACGCCTCTACCCCCGGCGTAGGCGTGATCATCAGTGATCTGAATGATCCCTACATCTCCTCCGGTTATGTAGGCGCCCGCCGCATTGTGTGACATCTGTTCTATGAGAACTCCCCCGGAGCCAAAGCTCCGGGGGAATTTTTTGATCCGCTCTTCCGCCCTTGCAGGCGCTCTTTAAGCTTCTCCCGCGTAAGAAAGTTTATCACTGTCTGTGTCCCAACAGGATGCCGTCCTACATGGTGATGGACGGACTTCTATATGTATATAAAAAATCCGCCGGGCAGCTCTTGCCGGCGGATTTTGCTTTATTTCTTGATTTCCGGGTGCTCTCCCTCTGTGGCCAGATAGGCCGCGCCGCTGCTCTTCACTCTGGCGTAGGCGCGTTTTCTCACGAACAGGAAGAATCCAATGTGGACCATCGCGGTAATGCCCCAGGTAATGGGATAAGAGATGTACAGGCTGGCAGGGGTGGTGTAAACCTGGAACACGGTAGCCACCCACACAAGCCGAAGGCCACAGGCTCCCACCAGGGAGGCCACCATGGGGATCACCGAGTACCCCAGGCCGCGGAGCACGCCTACCATGGTATCCATGATACCGCAGATGAAATAGAACCGGGCGATAAAGCCCATACGGACCACTGCCTGGGCAATCACATCGTCCTCCCCCGGCTGCACATAGAACCCGGCCAGTGTGTCGCCGAAAATGTACGCCATGTTTCCCAGAATCAGGCCGGTGACGATTACAAATGTCAGGCACAGCTTTGCCACCCGGTCCACCCGGTCGCACTTGCCCGCACCGTAATTTTGTCCCACAAAGGTAATGGCCGACTGGTAGAAGGCATTCATGGCGGCATAGACGAAGCTCTCAATATTAGCCCCTGCCGAGGAGCCCGCCACCAGCACCGGATCATTGAAGGAGTTCAGAGAGGACTGGATCACCACATTGGAAAGGGCGAACACCACACCCTGGAAGCCAGCGGGAAGTCCAACCTGGAAAATCCGCATGACCACAAGCCGTTTCAGCTCCAGCTCTCTCAGGTCCAGGTGAAGAGGTCCCTTTTCCCGCATCAGGCACCGCAGCACCAGGACTGCGGAGATGTACTGGGAAACGATGGTCGCCAGAGCCACACCGGCCACATCCAAGTGGAATATGATGACGAACACCAGATTGAGAATCACATTGACGATCCCGGCAAAGAGCAGATAGTAGAGGGGACGCTGAGTATCCCCCTCAGCCCGTAGAATCGCGGACCCGAAGTTGTAGAGCATATTGGCGGGCATGCCGAAGAAGTAGATCCTCAGATAGACCGTGGCCAGATCGATCACATCGGTGGGAGAGGACATCCATTCCAGCATCTGCCGCACCATAATAACTCCGAAGATCATCATCACCACGCCGCTGATCAGCGCCAGGGTGATGGTGGTGTGGATATCCTTTCTCACCCGGTCATGCCGTCCGGCGCCCAGATCCCGCGCAACCACCACATTGGCGCCCACCGACAGGCCTACAAACAGGTTGATCAGCAGATTGATCAGCGAGGTGTTGGACCCCACCGCCGCCAGAGCTTCTTTTCCGGCAAACTTGCCTACCACCACCACATCCGCCGCGTTAAACAGCAGCTGGAGCACGCTTGAGGCAATCAGCGGTATGGCAAACAATAAAATCTTACTGGCCAGCGGGCCGCTGCACATATCAATATGATATTCCTTTTTCATCCACCTCTCACCTTTCTACACAGGATCCGGCACACCCACTCAGCCAATCCCGCCAAAAGCAAATCCCAGGATGACCACCAGAATGGTCAGGGGGACATAGAGATACATACCCACCGGTCCGAAGAACCGGCTCAGTGGCTTCTCTCTGCCGCACTCCAGCTCACGGCGCAGCTTCTTCCAGCCCAATACATAGTAGATGGAAATGGCTCCCAGCACCGCGCCGATGGGCACTACCACAATGGTAATAAAGTCCATCCAGGACCCTACCCTGGCTTCTCCTTCCATAAAAATGCCTACGCCCAGAGTCAGTGCTGAGCAGATGAGCACAGCGGTCTTTCTGCCCAGATTGAAGTGGCTCTGCCAGCTCTCAGCCACCGCTTCGAACATATTGATCAGGGAGGTCAATCCGGCAAACATGACGGACACAAAGAAGAACACCGCAAATAACCGGCCCATGGGCATCTGCTGAAATACCGTAGGCAGGGTGACAAACATCAGCGAGGGGCCTCTGGCCACATCCAGATCATACGCAAACACCGCAGGCATAATGGCAAAGGCCGCCAGAAGGGCAGCCATGGTATCAAACAGGGCCGTACGGATAGATGCTTTGGGGATGTCCTCTTTTTTATCCAGGTAGGCGCCATAGACGATCATACCGGAGCCGGTGATGGACAGGGAGAAAAAGGCCTGGCCCATGGCCATCACCCAGGTATAGGGCTCCAGCAGCTTGGACCAGTCGGGTACCAGCAGGAACCGATACCCCTCCCCTGCCCCGGACAAGGTGGCAACCCAGATGGCCAGCAGCAAAAACAGCACATAAAACAGGGGCATCAGCACCTTGCTGACCTTCTCAATCCCGGCGGTCACGCCGAACATCAGCACCAGGCAGACAATCAGCACCACCACTGTATGCCACAGGGGATTGCCAAAGTCCACTGCCGCCGCCTGGAAAAATTCCGCAGGATCGGACCGGAGCAGCACCCCGGACAGGGAGCCGGCCAGACAGTTGAGCACCCAGCCCATAATCACGGCATAGCCGATGGCAATGCCCAAAGAGCCCATCAGCGGCACCCAGCTGATGATACTGCCCAGCTTTTTCAGCTTGGGATTGCGCTCCTGAAAACACCGCTCATAGGCGCCGATGGTCCCCGTCCCTGCCAGACGGCCGATACCGAACTCAGCGGACAGGCCCACCCAGCCAAACAGGAACACAAACAGAAGATAAGGGATCAGAAAGGCCGCGCCTCCATACTCTCCCAGGCGGTAGGGAAACATCCAGATATTTCCCAATCCAACCGCTGAGCCCACACAGGCAATCACAAAACCGATGGAGGAGCTGAAGCCTCCGTTCCGATGCCCGACGGGCGTTTTATTCTGTTCAGACATATACGATACCTCTCTGCTTCAGCTTTCCCACCTAAAAGTGGTATTCGCAGTAAGTCAGTTTATTTTATCACACTTCCATATGTCTGTCCAGCCGGATACCCCCGTCCTGAAGCAAACTATTTTCAAAAAAAGCGAGGAGAATTGCCCATACGGACGATTCTCCTCGCTTTTCACTTCAAATCCTTTTTATTTAATAAAATTTACCGGTTGATCTTCTCTGCTTTTCCTTACATATAGAGCTGCTCCAGCTTGAAGTTATGGGTACGCAGGTAGAACTTCAGCACATCGTGCAGGGCATAGACAGGGACGGGACCCACCAGGTCACAGTCCACCACGCCAACGCCGTACTGAGAGGCCTCGCTCTTGATGGTCTCAAACACACGGTGGATGGGAGTCTTCTCATAGTTGGTCAGGTTCATGGACACCTGAACGATTCCGTCCCGGTCCTCCAGCACCAGGGCAATGGCGCGCACACACTGATAGCCGCCGGTAGCAGCACGGACCGCCTTGACGATCTTCTTGCCGATCTCCAGATCCTTGGTCTGAAGATTCACATTGAAGGCAACCAGGGGGAAGCGCACGCCGGTGACGGTGGCGCCGCTCTTGGCGTTGAATTCAGAGGGGCCCTCGTCGGGCTTCCAGGCGGGATCCTTCATCTTCTCCTCCAGGCCCTCGTACTGGCCCTTGCGGATCTTGGGCAGGCTCTTGCGCTCTTCACAGGTGGCGGCGTCCTCATAGTAGTAGACGGGCACACCCAGCTCGCCCATGAACTTGCCGTACTCACGGCAAATCTCCAGGGCCTCTTCAATGGTCACATCCTTCACAGGAATAAAGGGAACCACATCCACCGCGCCGATCCGGGGGTGAGCACCGGTGTGCTTGGTCATGTCAATGAGCTCCACTGCCTTGGCGGACAGGCGCTTGGTAGCCTCCAGAACCGCTTTGGGCTCACCCTTGAAGGTAAATACCGTGCGGTTATGGTTCTCATCAGAGGAGATCTCCATCAGATCGATGGGGTCGCCGGCCAGCATGGCGTCCCGGACCTGATTGATCAGGTCCTGATTTTTGCCCTCACTAAAGTTTACCTCAGCCATCAAACATTTCATTTTGAACACTCCCATTCTTATATTCTGAATTTGTTTCAGTTCTTTTCTGCTTTTTTCATCAGATGACCTGAAGCAGCAGCTCCAGCATATCCTCTTTCAGGGCCGCCTGGACCTTCTCGTCCTTGATCATTCCCAGGTTGGCCTGAATGTTCAGCACGCAATCTTTTACCCCGCCCTGGGAGAGATACAGGGCGCTGGTCAGGTCGGACAGACAGGCGGGGTTGGAATTTCCCTTCAGCATGGTGCCAAGCTCAAACACCCGGGCATTGAGCCTCCCGTTGTCCCGGGGCACCTCCGCGGCCTTGACGGCCGCTGCCTGAACCGCTGCGCTGCGCTGCGCCTTCTCTTCCTCGGTCCCCTTGGGGAGCTTAAAGGCATCTACGATCATGCAATATGCCTCAGTGTCCCGTACGCACCCCTCCTGGAGCTTCCCGACCAGCTCGTCGCACTCAGCGGCAATTTCATCATACTGCTCCACCGTAAAGTTCACCGGCTTCTTCTTGGACAGTTTGGCCACCATGCCGATCATTCCGGCCGCCATCGCCCCGGACAGGGCCGAAGCGGAGCCGCCGCCCACGGTCGTGTCATTGGAATCCATGATCTTGCTCAGCACTTCCACAACATTCGGGTTCATAATAAAAAATCTCCTTCCGCGGCCTGCTCGCCGACGAAGGAGAACATAAAAAACGCCTCACCCGCCGCAAGCAACAACCGACCATGACCGACGCTTCCATCTCAGGCAGGCGGTCTTTGTTGGTATTACATTGCGTACTTGTGAAGCTACTCGTTGTGCTGACACAAGAGTATCAAATTTATTCCTTTAATGCAAGGGTAAATTGAAGGAATTTAAAAATTTAACTCATCCTGCTCCGGCGTTTAACCAAAACGCACCCGTCCGGGCTTTCTCTTTTCTTTTGTTCCACACTCATCCTTCATTCTGATCCCCCTGGTGTCCTCCCCTCCTCCCATTGTCGTCTCTCCCGGATCAGTCGGCTCCAAACATTTCTCTCTGTCTTACCTTTAAAATAATCATTCGCCCTTTCTGTTTTTTATTCGCCGAACTATGCAGTGTCGATTGCTCCGCACCATTCGACGGAAGCTTCCGGCCAATCGACGAAAAATTTTGTACAGATTATAAAAAACGCCGAATTTATCGACGGCCTATCGACAGGCTGCGGGTATGATATAGCTGTACTTGTGAACTGCGACAGCAAATGTCTGAACAATCTGAAAACGAGAATAAAAATTTTTTGAATGGAGGAACCACACTATGTCCATGAACGGCGGCAATATGTTTACCCCCAAGCCCGGCAAGCCCGAGGTACTCTTCTCCGTCAAGGCCCAGCGGGGCGGCTTTGACCAGCCCGACACCCTGCGCTGCAAGGGCTGGAAGCAGGAGACCATCCTGCGCATGCTGGAGAACAACATGGAGAACGCTGAGATTCCCGAGCTGCTGGTCATCTACGGCGGCAACGGCAAGTGCGCCCGTAACTGGGAGTCCTACTACGCCATCATCGAGTCCCTGAAGACTCTGGAGAACGATGAGACCCTGGTCATCCAGTCCGGCATGCCCGTGGCCATCTTCAAGACCCACAACCTGGCTCCCCGCGTTGTCATGGCTACCACCAACATCATGAAGGCCACCTGGGAGCGCTTCTATGACCTGCAGGACAAGAACCTGACCATCTTCGCCCAGTACACCGCCGCTCCCTGGGAGTACATCGGCACTCAGGGCGTCATCGAGGGCACCTTCGAGACTCTGTCCGCCATCGTCCTGAAGAAGGGCTGGGAGAACGACATGCACGGCAAGATCTTCCTGACTGCCGGCGCCGGCGGCATGGGCGGCAACCAGACCTGGGCCGGCAAGATGCACGGCGCTGTGGTCATTCTGGCCGACGCTGACGAGCGGGTCATCGACCGCCGTATCTCCAAGAACTACATGGATATGAAGGTCTACTCTCTGGACGAGGCCTGGAAGATCGCTCAGGAGCATGTGGCCAAGGACGACCCCATCTCCATCGGTGTGGTGGGCAATGCCGCCGACATCTTCGAGGAGGCTCTGGCCAAGAACTACATCCCCGCCGTGGTCACCGAGATGTGCCCCTGCCACGACCCCATCTCCTACATTCCCTCCGGCTATACCGGCGAGCAGGCTGATGTGTACCGCGGCGAGCACCGTGAGCAGTACCTGGCCGATGCCCGTGAGACCATGAAGCGTCAGCTGCGCGCCATGATCGAGTTCAAGAAGCGGGGCGTTGAGGCCTTTGAGTACGGCACCAGCATCCGTAAGGAGTGCATGGACGCCGGCATGCCCGAGGCCGAGGCCAAGCAGATCGAAGGCTTTGTGGCCGCTTACATCCGTCCCCTGTTCTGTGAGGGCCGCGGTCCCTTCCGCTGGACCTGCATCTCCGGCGATCCCGCCGACCTGGCCCGTCTGGACGACCTGGCTCTGGAAGTCTGCAAGGGCGACGCCCTGGTAGAGCGCTGGATCAACCTGGCCCGCAAGAACCTGCCCATCGAGGCTCTCCCCGCCCGTATCTGCTACATGGGCTTCGGCGAGCGCCGCCGCTTCGGTCTGGCCGTCAACGACCTGATCAAGAAGGGCGAGATCAAGGGCCCCGTGGCCTTCTCCCGGGACAACCTGGACTCCGGCTCCATCGTCAACCCCACCTTCGAGTCCGAGAATATGCCCGACGGCGGCGACTACATCTCCGACTGGCCCATGCTCAACGGTCTGCTTGACTGCGCCGCCATGTGCGACCTCATCGCCATCCAGGCCAACTACTCCATGGGCGAGGCCGTCCACACCGGCGTGACCATGATCGCCGACGGCACCGACGAGGCCGACTTCCGTCTGGGCGCCTGCATGGTCACCGACTCCGGCATCGGCGTGGTCCGTCACGCTCAGGCCGGTTACCAGACCGCCAAGGATGTCTGCAACGGCAAGGGCAAGATCGCCGGCGGCGACAGCATCAAGATTCCTCTCTGGTGGGAGCCCGCCGACAAGGTCACCTTCGGTCCCGAGGGCGAGTATGTCCGCTAACCTTTAACTTCACCGTTTTCTTCCTATCTTCAGCGGGAAGGGCGACTCGCTTATGCGCGTCGCCCTTTTCGCCCATGTTTAATACTTTTCCACAAGGGGGTCCAACTGTATGGAACAAAAGGAAAACAAGCTGCTGATTGAAAATGCCGCTCAGGTGCTGACCATGCGCGGGGAAAGCAACCACGATGTGGGGATGCTGGAAGGCGGCTGGATCTATGTTGAAGGCAACAAAATCAAGGCCATCGGTACCAAAGAGGAAGTGGAACAGGCCGCCGGTTCTCTGGAAGATGTCACGCGCATTGACGCCACCGGCAAGGTCATCACCCCCGGCTTTGTGGACTGCCATACCCATGTGGTCTTCGGCGGCTCACGGGTGGCGGAATACGCCATCAAGCTCACTGACGACCGGCCCGAAACTTTGGAAAAGTACGGCATCCCCACCGGCATCTACGCCTCCGTCAATATGACCCGGGATGTGCCTGTGGAGGTACTGGCGGCCAGAACCGAGCGGAGAATGCGCAACATGCTCATTACGGGCACCACCACCATTGAGAGCAAGAGCGGCTACGGCCTCACCCTGCCCTCTGAAATGAAAATGCTGGAGGTCAACCGTCTGCTTAGCGCCACCCTGCCCATGGACATCGTCCCCACCTTCCTGGGGGCCCACGGCTGGGAGGAAGGAAAGGACAAGGACTGGTACATTGATCACCTGTGTCAGGATATGATCCCCCAGGTGGCCGCCTTCCGCATGGCCTCCTTTAACGATGTATGGGTGGACGAGGGGCACTTTACCGCCGCTGACGCGGAGAAGATCCTCTCCTGCGGCCGGGATCACGGACTGATCCCCTGCATCCACACCGACGCCTACTCCGACATCGGCGGTTCCGCCCTTGCCGCGGAGATGAAGATGGCCAATGCCGGCCACCTGAACTATACCCCCCTGTCCGTTCTGCCCAAGATGCGGGACGCCGGAGTCGTCGGGGTCATCCTCCCCGGCACCGACTTCGCGGTACACCACCCCCACCCGGTGGACCCCCGTCCCATGCTGGACTGCGGCATGACCCTGGCTCTGGCCACCAACTGCAACCCCGGCTGCTGGATGGAATCCATGCAGATGGTTCTGGTCCTGGCCTGCCGCCTGCACCGCTTCTCCCCCGCCGAGGCCTTCCGGGCCGCCACTTATGGCTCCGCCAGAGCGCTGACTCTGAATGACCGCGGCGTACTGGATGTGGACAAGGTGGCCGATCTGCTGATTCTGGATGTGGAGACCTTTGAGGATGTGGTCTACAAGTTCGGCCGCAACCATGTCCAGACCGTCATCAAAAACGGCAAGGTCGTGGTCCAGGACGGGCGTATCCTCCCTCCGGAAGAAACCGCCTGAGCGATCTGAAATAGCATATTAAAAAGGAAGGAGCCGCAAGAGTGAGTGGCTCCTTCCTTTCTGTCCATTATTCCTTTTCCAGCAGTACCACTGTCTCCACATGGGCGCACCGGGGGAAGAGGTCCACTCCCTGGGCCCGCACCGCCCGGTACCCCAGCGCTCCAAAGCGCTTCACATCCCGGGACAGGGTGGCCGGATCGCAGGAGACATAGACGATTCTCCCTGGCCCCATTCCCGCCAGGATGGCGGGGACTTCCTCCCCAAGGCCCTTCCGGGGCGGATCCACACAGATGACATGGGGGCGCACGCCCTCATGGGCCAGTTTATCCGCCACCGCTCCGGCGTCCCCGCAGAAAAATTCCGCGTTCTCAAGGCCATTGCGCCGGGCGTTTGCCCTGGCGTCCTCAATGGCCTGGGGGACGATCTCCGCCCCGATGACCTTCCCCGCCCCCTTGACCAGGGCCAGAGAGATGGTGCCGATGCCGCAGTACAGATCCAGCACCGTCTCCTCGCCGCTGAGCTGGGCAAACTCCAGGGCCAGGGCGTAGAGCCGCTGGGTCTGGGGGCGGTTAATCTGGAAGAAGGAGGGGACCGACAGTCTGAAGGTGAGGCCGCACAGCTCCTCCTCCAGCCAGTCCCGGCCCCAGAGAGTGCGGTAGTCCTGCCCTAAAATCACATTGGTGTACCGGGTATTCTCATTGAGCACCACGCCCGCAAGACCCGCTTCCGCCCCTCTCAGTGCCTGTACCAGTTCTTCCTCCCGGGGCAGCTTTTTCCCGTTGGCCACCACGCATACCAGGGCCTCTCCCCTGCTGTTGGTACGCACATAGAGGTGGCGTACAAGGCCCGTGCCCGTCTTTTCCTCATAGGGAGAAACCTCGTACTCCTCCATCCACCCTTTGAACGCCGCCCGCAGAGCGGTCACGCTTTTGGGCTGCAGGGGACAGTCGGGGGCGTCCAGCACATCGTGGCTCCGGGAGCGGTAATAGCCCACCGCCAGGCCTTGTTTTTCCATGGACACCGGAAACTGTACCTTGTTGCGATACCGGAAGATGTCCTCCGCACCCAGCACGGGCCCCAGCTCCAGCTCCACACCCCCCAGGCGGCTGAGGGCATCCTGAATGCGCTGTCTTTTGGCCCGCAGCTCTTCCTCATAGGTCATATGCCGAAACTGACAGCCTCCGCACCGGCCGTAGAGGGGACAGTCCGGCTCCACCCGCTCCGGCGAAGGGACGATCAGCTGCGTCCCCCGGCCCCAGGCCACATTTTTGTTGACCTTCAGCAGCTGGACCTTCCACCGCTCCCCCTGTATGGTACCGGGTACAAAGACCACCCGGCCTTCCAGCCGGGCCACCCCCATTCCTTCGGCGGTGTAGCCGGTAATTTCCAGGGTGTATACACTGTTTTTTCTAGCCTCCATGGACGATTCCTCACTGTTTCCGAAATTATCTTCATCATACCATGTCCCGCTCCCGGCGTAAAGAAAAAAAGCCCGACCTCTTTGGAGGCCGGGCAGAGGCTGTCGAAAAAGTGGCGCAGCCACTTTTTCGAGAAAGGCCGCACGCACGGTAGACCTCGATTCCTTGCGGAAAAGTCGGCCTACCGTGCGCGAGAAGTGTCATTTCCGACGCGCATGTCGCCGGAAATGACGGGATCTCATTTTATTCCACCGCCTGCGGGCGGCGGAACTCCTTGCAGGAGGGCTTTTTTGACAAGCTGAGCCCGGCCTCTTTGGAGGCCGGGCAGAAACAGGTCTGTTATTTTGGGGCCTTTACGCCCACCCCGTGGGTGGAGCTGACCACCATGCCGGTAAGGGCAAACAGGCCGATGGCGTTGGGAATGACCATGAGGTTATTGAACATGTCGGTCAGTTCCCACACCAGATCGTTGGACATGAGGGTACCCAGGAAGATAAACACCAGGGCAATGGCAGAATAGATCTTAGTAGACTTCCTGCCGAACAGGTAAACCACATTGATCTTGCCGAACAGGTTCCAGCTGAGGATGGTGGAAAAGGCGAAGAAGAACAGGCACACCGCTACAAACATGGCCCCCGCGTCGGCGCCCATGACGCTGCCGAAGGCGGTCTGAGCCAGATTGGCCTTGTTCAGGGTGGTGCTGGCCGCGGCGGCGCCGCACTCAGCCAGAGGGCCGTCAGGGGTATAGAGGGTGGAGATGATGACAAGAGCGTTCAGGGTCAGCACGATAAAGGTGTCCATAAACACACCGATCATGGCAACCACACCCTGGTCGTGGGGATCGGACACATTGGCCTGGGCGTGGGCGTGGGGGGTGGAGCCCATACCAGCCTCGTTGGAGAACAGGCCTCGCTTGGCGCCCTGGCTGATGGCCTCCTTCAGGGCGTAGCCGAAGCTGCCGCCGATAATGGCCTGGGGCTGGAAGGCATACTTGAAGATCATGGCAAAGGTAGCGGGGATGTAGGAGGCACGCATGACCAAAACCGCCAGGCCGCCCACCAGGAAGATAACAGCCATAATGGGGACCAGCTTCTCGGTCACCGCGGCCAGGCGCTGCACGCCGCCCACAAAGATCAGGCCGCACACCACCACCAGCACGATGCCCACAATCCAGGAGGGCACGCCGAAGGCGGTCTGGAAGGTGGAGCCGATGGAGTTGGACTGGACCATGCAGCCCATAAAGCCCAGGGCCAGAATAATGGCCACGGCGAAGAAACCGGCTAGGAATTTACCGAATGCGCCCTGGAAGGCAGTAGTGATGTAGTACACAGGGCCGCCATGGTAGGAGCCGTCAGGATCCTTCCGGCGGGTCTTGATGGCCAGGGTGGCCTCGGCGTAGATGGTGGCCATGCCGAAGAAGGCGATGATCCACATCCAGAAGATGGCGCCGGGGCCGCCGGCCAGGATGGCTCCCGAGGCGCCCACGATATTGCCGGTACCCACCTGGGCGGCGATGGCGGTAGCCAGCGCCTGGAAGGAACTCATGCCGTGCTCCTGCTTTCCGCCGCTGAGAGACAGGTTCCCGAATACCTTTTTAATGCCCTCCCCAAAACAGCGCACCTGGACAAAGTGGGTTTTAATGGAGTACCACAGGCCCACGCCGATGAGCAGGAAGACCAGAATATAGTTGGAAAGGTACACATTGATGTTGGCGACGATTGGGTAGAGTACATCCTCCACCGATGCAATGACTTCTGACATAGTTTTTTCTCCCTCCTGAAACAATAAAAAAAGAACGACCGACAGAATCGACCGCTCCGGAGAATACACGCTTACCGCCACACATGTGCGTGTCAAACAGACGCCTACAGGAAGCATCTGTTTTCCTCTGTCCTTTTGCCTGAGAGATTGGCGGGGCAGTTTTGCCGCCGCTTTGCACCTTCGGCACTCGACTCAACGAGTTTCTCCAGAGTTACATCCGCGCCCAGTCCTCATCCCCGTGGGGAAACCTGAGAGTGTTACTCCTTCGGCAGGCCGCTTGGGCCGTTTTCCTGGGCGCTTCGTCTGTTCTATTCAGTTGTGTGATACACCATACCACAGCGGCCCGGATTTGTCAATCCCCGGCGTACATTTATACGCCAATCACGGATTGCCGCCGTCTGCTTTATAGTTTTTTGGGTAATCCTACAGTAAAAGTTTACAATTTGCTCTTTTTTCTTGCTCCTGAGTGTGATATACTCTAGCGAGATTATTTAAAATGTATCACTATGTGCAAATTTTGATGCAAATCTACAACCGAGAGGTGTTTCCAATGAGCCTGTTTACCAAGATCTTCGGCACCTCCTCTCAGCGTGAGCTGAAGTCCATCTATCCCATTGCCGACAAGGTGGACGCCCTGGAGGAGGAGTACAAGGCCCTCACCGACCAGCAGCTTCAGGCCAAGACCCCGGAGCTGAAGGCCCGCCTTGCCAACGGAGAAACTTTGGATGACATCCTGCCCGAGGCCTTTGCCGCCTGCCGTGAGGCCGCCTGGCGTGTGCTGGGCATGCGTCCCTACCGGGTCCAGGTGGTAGGCGGCATCGTGCTGCACCAGGGCCGTATCGCCGAGATGAAGACCGGTGAAGGTAAGACCCTGGTGGCCACCCTTCCCGCCTACCTGAACGCTCTGACCGGAAAGGGCGTGCATATCGTCACCGTCAACGACTACCTGGCCAAGCGCGACAGCGAGTGGATGGGCAAGGTCTACCGTTTCATGGGCCTGACCGTTGGTCTGGTCATCCACGGAGTGGTGGGCGAGGCCAAGAAGGCCGCCTACCAGGCCGACATCACCTATGGCACCAACAATGAGTTCGGCTTTGACTACCTGCGGGACAACATGGCCATCTATTCCCAGGAGCTGGTCCAGCGGGGCCACGCCTTCGCCATCGTGGACGAGGTGGACTCCATCCTCATCGATGAGGCCCGTACCCCTCTGATCATCTCCGGCCAGGGTGAGAAGTCCACCCAGCTGTACACCGTGGTGGACCAGTTTGTCTCTCGTCTGAAGTGCCAGCGCATCGCCAAGGTGGATGACAAGGAAGAGGAAGATACGGACATCGACGCGGACTATATCGTGGACGAGAAGGCCCGCACCGCCACTCTCACCGCCCGGGGCATCCAGAAAGCCGAGCAGTTCTTCCAGGTGGAGAACCTGGCCGACATGGAAAATACCACCCTGTCCCACCACATCAACCAGGCCATCAAGGCCCACGGTGTGATGAAGCGGGACATCGACTATGTGGTCAAGGACGGCCAGGTCATCATCGTGGACGAGTTTACCGGCCGTCTCATGTTCGGACGGCGGTATAACGAGGGCCTCCACCAAGCCATCGAGGCCAAGGAGCATGTGGAAGTGGCCAACGAGTCCAAGACTTTGGCCACCATCACCTTCCAGAACTACTTCCGTCTCTACGACAAGCTCTCCGGCATGACCGGTACGGCCATGACCGAGCAGGAGGAGTTCGGCACCATCTACGAACTGGACATTGTGGAGATCCCCACCAACAAGCCCCTGGCCCGTATCGACGATCCTGATGTGGTCTATAAAAACACCGCCGGCAAGCTCCGGGCCATTGTCAACCAGATTGAGGCCTGCCACCAGAAGGGGCAGCCCGTGCTGGTGGGCACCGTATCCATTGAAAAGTCCGAAGAGCTGTCTGAAATTCTCAAACGCCGGGGCATCAAGCACAATGTCCTGAACGCCAAGAACCACGAGAAGGAAGCTGAGATCGTGGCCCAGGCCGGTAAGTTCGGCGCCGTCACCGTGGCCACCAATATGGCCGGCCGTGGTACCGACATCATGCTGGGCGGCAACGCGGAGTTTTTGGCCAAGGCCGACCTGCGAAAGGCCGGCATGAGCGACGAGCTCATTGCCGAGGCCACCGGTTTTGCCGAGACCGACAACCAGGAGATCCTGGACGCCCGGAAGCAGTTCTCCGAGGCAGAGGCCAAGTATAAAGACGAGATCCACGCCGAGGCGGACAAGGTCCGGGCGGTAGGCGGCCTGTTTATCCTGGGCACCGAGCGCCACGAGTCCCGGCGCATCGACAACCAGCTCCGTGGCCGTGCCGGCCGTCAGGGCGACCCCGGCGAGACCCGGTTCTTCCTGTCCCTGGAGGACGACATCATGCGCCTGTTCGGCTCTGAGCGGGTGATGAACATGATGGAGAAGCTGGGTGTGGACGAGGACACCCCCATCGACGCCAAGATGCTCTCCGGGGCCATTGAGAACGCCCAGAAGCAGGTGGAGTCCCGGAACTTCCAGACCCGTAAGAATGTGCTCCAGTACGACGATGTGATGAACACCCAGCGTGAGATCATCTACAAGCAGCGCCGTCAGGTGCTGGACGGAGAGGACCTCCAGGCCTCCATCCAGAACATGCTCCGCTCCATGATCGAAAACGCCATCCAGGGCCACATCGGCGAGCAGAAGCACATGGACGCCGAGAGCTTCCAGCAGGCCATTTCCCACTTCCGCACCATGTTCCTTCCTGCCGGCGAGCTGATGCTCACCGACGAGGAGCTCTCCCAGTACGACGCCGAGGGCCTCGTCCAGCTGGTTCTGGACAAGGCGCAGGCCGTCTACCAGGCCAAGGAGCAGGAGTTCGGCTCCCCCATCATGCGGGAGCTGGAGCGGGTCATCATGCTCCGGGTGGTGGACGAGTACTGGATGGACCAGATCGACGCCATGAACGACCTGAAGCAGGGCATTGGCCTGCGGGCTTACGCCCAGACCGACCCCGTGGTAGCCTACAAGAAGGAAGGCTACGAGATGTTTGAGAACATGGTGGCCGCCATCCAGGAGGAGACCCTGCGCCGACTGTTCCTGGTCCGCCTGCGCCGCAACGAGGAAGTGAAGCGGGAGCGGGTGGCCAAGGTCACCTCCGAGTCCGGCGCCGACGACGGCACCGTGAAAAAGCAGCCCGCCCGGAAGGTCATCAAAATCGGCCGCAACGACCCCTGCCCCTGCGGCTCCGGCCTGAAGTGGAAAAAGTGCACCTGCAAGGAGTATCATCCCGAGCAGCAGTAACTGCCCGTCCTGTCTGATGCAATTTTATTCTCATTCACAAACTACGGGGGGCCGCCTGACAGCGGTCCCCCGTAGTTTGTCAAAAAAGCCCTCCTGCAAGGAGTTCCGCCGCCCGCAGGCGGTGGAATAAAATGAAATCCGTCATTTCCGGCGACCTGTGCGTCGGAAATGACACTTCTCACGCAAGGTGGGCCGACTTTTCTCTGGGCCCCCATAAAACCTATGGTTTTATGGGAGAGGAGGAGCAGCGCAGTGAATGAGCATTCCCATTTATGGGGATGCGAATGATATGGAGCTTGTGACGACGAAATCGAGGCTCACCTTGCGTGCAGCTTTTTTCGAAAATCCGGGGGACCGCCTAATGGCGGTCCCCCGGATTTTTATGTTCTCCTGTTTACCCTGAGCGTCAATCTTACTTCAGCGCTCCCACAGCCTTCTCTACCGCCTGGACATACTTGCCCTCCCGGATCTGGGCAGCAACCTTGTTCATATCCAGATAGATGGCCCGGTCCTTGTCCATGAAGGTCACCTCGCTGCGCACCAGGTCATAGGCGGCCTTAGTGCCCTTGCCAAGCTTGCTGCTGTCCTTGAAATCAGCGGCCTGGGCGGCGCACAGCAGCTCAACGGCCAGCACACTCTGGACATGGCTGATAATGGTGGCCGCCTTCCGGGAAGCGATGGTACCCATGCTCACATGGTCCTCCTGGTTGGCGGAGGTGGGGATGGAGTCCACACAGGCGGGGTGAGCCAGCACCTTGTTCTCAGACACCAAGGCGGCGGCGGCGTACTGGGCCACCATGAAGCCGTCGTTGATACCCTCCACAGGGGTCAGGAAGCCGGGCAGGCCGCTGAGCTGAGGATTGACCAGACGCTCGATGCGGCGCTCGGCCACATTGGCGTACTCGGCCATGGCAATGCCCAGGGTGTCCATGGCCACAGCCACAGGCTGACCGTGGAAGTTGCCCCCGGAGAAGATATCGCCGTTGTCGGGGAAGATCAGGGGGTTGTCGGTGACGGAGTTGATCTCGGTCTCGATCACTTTGCGGACATAGTCATAGGCCATGCGGCTGGCGCCGTGGATCTGAGGCAGGCAGCGCAGGGTATAGGCGTCCTGTACCCGCACCTCGCCCTGATGGACGGTCAGGCCGCTGCCCTCCAGCAGCTGGCGGAAGTTGGCGGCCACATCGATCTGGCCGCTGTGGGGACGGATGGCCTGAATACGGGGATCGTAGGGATCCACAATGCCCTCCAGGGCGTCTACCGTCAGAGCGCCGGAAATGTCGGCAGTCTTTACGATAATGCCGGCGTCATAGACCGCCAAGCTGGCCACACCCATCATGGCACAGGTGCCGTTGATGAGGGCCAGGCCCTCCTTGGCCTTCAGGCGGACCACAGGAATTCCGGCCGCCTCCATGGCCTCCCGGCCGGGCATGACCTTCCCCTGATAGACGGCCTCGCCCTCGCCGATCATGGGCATGACCATGTGGGCCAGGGGGCACAGGTCGCCGCTGGAGCCCACGGAGCCCTTTTCGGGAATTACGGGGTGGACACCCTTGTTGAGCATCTCCAGCAGCGTCTCCACCGTGGACAGGCGGATGCCGGAGAAGCCCTTGGCCAGGGCGTTGGCACGCAGGAGCATAATGGCCCGGGTCACATCCTCCTTAAAGGGGTCGCCCACGCCGCAGGCGTCGGAAACGATCAGGTTGTACTGCAGCTGGTCCAGATCCTCCTCCGGGATGGCCACATTTACAAACTTGCCAAAGCCGGTGCTCAGGCCGTAGACCACCTTGTGCTCGGCCACATTTTTCTCCACGATGTCCCGGGAGATCTGAATGGCTTTCTTGGCCTCTTCCGTCAGGGCAACCTTCGCCCCGTGGCGGCAGATCTCCACCACCTCTTCAATGGTCAGACTGTTGCCGTCCAGGTAAATTACTTTTTCCATGATGATGTTCCTCCGTTTCCATATTATCGTCGTCTCGTTTATGCCGCTGTAATTTTCATCGTAACTATAATGTACCTTGAGCCTGTCGATAAACCGTCGACTGTACTATGTTTCAAAAATCCCGATTTCGCCTTCATCATCTCTGGCGTTCCTCTGCTTTCTTCCCATTATCCTATTAAAACGCAAAAATTATTTTTTTATCGATATTTTTTTAATACTTAAGAATTTTGCCGATTTTTCCTAAGGATTTCTTGTACTTTACTATTTTAGCGAAATATATCCCCCGCTCTTTCGACACTTTTTCGTTATTTCTCCTCTATAATTTCCCTATCATTCAAGTATTTTTTACATGTGCAAAAAACAAAAAAGAAAGGAGCGAACAAATTTTATTCTTCACTCACGAGAGGACGGAGGTGACTGCCTGTAAAATATAATCAGTGCTCTTACAAGCATACCTTACCTGGAATTACAAGAAATCGAAATAATCAGAAAAGGAGAGTGTGCGTGTGTTAGAAATCATTACTAATCCGGTGACAATCGGCGTAATCATCATGCTGGCTCTGTGTGTCATCAAGGTCAATGTCATCATTTCCCTTCTGGTTTCCGCCTTTATCATCGGTTTCATGGGCGGTATGACACCGGATGTGATCATGAGCTCCATCATCACCGGTCTGAACGGCAACGGCACCAACGCCCTGGCTTACCTGCTGCTGGGCTGCTTTGCCGCCGCTCTGGCCAATACCGGCCTTGCTACCATCCTGTCCCGCAAGATCACATCCCTCGTGGGCGGGCGCAAGTGGGTACTTCTGCTGACCATGGTCATCTGTGCCTGTATTTCCGGCACCATCATCCCTGTCCACATCGCCTACATTCCCATCCTGTACCCCACCCTCATCCCTATGATGAACAAGATGCGCATGGATCGCCGTCAGGCCGCCTGTGTTACTGAGTTCGGTCTGGTCGCCATGTACATCACCTTCCCCATCGGCTACGGCCTGATCTTCCAGGGCATCATTGCTGACAACATGACCGCCAACGGCATGCCCATCGAGCTGATGGAAGTGTGGCCCCACACCATTCCTCTGTTTATCGGTATGCTCTTTGCCCTGGTCGCCTCCTGGTGGTACTTCCGTAAGCCCCGGGACTACGAGGATCTGCCCATTGCGGGTGTAGACGAAACCGCGCAGATTGACATGAAGCTGAACAAGGATCACATCGTCTCCCTCATCGCCATTGTGGGCGTCCTCTTCGGCCAGCTCTACTGGGACAGCATGCCTCTGGGCGCCCTCATCGGCCTGGTCATCATGATGCTGGGCGGCGCCATCAAGCTGAAGGACTCCAACAAGAACATGTCCGAGGGCATCGCCATCATGGGCATGGTTTCCTTTATCATGCTGATCGCCGGCGGCTTTGCCACCGTGGTTCAGACCACCGGTGCGGTTGACTCCCTGGTCAACGCCGCCATGTCCATTCTGGGCGACAGCCGTGCGGCTCTGGTTATCGTTCTGATTCTCATCGGTCTGATCGTCACCATGGGCATCGGCACCTCTTTCGGCACCATTCCCATCATCGCCCTGCTCTATGTCCCCATGTGTCAGCAGGCTGGTCTCAGCGTGGGCGCCACCACCTGTATCATCGCCTGCGCGGCCTTCCTGGGCGATGCCGGCTCCCCCGCCTCCGACAGTACCCTGGGCCCCACGGCCGGTCTGAACGCCGACGGCCAGCACGACCACATCTGGGATACCTGTGTTCCCACCTTTGTGTTCTATAACATTCCTCTGATCATTGCCGGCTTCATCGGCGCCATGATCCTGTAATCTGAAAAACGCAGTCAAAACGGCCCTCCGCAACAGTAAGCGGAGGGCCGTTTCTCATGTCAATCGGCTTCCAACGCCTGGAATCAGATTCATCAGCCATGCCACAGGCAGAGACAGCAGGAAAAAGATCAACGCGAACAGCGGAACCGATAATACGATAGGAAGGGACAGCATGGAAATCCCAAACCACCGGAATATCATGACCCACAGCTGGTGGACCAGGTAGATGCCGAAGGCGTAGGCGCCCACCTCATAGACGGCCCGTCTCCGGGAGCGCTCCTCGCTGATTCCCAGCACATACCGGAACAGCGTACAGAACGCGGCCGCAGTCAGTACCACATTGGGGGCGGCATATCCGTACCAGAGCTCCCTGCCCCCTCCAAAAATCCCCGGCCCCATCAGAGTCAGGGCCAGCCCCAGGATGCCCAGGGCATAGAGGACAAATTCAGGGACCCGGCCAATGGTGTAGTGGCGCAGGTACCACCCGGCCACATAGCACCCCACCCAGCCCAGCACCAGATGGATGTCCAGCCGCTCCAGCCAGGCGATCACCAGGTTATCCGGGTCAAAGGCCGCCCACATTGGCAGCACACTGGCCAGCAGAAAGCACAGCAGCAGAAAATATCGCGCCTCTCCCCTGCTGGCCGAAGAGACAAAGCGGTGCAGGACCGGGTGGACCAGATAGAGGCCAATAAGGGGGTAGAGCACCCACAGATGGAAATAAGTATCCCCCTTGGCAGCGGACACCAGCGCTCCCCATACCCCCTGCAGAGACAGCGTGCCGCCCCCCAGCAGATGGGCCACGACGGCATAGACCGCGCCCCAAAATACCAGCTGGCAAACCGCGGGCAGCACCAGTCCGGTGAAGGTGGCGGACAAATGGGGCTTGCCTCCCTCCAGGGCAAACATTCCCCACAGCATAAACAGTGCGGGAATGGCCCAGCAGGTCAGCCCCTCATAGACGCTCAGCACTTGCCACTGACCCGATCCTTCGGCAACCAGTCCCTGCCCCTCCCGTGCCAGCAGAAGAAGGATCCCACAAAAAACGGTGAATACCCGGAAAAATCCCGGCCATCCCATGTTCCGACTGCCGGCCATCAGCTCTCCTCCGGAACGATCTCAATCCAGTAGCCGTCGGGGTCGGAAATAAAGTAGATCCCCATGGCGGGATTTTCAAAGCAGATGCAGCCCATCTCCTTGTGCCTGGCGTGCAGCTGCTCATAGCAGTCGGTGTGGAAGGCCAGGTGGAACTCACACTCCCCCAGATTATAGGGCTCGGTGCGGTCCCGCAGCCAGGTCAGCTCCAGCTGGAAGGGGCTGCCCACCTCATCCCCCAGAAATACCAGTTTGAAGGAGCCGTCCTCCGCCTGTTTCTCCCGCAGGGGGGACAGGTTCAGGGCCTGTTTGTAAAAGGCCAGGCTGCGCTCCAGATCCAGCACATTGAAGTTAAAGTGATAAAAAGTGGTCATTGTTATTCGCTCCTTATCGCAGATATTTGCACTTCCATTATAGTGAAAACCCCTTCCGATTGCAAGGGAACAAAAAACAGGACGGTACCCATCAGGCGCCGTCCTGTCTCAACAATTCTTATTTGTGTTCGTGGAGCTTTTTCCCTGTGTGGGCAATGACCTGGAGCATGGTCAGGGCCGCCAGACGCTCGGTGCAGCCGGTGGGGTCGAAGGGAGGAGCCACCTCCACCAGATCCATGGCCACCACCTTGCCCGTCTGGCAGATGGCCTTGAGCATATCCATGCTCTCCTCATAGGTGATGCCTCCGGGCAGCGGGGAGGCAGCGCCGGGGGCCAGAGGCATATCGTAGCCGTCAATGTCAAAGGTGATATAGTAAGCCTCGGCCTCAGGGATCTGATCCAGAACATACTGGACCCCCTTCTCATGGAGCTGGCGGGCGGAGATCAGGCGGCTGCCGTAGGCCCTGGCATCGTCGTAGTCGGACTTTTTGCCGCTGCCCATGCCCCGCAGACCGATCTGCACCATCTGGCCGATGTGGTCCATTTCAGACATCCGGCGCATGGGGCTTCCGTTGCCCTGAACCAGGGGCCCTACATGGCTGGTCCAGTCCAGGTGGGCGTCAAACTGGATGACACAGATCTTCTTGCCGTACTCCTCCAGGGCCCGGGCCACAGGGATGCTGACGGAATGGTCCCCGCCCATGACGATGGGGATGGAGCCGGCCTTGATGATCCGGCGGACCGCCCGCTCGATGCACATGAAGGAGTAGTCCCGGTCGCCCTGAAGCACATCGGCGTCGCCGCAGTCGGCAATGGTGATGGGGGCACACAGCATCTGCTCGTCGGCCTCGTAGTCGTAGTAGCCCGCCTCCCCCCGACCGTACTGAGTGGAGGCCTCACGGATCCGGCGGGGGCCCATCCGGGCGCCGCTGAGAAATCCCACACCCATGTCGAAGGGGACGCCCAGCACGCCGAAATCGGCGTTCAGCTCATCCAGGTCCAGGCAGATGGGATACCGGCCAAAGGAACAAATGCCCGTAATAGGCTGACTGATCAGTTCAGGACGCATAATAAACTACCCCTTTTCTCTTATCTTCCAGCTGGAAACCAGCTTTTTTCCTGTCTCTACGCCAGAAATTATATTCGAAGGGGCATTTTTTTGCAATGGAAAAAGGAAAGTCTACCGGGCACAGCGGCAAAGAAAGAAAACCCTTTGGATGAAAACAGGTTCTTTTTCAAAGCTGGAGCACAGCCCCTTTCATTTTGCCTTTTTATCGATCCACTCCGTTTTGAATTTGGAGTAGACGATCTTCTGCTCCCCATACAGGCCGTAATATCCCGAGAGCATATAGGACACCCCCACGCACAGGGCGTACAGGGGCAGGCCCTCCCCGCCGAAGAGCTCATAGGACAGGAGGATGGAGCTCAGGGGGCAGTTGGTGGCTCCGCAGAACACCGCCGACATGCCCAGCGCCCCGGAAAAGGAGTGGGGCAGACCCAGCATGGGTCCGGCCAGCGTGCCGAAGGCGCAGCCGGTAAAGAGCACCGGCACGATCTCGCCCCCCCGGAACCCCGCCCCCAGGGTAAGGGCGGTAAAGAGGATTTTCAGCAAAAAGGCCTCAGGAATGGTCTCCCCCGCCAGCATCCGGCGGATCACCCCGTCTCCCGCCCCGTTATAGGTCTGGGCTCCCACCATCACGGTCAGAACCAGAACCAGCAGCCCCCCCACCGCGGCACGCGGAAGCGTACTGGGCAGCCACCGCTCATAGAGCCTGGAGGCTATGTGCATGGACTTGCAGAACAAAATGGACACCAGGGCGCACAGTACCCCCAGAGCCGCTACCTGGAGCATGGTATCCGGGGCCAGGGCGGCGCTTTCCGCCACCTGATAGCCCCCTTCCTTGTGAAACCCAAAGAATCGGGCCACCAGAAAGCCGACATTTCCGGACACCAGGCAGGGCACTATGGCCGCGTAGTACATGACCCCCACGCTGACCACCTCCATGGCGAAGACGGCGGCCGTGATAGGCGTACCGAACAGGGCTGAAAAGGCCCCCGCCATACCGCACATGACCATCATCCGCCTGTCCTTGGCGTCCAGGCCGATCTTCCGCCCCACATAGGCCCCCAGAGAGCCGCCCAGCTGAAGGGCCGCCCCCTCCCGTCCGGCGGAGCCTCCCGCCAGATGGGTGAGGATGGTGGACAGGAAAATCAGCGGCGCCGTACGCAGCTTCAGAGGCTCCGCCTCCCGCACGGCCATCAGCACCAGGTTGGTCCCCCGGTCCTTTTCCATCCCGCAGATGCGGTACATGAGCACGATGGCCACGCCCACCGCGGGCAGCAGCAGACAGATTCTCGGCTTTGCCTCCCGCAATTCTGTGGCCCAGTCGATTCCATAGTGAAAGGCTACCGCAACCAGGCCCACCAAAACCCCTATGACACAGGCATAGAGCACCCATTTCAAAAAAATCAGCCCTTCGCTGATATGTCCCCGGACCCGCTCAGAAACCTCCATGGTCCATTTCTCCCTCTTGATCCCCGGGTCTCTCCGCCCAGTTTTTTTCGATTATATCACAGTTCCTCCGCTTTGCGCAGTTAAATATTGTACTTCTGCCCGGAAAATCACCATTGCTCTTGAAGCGCCACGCCTTTTGTGGTATGCTTGTATTTGTATCAATATATATTTTTCTTTCATCAAGGGGGAATTTCCGTGTCTGGGGACCAAATATGGCCCGTATTGTTTGCAGTCAGTCTGTGTATCAACGCCGTTCAGCTGCTGTGGCGGCCGGTCATGAAGCTGCTGCGCCGGGACGACAAGGTATCTGAGGACAACATCATGGCCATGGTGGAGGAGGGCGAGGAATCCGGCGCCATCCAAACCAACGAAAAGGAATTTATTGAAAATGTCTTTGAGTTTGACAATATGACTGCCCGGGATGTAATGATCCACCGCACCGATATGGTCACGCTCTCACTGGACGACGATGCGGATACCATTGTGGACACCATTCGCCAGTCCGGATTGTCCCGTTTTCCTGTGTGCGGGGACGATGTGGATGACATTGTAGGCATTTTGTCCACCCGGGAATATCTGCTGAACTTTCACCTTCCCGACCCCAAGCCCATGAAGGAGCTGCTGCGCCCGGCCTATTTTGTCCCGGAAACGGTCCAGGCCGATGTGCTGTTTCGGGATATGCAGGGGAAAAAGACCCACATGGCCCTGGTGGTGGACGAGTACGGCGGCACCAGCGGTCTGGTGACTTTGGAGGACCTGCTGGAGGAGCTGGTGGGCAACATTTACGACGAGTTTGACCCCCAGGAGGAGCAGGAGATCATTCAGCTGGACGAGAACCGCTGGCGGGTATCCGGCTCCGCTGATCTGGAGGAACTGGCGGAAACCATCGGCTTTGAGTTGCCCGAGGAGGAGGACCGGGACTATGACACCCTGGGGGGGCTTGTCTTTGCCCAGCTCCCCGTGATCCCAGAGGATGGCAGCCGCCCCTGTGTGGACGCCCTTGGCCTCCACATCCAGGTGGAAGAGCTGTGCGACCGCCGGGTGGAGTGGGCACTGGTGGAAAAGCTGGTTCCCTGCGCTCAGGAATCCAAGTCAGACACTTAAGGGATACACTCATTTACACAATATGGAGGCATACCGCCAAAAGGTATGCCTCTTTTTCATATTATAAAAGCCGCCCCATTTGGGGCGGCTTCTTGCTCAATCTTAACTTAGCGCAGGTTGAAGAAGGCCTTCATGCCGGGGTACTCGGCAACATCGCCCAGCTCCTCCTCGATGCGGAGCAGCTGGTTGTACTTGGCCACACGGTCGGTACGGCTGGGAGCGCCGGTCTTGATCTGGCCGGCGTTCAGGGCCACAGCGATGTCGGCGATGGTGGCGTCCTCGGTCTCGCCGGAGCGGTGGGACACGATGGCGGTGTAGCCGGCCCGGTTGGCCATCTGGATGGCGTCCAGGGTCTCGGTCAGGGTGCCGATCTGGTTGACCTTGATGAGGATGGAGTTGGCCACCTTCTTCTCAATGCCGGTGGCCAGACGCTCCACATTGGTGACGAACAGGTCGTCGCCCACCAGCTGCACCCGGTCGCCGATGGCCTTGGTCAGCATGGCCCAGCCCTCCCAGTCGGTCTCGGCCATGCCGTCCTCCAGGGAGATGATGGGGTAGTTGTCGGCGAACTTCTTCCACATGTTCACCAGCTGCTGCTGGGTCAGCTTCTTGCCGGACTTGGGCTGGATATAGATCTTCTGCTCCTCGTCCCACCACTCGGAGGAGGCGGCGTCGATGGCGATCTTGAAGTCCTCGCCGGGCTTGTAACCGGCCTTCTCAATGGCCTCCACGATCACCTTCAGGGCGTCCTCGTCCTTCTTCAGGTTGGGGGCGTAGCCGCCCTCGTCGCCCACGCCGGCGGCGGGGGTGCCGTTCTCCTTCAGGACGGTCTTCAGGGTGTGGAAAACCTCGGCGCAGCGGCGCAGAGCCTCACGGAAAGAGGGAGCGGAGACAGGCATGATCATGAACTCCTGGATCTCCACATTGTTGGTGGCGTGAGCGCCGCCGTTGAGGATGTTCATCATGGGCACGGGCAGCTGCTTGGCGTTGACGCCGCCGATATAGTTGTACAGGGAGGTGCCCAGGCTCTCGGCAGCGGCCTTGGCGCAGGCCAGGGAGGCGCCCAGAATGGCGTTGGCGCCCAGGCGGCTCTTGTTGGGAGTGCCGTCCAGGTCAATGAGCATCTTGTCGATGGCCACCTGATCCAGCACATTGGTGCCGATGAGGGCCTCGGCAATCTCGGTATTCACATTCTTTACGGCGTTCTCAACGCCCTTACCCATATAACGGCTCTTGTCGCCGTCCCGGAGTTCGCAGGCCTCGTAGATGCCGGTGGAAGCGCCGGAGGGAACAGCGGCGCGGCCCATGGTTCCGTCCTCCAGGTACACCTCGACCTCAACGGTGGGGTTGCCGCGGCTGTCCAGAATCTCACGGCCCAGGACATCAACGATCTCAATCATCTGCTTCATGGGAATCAATCTCCTTTCAATTTTTCCTCAAAACAAGGCGGGCTCCCCCGCCGGGGGCAACAAATCAGTTCACAATCAAGGTCTTGCCGTCCATCTCAACGGGCTTCTCAAGGCATCCCAAACAGGCAGGCCCGTTTGGGAACCCTTCTTTTTCAATCCTCGGGGCAAGTAAATTGCCCCTGCGGAATTTTCTACCGCTAAACGGTAGAAAATTTACGGCGCAAGCGCCGCCCCGCCCCTGGCGGGGTTATGGGCCTGAGAAGCCCACTTTGCGCTTACACAGCCGACCCGTGAGATCAGTTCACAATCAAGGTCTTGCCGTCCATCTCAACGGGCTTCTCAAGGCCCATGAGGTCCAGCATGGTGGGGGCGATGTCGCACAGGCGGCCGTCCCGCAGCTTCACATTGGCACCCACAATGTAGAAGGGCACCGGATTGGTGGTGTGGGCGGTAAAGGGGGAGCCGTCGGCGTCGATCATCCGCTCGGCATTGCCGTGGTCGGCGGTAATCAGGGAGACTCCGCCCATCTTGGAGGTAGCCTCCACCACCTTACCCACGCACTCGTCCACAGTGGCCACCGCCTTGCAGGCGGCCTCATACACACCGGTGTGGCCCACCATGTCGCAGTTGGCAAAGTTTAGGATCACCACATCGTAATTGCCGCTGAGAATGCGCTTGACCGCCTCCTCGGTGACCTCAAAGGCGCTCATCTCCGGCTGGAGATCATAGGTGGCCACCTTGGGGGAGGCAATGAGGCACCGGTCCTCCCCGGGGAAGACCTGCTCCACGCCGCCGTTGAAGAAGAAGGTCACATGGGCGTACTTCTCCGTTTCGGCAATGCGCAGCTGGGTCAGGCCCAGCTTGGAGATATACTCGCCGAAAATGTTCTCCAGCTTCTGCCGGGGATAGGCGACGGTGACATTGGGCATGGAAGCGTCATATTCGGTGGTACAGACAAAGTCCACATGGACAAAGCCGGTCTTGCGCTGGATATCGTGAAAATCCTCGTCCACCAGGCAGCGGGTGATTTCCCGGGCCCGGTCGGGACGGAAGTTGAAGAAAATCACAGAGTCGTTGTCCCGAACCTTGGCGTCCTTGGCGCACACCACAGGGACCATAAACTCATCGGTAACGCCGGCGTCATAAGAGGCCTGGACCGCCTGGGCGGGGTCCTCGGCAAGGGGAGCCTCGCCGCACACAATGGCGTCATAGGCCTTCTGCACCCGGTCCCAGCGCTTGTCCCGGTCCATGGCGTAGTAGCGGCCCATCACAGTGGCGATCCGGCCCACTCCCAGCTGCTGGATCTTAGCCTGGAGCTGCTCCACAAAGTGCTTGCCGGAAGTGGGGGGCACATCACGGCCGTCCAGGAAGCAGTGGACATAGACCTTCTCAAGTCCCTGCTCCTTGGCCATTTTCAGCAGGGCAAACAGGTGGGTGATATGACTGTGAACGCCGCCGTCGGAGAGCAACCCCATCAGGTGCAGGGCGCTGCCCCACTCCCGGCAGTTCTCCATAGCCTCCACATAGGCGGGGTTTTCAAAAAACGCCCCGCTCTCAATGTCCCGGCTGATGTGAGGCAGGTCCTGGAATACCACCCGGCCCGCGCCGATGTTGGTGTGGCCCACCTCGCTGTTGCCCATCTGGCCGTCGGGCAGTCCCACATCCAGTCCGGAGGCAGACAGACGGCAGCCGGGGCAGTCGGCAAAGATCTTATCCAAATTTGGCTTGGGAGTATTTGCCACTGCGTTGCCCGCTGAGGGGGCCTCCAGGCCAAACCCGTCCATGATAATTAAAGTAGTCGGTGTTTTCATAAAAACAGATTCTCCTTGCTTTTCAGTCCGAAGGGTACCTCGTTCTCCCCTCGGAGAGCGGAGGGGGGCACGCGGGGGGAACTGGTTCCCACCCGCGGGAGCCGACCTGCCGCGAAGCGGCGCGTTTTCCGCAGAAAACGCTCGGCTCACTTACTCCTGGTTGGCAGCGTTGATGATCTCCACAAAATCAGCGGGCTTCAGGCTGGCGCCGCCGATCAGGCCCCCGTCCACATCGGGCTGGGCCAGCAGCTCAGCGGCGTTCTTGGCGTTCATGGAACCGCCGTACTGAATGGTGACAGAGCGGGCCACATGGGCGCCGTACTGCTTGCGGATGACGGTACGGATGGCCTGACACACCTCGCCGGCCTGCTCGGCAGTGGCGGTCTTGCCGGTGCCGATGGCCCACAGGGGCTCGTAGGCGATGACGATGTGGCGCACCTTCTCGGGGGCCACGCCGGCCAGAGCGCACTTGACCTGATAGGCAATGAGCTCCATGGTCACGCCCAGCTCACGCTGCTCCAGGCTCTCGCCCACGCAGACGATGGGAATGAGGCCGGCCTCGATGGCGGCGTGGACCTTCTTGTTCACGGTGAAGTCGGTCTCGTTGTAGTATTGGCGGCGCTCAGAGTGGCCGATGATCACATACTTGGCCCCGGCATCCTTGATCATGGCGGCGGTAATCTCACCGGTGTAGGCGCCCTTCTCCTCATAGTGGCAGGTCTCAGCGCCGATGGCGATATGGCAGTCCTTGAACAGACGAACGGCGGCCTGGATGTTGGTGGCGGGGACGCACAGCACCACATTGCACCACTTGCCCTTGGGCATGATGGGCTTGAGCTCCTCGGCAAAGGCCTTGGTCTGAGTCAGGGTATTGTTCATCTTCCAGTTGCCGGCGATGATGGTCTTGCGATAACGACGATTCATGATGAATATCTTCCTTTCCTTTATCTATAACGCACGACTGTTGTTGTGCGGGAAAAACAATCCAAAGGGCGCGCTTCACACATTTTACGCTGGGGGATTTGGACTCACGGACATGGGAACCTGTGCGGCCCCCCTGCGCTCGCCTTCGCTCCGGTCCATCCGCGATATTCCGCACGCCTCCGCGCTTCTTACTTGTCACGCTGCGGATTGGACACGCGGCCAGGTCGCTTTCGCTGCGACTCCGGACACAAACAGCCGGGCCCTGCCCGTCTTGGTTTGCATCCGTCGCTCCACTCCAAGCTCCCTTGCGTGTCTATCCTTCGCGCTTCTTACTTATCCAGCAGGCAGGCCACGCCGGGCAGCTCCTTGCCCTCCATAAACTCCAGAGAAGCGCCGCCGCCGGTGGAGATGTGGGTCATCTTGTCGGCATAGCCCAGCTGCTGCACCGCGGCCGCGCTGTCGCCGCCGCCGATGATGGTGATGGCACTGGTCTTGCTCAGAGCCTCGGCCACAGCCTCGGTGCCCTTGGCAAAAGCGGGGAACTCAAACACACCCATGGGGCCGTTCCAGATGACGGTGCCCGCGCCCTGCACGGCGTCACAGTAGAGCTTCACCGTCTCGGGGCCGATGTCCAGGCCCTGCCAGCCGTCGGGGATCTCACCGGCCTTGACCACCTGGCTCTTGGCGTCGGGGGCAAAGGCATCGGCGCACACGGTGTCCACGGGGAGCAGCAGCTCCACGCCCTTCTCCCGGGCCTTCTTCACCATGTCGTTGGCATAGTCCTCCCAGTCGGCCTCCAGCAGGCTGTCGCCCACCTTGCCGCCCTGGGCGGCGGAGAAGGTGTAGGCCATGCCGCCGCCGATGATGATGGTGTTGGCAATCTCCAGCAGATTGTTGATGACGCCGATCTTGGAAGAGACCTTGCTGCCGCCCAGGATGGCCACCAGGGGGCGCTTGGGGTTGGCCAGAGCGCCGCCGATAACCTCCAGCTCCTTCTGAATAAGGAAGCCGCTGACGGCAGGCAGGTACTGGGCCACGCCGGCGGTGGAGGCGTGGGCGCGGTGCACAGCGCCGAAGGCGTCGGACACATAGACCTCAGCCATGGAGGCCATTGCCTTGGCCAGCTCGGGGTCATTCTTGGTCTCGCCCTTCTCAAAGCGGGTGTTCTCCAGCAGCATGATCTGGCCGGGCTGGAGAGCGGCGGCCTTGGCCTGGGCATCGGGGCCCACCACATCCTTGGCCATGATGACCTCCTTGCCCAGCAGCTCGCTCAGGCGCTTGGCCACAGGGGCCAGGGAGAGCTCCTTCAGAGACTTCTCCCACCCCTCCTTGGTGGCCTCCTTACCCTTTTCCGCCTGTTTCTTGGCATAAGACTCAAAGGTGGCGGCAGGCTTGCCCATGTGGGAGCAGGCAATGACCGCGGCCCCCTGGTCCAGCAGATACTGAATGGTGGGCAGAGCGGCGCGGATCCGCTTGTCATCGGTGATGACCCCGCTGCCGTCCTTTGCCATGGGCACATTGAAGTCGCAGCGCAGCAGGACTTTCTTGCCCTTGACATCAATATCCTTGACCGTCTTCTTGTTATAATTCATTTCGTTGGCTCCTTTCTCACTAAAAAAGCTTTCAGAAATCGGGAAACGCTCATTTTGACGCCATCTCTCCCACCCCGGACAGCTGGGGGAACCCCTGTTGGCGCAGGGCCTCATAGGTGAGGATGGCCACGGAGTTGGCTAGATTCAGACTGCGGGCGTCCGGCCGCATGGGAATTCTGACGCACCGGTCATAGTACCGCATGCGCAGCCATTCCGGCAGGCCCGCCGTCTCCTTGCCGAACATCAGCCAGCAGTCCGGCTGAAACACGGCCTGGGAGTAGTCCCGTGGGGCCTTGGTGGTGGCCAGCCACAGATCCGGATCGGGGTTGACGGCAAAGAAGTGGTCCAGGTTCTCATAGACCTTCAGGTCCACCATGGGCCAGTAGTCCAGTCCCGCCCGGCGTACCGCCTTTTCACTGATGTCAAAGCCCAGAGGCTTGACCAGATGGAGACGGCTTCGGGTGGCGGCACAGGTGCGGGCGATGTTGCCGCAATTCTGCGGGATCTCCGGCTCAACCAACACAATATTCAGCACACAGGACCCTCCTTGCATTCGCAGCTATCATTGTATTCCAAAACTGCGGGAATTTCAACTGTAATTTGGTCGAAAAATCTCAAAAACTTCAAAATTCACTTTAAAAAGATATAGAAAGCATTATTTTTTGGTGTTCTCGATATCTATGTGCTTCTGATTGGCCGTTTTTCCAGCATTGTGCCGAATTTCCCCTTTCTTTTTTTCTTTTTGTCAGCAGATTCCGTACCATATCCCTCTCATTTTTCCGCCCGTCATGTCTATTGTGTACAAATTCTCCCCTCTTTTTCCATCCTCCCGCTTTGCTTTGCCTTTCCCCTGTGCTATAATGGCCCCAGTTCACAGAGCACCTTTTCTGCCTGAAAGGCGTTCACAGATAACAGGAGGTCCTTTTCATGTCACATAGTGTGGAAATTCTATCCGTGGGCACCGAGCTTCTTCTGGGAAATATCGCCAACTTGGACGCCCAGATCCTGTCCCGGGGGCTCAGCGAGCTGGGGCTGAATGTCTTCTGGCACACCGTGGTGGGGGACAACCCCCAGCGTGCGCGGGAGGCGGTGGCCATTGCCAAGCAGCGGGCGGATATCATCATCACCACAGGAGGGCTGGGTCCCACCTGTGACGATCTCACCAAAAATGTACTGGCCGAGGCCTTTGGGAAAAAGCTGGTCTTTGACGAGGGGTCGGCCCAGCGCATCAGAAGCTACTTTACCCGCACCAAACGGCCCATGACGGAGAACAACCTTCAGCAGGCCATGCTGCCCGAGGGCTGCACCGTTCTGACCAATGACTGGGGCACCGCCCCCGGCTGCGCCTTTGAGGCCGAGGGCTGCCATGTGATCATGCTCCCCGGCCCCCCCAGCGAGTGCCGCCCCATGTTCCAGTACCGGGCCAAGCCCTACCTGCTGAGTCTTTCCGAGGGCGTCATCGCCTCCCACACCCTGAAGCTCTTCGGCATCGGCGAGTCCGCCATGGAGGCCCAGCTCCGGGAGCAGATGAACGCCATGCACAATCCCACCCTGGCCCCCTACGCCAAGGAGGGGGAGTGTGAACTCCGGGTCACCGCCAAGGCCGCGGATGACGCCGCGGCTCAGGCCCTGCTCCTTCCCACAGTGGAACAGATCAAGGCGCTGTTTGGCTCCAAGGTCTACGGGGTGGATGTGCCCTCTTTGGAGTATGTAGTGCTGGAGGAGCTGAAGGCCAGGGGGCTGACCCTGGGCACGGCGGAGAGCTGTACCGGCGGCCTGATGGCCAAGCGCCTGACCGACATCCCCGGCGCCTCTCAGGCCTTCAAGGGGGGCATCGTCTCCTACACCAACGAAGTCAAGGCCAATGTGCTGGGCGTCCCCCAGCATCTGCTGGACCAGTTCGGCGCCGTCTCTCAGGAGGTGGCCATAGCTATGGCACAGGGAGCCCGGGAGGCTCTGGGCTGTGATATCGCCCTGTCCTCCACCGGTGTGGCCGGGCCGGACAAAGATGAGTGGGACAACGAGGTGGGCACCATGTTCGTGGCCATCGCCACTGCCGAGGGGTGCCATGTGCGTCCCCTGAAGCTGGGCAACCGCCCCGTCCGGGAGCGGCTGCGCATTCAGACCGCCAGCCACGCCTTTGACCTTGCCCGGCGGTATCTGGCCGGGCTGCCCTATGAGGACCACAAAAACGCATAACAGACAAAAAAAGGGAGCGCCCGTGGGCGCTCCCTTTTTTCATGCCGGGTCGTCTCAATCGTCCCGGTCCTGATTATACTCTAAAATGGTTCCGGTGGTTCCGTCGATCTTGTACTCGTACTCCATGCCGCCGGATCTGAATTCCACCTCATATTCCAGGCGGCCGTCGTCATAGTCCCGCTCCACCTTCATCCCGGTGGTCTGGGACTCGGAGAGGCCCGCGTGGGTCAGGGCGGCGGATTTAGCGCTCTGGCTGCCAATATCCCCAGAGGAGGAATTTCCGGCGGTGTTTCCTCCAGCGGGTGCGGTCTGTCCGCCCAGATTCTTGGACTCAAACTTGAGCACCGTGGCGCTGGTCAGGGCGATCTCGTACTCATACCGGGTGGAACCGGCCATAAACTCCACCTCATAGCACTCGGGCCTTCCGTCGTCATACTCCAGCCAGACATTGCAGTACTGGGTATCACTCTCCTTGACCCCCGCGTGGGTCAGGGCGGCGGACTTGGCCGCGTCTTCTCCGATATAGTCCCCGGAGGGGGCGGTCACCGCCCCGCCTGAGCCGTGGGAGCCGTCGCTCTCGTACTTGATGATCGCCCCGGTCTGGGCGTCCACCTCATACTCGTACTCTTTTCCGGCAGAACGGAACTCCACCTCGTAGACCATGCGTCCGTCGTCGTAGTCGTACTCAGCCTCCAGGAAGGTCACATCTGTCGCCGACAATCCCGCGTGGGCCAGGGCCGCCTGTTTGGCGGCATCCATGCCGATGTAGGCGCTCTGGCTGGCGGAGCCGGTGGTCTGAATGGCAGCGGTGGTATCGCCGCCGGCGCCCCCCACCGCCTCGGGGTTGGCCGGGGCAGTGCTCTCGGCAGAATAGAGCAGATTGAGTTCGTTGATGGACAGGCCCACAAGACTTTCAAAGGTCTTGGTGCCGTTGCTGGCGTCCACAATGGTCTGGATAAGGGCGGCCTTGCCGGCGGAGATGCCGTACTCCTCTGCCCTGGTGCTCAGATCGCTGCTCATCTGAAGGGTCTGGGAGAGGATAGCACCGTTCACCTGGGCGTTGGCCAGGGCGGCGTCCGCCTGGGCGGTAAGCTCCGCCTGGAGCTTCTCTCCCCGCTGGGTATTCTCGTCCTCCACGGTGATCAGGATGGAGTTGGCCAGCTCATCCACATAGCCGTGCTGCAAAAGCGAGCCGATGATGGCGTACATGGCCACATCCGCCTGGGTGCCCTTCAGGTCCATACCCTCCAGAATATCCGCCCCATCCTGGTTGGTGGGGGTGGCGGAGAGCACTTTCTCATTGCGATTGACGGTCAGCTCGATGCTTGGGTTCACATCCAAGGACACCACCGAGGCCACCGCGTTGGCCTGGTAGTAGTAGGCTCCGCCCCCTCCCACCAGTACAAGGGCCAGGCAGGCGGCAGCCAGGGATTTCCACATTTTTCCTCCGGTCCGTTTCTTCATGGGGATTACAATTCCTTTCCGCGCCTCACAGCGGGAGAGCACCCCTTCCACATCATTGGGGGCCGCGGCGGAGAAGGCCTTTTCCAGGCGCAGTTCCAGCTCTCTATCTGTCATCGGATGCCATCTCCTTCCAGCTGCAGCTTCAGTTTTTTCAGCGCACGGTGATATTTGGACAGGACTGTGGCCAGAGGCAGTTCCAGCAAAGCGGCAATCTCCCGGTGCTTAAGGCCGGTGACGGCATGGAGCACCACGATCCGTCGCTCCTGCTCCTCCAAAGCCGCCAGGGCATTCTGCAGCAGCAGCCGGTCTTCGGAGGATACCCCCGGCGCGTCGGCGGGAATGGCGTTCCACTGCTCCTCATCCAGCTCCCCGTGCCGCTGCAGGCGGCGCAGCTTCATCAGCGCCAGATTTCTGGCAACGGTCAGGATCCAGCCCATCGGGGACCCCTTGGGGCGGTACTGGGGCGCGTTGTCCCAGATCTGGACAAAGGTGTCCTGAGTGATGTCCTGCGCGTCATGGGCGTTTTTTACATAGGACAAAGCCAGAGCGTACACCGCCCCCCTGGCACGGCTGTAAAGCCGTGCTAGGGCTTCCTGATCCCCGGCGGCAATCTGCACCAGCAGCTTCTCCAGGGCCTCCCGGTCCCTGACTTTCTCCTGTTCCATTGTCTGTGCCAGCATAAGCATCAGCATGGTCCATTACTCCTGTCATTATCATAATGCGTCAGCGCCTTGTTTTATTGCGCGGAATGAAAATTTTTCAATAATAAGATAAAACTTTTTCCAGAAAAAAACAAGAGCCGCTTTTCAGCGGCTCTTCAGAAAGCTTTAAAACGGTCACTTGGACGGATAAATCCCGGCCTGAATGAGGCGCTCCCGAAGGACAGGCCCCAAAAGCATGGCCACAACCATTTTCCCCAGATCCCCCGGGATAAATGGAAACACGCACACAGACAGGGCGGCAGCCAGGCTCTTTCCCGCCTGGACGCAAAACCAGGCGGTACCCAAGGCATAGAGCACCGCGGTGGCAAAAATCATGCCCCCGAACTGAATCACCCGACTGTTGGGAAAGCGCTCCACCATCAAGCCGGACAGGAGCGCCAGGGGGATAAAGCCAATGATATAGCCCCCCGTAGGCCCGGCCACCACGCCCAGCCCTCCGGTAAACCCGTTAAATACCGGCACGCCTACCGCGCCCAGCAGCACATACACCAGCACCGCCGCCCCGGCCCGCTTTCCGCCCAGCACATAGCCCGCCAGGTACATGACCAGGGTCCCCAGGGTGATGGGGATGGGACCGATGGGCAGCGCAAAGGGCGCGACGGCCGAGATGACCGCCGCCATCACCGCCGTCATCACCAGGGGGTAGATCTGACTTTTTGTCTTTGTCTCCATTTGTCGTCCTTCCTCTCAAATTGTAAACTTAACTTTAAACGCAGTATACAATAGTCCCCCTCATTTGTCAACCGTATTTTTTAACAAGTTTACGATATTGGTATAAAAAGGGAGAGACGGCGCCCGCCGACTCTCCCCTAAAGGGCCGATCACCCCTTGACCACCGCGTGGAGCAAAGACCAGACCGACCAGATCAGGCAGGCTATCGCCAGCAATCCGCCTGCCGCGATCATATACTGGTTCCAGTCCCCGATGAGCATGGCCTGCTTGCCGAAAAACTGTGGGCCCAGGCACACCGCAATCCAAATGCTCCAGATGATCCAGCCGCCTTTGCTGCCAAAGCGCTGAATAAACGCCCCCAAAATCAGCCCTCCCGCCAGGGCAATGGCCAGAATGACAGGATACCACCACCAGTCCAGGCTGAAGGAGCTGAGGACCAGGCAGTCCCCCAGAGCTCCCCCGTCTCCGGGGTAGTCCACCACCCAACGGCCCGTTCCCGCCAGGGCGGCCCACAGGGGCGGGCACAGATAGCGCTCCGCCAAAGCCAGCAGGGAGGCCAGGGCCAGGGCGAAGGCGCACTCAAAAGCCAGCAGCCCCGCGATCAACCCCAAAGCCCGTCGCCGAGTCTGTCCGAAGCAAAGGGCCTGTTCAAAATTGATGGACACATGCCCGATCCCGGCGATGGCCGCCAGAAATCCGCCTACGATGGGCAGGACGATTCCGGAGACCATGACCATGTCCTTTCCCTCGCCGAAGGCCATAATGCAGCCGAAGATAATCTGAATCAGGAGAAACACCCCCACCTCTCCGCAGAGATAGAGGAGCAAATCGTCCAGGTTCAGCCTGATCACTTTTTTTCAGCATACTTCTCACCTCACCACATAGCGGTTTACCGCCCGCCAGAGGACCGCTTCTCCCACCACCAGGATCAGCAGGGCCCCGCCCAGCAGGATGTAGGGCAGACTTTCCCATATCATGCTCCACTCTCCCCCCAGCAGGAAGACCCACATCGCAAGGTCCGTCACTACAAACAGTATGATCGTCCCTATCAGCAGGACCACGGCCGCCAAAACAATCAATATCACGCCCATAACCCTGGAGCGGGCCATCGCCAGGCCGCTGAGGCAGCCCAGCACCAGCGCCGTCAGACACAGCAGGGGAAAGATTCCCGTCCACGCGCTGCCGCTGCCCATGACCCACAACCGTCCCTGCTGGGACCAGTTTCCCAGGACAGGCAGGCTGGACATGAATATCTGAAGCAGCCAGCACACGGCGGCATACAGCAGAATGGTCCCCTGTACGGCCCAGAAAAAGTCCCGCCGTCCGGCGCCGAAGGACAGGGCCAGATTCAGGTTGCTGGTACACAGGGCAAAGCCATAGATATAGATCATGAACAGCATCATCAGCGGAAAGGCCTGAAAATAGCTTTTGAACAGGTTCTCCGCCCCTCGGGTCACCCCGGTGAGGTAGCAGCCCACCATGACAATGGCGGCGAAGCCCAGAATGGCAGCCAGGTTGACCCAGATAAACTGCCAGAGAAAGCGAAAGGATTTTACCATATCCTTCTCCCCTCCTTATTGGGTATCCCCGTGGCCACACAGGGCCACAAACACATTTTGCAGGTTCATGGGGGCGATGTCCACATCGGCCTGTCTGGCAGCCTCCAGCTTGACTCCGCTCCCCCGCACCGCCGCCGTCTTGTGCCGGCCCATCTGGTGGACGGACAGCACCTCCAGCCCGGCGCACACCCGGTCCACCTCGTCCTCCCGGCCGGAGATGTAGCGGAACTGGTCCACCAGCTCCTCTGTGGGGCAGTTTTCCAGAATTTTTCCTTCGTCCAGAATGATGACCTGTTCAAAGACCGAGGCCGCCTCCTCAATGATGTGGGTGGAGACGATAAAGGTGCGGTTTGTCTGGGCAAAGTCCTCCAGCAGCAGCTGGTAAAACCGCTCCCGCATGACCACATCCAGCCCCGCCGCCGGCTCATCCAGGATGGTGATGGGGGAACGGCTGGCCAGGGCAATCAGGATGGTCACCATGGACATCTGCCCCTTGGAGAGCTGGAAGATTTTCTTCTTCTCCTCCAGCTTGAACTCCTCCATTAGCCGCCTGGCGTAATCCCTGTCCCAGTTGGGGTAGTAGATGGCGGCAGAGTTCAGATAGTGCTTGATCTTCAGGTTGTTGCGCCCGGAAAACAGATTGGCCTGGAGCTCCCGGGAAAAGCAGATGTCGTTCAGGGCCTGCTGATTTTCCCATACGCTCTGGCCGTTATAGGTGACCTCTCCGCTGTTTTTGGTGTTCTGGGCGGTGAGGATGCCCAGCAGGGTGGTCTTCCCCGCCCCGTTGCGGCCGATGAGACCGTAGATCTTTCCCGGCTCAATGGTCAGGTCCAGATCATGGAGCACTTCCTTGTCTTTATAGGACTTGCACAGGCCACGGGCCTGCAATACGCCTGTACTCATAGGTTTTCTCCTTCCCCGATGGCCCGTTCCACCATCGCCAGCAGTTCCTCTCCCGTCAGCTCCAGAGAGGCCCCCTCTTTCACCAGGGGCTTTACATATCCGTCATAAAAGGCAGCTTTTCTCTTCTGTTTCACCGCTTCACCCGCTCCCCGGGACACAAACATGCCGATGCCCCGCTTTTTGTACAAAATCCCATCTGCTACCAGCAGGTTGATCCCCTTGGCCGCGGTGGCCGGGTTGATATTATAGCCCCTGGCCAGCTCGTTGGTGGAGGGCACCTGCTCCTCCTCCCGGTAGACCCCCCGAAGAATGTCGTCCTCCAGCATTTTGGCGATCTGCAAATAGATGAGGGATTGATCGTTCAGCGTTCCATGCACAGGATCACCTCCAATACTCCTTAAGTTCCTTGGTTATATTGTTCATTACTTGTGTAATTAACCATAGCACATAAAGGGCCGCCTGTCAAGCACCGGCGGCAAAATTTTTGGGCCGTCCCAACCGGGACGACCCAAAGCTTGTCAAAAAAGCCCTCCTGCAAGGAGTTCCGCCGCCCGCTGGCGGCGGAATAAAGTTTAATTCTGTCATTTCCGGCGACATGTGCGTCGGAAATGACACCTCTCACGCAAGGTGGGCCGACTTTTCCGTAAGGAATCGAGGTTCACCTTGCGTGCAGTCTTTTTCGAAACAGTGGCTACGCCACTGTTTCGACAGTCTCAAAGTTCTGTTCTGATTACGCCTGAGCGGCAGTCTTGGACTCCTCGGCGGCCCTCACCGCGTCCATCACACCACGGCCCTCAGCCTGCTTGGCGTGCTGTTCCACATCCAACCGGTTCCGGGGGCTGCGCACCAGGCAGCCTGCCCCCTGGACACAGCCGCCCTCACAGGCCATGCCCTCGATGAAGTTGCCGTCCAGCTTGCCTGCCTTCAGCTTCAGCAGGGCTATCTCGCACTGGGCAATGCCGCTGCAGGGCACCGCCTTCAGGGGGAAGTCGCTGCCATGTTCCTTCATGGCCGCGGCCACAGCCTGGGCCACGCCGCCGCTGCGGGCAAAGTTGCGGCCATAGGGGCTGGCCTCGTCCAGCGGCTCCTCCTCCAGGGTCTCAAGGTCAATATCTCTGGAGTCAAAAAGGGCCAGCAGCTCCTCGTAGGTGAGGGCGCAGTCGATGGCGTTCATGGTGCGGCCCAGCTGGAACTCCTTCTTCTTGGCCACGCAGGGCCCGATGAAGACGACCTTGGCGTCGGGGTCCTTTTCCTTCAGATGCAGGCCGATCATCACCATGGGGGAGGGAGTGTGGGAGACATATTTCTCCATCTCCGGGTGCTTTTTCTTCACAAAGCCCACAAAGCCCGGGCAGCAGGAGGAGGTAAGTACGCCCTTCTCCACCAGCTCCTCAGACTCATGGTCGGCCACCATATCGGCGCCCAGAGCTACCTCGGCCACCCCGGTAAAGCCCAGCTTCTTCAGCCCGGCCACCACCTGTCCGTAGGTGGCGGGGGCAAACTGGCCGGCGATGGAGGGTGCAATGACGGCGTAGGTCCTGTAACCCCAGTGGTCCCCGCCCTTAAGCATCTGGATGGCGTCAGTGATCCAGGACTTGTCCTGAATGGCGCCGAAGGGGCACTGGTTCACACAGTAGCCGCAGGAGATGCACTTGTTGATATCAATGGAGGCCTTCTTGTCCGGTCCCATGGAGATGGCATTCACCGGGCATCCCTTTTCACAGGGGCGCTGGGTCTTCACAATGGCGCTGTACTGGCAGGCAGACAGACACTTCCCGCAGGTGATGCACTTGTCGTGATCGATATGAGCGCGGTGGTTGACAATGGAGATGGCGTCCTTGGGACAGGCGTGGACACAGCGGGTGGCCAGGCAGCCCCGGCAGGAATCGCTGACGGTAATCTCGGTGACCGGGCACTCGTCGCAGGCGATGGGCAGGACCTCCACCACGCTGGGGTTGGTCTTGTCGCCACCCATGGCCATCTTCACCCGGCTGTTGATGATGGCCCGCTCCTTGTAGATGCAGCAGCGCAGACTGGCCCCGGGGCCGGGAATGATCCGCTCAGGAATATCCAGAATACCGGTCTGCAGCCGGTCCTCCCAGGTCAGGCGGGCAACCTCGGTGAGCACTTGGGTCTTCAGTTCCTGAATTTTCGTCTCAAATGTACGCATGGCGCTTCCTCTCCTCCGGCTATTCTCTGTCCTCCCCCGGCAAATTCCCACTTTTGCAAGTTATGAACAGGCAGCCTTCATTTTGCAAGTTTTCTTTCATTTTCAGCCCATTCTACCCCACCAACCCTGTGGTGTCAATCTACATTTTACACCATTCCAACGGGTTTGGAAAGCATATTTTACACCTTGTACACAGTTTCACAAGGTGTGCGGTTTCCGCATAGGCTGGGGCACAGTTTGGTTGATATGGAGGGTCGTCTATGACTGCTTTACCACATATTGAATACTTTCTCGGAGCCAACGCGCCCACCGGGTTTTACTCCCTGTACTCCCATCTGCTTCCCCCCGAACAGGCCAGGGCCATTTACATCCTGAAGGGCGGACCCGGGTGCGGCAAATCCACCCTCATGCGCACGGTGGCCGCCCGCATGGAGAAGGAGGGCCTGGAGACCGAGTACATCCTCTGTTCCGGGGACCCGGATTCCCTGGACGCCCTGATTGTGCCCCAGCTGGGCGTGGCCATCGTGGACGGCACAGCCCCCCATGTGGTGGAGCCCAAATATCCCGGGGCGGTGGAGCGATATGTCAATGTGGGAGACTGCTATGACAAAAACGCCCTGTGGGATCTGCGGGGAGAGATCATGAGCTGTATGGCAGGCTATAAGGGCTGCTACCAGCGGGCCTACCGGTGTCTGGGGGCCTCAGCGGAGGTCTTTGAGGATCAGCGCTCCGCCCTGCTCTCCCAGTCTCTCTCCGACAAGCTGGCCAAACGGGCCCGGGGCATTCTCCTTCGGGAGTTTCCAAAGGGAAAGGCCACCGGAACAGGAGAGGTCCGTCAGCGGTTTCTGGGGGCTGTGACCCACCGGGGCCCTGTCTGCCTCTTCTCCACCGCCGCCGCCCAATGCTCCCGGATCTACGAGCTGACAGACAGCTTCGGGCTGGCTCATGAGCTGCTCATCCATCTGCTGGCAGGAGCGGCCGCAAGGGGCTGCCAGGTTGTGGCCTGTCCCGACCCCATGGCCCCCGACCGTCTGGCCCATCTGCTCATCCCCCAGCTGGACCTGGCGTTTCTCTCCTCCACCCCTGCCTCTCCCTTCCCGGGAAAGCCCTACCGCCGGATCCGGCTGGACGCGGCGGCGGAGGGAGAGGTCCTTCGCCGGAACAGGCCCAGGCTGCGCTTTGCCAAAAAGGTGTCCGCCGCGCTGCTGGCCGAGGGGGTGGACTGTCTGGCCCAGGCCAAAGCCATCCACGACGATCTGGAAGCCGTCTATAACCCCCATGTGGATTTTCAGCTGGTGGAGACCATGGCCAGCAGGATCAGTGAGGAAATCCTGTCTTTTTAAGGGATAGATATAAAAAAGAAAGACACGACTTATGCCGTGTCTTTTCTTTTGCCTTGTGGGTATCGTCCAGATGCGGCTCTCTTCCAGAAGTCACCCAAACCCCAATTACAACCCAGCAAAGCGGTTGTAATTGGGAAAGGAGGAGCAGCAGAATGAGCGCGCTCTGATTTTATAAAAAATCGGAGCAAGCGATATGACGCTTGCTCCGACGCTGGCAGCCGGAGAAGGATTCGAACCCTCACAAACAGAGTCAGAGTCTGTCGTGCTACCCTTACACAATCCGGCTATCTTTCATCCCCTGTCGCAGGGACGAATGCTATTATAGCAAACAATTCCGAATTGTCAAGAGTATTTTTTCAATTTTTTCCGTTTTCCTCCCCCCTCCTCTCCGGGCAACAGCGAGGTAGACAACGCATGGCAGGCTTACGCATATTTTTCATGCAGATAACGGATAGCCTCCACATATCCCTGAAAGCCCATGCCCACATATTTAGCTTCACAGGCCATGCCCGCATAGGAGATATGGCGAAACTCCTCCCGAGCATTCACATTGGACAGATGGACCTCCACTGCGGGCAGAGCCACCGCTTTCAGCGCATCCAAAATTGCCACGCTGGTGTGGGTATAGGCGGCGGGATTGATGACGATACCGTCCATTTTCCCGTAAGCCTGCTGAATGCGGTCTACAATTGCCCCTTCGTGGTTGGACTGGAACAGCTCTACCTCCACACCCAACTCCCTGCAGGTGCGCTCAATCAGCTCGCACAGTGCGCAATAGCTCTGCGCCCCATAGATATCCGGCTCCCGAATACCCAGCATATTGATATTGGGTCCGTTGATCACCAAGATTTTCATTGTAATACCCTCCTTATGATTTCAGAGGCGGCATCTTCCACCACCACATTGCACACATCAATATCAGATACTTTTTCATACAGGGGAAGCCGCTGACGATACAGCTTCTCCAATCCCTCCCGCTGGGAGACCGGGCGGCCCTCCTTGGGCAGCAGATTCAGGTCCCGGCGCAGGAAGACCACCACGGAGTTTTGCCGCATAGGCGCCAGATTTTCTTCCCGGGTGACAATTCCGCCCCCGGTGGCGATGACAGCCCCGGAACGCCGGGCCGCCTTCAGCAGCTGCTGGTGCTCCATCGCCCGGAAGGCCTCCTCCCCTTGGGAGGCGAAAATCTCCGGAATGGAACAGCCCGCCTCCCGCTGGATTTCCTCGTCCAGATCCACCAGCGGCCGGTTCAGTTTGCGGGCAAGCGCCTTGCCCACCGTACTCTTGCCACAGCCCGGCATCCCCACCAGAATCAAGTTTTGGGTCTCCCCCTCCATGGTGCGGACCACCTCGTCCACACGGGCATCCGGGATTTTTTCACCCAGAAACAGCTCCGCCGAGCCCCGGGCCTGGGCCACCAGCATCCCAAGACCATTGGCCCAGGTCAGTCCCAGTTTCTCCGCCTTCAGCAGCAGCCTGGTCTTGGCTGGATTGTAGATGAGGTCAAATACCCCCTGACACTGGGGAAACAGGCTCAGGTCCACGGGGCAGCCCTCGTTATCCGGGTACATCCCCACAGGGGTGGCGTTGACGATGATCTGGGCGTCCTTGTGCCGGTCCAGGTTGTTGTAGTTGTCCGGTCCGCTGCGGGAGATGGTTACCAGCTCCCCTACTCCCATGTCCTCCAGGGCGGTGCGGACGGTGAGGGATACCCCACCGGAGCCCAGCACCAGGGCCTTTTTCCCCGCTACCTGGGCTCCCGCCTTGTCCAGCATGTACCGGAAGCCCTCGTAGTCGGTGTTGTGGCCCAGGAGAGTGCCGTCAGGCCGGCGGACGATGGTGTTGACGCTCCCGATGCGCTTGGCCTGGGGGGTGAGCTCCTGGCAGTATGGGATGACCGCTATTTTATAAGGTATGGTCACATTCAGACCGTCAAATTCTCCGGAACGGAGGAAGGCGTCCAGTTCCTCGGGCTTCTTCTCAAACAGCCGGTACTCGTACCCTCCCAGCTGACGGTGAATTTCAGGGGAAAAGCTGTGTCCCAACCTCTCTCCCAGCAGGCCGTAGACGGCCGAAGTATTCCTGTTCATACCAGTTCCTCCTTTCCGATTTCTGCCGGCAGAATGGCCGGCGGGTCCAGCAGGGCGTCCAGTACCACGATGGCCGCTGCCGCTTCCACCACAGGCACCGCCCGCGGGACGATACAAGGGTCGTGGCGGCCGTGGACGACCAGCTTCCTGTCCCGCTTCTCAATCAAGCTTACGCTGTCCTGCTCCAGGGCGATGGAGGGGGTTGGCTTGAAGGCCACCCGGAACACCAGGGGCAGCCCGGTGGTGATGCCACCCAGAATGCCGCCGGCGTGGTTGCTCCTGGTGGTCACCCGACCCTCATCCATACAGAACGGGTCGTTGTTCTCGGACCCCTTCAGCCGTGTGGCTCCGAACCCGGCGCCGAACTCCACGCCCTTCACCGCCGGGATCCCGAACAGGGCGGCAGCCAGGCGGCTGTCCATGCCCCCGAACATCCCCTCGCCCAGTCCGGCGGGGACCCCCTGGACGATGCACTCCACGACGCCTCCCAGGGAATCTCCCCGCTCCCGGGTCTCCAGAATGGCCTTCCTCATTTTCTCCCCGGCCTTCTCCTCCAGCACGGGGAAGGGGGCCCGGCCCAGAGCCTCCAGGACCTCCTCCTTCTCCCCCATCGGGTCCAGAGGCCGATCCTCCCAGGAGCCTACCGAGCGGATGTGGGCGGCGACGCGGATGCCCCGGCGGCCGAGGATCTGAAGGCAGATCCCTCCGGCCACACACAGGGGGGCGGTGAGCCGCCCGGAGAAGTGTCCCCCTCCCCGCACATCCTGATAGCCCCGGTACCGCACCTGGGCGGTGTAGTCGGCGTGGCCGGGACGGGGGATCTCCTTTAACTGGGCATAGTCCTTTGAGCGGGTGTTGGTGTTGGCGATTACCGCCGCCAGGGGTGCCCCGCAGGTTCGGCCCTCCAGCAGCCCGCAGAGGATCTCAGGCCGGTCCTCCTCCTTGCGGGGGGTGGACACATCCAGCCGGCCGGGGGCCCGGCGCTGGAGAAAGGCCTGGAGCTGTTCCAGGTCCACCGGCTCTCCGGCGGGCAAGCCGTCCACAGTGACGCCGATGGCCTGGGCGTGGGACTGTCCGAAGACAGACACCCGAATATTTCTTCCAAGTTCAGAGGACATGGATCTTTCCTCCCAACAGTTTAAAATGTTCCCAGAATTGGGGGTAGGATTTTTCCACACATTCCATCTGGGTGACCCGCACAGGCTTGCGGCACCGGGTGGCCAGAATGGCGGCCATCATGGCGATGCGGTGGTCGTTGTGGCTGGAGACGGTACATCCCCCCTCCAGCTCCTTCACCCCATGGACGGTGAGGCTGTCCGCCCCCTCCTCCGCCCGGCCGCCCAGACAGTTGATGGTCTGGGCAATGGCGCTGAGCCGGTCGCTCTCCTTCAGCCGCAGCCGTCCGGCCCCCGTGAGACGGGTGGTCCCCCTGGCCAGGGCCGCCATGGCTCCCAAAGCCGGGGCCAGGTCGGGACACTGGGACACATCCAGCTCCCGGTCCCCGGGCCGGGCCAGCTTCCAGTAGTAGGCGGCCACCACCTTGTCCCCCTGGGAGGAGGCGGGGTCCAGGCCCTCAATTTTCACCTGGTGGTCCAGGAAGTTGGCGGCGTACCAGATAGCCCCCTGGGACCAGTCCCCGGGGACGGTCACTTCCCGGGGCGTCCAGCTCTGCCCCCCCCGGATGGAAAAGCGCTGGTAGCCCTCCCGCTCCACCTGGATGCCGAACTGTTCCAGGGCCTCCAGGGTCATGTCCACATAGCCCTCCGACTCCAGGGGGGAGGTGAGGCGGATCTCCGAGTCCCCCGGCAGCAGGGGCAGGGCGAAGAGCAGGCCGGTGACAAACTGACTGGACACATCCCCCGGGAGGGAATACACCCCGGGAGAAAGCTGCCCGGCCACTGTAAGCACCTGGTCCTCTCGCTCCCACTTCAGCCCCTTCTCCCGAAACAGCTTTTCATAGGGGCCAAGGGGCCGCTCCATCAGCCGGCCATGGCCGGTAAATCGTCCCCCGCCCCGCAGGGCCAGGGCCACCGGAATGAGAAATCGCAGGGTGGAACCCGACTCCCCGCAGTCCAGCAGGGGCAGCTCCTCCCCCGCCTCTTTCAGACGCTCCAGACAGGTCCGGGTGGCCCGCAGGTCCTGGGAGTCCCCCAGGTTGTGGACCTGGCCGCCTCCCGCCAGGGCGGCGGCGATCAGGTAGCGGTGGGCGGCACTTTTGCTGGGGGGAACTTGTACCGTCCCCGCCAGCTGTCCGGCTTCAATTTCAACTGTCGACATCATTCTCATCCTTCCCTGGGCACGAAAAAAACCTGCGGTGAAGTGTTTTTCACCGCAGGCCTGATCAAGTCTTATTCAGGTCCCATGGGGGACCTTCAAACCATCTATGCAGCAAAAAGCACTTTTACCTTGTTAGCACTAAAGCTAAAAAAGTAAAAGTAGCTAAAAAAGCGAGCTGCAAACAGGTTCATGATAAAAATTTCTCCTTATGACTCTGAGAATCTTACCACAATATAGCACCATGTTTCCCGGCTGTCAATGTATTTTCTGATAAATTTTTCTCCAGCCCTGAATTTTCTCTTTACTCCGCAGAGCTCAGGCTTTATAATACCACCCAGACAGGAAGCAACAGGCGGAAGGTCCGCCTTACTGTCCATCGCAGAGAGAAAGGAGGCCATGGGTTTTCCCATCACAAAGCGCCAGCGCCCGTCTTCCAAGGCGGGACGACGAGGAGAGGGGAGTATCGAAGGTTTCGGCGGATGCCCCTCCGTGCCGGTTCCGGGTGCGTACACAGCCTGTAAATATGCGGGTAACCGCAAAACAGAGAGACTGTGACCGGAAAGCGAGGTCAAATGGCTGCGAGTTTGCCCTCCTGCATTTTTCTCAGGAGGAAATTGAATATGTGTGGAATTGTAGGCTATATCGGCTGGGAACAGGCCGCTCCCGTTTTGCTGGAGGGGCTGAGCCGACTGGAATACCGGGGCTATGACTCCGCCGGGGTCGCTGTATATGACAGCACCACCGGGACTCTGGCCGTACGCAAGGCCAAGGGACGGCTGAAGGTGCTCTCCGACCTGCTCCATGGCGGTGCGGATCTCCAGGGCACCGTAGGCATCGGGCACACCCGCTGGGCCACCCACGGGGCTCCCAGCGACATCAACTCCCATCCCCAGATCAGCCGAAGCGGAAAGATCGCCGTGGTCCACAACGGCATCATCGAAAACTACGCCCAGCTCAAGTCCTTCCTCATGGCCGAGGGGATTCCCTTCGTCTCAGAGACGGACACTGAGGTCATTGCCCAGCTCATCGAGTATTTCTACGAAGGGGACCTTCTGGCCGCCGTAGGCCGGGTACTTCACCGCATTGAGGGTGCGTATGCCCTGGGCATCCTGTGCGACGACCATCCGGATCAGCTGATCGCCGTCCGCAAGGACAGCCCCCTGATTCTGGGCTACGGAGAGAACTGCTCTTTCCTGGCCAGCGATGTGACTGCCATCCTCCGCCGCACTCGCCGGGTGAGCTATATGGAGGACGGAGAGGTAGCCGTCCTCACCCGGGACGGCATCCAGTGCTACAACAGTCTGTTGCAGCCGGTGGAAAAGGAAATCGTCCAGGTGGACTGGGAGATGGACGCGGCGGAAAAGGGCGGCTATGAGCACTTTATGTTCAAGGAGATCATGGAGCAGCCCCAGGCTCTGCGCCGGTGCATCTCCCCCAGAATCCAGAGCGGCGAGGTGGTCTTTGAGGACTTCAAGCTGGATGAGGACTACATCAAAGGCCTGGAAAAAATATATATCGTGGCCTGTGGGTCCAGCTACCATGTAGGTATGGTGGGCAAGTATCAGTTGGAAAAGCTCACCCGCAAACCTGTGGAAGTGGCCCTGGCCTCGGAGTTCCGGTATATGGACCCCATTGTCAACGACCGGACCCTGGTGGTGGTCATCAGCCAGTCGGGAGAAACGCTGGACACCATGGCCGCCCTGCGGGAGGCCCGGCGGCTGGGGGGCAAGATTCTGGCTATTGTCAATGTGGTAGGCAGTTCCATCGCCCGGGAGTCGGATCAGGTGCTCTACACCTGGGCCGGACCGGAGATCGCCGTCGCCACCACCAAGGCCTACTCCACCCAGCTGGCGGTCCTCAGTCTGCTGGCGCTGTACTTCGCCCGGGTGCTGGGCACCATGGATGAGGAGGAGTACCACGGCTGTCTGGCAGATCTGCTCCGCCTGCCCGATCTGGTGGAACAGGTTCTGTCCCGGAAGGACAACATCCAGTACTTTGCCTCTCAGTACTTCAACCATGACAGCGTATTTTTCATCGGCCGGAATATCGACTACGCCATGGGACTGGAGGGCTCCCTGAAGCTGAAGGAGATCTCCTACATCCACTCCGAGGCCTACGCCTCCGGAGAACTGAAGCACGGCACCATCAGCCTGATTGAGAACGGCACCCTGGTGGTGGCCCTGGGCACCTGCTCCAGACTGTTCCAGAAGGCCATGAGCAATGTGGTGGAGGTCAAATCCCGGGGGGCCGATGTGCTGGCCCTCACCACCGACAGCCACCGGGAGCAGATGGAGGAAATTGCCAACGCCGTCATGACCATTCCGGACGCCCGGGAGCTGCTGCTCCCCTGCCTGAGTGTGGTTCCTCTACAGCTGTTTGCCTACTATGTGGCCCTGATGAAGGGCTGCGACATCGACAAACCCCGGAACCTGGCCAAGAGCGTTACCGTAGAGTAAGAACCCGGGGCCACATAGCCGCGCCTTTTGGCGCGTAAATTCGAAGCGCAGCGGAGAATTTCCGCAGGGCCAATTCACTTGGCCCGAGGATTAAAATCGTTGGGCCCCCATGGGCCTTCGGCCCATGGGAACGGCCTTGATGAAGGGCTGCGACATCGACAAACCCCGGAACCTGGCCAAGAGCGTTACAGTAGAATAAAGCGTAAAAAACGCCTCTCCGCGTACGCGGAGAGGCGTTTTTGAATGGATTTTATTCCGGATTCTTCTCACCCTTGAGCCACTCGTCCTCCTCATACTCGTGCTTCAGCCAGCTCTCGTAGTTGGACTTCACCGACTCCCAAACGGACATCCAGTCGATCTTGCTCATATCCTCTTCTCCCTGGAAGAGCTCATTGTAAAAGGCGATGGTGGGGTCCTCCCCCTTATGCTCCTCATAGAAGGCGTCCATATAAGCGCCGAACTTGGGATCATCCATCTCCTGAGGGCCAATCATCATGGCGTGGAGCTGTTCCTTGGTCCAGGGTTCGTCGTTATTGCTCAGGTGGTGAGGCATGACCTGGGCCCACTTGGTCAGGCGTCCTAAATCATGGAGAAAACGCTCCCGTCCCTCGTCGCTGTTCAGCATGGGCAGTACACTGCGCAGAAGGGAGTAAAAGGCGTCGTCCATTGCTTCCTTTATCTTCGGGCTGATATTTTTCTGATCCATCGTCAAAGCCTCCAATTCTCATTGATTTCCCCGCAGGAAAGGGGCGGAGAGTCCCACCGGGAAACTCTCTTTATGGAGACATTATATCCGGGCCGGTCAAATCCGTCAACCGCAATTTGTAAGATTCTTGCAATACAGCCCTGACAGCGCCGGGGAAACCAGCACATTTACAGATGCTTCATAGAACATTGACCACGGAGGGCTGCTCCATCTCAGCCAGCAGCTCCAGCTGGGTGATAAGGTCGGCGTTGGCGGCGTTATATTGATCGGGCTCCTCCAGACGAAGATACTCCATCACCGTCCGGAATCCTCTCAAAATCTGGTCTGTGTCAGAGTGGCGCATGGTGGAGTGGAGATAGAAATGGAGACTCTGCCACTGGTCGTACACCTCCTGTGTGATGGCCAGGGCGTCCTCCCACCGCCCCTGCCGGGCCAGGGGACTGGGACAGGTACAGCCGCTCCCCCATGTCGTCAGTCAGCTGTTTGGCATACCACGCATTGCAAAGGCTCCCCGCCAAAATCAGCAGAAGCAATACCACTGAAATCCACAGTCGTTTCATACCCTTCCCCTTACATCGCTTTCCGCTGGGCCAGATAAATACTGTCCTGCTCGTTTACCAGCATCAAAAATACCTCCCCGGCGTCTTTGCAGCCTCTGCGGGACAGCTGGCTGTCCAGCCAGGGGCGGTCGTGGCCCAGGGCTTTCAGGTTATGTTCCAGCACATGCCCGTCACTGATGACCACCAGGGGAAGCCCCCCCTCCTGTACATTCACCTTCAGCTGCCTGGCCGTGGGAGGCCTGTCCTGAGCCCGGGGCAGTACAGACAGCTTTCCATTGGTTTCCAAAATGGCATATTTTACTGTCTGCAGGTCTGTATAGCCCTGGCAGCGCAGCTCCTCCAACAGCTCGTCCACAGTCAGGCGGTTCCGGGCCATCTCCCTCTGATCCAGGACGCCGTCCCGGATCACCACACTGGGCCGGCCGCATATCAAAGCCCGAAAGCCCACCCACTTCATGGTGAGCACCGACAAAATCATGGTCAGACACAGCAGGGTCAAAATGGGCACCACCCCGGTGAGCAGGGGGATCCCATAGTCCTGCATGGGTACCGAGGCCAGATCGGCGATGATGAGGGACAGTACCAGCTCCGACGGCTCCAGCTCCCCCACCTGCCGTTTGCCCATCAGCCGGATTCCCACAATGATGAGAAGGTATAAGATGATGGTACGCAAAAGCCCTGTAAACACGGCGCTCGCCTCCAGACAGCGCACAGCAGTTTGTGCGCATTTTCTTCGCTTTTTTCCGCTATTTCACAGTATTCCCCCTGCTCTGGCCTCTTATCCTGCGAATTGCCCAAATCTCTTGTAAAAAATTAGGCGGAAAAAGGATAAAAACCATCTTGTCAAGGAGTCATTTTTTCGATAAAATAACTTGATTATATGTTGAGCAAATATGCATCAGAACTGGAATGGAAGGCGAGTGAGTATTTGATGAAAGCGACATTGATCCTGGCAAACGGCAGCATCTTCTCCGGAATCAGTATCGGCAGCACCGAGACCCGTGTCTGCGAAATGGTGTTCAACACCTCCATGACCGGCTACCAGGAAATTTTGACCGACCCCTCCTATGCCGGGCAGGGCGTGGTCATGTCCTATCCCCTCATCGGCAACTACGGCGTGAACAGTGAAGACAACGAGTCCTCCCGCCCCTGGGTCGAGGCCTTTGTGGTCCGTCATCTGTCCCCTCGGGGCAGCAACTTCCGCTGCGAGGGCGATCTTGGCTCCTATCTGAAGGAGCACAACATCACCGGCATCCAGGATGTGGACACCCGGGCATTGACGAAAATACTCCGCAGTCAGGGGAGCATGAACGGCATGGTCACCTGCGCGGAGCATTTTAATGTTGCCGAAGTGCTGGAGCAGCTGAAGAACTATAAGGTCACCGACACGGTGGCAAAGGTCACCCGCACCCAGCCCGAGGTCTTCCCCTCCTACACCCAGCAGAAGTACCGGGTGGCCATGATGGACTTCGGCGTCAAGCAGAATATGATCGAATGTCTGCGCCGCCGGGGCTGCGAGGTCACCGCCCTGCCCGCCTTCACTCCCGCCCAGGATGTGCTCTCCGGGGGCTACGACGGTGTGATGCTCTCCAACGGCCCGGGCGACCCCGCCGAAAACACCCAGATCATCCAGGAGCTGAAGAAGCTCTATGACAGCAATGTGCCCATGTTCGGCGTGTGTCTGGGCCACCAGCTGCTGGCCCTGGCCACCGGCGCCAAGACCGGCCGGCTGGACTATGGCCACCGGGGCGGCAACCACCCCGTCCGGGACATCGCCGAAGGACGGGTGTTCATCACCAGCCAGAACCACGGCTATATGGTCCTGTCCGACTCCGTGGACCCGGCGGTGGCGGAAGTCTCCCATGTGAATGTAAACGACGGCACCTGCGAGGGTCTGCGCTACAAGCGCCCCAACTGCTTTACCACCCAGTTCCACCCTGAGGCCAACGCCGGCCCCAAGGATACCGAGTATCTGTTTGACCGCTTTATCGAATCCATGGGAGGTGCCAAGTAATGCCTAAAAATCCGGATATTAAGAAAGTACTGGTGCTGGGCTCCGGCCCCATCGTCATCGGCCAGGCCGCTGAGTTTGACTACGCCGGCACCCAGGCCTGCCGCGCCCTGAAGGAAGAGGGACTTGAGGTGGTTCTGGTCAATTCCAACCCCGCCACCATCATGACCGACAAGGACATTGCCGACCATGTGTATATCGAGCCGTTGAACATCCCCTCCGTCACCCAGGTCATTGAGATGGAGCGGCCCGACTCCATTCTGCCCACTCTGGGCGGTCAGACCGGCCTGAACCTGGCCATGGCCCTCCACGAAAACGGCACCCTGGCAAAGTACGGAGTGAAGCTGCTGGGCACCAGCCCCGATTCCATCCGCAAGGCGGAGGACCGCCAGGGCTTCAAGGACTGCATGGAGTCCATCGGTCAGCCCTGCGTCACCTCCAAGGTGGTGGAGAGCGTGGAGGACGCTGTGGCCTTTGCCGAGGAGATCGGCTATCCCGTCATCGTCCGTCCCGCCTACACTCTGGGCGGCACCGGCGGCGGCATCGCCTATGACCGGGCCAGCCTGGAGGAGATCTCCGACCGGGGCATCAACCTCAGCCGTGTGGGCCAGGTGCTCATCGAGCGGTGCATCTCCGGCTGGAAGGAGATCGAGTTTGAGGTCATGCGGGACTCCGCGGGCAATGTGATCACCGTCTGCTCCATGGAGAACATCGACCCCGTGGGCGTGCACACCGGCGACTCCATCGTGGTTGCCCCCACCCAGACTCTGGCCAACAAGGAGTACCAGATGCTGCGTACCGCGGCCCTGGACATTATTACGGCCCTGGAGATCGAGGGCGGCTGTAACTGTCAGTTCGCCCTGAACCCCGACAGCTTTGAGTACGCCGTCATTGAGGTCAACCCCCGTGTGTCCCGCTCCTCCGCCCTGGCCTCCAAGGCCACCGGCTACCCCATCGCCAAAGTGGCCGCCAAGGTGGCCCTGGGTTACACCCTGGACGAGATCCCCAACGCGGTGACCGGCAAGACCACCGCCTGCTTTGAGCCCACCCTGGACTACTGCGTGCTGAAGATCCCCCGCCTACCCTTTGACAAGTTCACCACTGCCAGCCGTACTCTGGGCACCCAGATGAAGGCCACCGGCGAGGTCATGGCCATCGCCAATTCCTTTGAGGGGGCTTTGATGAAGGCCATCCGCTCCCTGGAGCTGAATGTCCGGGCGTTGAAGCTGGACAAGCTGGAGGGACTGTACACCGACGAGATCGAGGACCTGCTGTTCCAGGTCACCGACGAGCGGCTGTTTGTGGTGGCCGAGGCTCTGCGGCGCGGCTTCTCCCCCCAGAAGATCAACAACATCACCAAGATGGACATCTGGTTCCTGGACGGCTTCAAGCGGATCATCGACATGGAGGAGGAGCTCAAGCGCTGCAAGGGCGAACCCGACATCGACACCCTGAAGCGGGCCAAGGAGATGTGCTTTGCCGACAGCTATATCGGCACCCTGTGCGGCATGAAGCAGTCCGAGGTCAAGGCCCTCCGGGAGCGCTACGGCATCATCCCCTCCTTCAAAATGGTGGATACCTGCGCCGCCGAGTTTGACGCCGAGACCCCCTACTACTACTCCTCCTACGATGGAGAGAACGAGGCCGTGGATACCAGCTCCTCCGACAGGAAGAAGGTACTGGTGCTGGGCTCCGGCCCCATCCGCATCGGCCAGGGCATCGAGTTTGACTACTGCTCCGTCCACTCTGTCTGGGCCTTCAAGCGCCTGGGCTATGAGACCATCATCATCAACAACAACCCCGAGACCGTGTCCACCGACTTCGATGTGGCCGACAAGCTGTACTTTGAGCCCCTCACCGCCGAGGATGTACAGAACATTGTGGAGCAGGAGAAGCCCTGGGGCGCCGTGGTCCAGTTCGGCGGTCAGACCGCCATCAAGCTGGCCAAGGCCCTTACCGATATGGGCGTGCAGATCCTGGGCACCTCCTCCGACGGCGTGGACGCCGCCGAGGACCGGGAGCGCTTTGACGAGATTTTGCAGAAGTGCGGCATCCCCCGTGCCAAGGGCCGCACCATCTTCACCACCGAGGAGGCTCTGGCGGCCGCCCACGAGCTGGGCTATCCCGTGCTGGTCCGTCCCTCCTATGTGCTGGGCGGCCAGGGCATGGAGATCGCCTACTCCGACCGGAACATCGAGGAGTTCATGAAGATCATCAACATGACCGTTCAGGAGCACCCCATTCTGGTGGACAAGTACCTCATGGGCCGGGAGCTGGAAGTGGACGGCGTGTTCGACGGGGAGGACATCCTCATCCCCGGTATCATGGAGCATGTGGAGCGGGCCGGCGTCCACTCCGGCGACTCCATCGCCGTATATCCTCCCCTCCACCTGGAGGAGAAGCACCGCCAGCTCATCCTCAAGCACACCAAGAACATGGCCATGCATCTGGGCGTGGTGGGCCTTATCAACGCCCAGTATATCCTCTACGACGACGATATCTATGTCATCGAGGTCAACCCCCGCTCCTCCCGCACCATCCCCTATATCTCCAAGGTCACCGGCGTGCCCATCATCGACCTGGCCACCAAGGTCATGCTGGGCCAGAAGCTGAAGGACCTGGGCTACGGCACCGGCCTGTACCCCGAGGCCAAGTACTACGCCGTCAAGGCCCCTGTGTTCTCCTTCGAGAAGCTCACCGATGTGGACACCGGCCTTGGCCCGGAGATGAAGTCCACCGGCGAGGTGCTGGGTCTGGCCGAGACCTATCCCCAGGCCCTGCTGAAGGCCTTCAAGGGCTCCGGCATGCGGGCACCCAAGCGGGGCGGCCGCATCATCATCACCGTCAAGGACGAGGACAAGCGGGAGATCGTCTCCATCGCCCGGGGCTTTGAGGAGATGGGCGTGGAGCTCTACGCCACCTCCGGCACCTGCCAGTTCCTCAATGAAGCAGGCGTGGAGTGCAAGCGGGTCAACCGCGTTTCTCAGTCCCACCCCAACATTCTGGACATGATTGCCTCTGGCACCGTGGACCTGATCATCAACACCCCCACCCGGGGCCGGAAGCACGACTCCGACGGCTTCCACATCCGCCGCTCCGCCGTGGAGCACGGGGTGGGCTGCGTCACCGCCGTGGACACCGCCCGTGCCCTGCTCACCGTCCGGCAGCAGAGCCGCAGCGAGGACCTCACCCCCATCGACATCACCAAGATCTGATTTTCCGCCTGGGGCGGCCCAGCTGGCCGCCCCAGCCCTATTCTTCCAAAAAACAAAAATCCACACCCGAAGGTGTGGTTCCTTGTCCCTTATTATTTGCTGTTACCGCTCGCTGACTGGGGAATCTTCCTGCTCATAGAGCAGATCTTCCAGATCCTGAAGCATGTGATCCACCTCCTTTCCTGTTTTCCGGTCTCAGTATACTCCGCCCCGCCGTCGAAAACAAGGGAACCGGAGTGAAATGTTTGTTAAATCTATATTCAATCAGGGAGGCTTGCTTATGTCCCACCAGACTGTCATTGTCCTTGACTTCGGCGGCCAGTACAATCAGCTCATCGCCCGCCGGGTCCGGGAGTGCAATGTGTACTGCGAAGTGAAACCCTATACCACCCCCCTGGCCGATCTGAAGGCCATGGACCCCATCGGTATCATCTTCACCGGCGGCCCCAACTCCGTCTATCTGGAGTCCTCTCCCCATGTGGACCCGGAGATCTTCACCTGGGGGGTGCCCATTCTGGGCATCTGCTACGGCTGTCAGCTGATGGCCCACACCCTGGGGGGCCAGGTCACCGAGGCCCAGGACGACTCCGCCCGGGAGTACGGCAAGACCAGAACCTACTACGATACCACCTGCAAGATCTTCCAGGGCCTGCCCGAGGAGGGCATCTCCTGGATGAGCCACGGGGACTATATGGCCAAGGTTCCCCAGGGCTTCGCCCTCACCGCCCACTCCGACAACTGCCCCAATGTGGCCATTGCCGACGAGGCTCGGGGCTTCTACGGCGTGCAGTTCCACCCGGAGGTCAATCACACGGAAAACGGCATCGCCATGATCCGCAATTTCCTCTATGAGGTGTGCAAGGCCAAGGGCGACTGGACTATGGAGGACTACAAGCACACCGCCATCGCCCAGGTCCGGGAGAAAGTGGGCAGCGGCAAGGTGCTCCTGGCACTCTCCGGCGGGGTGGACTCCTCTGTGGTGGCCGCTCTGCTGGCCGAGGCGGTGGGCAATCAGCTCACCTGCGTGTTCGTGGACCATGGCCTGATGCGTCTCAACGAGGGGGACGAGGTGGAGGCCGCCTTCTCCAAGTGGGACATCAACTTCGTCCGGGTGGACGCTGAGCAGCGTTTCCTTGGCAAGCTGGCCGGGGTCACCGAGCCCGAGCACAAGCGCAAGATCATCGGCGAGGAGTTTATCCGGGTCTTCGAGGAGGAGGCTAAGAAGGTGGGCAAGGTGGACTTCCTGGCCCAGGGGACCATCTATCCCGATGTGATCGAGTCCGGTGCGGGCAACGCCGCCGTCATCAAGAGCCACCACAATGTGGGCGGTCTGCCCGACTATGTGGATTTTCAGGAGATTATCGAGCCTCTGCGCCTGCTGTTCAAGGATGAGGTCCGCCAGCTGGGCCGTGAGCTGGGCCTGCCCGAGTATCTGGTGTCCCGTCAGCCCTTCCCCGGCCCCGGCCTTGCCATCCGTATCATCGGTGACATTACCAAGGAGAAGGCCGACATCCTTCGCCAGGCCGACTTCATTTTCCGGGATGAGATTGCCAAGGCGGGAGAGGACAAGAACCTGAACCAGTACTTCGCCGTCCTCACCAACACCCGCTCCGTAGGCGTCATGGGTGACGGCCGCACCTACGACTACACCCTGGCCCTCCGGGCGGTGACCACCAGCGACTTTATGACCGCCGACTGGGCCCGCATCCCCTACGAGGTGCTGGACAAGATTTCCGTGCGCATCGTCAACGAGGTGCAGGGCATCAACCGCATCTGCTATGACATCACCTCCAAGCCCCCGGCCACAATAGAGTGGGAATAACCCTGAAAAAGCCGGCCCGCCGCAGTAATGCGGTGGGCCGGTTCTTTCATGTCTTCAGATTTTCCACACTCTTCACCGCAGGTCCAGATTGAGATCCACATTTCCCGGGATCCCCGCCACGGTGCCGGTGTGAGTGTACTGCCACAGGTCAAAGTAGTAGTAAAAATCGGGCTTCTGGTCGTACTCGGCCAGCCACAGGGTGTAGTCGGTGAGTTCTCTCAGGTCATAGTGAAGATACCCCAGATCCTGATTGAAGTAAACGGCGGGCTCAAAGCCCGCCTGGGCAATTTTGGCGCAGAAGGCCGCGGCGCACTGGGTAAGGGTCTCCCCGGTCAGGCCCTCGGTACGGGCGTCCTGCCCCCCGGTGATGGGCTCCCAGTCAAAGGCGATGGGGTAGGTAAGGTCATAGCCCTCCAGAGCGCTGAGAATATATTCGGCCTCCTCCTCCGCCTCCTGGGGGGTGACGGCCTGGGAGAAGAAGTAGACCCCCACCTCCAGTCCGGCGTCCAGAGCCAATTGGATGTTCTCCTCAAAGCGCTCATCCAGCATCAGGCCACCCTGGGTATACCCCCGGTAGCCCAGGCGGATGATGGCAAAGTCGATTCCATCCGCCGCCACCGCCTGCCAGTCGATGTCCTGCTGGTAAAAGGACACATCCACCCCGGTTTTGGCCCTTTGGCCATCCTTCTCATAGGTCACTCTCCCCCGCTCGTCCAGGGAAAAGCTCTCCCGGTCATAGGGGTTGACGGGCATCCCTTCCATAGCCACCAGGGTCTGCCCTCCATACTGAAAGGTGGGCGGCTCAAAAAATCCGCTCTCCTTCAGCACCAGAAATAAGGCCGCGCCGGCCAGAATCACCGCCAGCGCCGCCAGCGCCAGAGCTGTTTTTGCCATCCAGCCGCCCCTCCGGGGCGGCTGTCCGCCGGTGAGATTGTCGTTCACAGGGATTCCTCCTTTCCGGGTTCGACAATTTCCCCCATTATAGCAAAGGGCCGGGAAAATAGCAACGAAAGAAACTTCCACCGGCCATTTCTTAAGAAATGGCCGGTGGAAGACACACAGCACAGCGGCACAGTCACTATGTCACTGTGGCGAATTTTATTACCCGATGACCTGCCGGGCCACATCCACGCTCTGCTTGGCGTCCTTGGCGTAGAAGTCCGCGCCGATCTTGGAAGCGTACTCAGGAGTAAGCACCGCGCCCCCCACCACCACTTTACAGGGGAGGCCGGCCTGCCTCAGCAGGGCGATGGTCTCCTCCATGCTGCGCAAGGTGGTGGTCATCAGGGCGGACAGCCCCACCAGGGGGGCGTGGTGCTCCCGGACCGCCTTGACCACCGCCTCCGGGTCCACATCCTTCCCCAGGTCGATGACCGGGTAGCCGTAGTTTTCCAGCAGCACCTTCACAATGTTCTTCCCGATGTCGTGGATGTCCCCCTTCACGGTGGCCAGGACGATGGGGGCCTTCTCCTCCCCCGTCCCTTCCGATTGGGCGGGCATATTCCGGCGGATCACCTCAAAGGCGGCCTGGGCCGCTCCGGCAGACTGGATAAGCTGGGGCAGGAACACCTTTCCCGTCTCAAAGTCGGCCCCCACCTTGTCCAATGCGGGGATG
>JAXUUN010000038.1:0-22606 GCA_037231075.1 bacterium | reverse complement strand
TACAGCCGAAGCTATACCGTTCTCTCTTTCCTCACGATGTTTTCTTATCGGGAGCAACCTTCAGGGCGCTGCTTTTTTCATTATGCTGTTATAGAGACGGCATCTGTTCGCTGTCCACCGGTCCCAGCTGGCACAGGTGATCATAAAAGCCTGCTCGGGACACCGCCATATAGGGGATAAGCCACAGGGAAAGGGGAAGGGTGACCAGAGAGGACAGAAGGACGGTAAAGGTACTGTTGAGCGCCGCACTGTAGAGGGGGAGAGAATCCATCGTGACATAGGGGGTGAGAAGTCCGCTGCGGTAGAGGGAAAAGAGCAGAACAACACCCAGAAGGAAAAAATTGATGATCTCCCAGCCCAGGAAAGACAGGTCCAGTTTGAACAGCTCCCACTTCCGCCCCCGCATCATTTCTACACTCCGCTGGACAGCAGGGCCGGGGCCGTCGTCGGGGCGGTCGGCCAACAGGTAGGGAGCCATGGCATAGCGGAGCATAAAGATGAATACCGCGGCGTAAACGCCCCCCAGCAGCCCCAGGTAGACCAGAATGTTGTTCAGAAGAGACAGGGGCATGGCCATCACAAGCAGGGTAAGCACAATGGAGATGAGAACGGTCCACAGCAGTACTTTAAGGAAAATCAGAAGCTCCATGACCAGAACCCGGCCGGTGATGGAAAATCCCTGGATCAGGGATCCCATGCCCGGATTCAGTCTTCGCCAGGTCCAGAGGGCCCAAAGGGTAAAGCCGAACTGGATCACCAGGGAGTATAGGGTATAAAGGATGTCGGTGAAAAAGCCAAAGAAACTGAACATCTCATCCCCCGAGAGGGTAGAGGAGAGCAGCTGGAGAAGACCGTCCACGCCGCTGGTCAGCAGCAGATAGACCAGACAGATGATCCAGAATTTTGGGCTGGTCAGCTTCATCGCTTCCCGGGCTTGGCGCTTTAGGTCCTTTCGGTTGATACGCATACAATATTCTCCAAATTATGTTAGTATAGGCAGAGGAGCGGAAGCCCGGCTTGGATGCTACGCTCCGGTCCAAGCTCCCCTGCTCGGGGATTCGGCGCTTCTCATTCCCATTTGTCCATGACCTGGCGCAGCTGGTCGGCCAGCTTGGCCAGATCCTTGTTGGTACGGCCCCGGCTGCGACTGATGAGATCGGCCAGATCCCGGGACACTTCCTGCAGACGCTGGTAGGCGGGGGAGGGAGCGGAGGCGCCGCCGGTGGTACGCTTGGTCTCCAAAACAATGCCCTTTGCCAGCATACGATTTTCCAGCAGATCATAGACCTCTTCATAGAGAGGCGCATGGGCGGGCAGCCCCCGCCTGTTCAGCTCGGCGGCAAACAGGTCGGTGACCTCCGAGTCCCCGTGGACCACAAAGACCTGCTGGGGCTTGGGGGAGAAATGCTCTGCCCAGGCCAAAAGGTGATCCCGGTCGGCGTGGGAGCTCAGGCCTTTGAAGTTGACGATTCTGGCCCGGACGGCGATCTCCTCCCCGAAAAGTTTGACTGACTTGGCCCCGTCCAGCAGCCGGCGGCCCAGGGTGCCCTCCCCCTGGTAGCCCACAAAGACCACGGCGCACTCCGGACGCCAGAGGTTGTGCTTCAGGTGGTGGCGGATCCGGCCGGCGTCGCACATGCCCGAGGCGGAGATGATGATCTTGGGGGTGGGGTCCATATTCAGAGCCTTGGATTCCTCTGTGGACTGGGTGAGGGTGAGGCCGGGAAAGGTAAACAGATCCTCGCCCCCCTGGAGGACGGCGATGGCGTCCTCGTCCAGATAGCCGTGGAGATCCCCGGCATAGATCTTGGTGGCCTCGGCGGCCAGGGGGCTGTCCACGCAGACCGTGAAGTTGGGAACGGTGCGCACCATGCCCTCGTTTTTGATCTCCCGCAGGAAGTAGAGCAGTTCCTGAGTGCGGCCTACCGCAAAGGAGGGGATAATAATGTTGCCTCCCTTGGAGAATACATCGTCAATGAGGGCGGCCAGGGCCTCGGTGTAGCTCTCGGGGGCCTCATGGTTCCGGTCACCGTAGGTGGATTCCATAACCACATAGTCAGCCTGATCCACAAAGGAGGGGTCCCGAATGATGGGCTGGTCCACATTGCCCAGGTCGCCGGAGAAAACCAGCTTCCTGGTTACCCCGTTTTCTGTTGCCCAAATCTCAATCGCGGAGGAGCCCAACAGGTGTCCCGCGTCGCGGAAGCGGACTTTGACACCCTCGCACAGATCAAAGATCTGGCCGTATTCATAGGAGTGCAGCAGATGGAGGGCGGCTTCAGCGTCGGCCAGTGTATACAGAGGCTCTACCTCCTCCCGGCCTGCCCGCTTGCCCTTCTGGTTCTGCCACTGGGCGTCGCTCTCCTGAATGTGAGCGGAGTCCCGAAGCATAATGGACATAAGCTGGGCGGTGAGGCGGGTGGCAATGATCTGCCCTGAGAACCCCTCTTTTACCAGCAGCGGAATCCTGCCGGAGTGGTCGATGTGGGCGTGGGTCACCAGAACATAGTCAATATAGCTGGGAGAAAAGTCCAGGGCGTTGTCGTCATGCTCGTCCCGGCCCTGCTGCAGACCGCAGTCAATGAGGATCTTTTTTCCTCCAACCTCCAGACAGTGGCAGCTGCCGGTCACCGCGTGGGCGGCGCCGAAGAATGTGAGTTTCATATTGGAACCTCCTCGTTTACAGTTGGAAGGGATTGATCTTATTGTACACTGAATCCGGAGAAAATTCCACTATAATTTGTGAATAATGTAAAAAACAAGTCAGTTCAACAGGCCAAAATGCTGCAGAGCAGAGACTACGCCATCCTCATCCACTGTGCCCGTTACATAGTCGGCCCGGCTTTTGACCATGTGGCTGGCCGAGCCCATAGCAACTCCGATTCCCGCGTGAACCAGCATAGACAGGTCGTTTTCCCCGTCGCCGAAGGCCATAGATTCCTCCAGAGGAATTCCAAAATGGTCTAAAATGGCGTCCAGCCCCTTGTCCTTGCCCCCGGTGGTGGGAATCACATCCAGAAAGGAGGGGTGCCACCGGGTCGTCTTCAGGTGGGGAGCCCGGCTCAGCAGAAGTCCCTCGTTTTCCTTGGAGAGGAAGGTGATGGCCTGATAGATGTCCCGGCCCAGAGCCCGGCTGGGGGGAGCTGTGGGGGGAAGGGGAAGATGAAGGTCATCCATAAACTGGATGGTATATTGGTCGGCATAGTTGATATAAATGTCCTGACCCTCCAGGAAAATACAGGAAAACGCGTTGGAACTGGCGGCGGACACCAGCTCCTCCACCGCGGCCGGCTCCATAGGGTTGCTGCGCAGGACCGTGTCTCCACAGTAACAGTACTGACCGCTGAGGGTCACATATCCGTCAAAGGGAAACGCGGCGCGGACGGCATCCAGCATGAGGGGGTGACGGCCGGTGGAGACAAAGAGCTTAATCCCCTTTTCCTGAAGGGTATGGAGGGCGGAGAGAATCGAATCAGACATCCGATGGGTATGGAAGCTGACCAGCGTTCCGTCTATGTCAAAGAAAATCGCTTTTATCATGGTATTCCTCCTAGTCTGTTGGCTTCATTGTACAACAGGCCTTGGGGCATTTCTATGTGCGATTTGGACAATCTTCTCAGGGCAGTGGGAAAGTAAGCATAAAAGAGGACAATTCCCCCATAAAATGGAGCAGTGAAAAGGGGGTGTCGTCATGGACTATGAGATGGACAGGACCGGGGCGGAACTGAGCCACCATGTGATTTTGGAACAGAGGGAGCAACTGGTCATATCCGGTGTGGAAGAGGTGGAGAGCTTTGATGAGACTACGATTCTCCTCACCACCGTGCTGGGAGGGCTGGAAATCCAGGGGGAGGGGCTGCACATCGAAAAGCTCTCTCTGGACGGAGGCGATCTGAAGGTTGAAGGAAAGGTGAACGCCCTGATTTACGATACGGACAGCGGCCGCCGGGGAGGGTTGTTCGCCCGGCTCCTGGGAGGATGAGCATAGACACATTGCAGCAGGGACAGGCGCTGTGTGAGGCCCTGCTGCTGGGAGGAGCCATGGGGGCGGCCTATGACCTGTTCCGGATTTTACGGGTGAGGGTAAAGATCCCCATGCTTGGTCCCGCTCTGGATCTGCTGTTCTGGCTGGGCGCTACGGGGGTGCTGTTTTTCTGGTCCCAGGATGCCTGGGGAGGCCAGGTGAGATTTTACGGCGCCGCCTTCTGTCTGGGAGGGGGAGGGCTGTATTTCTGGATCCTCAGTCCCTGGGTGTTAAAAGCCGGCTATCTTTTTGCCGACCTTGTTACCCTGATATTGGAAATTTTGACCCTACCGCTGGGAATGATGGTGTCCATTCTGAAAAAAATTCAAAAACTTGCAAAAAACATCTTCCTTTCCGGGACGAAATGGTATAGAATAAAACGGAATACAAGGCAGTTGGATATGGCGCGGCACCGCCGTGTGCTGCGGGAAGGGGGAGAGGTAGACCATGAAGCTCAAACGCGCCGGCATCGTGACCAAGCTGGTCGTGCTGGTTTTGCTCATTTATATGGCCACCTCTCTGATGGATCTGCGGGGGAAAATTCAAACCGTAGAAGACCAGCGCGAGATTCTGACCCAGCAGGTGGCAAATCAGCGCCTGAAAAACCAGGAGCTGGAGGACGCCATCGCAAACAGCGACGACCCCGACATGATGGAGCAGGTGGCCCGGGATAAGGGCTTTGTCCGTCAGGGCGAGGAGCTGTATGTAGATGTGGCCAACTGACTGACCGTGTCTCCCGTTGGAGAGATGTGTGTGCTTTGGCGGGGAATTTTACAAGGAGGATATTTCGGTCGCTTATGGAGTTTGGAGTTGGGGCCGTCGTTGACGGCAAGGTTACGGGTATCACAAAATTCGGGGCTTTTGTAGCCCTGCCGGACGGAAAGTCCGGGCTGGTACATATTTCTGAGATCGCCTATTCCTATGTAAATGAGGTGTCGGATCACCTCCACGAGGGACAGGAAGTCAAAGTGAAGATCATTGGCATTGACCAGGCCAACCGGATCAACCTGTCTATCAAACAGGTGGAGCCCCCACCCCAGCGTGCTCCCCGTCCCCAGAGGGAGGGCGGGCAGCGGTTTAATGGCGGCGGCCGTTCGCACCAGAACAGTGCTTCCCGCCCCATGGGCTTTGTACGCCAGGCTCCCAAGGAACCCACCGATTTTGAGGATCGCCTGAAGCAGTTCATGCAGTCCTCCGACAGCAAGCTGTCTGAGCTGCGCTATATTGAGAAGAAGGGCGGAAACCGCCGTGGAGGCGGCCGCCGGTAACAGGGACCGAACAGGCGGCCACGCCGCTGTTTTGGGGCCGCCGCTTTGCGGCGGCCCTTCTGTTTTGTCTCAAAGGAAAAGGCGCCCCCGGAGAGCGCCTTAGCTGCCGGAAAACCGGCCTGTATTGGTTGAGCTGATATAACCATACTATTTTGAACGAAAATAGTCAACGGGAAAAAGGTCTGTTCCCGTCAACGGAGGAACCCATATGCTGATTATCAACGGAACTGTGCACACCATGGACGGCCTTACCATCCCCAACGGCTATGTGGCCGTGTCCGGGGATAAAATCGCCAAAGTCGGTCCCATGGAGGAGTGCCCCGACCACTGGGAAGGGGAGACGCTGGACGCCCAGGGAGGGCACATCATGCCCGGCTTTATTGATGCCCACTGCCACCTGGGCATGTTTGGAGACGCGGTGGGATTTGAGGGGGACGACGGGAACGAGGCCACCGACCCCTGTACCCCCCATCTCCGGGCCATCGACGCCATCAACCCCCTGGACCGGTGCTTTCAGGAGGCGAGAGCGGCGGGCGTGACCACGGTCCTTACCGGCCCCGGTTCCGCCAACCCGATTTCCGGTCAGTTTGCCGCCATCAAGACCACGGGCAAGTGGGTGGATGCTATGGTAGTAAAAGCCCCTGTGGCGATGAAACTGGCTCTGGGGGAGAATCCCAAGGGGGTCTATAACGAGCGGCACGAGACCCCGGTGACCCGGATGGCTACCGCCGGCATTATCCGGGAGAATTTGCGAAAGGCTGTGGAGTACGGGGAGAAGCTGGAGAGAGCGGAAGCGGATGAGGAGGAGGACAAGCCCGACTACGACGCGAAGCTGGAGGCCCTCCTGCCTGTGGTACGGGGGGAACTGCCTGTCCACATCCATGCCCATCGGGCCGACGACATCGCCACCGGCATTCGGATTGCCAAGGAATTTGGGCTAAAGTGCGTCATTGTCCACGGTACTGAGGCCCACCTGATCCCGGAACTGCTGGAGCGGGAGGGGGTGCCGGTGATCACCGGTCCCTGCCTGGGGGACCGCTCCAAGCCGGAGCTTGGCAATATGACCATTGAAAGTCCGGCGGTGCTGACCCTTCAGGGAGTGAAGGTGGCCATCTGTACCGACCACCCTGAGGTGCCCATTCAGTATTTGCCCCTTTGTGCCGGGATTGCGGTGAAGGGGGGAATGATGCCGGAGGCGGCTCTGGCGGCCATCACCATCAACCCCGCTCAGATCGCGGGCCTGGACCACCGCCTGGGCTCCCTGACGCCGGGAAAAGACGCGGATATTGTCATTACCAGCGGACATCCCATCAATCTGCTCAGCCGGGTCCGGACGGTCCTGATCGGCGGCGTGCGGGTCACGGGGTAACCGCGGATCGTTTAGAAAAAATTAACAAAAGACTATGGCTTTTTTGTCCGCCTGTGGTATAATAAGATAACGGTGGGAGGGAACTCCCTCTCCGCTGGAGAGGAAGGTCTCTCCCACTGCTTATACCGGCCCCTCCGGGGCGAAAGGAGCGGAAAGTATGAAATTTGTATTTACGGACAAAAAGGTGAACCTGCCTGACGCCATTCACAAGTATGCGGAGAAAAAGGTAGGAAAGCTGGACCGTTTTTTTAAGGAGGATGCCACTGCCGCAATCACATTCAGCATTGAAAAGGAGCGGTACAACCGGGTGGAGATCACCATCCGCTCCAGCGGCACGATTTTCCGGGTGTCTGAGAGCACCTCCGATATGCACGCTTCCATTGACGCCGCTGTGACCACCCTGGAGCGGCAGATCAGAAAAAACAAGACCCGTCTGGAGAAGCGCCTGCGCCAGGGCGCCTTTGAGCGGGCCCTGGATGTGAGCGAGGTATCCACCTTTGTCCCCGATGAGCCGGAGGAGGGCGAGTACCACATCGTCCGCAGCAAGGCCTTCCCCATCAAGCCCATGACCCGGGACGAGGCCATTTTGCAGATGAATCTGCTGGGCCACAGCTTCTTCGCCTTCCGGGATGAAGAGGCAGACGGGACCTTCGCGGTGGTATACCGCCGGTATGACGGCGACTATGGACTGATCGAAGACGCCCAGTAAAGAATGTTAAAATACCCCCGGCGCAGTGCGCCGGGGGTATTTTTCGGCCGGGCAGGCCGTGTGGATTCAGGTTTCGTTCTCCAGAAAGTAAGAGGCCTCCATGTCGGCGGTGGCCAGGGCGAAGGCAAGGGGATATTTCTGCAGCGCCTGGCCCACGGTGCGGTTATCCTCCGTGCCGGAGAACCCCATGTGCCAGCGGATGGCCATGGCCTCCTCCCGGGTAAGCCGGATATAGCCGTTGACGATGTACACGCTTTTTTCTCCGTGGCCATAGGGGAGGGGGTCGTCAAAAGTGTAGGTAGGCACCTTCTCCCACTGGCCGGTGGATTCATTTTTCACATTCCGGGTACCCCGTTTGTAACAGCCTACCTTGCACAGATCATGGAGCAGCGCCACAATGGCGATGGATTCATCGCTGTACTCCAGGCCATACAGCTCCTGAACCCGCTCCCGCTGGAGGTAGTCCACCAGGCAGTGGTATACATTGAGGCTGTGCTCACAAAGGCCCCCTTCATAGGCTCCGTGGTACCGGGCAGAGGCAGGGGCCGTAAAGAAGTCACTCTTGTTTTCCAGAAAGTCCAGCAGCTTCTCGGCACCCTCACGGGTGATGTGAGTCTTGAAAATATCGATAAATTCTTCTTTACAGGACATAGGGCCCTCCTTGATGATGATGGATTGTGGAACTGATTGTACCATAGATGCAGAGGAAAAGCCAGATCAGATTGAGAAGCAGGGTCCTATTCAAGACCCAGGTAAATTGGGGGACGAAGAAATGCCCGGCAAAAGGCCTTGACAAACTGCCTCTGAAATAGATACAATTTCACGGGATAGATCCTGTGACAAGCCTTGAAAATATGGCATGAGGAGTGTGCATCGTGCGGATCTATGTAATGAAAGACTATAATGCCATGAGCCGCCAGGTGGCCAATATCCTGTCCGCTCAGGTGATTTTAAAGCCGGAGTGTGTATTGGGGCTGGCTACCGGCTCCACCCCTGTGGGGGCTTACAGGCAGCTGGTGGAGTGGTACAAGAAGGGAGATCTGGATTTCTCACAGGTCCGCACCATCAATCTGGACGAATATGTGGGCCTGGCTCCCACTCACAGCCAGAGCTACCGCTATTTCATGCGGTCTAATCTCTTTGACCATGTGAATGTCGTGCCGGCCAACACCTATGTACCCAACGGACTTGCGGAGAATGCCGCCGAGGAGTGCCGGCGCTATGACGAGGTCATTCAAACCCTGGGCCCCATTGACCTGCAGCTGCTGGGCATGGGCCACAACGGCCATATCGGCTTTAATGAGCCCTCCGACGCTTTTGAGCTGGAGACTCATGTGGTAGACCTGGCTGAGACCACCATCAAGGCCAATGCCCGCTTCTTTGCCTGTGCCGATGAGGTTCCCCGCCAGGCTATGACGGTGGGGATTCGGACCATTATGCAGGCCAAAAAGGTGCTGGTGGCCGTCAGCGGCAAGGACAAGGCGGAGATCGTAAAAAAGGCCTTTACCGGTCCCGTTACCCCTCAGGTGCCCGCCTCCCTTCTCCAGATGCACCCGGATGTGATTCTGGTGGGAGATCAAGCTGCCCTCAGCCTGCTGCAAGAGGGATGAAAACAAATACGCCAGGGGCCGCGGTCAGAAGACCGCGGCCCTTTCCAGGCGGAGAGGAGGAGCTATGGAGCTCTATTTTGCCCCCATGGAGGGGGTGACCGGCCCCCAGTTCCGGCGGGCCCACCATACATATTTTTCCGGGGTGGACAAGTACTACCTCCCCTTTATCAGCCCTACCCAGGATCATGTGTTTACACCCAGGGAGCTGCGCAATGTGGGGCCCGAGGCCAATGAGGGCATTCCTGTAGTTCCCCAGCTGCTGACAAAGAATCCGCAAGATTTCATCTGGGCGGCAGGGGAATTGAGAAAGATGGGCTATGGAGAGATAAACCTGAACCTGGGCTGTCCCTCGGGCACGGTGGTAGCCAAAGGGAAGGGGGCGGGTATGTTGGCTGATCCGGAGGGGCTGGACCGCTTTTTTCAGGAGATTTTTTCCGCTGACCTTAGAGGAACAGCCATTTCAGTCAAGACGAGGCTGGGGATGGAGTCTCCGGAGGAGTTTCCCGCACTGCTGGAGGTGCTTACCCGCTATCCCATCTCCCTGCTGATCCTCCACCCCCGGGTGCGCGCGGATTACTACAAAGTCCCGGTGAGAACAGAAGAATTTGAAGCGGCGTTTCCCATGATTCACTGTCCCCTGTGCTATAACGGCGGCCTGGTGACCACGGAAGACTGCATCCGGACAGAGCGGTCGTTTCCGTCGCTGAGGGGGATCATGATGGGTCAGGGGCTGATTGCCAACCCTGCCCTGGCCCGGCAGGTCCGGGGAGGCTCCCCCGCCGGACGGGAGGAGCTGCGGGCCTTTCACGATATGCTCTATGAGGGGTATCTCCGGGATTTTTCCAGTCAGAGAAACGCCGTCTTTCACATGAAAGAGCTGTGGAGCTACTTCTATCGCCTGTTTGACGGGGGAGAAAAGCTCTTTAAACAGATTAGAAAAGCCCAGGACAGCCGGGCCTATGAGGGGGCGGTGGAGCGGATTTTCCGGGAGCTGCCCCTTCGCCGGGAGGGTGACTGGAGCAAAGGTACATAGAAAAACGCCGGGAGGGCGCCCGATCGGGCGCCCTCCCTAGTGTTATGGGTTCAAATTGAAAATAGGTCAGGGATTTACCTCTGCAATGACCACAGCGTCGTCCTTTTCAAAGGCAGAGGGGCTGTAATAACGGACCAGGGTACCATCCGCCTGAGTATCAAAGCTATAGTGCTTCACAAAATCCCAAATCATGGGCATTTCGGAGGGATAGCAGTTGTGGGGGCGGAGGATGCACTGGACCCACTCCACCATGGGAACATTGGTGCCGTCCACGGCCTGATTCCAAATGTACAGTTCATTGTGGCGGCTGTCCAGACTGGTAATCTCGTCAGCGGTGTTGGGACCAAAGGTCTTGTTGATGCCGTTGGCCTGAAGCATATAATTACCCCAATCCTGGAGATTCGCAGAATCAAAGCCCAGAGCCAGATCGCTTACATCCATCTGAGCGCTGATGAACATGGTAGGGATGGGATCATTGGATTCAGGAGCAGAGAGTTTCATGTTGGCATCGTAGGAGTCATAGTTGGGGGCAGTACGGGGGACAGGAATGGCGGATGTGGAGCCAACGGCGGCAAAGAACTCGGGGTTGGTCATGGCAAAGCCCTGAGTGGCGATGGAGCCGGCGGACTGGCCGGTGCAGTACACACGGCTGAAATCCAGGTCGGCATAGTTGCCGTCTACCTGCTCCTTCAGAATGGTCATCAGAGAGGCGTAGAACTTGTCGGAGTCGGCGTGGGATACGCTGCTGGGGCTGGCATTGTAGGTCTCGCAGATAACCACAACCACGAAGCCTTCTTCTTCCGCCACCTGCCACCAGAGGGTGGAGTCCATGAAGATAGAGTCGGTCTGGGTGTTACCGGGATAAACATACATCACGGGCAGAGTGGTATTCTTATAGCCCTCGGGAACATAGAGCATATACTCACGGGGATCCCACTTGCCGTCGCCGCTGTTGTCGCTGAAGGCGATCACGCCTACCTGGACGGTGCCGTGGCCGGCGATGGAGATGTCCTTCTGGGAGAGAATCTGGGTGCCGTCGCTCAGCTGCTTGATGACGGCACCGTCCTTGGCCTCACGCTGGGCGGCGACACGGGCAGAGGTGTAGTCCAGACGGTAGGCCAGGGCATTGCTGTAGGCAAAGGTGTTGTCATAGCGGGTATAGACGGCCATGAAGTTGTAGATCTCAGCGGCACTGGGATCGTTGGTGGATACCTTCACCTGAGAGATGCCGTAGCTGGCACCATCTTCTTTCAAAAGCTGGTTGGCATAGTGGGTCTGATAGGCGTTAGAGTTGATGTCCTGATAATAAACTCCGCCGTTGGCGGTGTCCACGCAGTCGTTGGCCGCTTTCCAGTAGCTTTCGCTGCCAGTGTAGTTGACAAACCAAGTGGGGACGGGTACATCTTTTGGGGCGATCTCACCGGCAATGCCAACCTTGGCAATTGTCTCGGCCAGAACATCAGTGATGTCGCCATTTGCGCTCTTGCCATCGTAGGGGGTGCTGGCCGCGGCGGTCAGACCGTCGTTGCCTACGCTCTGACCGTCCACATAGGCCTGGCTGATGACGAAGATAGGATTGGCGGCAGCCCACAGCTCCAGAGCAGAAGCGCCCTTTCCATAGCCAACCAGATAGAACTCGCCGAAGGTGGAGAAGACATTCTGGCTGTGAGCGTTATTGCCGCTCTTCAGAAAAGCGATGGCGGCATCCAGATAATCGGCCTCTTCCTGGGCGGAACCCCAGCCGTCGGCGCCTGGCTCCAGAACAAACAGGGCCTCGCCCTTTTGGTTCATCAGGTCGATCCAGCCCTCGTCCTGGAGGAACTGGCGGGTGTTGACCCCATCGGGCACGGCCACAACAGTGAAGTAGCTGCGGATGGAGGCCTCTTCGGAGATGTAGACGGTCACCTGACGGCCACCGTCAATGCTCTTGGTGTACCAGCCTGTGAGGGGAAGCTGGGCTGCCTGGCTGTAGTCGTAAGCCAGATCGGTGATGCTGTCGAAATCCACCATGGGAGATTCGGCTCCGGCCACACCTGTGGCTCCATTCCAGCTGATGGAATAGCCAAAGGCCTGGGCCAGGTGGTAGAAGGGAACATAGATCTTGCCGTCCACCAGAGCGGGAGCGGTGTCGCCGACGGCGGCGCCCACGGTGTAGGTCTGGGAGACGCCGTTTCCGGTAAAGGTGACGCTGCTGCCGGACACGGTGTAGGTCAGGCCCAAGGAGTCCGCGATCTCCACGGGCACCATGGTCCGGTCATCGCTGTTGATGTAGGCAGAGACGCCGGCATTGGCTCCATTTACCGTGACAGTTACGGCGGAACTGGCCGAGGCGGTGACCACCATGCCTGCGGCCAGAGCGGCTGTCAGACACAGGGCGATGAGCTTATGGTACAATTTCATACATTCAATCCATCCCTTCAACTTAAATTCAGAGAGATTGTTATTTTGCATAAAATTATCCCTCTGCAATAAAATAATTATATAAATTTAACAAAAGCGTGTCCAATGAAAAAATTCAATTGACTAATGAAATAAGATAATACATAACAAAAATTGTGCAAAAGTGCCGAAATATGGGGTGATACCATATTTCGGCACTTGATAATATGATGAAATTTATCGATGATCTGAGATGGGAAAGGCATGGTGCGCTTAAAAGCCGAGCCACCTTTGAGCATTGCCGCCTAAAATAGCATCCAGTTCCCCAGGGTCCAGAGGCAGGGTGCGCAGGCGGGCCAGGGCAGCCTGCTGGTCATCCCAGGGGCTGTCGGTGCCGAACATGACCCTGTTTGCCCCGAATTTATGCACCATGCGCATAAACTGCTCCTCTGCCATCAGGGGCAGCTCCTCCGGGTGGTAGTAGCTGTCGCCCTCCAGGGGGGAGATTGCTCCCAGAGCATAGGAGGTGTCGATGTACACCTGCGTGTCCCAGAGCAGTTCTTCCACCTGGTCCCACTGTCGCCAGCCTCCCATGTGGGCCAGTGCCAGCTTCACCGGCCCCACCTGGCGGAGAGCATTGAGAACCATGGCTGGGGAACAGTTGTCCTTTCCGGGGAAACCGATATCCAGTCCGGCGTGGGAGAGGACCACCAGCCCCAGCTCTCCGCAGCGGTCAAGAATACGAAGGTAGCGGACATCATCAAAATTTGTTCCCTGATACTCCGGGTGAAGCTTGATCCCCTTCAGCCCCAGGGAGGCGATCCGGGAGAGCTCCTCCCTGTAGCCGTCAAAGTCCGGGTGTATGCACCCCAGAGAGTAGATCCCCGTCTCCGGCCCCAGGTCGTTGATGCGGGCGGAGGAGTCGTTTACATGGGGCACCTGGTGGGGATTGGTGGCCACGGGGAGCACCAGAGAGCGGTCCACCCCGGCTCTGGCCATGGAGGCTTTCAGCCCGGAAGAGGAACCGTCGGAAAAGGAATGGGTGTGGGAAATGAGTTCCAGCTTCTTGACGGTGGAAGCGGCAATTTTTTCAGGGAAGACATGGGTGTGAATGTCAATGATCATGGTTTGGACAGCTCCTTATTGAAATCAGGAAAAACCTGTGGTATGCCCGTCAAGCATACCACAGGTTTTCAGTTTTGAAAAGACGCTCAGTTGGAATCGCCCAGAGCCTGACGCTGTCTGACCAGCACCTTCTGCTCAAAACAGGAGAAGGTCTCGTCCACCATTTTGCCGTCAGGCTTGGGGGTAAAGAGGGAGACCATCGGGACAATGACCAGGCCGGCCACCATGCAGAAGGCGCCCGCGTTGATGGGGGACTGGAGCACGGCGGGGAAGAGGGATTTCAGGCCGATGTTGGCCAGCATGACCACTGTGGAGAAGAGAAAGCTGGCCCAGCAGGCGGCCTTGGTGGCCTTCTTCCAGTACAGCCCAAAGAGGAAGGGGGCCAGAAAGGCGCCGGCCAGAGCACCCCAGCTAACGCCCATGAGCTGGGCAATGAAGGTGACATTGGACTTGTACTGGACGATAGCCAGTACCACGGAGATGGCGATGAAAACCACAATGAGGCAGCGCATTACAAAGATCTGACGCTTCTGGTCCATATCCTTGATCACATGGCCCTTCAGCAGGTCCAGAGTCAGGGTGGAGCTGGAGGTGAGCACCAGGGAGGACAGGGTGGACATGGAGGCGGACAAAACCAGAATGACCACCACCGCCAGCAGGATATCGGGAAGGCCGGAGAGCATGGTGGGGACCACGGAGTCGTAACCGCCCACAGCAATGTCTACCTGGTCGCTGAACAGCCGGCCGAAGCCGCCCAGGAAGTAGCAGCCCCCGGCCACCACCGCGGCGAAGAGGGTGGAGATGACCGTGCCGGTGTCAATGGCCTTTTCACTGCGGATGGCGTAGAACTTCTGGGTCATCTGGGGAAGTCCCCAGGTACCCAGGGAGGTGAGGATGATCACCCCCAGCAGATTCAGGGGATCGGGACCGAAGAAGGAGGCGAAGACCCCGGGGACATCGGAGACCGTGGGGTCGCTGACCTGGGCCAGCCCCTCCAGGGCGGCCATAAAGCCCCCCTGGCTGTTAAGGACGGCGGCAATAACGGCGATTATGCCCACGATCATGATGAGGCCCTGGATGAAATCGTTGATGGCGGTGGCCATGTAGCCCCCGGCGATGACATACACGCCGGTGAGTACCGCCATGACGATGACGCAGATGGAGTAGTCAATGTTGAAGGCCATGCCGAACAGACGGGAAAGGCCGTTGTAGAGGCTGGCGGTGTAGGGAATGAGGAAGATGAAGATGATGACGGAAGCGGCCACCTTCAGAGACTTGCTGCCAAAGCGTTTGCCAAAAAACTCGGGCATGGTGGCGCTGTCCAGATGCTGGGTCATGATCCGGGTCCGCCGGCCCAGAACGACCCAGGCCAGCAGGGAGCCCAGCAGGGCATTGCCGATGCCCGCCCAGGTGGCGGCGATCCCGTACTTCCAACCAAACTGGCCGGCATACCCCACGAAGACCACTGCGGAAAAGTAGGAGGTGCCGTAGGCAAAGGCGGTGAGCCAGGGGCCCACGGACCGCCCGCCCAGGACAAAGCCGTTTACATCGGTGGCGTGTCTGCGGCAATAGAGACCGATTCCTACCATAACGCCGAAGAACACCAGGAGCATGCCGAGTTTGATACCCATAATAACCATTCCTCTCACGCAACACTTCGTTGCTTTGTACCGTTGAAGTGTAACGCAGAAAAGCGGAAAAGTCAAGGGTAAATTTCAAAAAAAGAAAAGAGAGAAAAAAGACATCGTGTGACCGGACAGAAGCACGGTCACACGATGTGAGAAAAGCGGTATTCTGACAAAAATGTTCTTACAGGACATCCTCATCAATGATCTGGGCCTTCAGCAGGTTGGTGGAACCGCTTTTACCCAGGGGGACGCCCGCGGTGATGACCACCGTGTCGCCCTTCTGAACCAGGCCCTCCTTGACGCCCACCTCGGCGGACAGGGAAAAGATCCGGTCAGTGGAGGTGACCTCGCCGGTGAGGAAGGGGATGACGCCCCAGGAGATATTCAGCTGGCGGCGGACCTTCTCGTGCATGGTGAGGGCGGCCACCGGGCAGGCTGGGCGGAAGCGGCAAATCATCCGGGCGGTGCGGCCGGAGTTGGTGGCGGCCAGGATGGCCTTGGCGTCCAGGTCCATGGCGGTCAGGCAGCAGGTGTGGGTGATGGCGTCGTCGATATTGCTGGCGGGAACCACACGCTGCTTCTGGAACTTGCGCCAGTACTGGATGGAGTGCTCAGCCTCCTCCACGATTTCTACCATGGCGCTGAGGGCCTCCACAGGGTACTTGCCCCCGGCGGTCTCGCCGGAGAGCATGACACAGCTGGTGCCGTCAAAGACGGCGTTTGCCACATCGGACACCTCGGCACGGGTGGGGCGGGGATTGCGCATCATGGAGTCCAGCATCTGGGTGGCGGTGATGACAGGCTTGCCCGCCTGGAGCCCCTTGCGGATCATCTGTTTCTGAAGAATGGGCACCCGGGAGGCGGGAATCTCCACGCCAAGGTCGCCCCGGGCCACCATGATGCCGTCGGAGACTTCCAGAATTTCGTCGATGTTGTCCACGCCCTCCTGGTTTTCGATTTTGGCGATGATCTTCACATCATCTCCGCCGCACTCATGGAGGACCTGGCGCACCGCCTGGACATCGGCGGCCCGGCGGACAAAGGAGGCGGCGATAAAATCAAAGTCGTTTTCCACGCCGAACCGGATGTCGGCAACATCCTTATCCGTCAGAGCGGGCAGGTGGATGTGGACGCCGGGGATATTGATGGACTTGTTGGCCGACAGGGTGCCGCCGTTTTCCACGGTGCAGCGGATGTCCTGGCCCTGGATCTCCTCCACCCGGAGGGCCACCAGGCCGTCATCAATGAGGACCTCCTGGCCCGCCTTCAGCTCCTGATGGAGATCGGTATAGGTAACAGACACATGGGACTGGTCGCCCACCTCGTCCCGGGTGGTAAGGGTAAAGGAATCCCCTGCCTCCAGGGAGATGGACTTCTCTCCAAAGGTTTTGATGCGGATCTCGGGGCCCTTGGTGTCCAGAATGGTGGCTACCGGGCGGCCCATGGCGTCCCGGACAGATTTCAGCAGGTTCAGACGCTGAAGATGCTCGGGGTGACTGCCGTGGGAAAAGTTAAACCGGGCCGCGTCCATACCGGTGCGGATCAGGGTGCGGATCGTATCCTCGTTGTCCACGGCGGGGCCCAAAGTGCAGATGATTTTGGTCTTTCGTCTGGAAAACATAGAAATTCCTCCTGTGGAATATTCGCTTTGACATAATGAGATACCGCTATTATCATACAGGAAAGATAAAAACTTGCATAGGTCATTATTTCATAAATTTCCGGAGAAAAATATCTGTTTATCCGGCAGAAGTTTTGTTTCTTAAGAAAATATTCATTTTTTGTAAAGAAACATAAAATTTCGATGACAGGTTCTCGGCAAAATGCTGGAAATCCTCCTGTGAAGCAAAAAATCCCCCGGCGGAGAAGCTGTCTCCACCGGGGGGGTGAAATTGTGAGGGACAGGGTCCGTCAGCACATCTTGGCGCCGGCGGGGATCTTGTCGTCGATCATGAGCAGGTTCAGCTTCTCCTCGCCCTTTTCTGTGTGGACGGAGGAGATGAGCATGCCGTTGGACTCCAGGCCCATCATCTTCCGGGGGGGCAGGTTAACAATGGCCACCAGGGTCTTGCCCACCAGCTCCTCGGGCTTATAGTAGGCCGCAATGCCGGAGAGAATCTGCCGGTCGGTGCCGGTGCCGTCGTCCAGGGTGAACTTCAGCAGCTTGTTGGACTTCTTCACATTCTCGCAGGCCTTCACCTTCACGGCCCGGAAGTCGCTCTTGCAGAAGGTGTCAAAGTCCACCTTCTCGGTGAGCTGGGGCTCCAGTTCCAGGTCGGGGAGGGCGGCCTTCTTGGCGGCCTGGGCGGCCTGTTCCAGCTGAGCCAGGGCTTTCTCCATGTCCACCCGGGGGAAGAGGTTGTCCCCCCGCTGGACGGTGACGGTGTGGGACAAAGCCCCGTAGACGCCGGCGCTCTCCCAGGTGCGGCAGCTTTCACAGGCGCCGATCTGGTCCAGCACTTTGGCGGCGGAGTCGGGGATAAAGGGGGTGAGGAGGATACCGCACACCCGCAGGACCTCCAGCAGGTTGTACATCACCCGGGCCAGGCGGGGACCGTTTGCCTCCATGTCCTTGGCCAGCACCCAGGGAGCGTTTTCGTCGATATACTTGTTGGCCCGGGAGATGACCTTGAAAATCTCGCTCAGGGCGTTCTGGAAGGCGAAGTGCTCCATCTGCTCCTCGTAGCGGCTGCGCAGGGCGGAGATCATCTCCACCAGTTCAGCGTCCTTTTCCGCGTCCTCGGCCTGAGTTTCGGGCAGGGTGCCGCCGAAGTACTTGCCCACCATGGACACGGTGCGGGAGAGGAGATTGCCCAGGTCATTGGCCAGGTCCACATTGATGGTGTTGATGAGGGCCTCGTTGGAAAAGTTGCCGTCGGAGCCGAAGGGGAAGGTGCGCAGCAGGAAGAAGCGCAGGGCGTCCACTCCGAACATCTCGGCCAGGATATAGGGGTCCACCACATTGCCCTTGGACTTGGACATCTTGCCCCCGTCCAGCAGCAGCCAGCCGTGGCCGAAGACCTTCTTGGGCAGGGGCATGTCCATGCTCATGAGCATGGCGGGCCAGATGATGGAGTGGAAGCGGACGATCTCCTTGCCTACAAAGTGGACATCGGCGGGCCAGAACTTCTCATAGTCGTCGTACTTGTCGTTGAGGAAGCCAAGGGCGGTGGTGTAGTTGAACAGGGCGTCCACCCACACATAGACCACATGGCCCGGGTCAAAGTCCACGGGAATACCCCAGGTGAAGCTGGTGCGGGAGACGCACAGGTCCTCCAGGCCGGGCTTGATGAAGTTGTTCACCATCTCATTGACCCGGGAGCGGGGCTCCAGAAAGTCGGTGTCTTCCAGCAGATGCTGGATGCGGTCGGCGTACTTGCTCAGACGGAAGAAGTAGGCCTCCTCCTTGGCGTCCTGTACCTCACGGCCGCAGTCGGGGCACTTGCCGTCCACCAGCTGGCTCTCGGTCCAGAAGGACTCGCAGGGCTTGCAGTACTTGCCCACATACTCGCCCTTGTAGATGTCTCCCTTTTCGTACATTTTACGGAAAATCTTCTGAATGGAGGCCACATGGTAGTCGTCGGTGGTGCGGATGAAACGGTCGTTGGAGATGTTCATCAGCTTCCACAGGTCCAGGACCCCCCGGGGGCCGGTGACGATCCTGTCCACAAACTCCTTGGGGGTGACGCCGGCCTCCTTGGCCTTGTCTTCGATCTTCTGGCCGTGCTCGTCGGTGCCGGTGAGGAACAGCACATCATAGCCGCTCAGGCGCTTGTACCGGGCCATGGCGTCGGTGGCTACGGTGCAGTAGGTGTGGCCGATGTGCAGCTTGTCGCTGGGGTAGTAGATGGGAGTGGTAATATAAAAGCGCTTTTTTTCCATGGTGAGGCAACCTCCAATATATCGTTATTCAGCCGGATCTTCTTTTTGTGTCAACTCCTCAGCCCCAAAGGGCATTCGCCGGGACCAGAAGGGGCCGAAACAGTTGCCCAGCAGGGCTCGGGCAAAGGCCAGGGAGGACAAAACAAAGGCCAAGGTGAGCACCGACGCCCCCAGGGTGAGTCCGTCGGCCAGGGAGGTGAGCCCCAGGACGATGCCGGACAGAGCGAAGAACATCGCTCTGCGGGGGCGGGGACGGCCGAAGCAGAAACCGGCGACATAGTAGTGGGCCAGCATCAGTAGGGCGGCGGCGGTCAGAGTGAAGCCGTATTTCATCAGGACGGGCTCGGTGCCGTTTTCCAGGTGGGTGGAGAAGAGCCACAATAGTCCGGTAAACCCGGGCAAAGAGACAAGAGAGCCCAGCTTTTCAGGGAACTCTCCCCGGTAGGCGCTTTTTCCCATCATCAGCAGGGAGACTCCTGATCCAAGGCTCAGCAGGGCGCAGAGCAGCTGGGCGACGGTGAGGGTGAGCTGGGTGGGGTCCCGGTCAGAGGTCGGGGTAGCCTGCCACAGCTGGAAAATCTGGGCCCCCTCCATGAGATTCACAAGTCCAGCGGCGAAAAACAACAGGCCCGCGGCGGCCCACAGGGTCATCTGTCCCGATTGGGGACAGGCAAAGGCGGGAAGAAAATCCTCCGGCAGGTCCCCTTTGCCCTGGACAGACACAAGAAGAACCAGCAGAAGCAGGGCGGTCAGCCCCATTAATAGATAGGTGGGAACCGCTCCGTGAGTAAACAGCCCGGTCTCCGGATGATAGGCGGCGGCAAGCTGCCATTTGCGCAGGGCAAAGCCGGCCACTCCCCCCACCACAGCCAGTATGGGCAGAGTCAAATCTTTTTTCATATGTTCCATATCCCCTTAGCGCAAGGAATCAGTACCCCTCATCATATACCAGAAAGGGGGAAAATGCAAGATTCTTGTCCTTACAGCTTGGGACCTGAGCGGCCCCACTGATCCTTTTTGCGGAACTGGAACCACAGCGCCGCCACAAGAAGAACGATGCCGATGATGGTGGAGATGGCGTTGACCGCCCCGGAGACCATGCCGTTGGCGTCCAGCAGAGAGACGGCGGCCAGAAATACCAGATCCCCCAGCAGCAAAGTACGGGCGGTGGGGTCCATACGCTTTCGGGCCCGGTCCTTCTCGTCGGCAATCCGCTCCTGTTCCGCCTGACGCTTGGCGGTGACGGTAACGCTGTGTTTCCGCTTTTTATATTTTTTCTGACTCATGTGCCGTATCTCCTTTCAAAATGGTGGCTCCGCCCACCACGGTGTCTCCGTCGTAGAGGACGACGGTCTGCCCCGGGGTGATGGCCCGCTGGGGCTGGTCGAAAGTCACCCGGATGGAACGGGGGCCGATCTGTTCCACGGTGCAGGGCTGCTCCGCCATTTTATAGCGGATCCTGGCCCGGAGACGGACAGGCCCATCCAGCCGGTCGCAGGGGATCAGGTTGAGATCCCCGGCAGTGAAAGTGGAGGAGAAGAGACTGTCGTTATCAGAGAGGACCACGGTGTTGTCCTCCGGGCGGATCTCCCTGACATAGAGCCTTCCCCGATTGGAAGACACGCCCAGTCCCCGCCTCTGTCCCACTGTATAGTGGATAATACCCTGGTGCTGACCCAGCACGGCGCCGTCCGGTCCCAGAAAGGGGCCGGGGAGATCCTCCTTCCCGGTGTGACGGCGGATAAAGGCGCCATAATCGCCGTCGGGGATGAAGCAGATGTCCTGGCTGTCCCCCTTATCGGCGTTGACAAGCCCTCGGCTCAGGGCGATGCCCCGGATCTCCTCCTTGGAGAGGGTCCCCAGAGGGAGCACAATGTGGGAGAGCTGCTCCTGGGTAAGGGTGGAGAGAACATAGCTCTGGTCCTTCTCCGGATGGAGCGCCTTTTTGAGCAGATACCGGCCGGAGGAGGAGTCATATTCCACCCGGGCATAGTGGCCGGTGGCGATGGCATCACACCCCAACTCCCGGGCCTTGTCCAGCAGAGCGCCGAACTTGATGGTCCGGTTGCAGATCACGCAGGGGTTTGGGGTGAGGCCGGCCTCATAGGCGGATACGAAGGGGTCTATCACCTTGGCGCAGAAGCAGGAAGACAGATCCAGAATGTAGTGGGGGAAACCCAGATGCCGGGCTACGGCGCAGGCGTCTTCGCCGTCTTTCCAGACGCCCTCTCTCTGAGAAAGAAGATTCATGGTGAGTCCGACCAGGTCATATCCCTGCTCCAGAAGAAGACAGGCCGCCGCGGAACTGTCCACACCGCCGCTCATGGCGATGGCAAGCTTTGCTGCCATAGGTACCTCCTGTGGTCATTTTGCTGAAATTCAAAAAAGAGTATATCATATTTTCCGCCTCCGGGCAACCAAAAGCCGGGAAAAGGGGAGAGATCCCGGCGGAAAACCCCGGGAAACAGTACACAATATATCTTGTGTGTAGAAGGAAACATTATTATGTCAAACACAAGATATAGTGGAAACACCGCTGGACAAGGACAAGAGGGTATGCTATAATACCCCCTGGACTTGTCCATCGGACGACAGATTCCGATGAAGCGATACCCCTGCGGGGGAGAGGAGAAATGACATGAAAGTAATCAAAAGAGACGGAACCGTGGTTGATTACGACCGCAGCAAGATCGTTACCGCCATTGAAAAGGCCAACGCCGAAGTGCCTGAGCATGACCGGCTGGACCGGGAGGGGATCGACGCCATCATTGACGGCATCGAGGCCATGAAGAAAAAGCGCATGCTGGTGGAGGACATTCAGGACCTGGTGGAGCAGGGACTGGTGGAGCGGAACAAATTCCACCTGGCCAAGACCTACATCATCTACCGCTATACCCGGGCCCTAGTGCGCAAGGCCAACACCACCGACGACTCCATCCTTTCGCTGCTGCGCAATGAGAACCAGGAACTGGCCGAGGAGAACTCCAACAAGAACACCATGATCGCCGCCACCCAGCGGGACTATATCGCCGGCGAGGTGAGCCGGGATCTCACCCGGCGAATCCTGCTGCCTGAGCATATTTCCAAGGCCCACGACGAGGGGGCCATCCACTTCCACGACGCCGACTACTTTATCCAGCCCATTTTCAACTGCTGCCTCATCAACATCGGGGACATGCTGGACAACGGCACCGTCATGAACGGCAAGCTTATTGAGAGCCCTAAGAGCTTCCAGGTGGCCTGCACCGTAGCCACCCAGATCATCGCCTGTGTGGCCTCCAACCAGTACGGCGGCCAGAGCGTGGATCTGCGCCACCTGGGTAAGTATCTGCGCAAGAGCAAGGAAAAATTCCGCAAGCACATTGCCTATGAGTGCGCCGGCCAGGTGGACGAGGCTACCATGGAGCGCCTGGTGGACGACCGGCTGCGGGACGAGCTGCGCAGCGGCGTTCAGACCATTCAGTATCAGATCAACACCCTCATGACCACCAACGGCCAGTCTCCCTTTGTCACCCTGTTCCTGAACCTCCAGGAGGACGACCCCTATCTGGAGGAGAACGCCATGATCGTGGAGGAGGT
>JAXUUN010000060.1:0-4301 GCA_037231075.1 bacterium | reverse complement strand
CGATGTTTCTGGTAGGGGAATCATCGACCCTATCGACCCTACGCAGGCAGATGAGGCGCTCGCCATTGCTCTTGCGGAAAGTCACCGAAATGCCGCTACGCCTTAGAGCGGCAACGCTTTTGCGAATCTGACGGGAAACGCTGTTGGGGGAAAATCCCTCGATACCGTCAGGGTCGATTTTTTTCAGCAGCCCCTTGGCAGGGACGCAGATTTCAGGCTGCTCCCGCATCAGTGCAGAGAGAAGAAGGATGATCCGTCCTCCGGGCTGTCCTGTCTGCTCACCGTCATCTGAGAGCAGGTTCCAGACATGGGTTTCACTGCTGAACTCCAGAGACAACTCCCGGTAGGCGATGTCCCTGCCGGTGCAGTAGAGGGTAGCGGTATTCTCTCCGCGCTTACTCTTGCGGAGTACAAAGTTGGAATCCGTCGCGCCGCTTAAGCCTGTGGTACCCGAGATCATGTTCATGGGATCATCGTCGTTCATCTTCCGCAGATGGTGGACCAGCAGTACCCCGATACGGTACCGGTCTGCCAGCGCTTTCAGGACACCAATGTCCCGATAGTCATTGGCGTAGGGGTTTGCCTCATTCCCAGTGGATCGGATGCGCTGGAGCGTGTCGATGACCACCAGTCCGGTAGCGGGATGCTCTCGGAGAAACTGCTCCATCTGGTCTACTAACCCATTGTGCAGCTGCTCGGACATCACTGCGAAGTGCAGCGTCGATGGCGCGTCCTCGGTGAGATCAAAGAGCCTGCTTTGAATACGCTGGAAGCTATCCTCCAGGCAGAGATAGAGCACTTTACACGGGCGAGTGGAGAAGTTCCAGAGGGGTTTCCCCTGAGCTACCTGGAGGCACAGCCACAGCGCCAGCCAGGACTTACCGATTTTTGGTGCTCCCGCCAGCAGGTGCAGACCCGGAGGCAGCAGGTCCTCCACAAGAAAGGATATCGGTTCGTAGTCAACGGACTGCAAGGTATTGGCATCAATGGTACATAATTTTTTCACACTATCTCCTCCTCCCGGTATTTGGCGGGGCACAGCTATATTGAATACCTGATTTATTTGTGATATAATTATCGGGTACAAACTCAGTATAACAGATTAAAATACTGTTGCAAGGGCTTGGAGCACAGTTTCAGCCCCACAAACGCAAGATGGGTAAAAGTTGAAAACTTGATCGGGTACAAAGGAAGTGTGGCAGGCGATGTACTACATGAATCATGACGCAGTGGACTATTTCCGGGTGGACTTCACACCGGACGAGAGCATTGTGGGAGGAAAATATTATCCTCTGGGAACCTTCGCGGCGGAGGCACTGGAGTGCGGATTGAATGTCTCTGAGGAGATTCACCGGAGTCTGAAACGCTTCCAGGAGGAATTCCAGGTTTTCCTGGCGGCCAGAGATCCGTCCAGCGCGGCCACGGCGCTCCATGCCATGCGGCAGTTGTGGAAGGTACTGGAGGAACTGCCGCTGTATAACAAGCTACTGGCAGGTGACAACCGGATGTCCGCGCTGATCCCCTATCTGCGCAGACACCCGGACATTATGGATGAGATGCTGACACCGGGAACACTCCGCAATGAGGCGTACACCCGGTGGATTGGAAAGCTGGAGCGGCTGGAAGATGAGCTACGAGCCTTTGTCAGAAATACGCAGTGGATGCTGGAGGAGTTCTTTCAGGAGCTTCCTACCCGGAGGCGGCAGGACTACATCAAGGCTTATGCCGGTTACCGGCGCGTCATGGAAGAGGCGATGAACCAGAAGAAGGACCGGGAAGACGAGGGAGAAGAATGGGGAGACGGTACTGTTGACCTGGACACGGTCACCTTTGAGTACCCTGTGAACATCTCACTGGTACCAGTTAAGGAATCCAAGTCCCACCGTCTGACGCTGGCGGAGCAGATGACCTTTGAGAGTCTCACCAGCTTTCTGTACATGGATCTGTACAAGGGAATGGCTGCCGGAAATCTGCCCCGCCGCTGCGCCCATTGCCGCAGGTGGTTTCTGGCGGTAGGGGGATACGATACCCGATACTGTGACCGGGTGGTACCGGGAACCGGCGGCAAGACTTGTAGGAAGGTAGGAGCTCATGAGCGGGAAAAGGAAAAGCAGAAGACCGAAACCGCTTCTCGGGAGTATAGCCGGATCTACAACCGGCTGAAGGCCCGTAAGCGGCGGGGCCGGATTACCACGGACGAGTGGAACCAACAGGTTGCTCGAGCTCAGGAGCTGAAGGACGCTTTTCTGGCAAAGCAGATTACCCAGCAGGAGTATGTACGGAAATTGGAGGAGCTGTGAAGAAGCAGTTTCAGAGTGTCGTTCATATGCCTTGCCTCCTGTCAGTGCGGCAGCATACCACAGTCTTTCAACAAAATTCGCTGTAAATTCCAGCAGAAATTTCCTCCTCCGCCGCCCCCGCCTTGACCCCTTGCCCCGCAATCTTCTATAATAAGGAAAAAGAAACCGCAATTTGGGAGGCAGCTATGGACTACATCACCGTACGGGAGGCGGCGGAGAAGTGGAACATTTCCCTCCGTCTGGCCCAAAAATTATGTACTGAGGGTCGCATTCCGGGGGCACAGAAGTTTGGCAGTGCCTGGGCGATTCCCGCCGACGCGGACAAGCCGGAGGATCTGCGCCGCACGAAAAAAGAGCCGGCAGTCTCTTTGCCGGTCCAGCCCCAACCCTTTTCCATGATGCCTTTGATGAATACTCCGTTCCGGCCGGGGCAGTGCAGAGCCACCGTGGAGGCCATGGCAGACGGCCCCCGAAAGGACATGGCCCGGGCGGAGTACTATTACTTCAGCGCCCAGGCGGAGCAGGCGGTACAGGCAACAGAGCCCTACCTGACCAGTCCGGACCTGGGCCTGCGGCTGTCCGCCTGCTGGGTCTACGGCTACGCCAACCTCACCACCGGGCAGATCCGAAATGCCCGCCGTGCCCTGGAAACCGTGCGGCGTACCCTGGCGGAGGGGGAGAACCTGTCTGCCGATCTGCGGGCGGCGGTGTCCTTTGTGGCCGCCGGAGCGGCGGTGCTGCTTCATCTGCCCCTGCCGGAGGGCCTGCCCTCCACACGGGAGTTTCTGCCCCTGCTGCCCCCGGGACTGCGCGCTTTCGCCCTGTATGTCCAGGCCCACGCCCTCTATCTGCGGGAGGACTACGCCAAGAGCGCAGGCATGGTGGAAGCGGCCCTGACCATGGGAGCGGATGTATACCCCATCTCCGCCATCTACCTCCACCTGGTGGCGGTGATGGACTACATGCGTCTCAGGCAGCTGCCCCAGGCCCAGGGCCATCTGCTGGCCGCCTGGGCGCTGGCCCGGCCCGATGACCTCATCGAAGGCTTTGGAGAGCACCACGGCCTGATGGGCGGGATGCTGGAGTCAACCTTCAAGGAAAAGTGGCCGGAGGACCTGCGGCGGATTCTGGATGTGACCTACCGCTTCTCCTGGGGATGGCGGCGCATCCACAACCCGGACACAGGACACGATGTAGCGGACAACCTGACCACCACCGAGTTTTCCGTGGCCATGCTCACCGCCCAGGGCTGGACCGGGCGGGAGATCGCCGCCCACATGAACATCTCTCCCAACACGGTGAAGCGTCACTTGTCGGAAATTAAGAAGAAGCTGGGGATTTCCAACCGGAACGAATTGAAACAATATATGCTCCGGTGACCCCGATTACCGGCATACTGTGCGTGGTTGCGCACAGTAGAATACAACAAAAAACGGCGGGATATGCCACAGGGTTGGCATATCCCGCTTACTTTTTCGCCGTACAGGCCGTTTCAGCTCTGCGTCTGTTCCCAAAAATGGGCCATTTCAGGGGCCAAAAGGGAGAATAGCGGAGGCCTATTTTTTATGGTAGAGTAATAAAAAAAGAAGGAAACAGATCCCTATGCCTGTAAAAAGGAGAATGTTATGAGAAAACGAATGTTGAGTATCCTGTGCGTCCTGGCGCTCTGCCTGGGCCTGCTGCCCGTCACGGCGCTGGCGGCAAGCGAGTGGGAACATCTCGAAAACAGCCACTCCGACTGGACGGAGTTGACGAGCAGTACACTGAATGAATTAGATTATAAACTTTCATCAGGGCAGTACTATCTATCCGGAGCCGACATGGGTAGTGGGATGTATGCCCTAACCCTGGAACAGTCAATTACAATTCCTGATGGGGCAAATGTTACCCTCTGTCTGAATGATGTGTACTGTTTTCCGGGATTCAATGCTGAATATCTGCCACTCTGGAGCTGTTGACAAAATATCCACCCGGGAATAAAACTATGGTAAAATAAGGGCA
>JAXUUN010000008.1:0-84225 GCA_037231075.1 bacterium | reverse complement strand
ACCATTGCGGCACAAGACTTTGCGCCTGCATCTTTTCTGTCAACACCCGACAAAAGCCCTCGAGAACTTTGGTTTTCGAGGGCTTTTTATTGCAATTTTATATGGACCGAATTTCTTACTGCACACTCGGAAGAAAAAATGAATGATAGCTATTTAGCCAAGGACAGTGTTGCTGATGGAGTAGGGGGCGACTTGACCAGCTGTAAAAGGGGCAAGGTTCTAAAGGAAGAGAAACGGATTCTGGTATCCGGTACCAGTGTTATCTGAATTTGGCAAGCGCTTCCAACACTAATATAGTGGAACTGCCTTTTTGTGGAGGATTAACCACATCTCCCAGTGGTTCTTGATTGGCGATACGGTTTATTGATGTTCCCGTGCTAGTTTGGATATTAAACGAATTTTTCCACCCTGTGTACAGAAACCTGTGCCCAGGGTGGGCTGCTTTGTTGTTTGGAGAGAAGCGACGGAAGCAGCAGAAGGCATAACTATATTGAGAGAGAACAGGAGAGTTACAATTGGAGAGAGCAAAACGGTATCTTGTATTTCTGGTGGGCCTTTTTATTAACGCCATGGGCGTCAGTCTGATTACAAAGGCGGACCTTGGCACATCGCCTATTTCGTCCATCCCATATGTACTGAGTTTGAATCTCCCTCTGACCTTGGGAGAGTTTACGATTCTATTCAGTCTGTTTCTGATTGTCCTTCAGCTGCTGATTTTGCGGAAAAACTTTAAGCTGGAGTACTGGCTTCAGGTACCCGTTTCCGTGGCATTTGGTTATTTTATTGACCTGGGCATGCTGCTGCTGGGATTTGTTCATCCTCAGGCTTACCTCTTGAAGGTCGTTTACCTGCTGCTGGGGTGCCTGATTCTGGGTGCGGGCGTATTTTTAGAGGTCATTGCAGATGTGGTCATGCTGCCGGGAGAGTCCTTCGTTCGGGCTATCGTCTTTCAGTGGAAGACAGAGTTTGGTCTGACAAAAGTTGCATTTGATATGTCCATGACCATTATCGCTGCAATCCTGTCGTTTGGGTTCCGGGGCCAGCTGAGCGGCGTGCGGGAAGGAACGGTTATAGCGGCGGTTTTGGTAGGATTCATTGCTCGGTTGATGGGCAGAAAGCTGGGATTTTTGTCAGGGATTCTCTTTGGGAAAAGGCCAGTTGCCTCTGCTGAAAGCGGCGAGAGAACCAATACCGTTTGTCTGGCCATCAATCGTCAGTATGGAAGCGGAGGCCGGGAAATCGGTTTGGCGCTGTCCAAGGAGCTGGGTATTCCCTTTTATGACCGGGAGATCATCCAACTGGCTGCGGAATCTACGGGCTATTCCAAGGAATACATCTCCCAGAGAGAGGAACGGGCGGCAGGAACGATCCTGCAGGATCTGGCTACTGAAATGTACGGCTACTCCGACCAGACACCGGCGCCCAGCGATACTATTTTTGAGGCGGAAGTAAAAGTGATGGAAGAGGCTGCGCGGAACGGGGACTGTATCATAATCGGTCGGTGCGCCGATGTGGTGCTCCAGGACAAGGTAGCGTGCCTGCGTATCTTCCTGCAAGCTCCGCTGGACTTTCGGGTGAAGCGGCTGATGGCTACGGAAGGCCTTGATGAAAAGGAGGCCCTGCGCCAGGCGCGGCAGACAGACCGCGCGCGGGCGGCCTATCATCAGTACTACGGCAAAAAGACCTGGGGCGCCGCCTGGAATTACAATCTATGTATTGATACCTCCATGGGCCAGGAGGAGACCAAGGCATTGATCATCAGAGCCTATCATTCCATGAAACAGCAGCTTCCCCACAGCAAAATGCAGGCCGCATCCGGAGAAGCGAAACGGTGAAGACTCTGTCTGAAAGAAGATGGAACCTACAGGACCCAAAAGAGCGAGTGAAGTTTGCTATTTGGAAAATCTTCTGCAGTCAGGGTTGACACAGGGAATACCCCTGGTGCTATACTTAGCATATAAAAAGTGAGCAAGGCAAAGGCGTCTTGGCTGATATATCGGCCAGGGTGCCTTTGCCTTTTTATTTATTTTAGAGCAGATGGGAGCGGATAAAATGAAACCCAGAATTGGACTGATTCCCCTGTATGACGACGAGCGGGACAGCTATTGGATGCTGCCGGGATATATGAAGATGCTGGAGAGGAGTGGCGGACTGCCCATTATGTTACCGTTGACTCAGGACCCGGAGGAGCTGTCTGAGTGCCTTTCTCTGTGTGACGGACTGTTGTTGACAGGGGGGCATGATGTCTCTCCGGAACTCTACCACAGCCTCCGTATTCCGGAGTGCGGCCCTGCCTGTCCGGAACGGGATGAGATGGAGCGGTGGCTGATCAGGCGCGCACTGATATGCGATAAGCCGGTCTTTGGAATTTGCCGGGGGATACAGCTGCTCAACGCGGTGTTGGGCGGCAGCTTATATCAGGATCTGAAGACCGAGCATCCAAGTTCCGTTGAGCACTGCATGAAGCCGCCCTATAACAGGGCGATTCACACGGTAAAGATTCTGCCGGATACACCTTTGGCGCGGCTGGTCATAAGAAAGGAAATCGCTGTCAACAGCTATCATCATCAGGCGATTCGCAGGCTCGCCTCTGTTCTTCGTCCCATGGCCGAGTCAGAGGATGGACTTGTCGAGGCGGTCTATATGCCTGCCAAAACCTTTGTGATGGCGGTACAGTGGCATCCGGAGTTTCTGTATGCCGAGGATCAGATTAATATGGCCATTGTACAGGCGTTTGTGGAGGCCTGCAAAGGGAGGTAATCCGGCGGGATAAAGATAAGGGCTAACCCAAACAGGTTAGCCCTTGTCTTGCCGACTGGCGGCCAGTCGGCCTATGAGGAGAAAACGCATCATATACTATGCTGGAAAGCGGACCGGTTTGGATGGAACCCGTCCGCATCAAAGCGAACATTGATTATCTGTGAAAATCAAGGGAAAATGCTTTGTAGTATCCGGCCAGAGCACATTCAACCAGTGTAAGCCAACTTTTTTTCATACGAAGTCCTCCCTTTCTTTTTCGTCTTTCTCAGTTTGTTTGGCGATGTACTTCTACTTCCTGGAAGTGAGATTATTGTAGCACAGAATTATAAAAAGATAAAATACATATGTTATTGCATTTATCATATATTTTTTATATGATAAGTGCGGAGGAAAGAGCAATGGAACTTAGAACTCTGCGTTACTTTGTGACCGTGGCACAGGAGCTGAATATTACCCGGGCGGCCCAGAAGCTGAACATCAGTCAGCCGCCGCTGAGTTATCAGATTCAGAAGCTGGAAGAGGATTTGGGGACCACTCTGTTTGTTCGCGGGAAGCGGAAGCTGCAGCTGACAGACGATGGGGCGCTGCTTTTACGGCGGGCCGTTCAGATTCTGGATCTGTCGGAAAAAACACGCCAGGAGATTCTGGCCAGGAAGAACGAGATGACCGGAACGCTCTATCTGGGCCTGGTAGAAGGAAGAGCGCCCTATCTGGTGGCCCGGTGGATTGCCCAATTTCGAAAAAAGTATCCTCTGGTACATTACAATCTCTGGAACGGAAGCAGCGACGATGTGCTGTTGCGCCTGAGCCGGGGACTGGTAGATTTGGCGGTGATTGCAGCGCCCTATGATACCGAGCATCTCTCCGGGTTTTCTGTTGGGGGAGAGCCATGGGTGGCCATTATTCCCGGTGAACACCCTCTGGCCAAGCAGCCGGGGGATCAGGTACCTCTGCAGTCTCTGGTTGGGCAGCCGCTGATTGTCCCGTCCCGTAAATCCCGAATTCAGGCGATTATCCAGTGGTTCGGCACCATTGATGCAGAGCCGGATATTTTATGCGAGATGTCCAACTATCTGGATGCGGTAGCCCTTTCGGAGCAGGGAGTTGGGATCAGTATATTTCCCCTGACCACCAAGACCAAAAACCCCCTGGTTTGCCCCAAAGTGATTGTACAGCCAGCCAGAAAGGTGGAGTATGTCCTTGTATGGGATAAGCAGAATTCGCCCTTGGGCGCTGCGCAGGCCTTTGTGCAGGAGGTAGAGTCCTACTGTGCCGAGACAGAGCAGTGGCAACCCCAGGAGGACAGTTCCTATCTGTAAAATAGAGGGAGAAGATATGCCGGACTGGATAAGAAAAATTGCCGGGCACTGTCCTGATGGCAGTGCCCAGCAATTTTTTGTACAGGAAAGATTTGATGGAATATCAAAACCATATCTCACAGAAGTCCTGTGTAGTTTTGTCAGACGGTGTATTCCACGGACTTTCGATGCAGAATGGTAAAGGCCACCACACAGATCACCACCGAAAGGAAGGAGCCCGCAGCCGTAGCCAGTCCCATGGGAAACAGCGTATCTGGGAACAGCTGCGAGGTCAGATAGGCCCCCGGGATCCGCACCAGCACAATGGCCAGGATGTTGTGGAGAAAGGACAGACCGGATTTTCCACAGGCGCAGAAATAGCCGCTGAAGCTGAAATGGATGCCTGCAAATACACAGTCCCAGATGTAGCCCCTCAGATATTGGCCTCCCAGCAGGACGACCGCCGCTCCCTCTGCTGCCCCGGGGTCGGTAAACAGGGAGACCAGAGGTTCTGCTGTAAACTGAATCACCAGGGCGGCCAGCAGACCAAACCCCACCGCAAGCGTGACCGCGTACCGCAAGGTCTGGACGGCGCGGTCAGGCTTTCCGGCGCCGATATTCTGGGCGCCCAGCACCGACACCGCGGAGAGCATGGAGGAGGGGACCAGGAACAGGAAGCTGATGATCTTCTCCACAATGCCTACCGCCGCCGCGTCGTTCAGTCCCCGGCGGTTGGCGATGACGGTGATGACAAGAAAAGAGACCTGAATCAGTCCGTCCTGCAGAGCTACAGGGATGCCAATGGAGAGAAGCCGGCCCATCACCCTGCGTTTGGGCCTGAAGTCGCTTTTCTTTAATTCGATGCTCCGCCGTTTTACAATGACCGTCAGGGCGATGATCACGCTGATGGCCTGGGAGCAGGTGGTGCCCAGGGCGGCACCGGCGGGTCCCAGGTGGAATGCCCCCATAAAGAGGTAGTCCAGTCCGATATTGGCCACACAGGCCACCGCTACAAAGTACATGGGGCTTTTGCTGTCTCCCATGCCCCGGAAGATGGAGCTGATAATATTATATGCGGTAATGAAGGGGATGCCCATGAAGCAGATGGTCAGATAGGCCGCTGTGCCCTCCATTGCCTGCTCCGGCGTTGACATGACAGAGACGATGGGGGGAATCAAGGCGGAAAATACAACAGCCGCCATTACGGAAAGGACCATAAACAGCGTCACCGTATTGCCCACCGTTTGGGCCACCCGGTTTTGGCTCCCACCCCCGACCGCCTGTCCGATACAGACGGTGGTTCCCATGGCCAGCCCCACGATCATCACGGTGATCATGTGCATAACCTGAGAGCCGATGGATACGGCGGTGGTACTGGCCACTCCTTCAAATTGTCCGATGATAAACAAATCTGCCATGCCGTACAGGGTCTGCAAAAAATAGGACAGCAGATACGGCAGGGAAAACAAAATCACATTCCGGCATACGCTGCCTGTTGTCAGGTTCTCTCTCACTGGGGTACGACTCCTTCTTCTTTGATCATTTCCTTACTATTATAAACTCTGACATACAGATAGAGTCAACTATTTTTTCTCACACCGGCTGTCGGCCCAAAGAAGCGGTGTCGGACCGGCACAATGAGAATATACTGATACAGGACAGCAAGGGTGCTCGTGGAGAAAGAGAGCACCCTTGCATTTTGTAAAATGAGGTGTGTTTATGTGCGGAATTGCGGGATTTTGTAACTGGGAAGGGAATTTTCTTTATGATGGGGAGAAGTGGACGCGGATTCTTACGGAAATGCGCACCGCTATCGCCCACCGGGGCCACGATCAGACCGGAGAATATTTGAAGGGGCATGTGGGCCTGGCCCATACCCGGCTGTCCATCAGGGACCTGACCGGCGGAGCCCAGCCCATGGTGGGCCGCCGGGGAGAGGCGGAGTACGCCATCGTCTACAACGGGGAGATTTACAATACGGAGGAACTGAAGCGGGAACTGATGGGGCGGGGCTGCTCCTTTGAGACTACCTGCGACACCGAGGTGATCCTCCAGGGGTACATGGAATACGGCATGGAGGTGGCCAAAAAGCTCAACGGCATCTTTGCTTTTGCTATCTGGGACGAAAAAGAGGACACTCTGTTTCTCTGCCGGGACCGGATGGGGGTCAAACCTCTGTTTTACGCCCTGGAGAGGGATACGCTGATATTTGGCTCAGAGCCCAAGGCCCTGTTTGCCCATCCAGACATCCGGCCCCAGGCGGATCTGGACAGCTTTCGGGAAATCTTCGGACTGGGGCCGGCGAGAACCCCGGGCTGCGGTGTGTTCCGGGGGCTGAGGGAGGTAAAGCCGGGGGGCATTGTAGAGTGTACCCGGGACGGCCTGAGGGAGTACCCCTACTGGACCCTGGAGGCCCGGCCCCACACAGACAGCTATGAGCAGACGGTGGAGAAGGTGTCCTGGCTGCTGCGGGACGCGGTAAAGCGGCAGCTGGTGTCCGATGTGCCGGTGTGCAGCTTTTTGTCCGGCGGCATCGACTCCACCGTGGTCACCGCTATCGCCTGCAATCAGCTGAGGGAGCAGGGGCATACCCTGAACACCTTCTCCTTCGACTTTGCCCACAACGATGATTGCTTTCAGTCCAACGCCTTCCAGCCCACCCGGGATCGCCCTTATGTGGATCAGGTGCTTGCCCTCTATCCCCTCCATCACACCTATCTGGAGTGTGACGAGGCTACCCTGGTCGACCTGCTGGAGGACGCGGTGAGGATGAAGGACCTGCCAGGCATGACGGATGTGGACGCGTCTTTGCTGTACTTCTGCGGCCTGGTAAAGCGGCACAACAAGGTAGCCCTCACCGGGGAGTGTGCCGATGAGATTTTCGGCGGCTACCCCTGGTTTTACCGGGAGGAGCTGCTCCACGCCCACGGTTTCCCCTGGTCGGCCGACCTGTCCGCCCGCACCGCCCTGCTCTCTGACGAGGCCATCCGGGAGCTGGAGCTGGAGGACTATGTGGAGCAGGCCTATCGGGATACCCTGGCCCAGGTTCCGGTGCTGCCGGAGGACTCCGTGCAGGCCCGGCGTCAGCGGGAGATGAGCTATCTCAACCTGCGCTGGTTCATGCAGACCCTGCTGGACCGGATGGACCGCACCAGCATGGCCTGGGGACTGGAGGCCCGGGTGCCCTTTGCCGACCACCGGATTGTGGAGTATGTGTACAATGTGCCCTGGAGCATGAAGTATCAGGAGGGAATGGAGAAAAAGCTGCTCCGGGACGCCTGTCAGGATCTTCTCCCGCCAGAACTGCTGTATCGGAAAAAGAGCCCCTATCCCAAAACCTATTCCCCGGTGTACGAGGCCCTGCTGGCAGAGCGGTTCCAGCGGATGCTGGACGATCCCCAGGCACCTGTGCACCGCTTCCTGGATCAGAAAAAAGCCGCGCAATTTCTTGCCCAGCCAAAGGATTACGGAAAGCCCTGGTTCGGACAGCTGATGGCCGGCCCCCAGATGCTGGCCTATTTCCTGCAGGTCAACTACTGGATGAAACACTACGGCATTGGATGAGCGGGCAAAGGCTGCCGCTGCCCTGTGAGGCACGGCTTTGCCTCTGCGCCTTGTGTTGTTTCATGGAATGTCCCAAAAGTGTGCAGCCTGCGCACCACTTTTGCCCTGCATTCAGGTATCCTGTAAGAGAGCCGGAGGCTGGAACAGTGCGGCCGGTTTGGGCAAATATCTGCATGGGCAGACTGCCGTCAAAACAAGAAAAGGCTGGTGACTTCTGATGAAACGACTGGTTTCTTTCCTTCTGACTGTCCTGTTGACTCTGTCCCTGATATCCTGCGGCGGTCAGTCTGCTGCCCTTACCGGGTCCCAGGAAACCGAATGGACCTTCCCTGCCGGTCCGGCGCCGGAAACCGAGTATGAGCGAACCTTCTGGTATGGCTTTGCATCGGAAGATGAGCGGGAGGAAAAAGCAGATACCATTACAGAAAAAGAGATGGTGAGTCTGCTGTCCCGGGTGATTGCCGCCGCCGGCGGGGATGTGGAGGGGTGGGAGGAAATGACCTCCAGGGCCTCAGAGGAGGAAATCTACCGGGACTACGGGGCCATGCTCCTGCTTTACGCCGCTGAGCGTATGGACGCCACGGACTTCACCGACGGCTTTGCCCCCTATCTTATAGGCGGCCGGACGGATGAGGACTGGGATGCCTTCGGCACGGATATTCGGGGCGGCTACCCGCTTTTTGAGGAGGGCCCCAACCGGTGGGATCGGGTCTGTGTTTCTGTTTCCAGCCAGATGGGAGAAGGGGAGGAGCTAAACTACCTGAACGCCAGCCAGCACTACTCCATCAGCCGCCTGTCCCTGATTACCGGTGAGCCGCTGCTGGACTTCTCCTATGACAGCTTTACCATGGAGCTGACCCAGCCCCTGACCTGTGAGGCGGGGGCCGTGGCGGCGGTGCGGCTGTTTGAGAGCCTTCCGGAGACCGCGGCCCGGTTTCCGGAAAACCAGGCGGTCAACGCCCGGGCGGAGGAGCTGCTCCAGCAGGGGCGGGAACGGCGGGACGCCATTCTCGCTGCCGAAACCGCTATTGTGAAGAGCGATACTTTTATCCCCGGCGAGACTTATACAGGGACGGCCTACTACATTTCCAACGACGGCAAGGACAGCGCTGCCGGGACCAGCCCTGAGACCGCCTGGGCCACCATTGACCGTCTCAACCAGGCCGAGCTGAATTATGGCGACGCCGTATTTTTCCGGCGGGGAGATATCTGGCGGGCGGTCCAGGTGAACAGCCACCCCGGCGTCACCTACTCTGCCTATGGTGAGGGCGAAAAACCGGGACTGTACGGCTCGGTGGAGAATGGCGGGGGAGAGGAGAAGTGGTCCCTGTGGTACGAGGGGGAGGATGGCCGGAAAATCTGGGTCTATTACAGGCCCATGCTGGACTGCGGGGCCATCGCCCTGACGGAGAACCTGGCGGCGGAAAAGGTTCAGCCCTTCTGGAACGGGCAGACCTATCAGGTCCTCTCTGACCTGTGGCTCACCGACCAGACAGAACAGGCCGCGGAGGAACAGGCCGCCCTGCCGGAATTTGACCCAAAGGTCCATCTTACCGAAAATTTGACCTTCTTCTCCCAGGCCAGCAGCGGTCTGCCGGATACCCTGCCCATCTATCTGCTGGGCTGGGTGGACACCGGAGGCCGGGAGCAGTACTGCCTCACTGCCGACGGGCCCCTGTATCTGCGCTGTGACCAGGGAAATCCCGGGGAGCTGTATGGGGATATGGAGTTTCTCTCCCCCTACGCTCCCTTTGACGGGGTGCAGGACGATGTGGTGATCGACAACCTCTCCGTACTCTACACGGGAAGGAATATCCTGTCCGTGGCGCCGGAGTGCCAGGGGGTTCTGGTGCAAAACTGTGAGCTGGGCTGGGGCGGAGGCTGCAGCGCCTCCTACGCCCTGGATACCATCACCGGCTATGGAGCGGGAGTGCAGCGCAACGGCGGCGTGGGAGGGGCCAGCTCCAGCCACAATACCTTCCGAAACAACTATGTCCACGAGACCTATCAGGAGGGCCTGGGCCTGGAGACCGCCATCGAGTTCAGCGGACAGGCATTTGATGTGACCGATGTGGTGGTGGAGGGGAATGTGTTTTACCACTGCGGCTCGGCGCTCATCTACTTCAACTGGGACGAGGTGGCCAACCCCGACCACCAGTTCAGAAACATCAGCTTCCGGGACAACCTTGTCTTTTACAGTACCATGAGCGACTGGGTGGACACCGGGGAGGATGTTGACGGGTGTTTCACAGGCGCCTTCACCATCGACGGCGGGCCGAATATGCAGGACGGCACTGTGGAAGTCCGGGACAATGTGTTTTTTGCCGCCAGAGAGTGTCTGGTATATATCCGAACTTATGTGCCGGAGTATTTGCCGGATTTTGAAGGAAACTGCTATGCTCAGTTCTCCGACGGTGTCTTCCTTTCCAGCGTCTCGGCCCCATGCTACTGGAGCGGCAACGCTCCGGAGGGCGTACGGGAGCTGCTGAAGGACGGCAGCGGCGAGGTCCTGGTCCTGTCCCGAAACCGGTGGGAAACCCCGGACTGGTGATGGCCAATAAGGCGGGGATTTTGACAGAATTTTTGCTTTTTGCCCATCAGTCACAAAATAGACGGATGTTCCGGTGTAGTTCATATGCTTTTCCAAACTATAATTTCTGAACAGTTTTGTCATAACAGAAGGAATATTGCGTAAAAAATAACCCGCCGGAGCGGGAGAAATGCCCTCCGGCGGGATGTTTTATCGCCGGGCAATTTCTCTGCTTTTCATATAAAATGCGCTAATGTACTAAAAAATTTTGGGGTTTATGCAAGTTGATTTTTTGGTTCCTGCATTTTATAATTTGCAACATAGCAAAGGCGCTGGAGTTGTTCCGGTGCCTTCTTCTTTTTTCCACATGGTGGAGCAGGCCTGAGAAGAATTGCTGAATTTATCTTAAGGGAGAGATGAATATGTCAGAAGAATTGCTATCCTCCGTCAACAGTTTGGTCTTTGGCGTTTGGTTTTTGATCGGCGCGGCCCTGGTGTTCTGGATGCAGGCGGGCTTTGCTATGGTAGAGGCTGGATTTACCAGAGCAAAGAATACCGGCAACATTCTGATGAAAAATCTGATGGATTTCTGTATCGGCACTCCCATGTTTGTGCTGATTGGCTTTAGCCTTTTGCTGGGCGAGGATATGATGGGCATCATCGGCAAGCCCGGCTTTGATATCTTTACCAGCTACGCTTCCTTCGACTGGTCCAACTTTGTGTTCAACCTTGTGTTCTGTGCCACCACCGCGACGATCGTGTCCGGCGCCATGGCCGAGCGGACCAAGTTTTTGTCCTACTGTGTTTATTCGGCAGTGATTTCGGCTGTGATTTATCCTGTTGAGGCCCACTGGGTGTGGGGCGGCGGCTGGCTGTCTCAGCTGGGCTTCCACGATTTTGCCGGCTCCGCGGCCATCCACATGGTGGGCGGCCTGTGCGCTCTGGTGGGCGCGGCTATGCTGGGTCCCCGGATCGGCAAGTATGTCACCGACAAGGCGGGCAAGATCGTGAAAGTTAACGCCTTCCCCGGTCACAACCTGCCTCTGGGCTGCCTGGGCTGCTTCATCCTGTGGCTGGGCTGGTACGGCTTCAACGGCGCCGCTGCCACCTCCATCGATCAGCTGGGCTCCATCTTCCTGACCACCACCATCGCTCCCTCCATCGCTACCGTGGTGTGCATGATCTTTACCTGGCTTAAGTATGGCAAGCCCGATGTGTCCATGAGCCTGAACGCTTCCCTGGCCGGCCTGGTGGCTATCACCGCCGGCTGCGATGTCACCGATTGCCTGGGTGCCATCATCATCGGCGCTGTGGCCGGACTGCTGGTTTGCTTCGGCGTGTGGTTCCTGGATTACAAGCTGCGGGTAGACGATCCCGTCGGCGCTGTGGCCGTCCACTTCTGCAACGGCCTGTGGGGAACCGTGGCTGTCGGTCTGTTTGCCACCACCGCTGCCCCCGGCAATGACTCTGTTGTGGGTCTGTTCTACGGCGGCGGCGTGGATCAGCTGCTGCTGCAGTTGCTGGGCATCGTGTCCATCTGCGCGTGGGCCGGTGTCACCATTACCATTGCCTTCCTGGCCATCAAGGCCACCGTGGGCCTTCGCGTCACCGAAGAGGAAGAGATCCAGGGTCTGGATGCCTGCGAGCACGGCCTGCCCAGCGCTTACGCCGGCTTCAGCATCATGGATGTGTCCAACACCATGACCATGGATGTAAACGCCAATACCGACCTGGGTGTGGGCGAGGTTGTTCCCGGCGCTCCCGCCACTCATGTGGTCTCCTCTGCTCCCGTTGTCACGCCTGTTTTGCCCACGGGCATTTACAAAGTTTCCATTATCTCTCGCCTGTCTCACTATGATCGCCTGAAGAAGGCCATGAACGACATTGGCGTGACCGGTATGACGGTCACCCAGGTCATGGGCTGCGGTATCCAGAAGGGTGCCGGTGAAAAGTACCGCGGCGTTGAAATGGACGCCACCCTGCTGCCCAAGGTCAAGGTTGAGGTCATCGTGGGCAACATCCCGGTGGATAAGGTGATCAAGGCGGCCAAAGAGGCCCTGTACACCGGCCACATCGGCGACGGCAAGATCTTCGTATATAGTGTGGATAAAGTAGTGAAGGTGCGTACCGGAGAAGAAAATCTGGCGGCCCTGAACGATGTAGAGTAACACTCCTGTATCATTGTGGTTTTGGATCGTTTATAAAAAGAAAGGCAGCTGCCCCGGACTTGGGTTCCGGGGCAGCTGCCTTTCTTGGATGATAGAATTATCCCACTGGTCAGGGATGTGGAGTCAAGTCATAGAAGTTCCGGTTATTCCAAGGCAAAGGCACGGTACAGGGAAGGTGTGGGAAACCAGCCGCTGAAACAGCAGCTGGTTATTTGCAGCCTGGAAAGGCTGGAGAAATGAAAATGGAAAAGGAAGAAACCTTCCGCCCTTCGTCATGTTATAGCACGACGGCGGCTGAAACAGCTCTCTGACAGGGCCAAGCGGCGACCTGGCAGACAGGAGCTGATACAAGACTTGGGCTTGAACTGTCGAAGGCCACTTGTCCAGTGCTGGAGAAAAATTACCGCCCCGTCCGGTGAGCGGACGGGGCGGATCAGGATCGTTCCTGGCAGGTTATAGATAGGTGTATCCCATCAGATAGCGGTCTACCTCACGGGCGGCGGAACGGCCTTCCTCAATGGCCCACACCACCAGGGATTGCCCTCTGCGGGCGTCGCCGGCAGCAAAGATGCCGGGCACGCTGGTGGCGTAATGGTCAGTTTTCAGGTTGGTGCGGTCGTCAACCTCCACACCGAAGGCCTGCGCCACATAGCTCTCCGGGCCCTGGAAGCCGATGGCCACCAGCAGCAGCTGGCAGGGAAGCTCCTCCTCGGAACCGGCCACTTCTTCCATAATCAGCTTGCCGGTCTTGGGATCTTTCTTCTTGCCCTCCAAACGGACAATTTTTACAGCCCGCAGGTTGCCCTCCTCGTCCATCAAAATCTCCTTGACGGTGGAGGCGAAAATCCGGGGATCCTCGCCGAAGTGGGCCATAGCTTCTTCGTGGCTATAATCCGGCCGGTCCACTTTGGGCCACTCGGGCCAGAGGTTGTCTCCAGCGCGGTGATTGGGCAGGCGGGGATATTTGACCAGCTGATGTACCGACCGGCAGCCCTGGCGCAGGGCCACGCCGATGCAGTCGTTGCCGGTGTCGCCGCCGCCCACTACGATGACATCCTTGTCCGCGGCGTTGATGAAGTCTCCGTCACGGAACTTGGAGTTTAAGTAGCTGCGGTTTACCGAGGTGAGGTACTCCATGGCCAGGTGGACGCCTTTGGCTTCCCGGCCGGGGACGGTGACATCCCGGGCCTGGCGGGCCCCGGTACAGAGCAGGACCGCGTCAAAGGTATCCAGAAGCTCCTGGGAACTCTTATTGCGTCCCACATCCGCGCCGGTGACAAAGGTGATTCCCTCCTGCTCCAGTAGATCCACCCGCCGCTGGACATACTTTTTCTCCAGTTTCATGGTGGGGATACCGTAGGTGAGCAGACCGCCGATCCGGTCGTCCCGCTCAAAGACAGTGACCTGGTGCCCCCGCTGATTGAGCTGATCGGCGGCAGCCAGACCTGCCGGGCCGGAGCCCACGATGGCCACCCGCTTGCCGGAGCGGTGGGCGGGCACCCGGGGCTTAATCAGTCCCCGGGCAAAGCCCTCTTCCACAATGCCCAGCTCGTTGTCCTTGACGGTCACCGACGCGCCGTGGAGGCCGCACACACAGGCCGCTTCACACAGGGCGGGGCAGACCCGGCCGGTAAACTCCGGAAAGTTGTTGGTTTTGTGCAGCCGCTCCAGAGCCTGGGTCAGGCTGCCATGATACAGAAGATCGTTCCACTCGGGAACCAGGTTGTGCAGAGGACAGCCTGTATAGGTGCCCCCCAGCTTAATACCGGACTGGCAGAAGGGAACGCCGCAGTCCATGCACCGGGCTCCCTGCTGCCGGCGGTCTGCCTCGGAGAGCCGGGGGTGAAACTCCTTCCAATGTTCAATACGATCTTGAGGCACCTCGGCAGGGTTATTTTGCCGGGCATACTCTAAAAAGCCAGTGATCTTTCCCATGACACTTCCCCCTTACTCTCTGGTATTGGCGTAAAAGGCCTCAATTTCTGCCTGCTCGTGATCCATGCCCTGATCTTCAAATTCAGTGATGGTACGCATCATCCGCTCATAGTCCCGGGGCAGGATTTTCTTGAAGCAGGAGGCCTTTTCATCCAGACAGGCCAAAATTTCCTTGGCCTTGGGAGAACCGGTGGCTTCCACATGCTGGGTGAGCATTTGACGGATTTCCGCAATGTCGTGCTTTTCGGTGACCGGCTCCATGCTCACCAGGGCCTTGTTGAGGCGCAGGTACAGATCCCGGTCCTCGTCCCATACATAGGCGATTCCGCCGGACATGCCGGCCGCGAAGTTTTTACCTGTGGGACCAAGCACCACGACCCGGCCGCCGGTCATATACTCGCAGCCGTGGTCGCCAACGCCTTCCACAACGGCCCAGGCTCCCGAATTTCGTACGGCAAAGCGTTCGCCGGCAATCCCATTGATAAAGGCTTTGCCGCCGGTGGCGCCGTAAAGGGCCACATTGCCGATAATGATGTTTTCTTCCGGACGATAAGAGGCGTTTTTAGGCGGGTAGACGATGATCTTGCCCCCCGACAGCCCCTTGCCCATATAGTCGTTGCAGTCGCCTTCCAATTCCAGGGTCAGGCCCTGGGGGATAAAGGCGCCGAAGGACTGTCCAGCGCCGCCGGTGCAGCGAATGGTGAAGGTGTCCTCAGGCAGAGAGTTGCCATGGATACGGGTGATGTCGCTGCCCAGGATGGTACCGAAGGTACGGTCGGTAGAGGTGACGGGGATGGACAGGGTCTTCTTTTCACCCGCAGGCAGAGCATTCTTCAGCTTTTTCAGAAGCTTCATATCTGCCGTCTTTTCCAGGTGGAAATCGTAGGCGTCGTCAGGGTCGAAGTGGCACTTGATATCCTGGCCGCCATAGGGATTGGACAAAATGGCGGTCAGATCGGCTGTGGCGGCCTGATCGTGAACGGTAGAGGAGCGCACACTCAGCAGATCGGTGCGGCCCACCAGTTCCTCCACAGTGCGCACGCCCAGCCGGGCCATGTGCTCCCGCAGATCCTGAGCGATATAGCGCATCAGGTTAATCACATACTCGGGCTTGCCGATAAAGCGCTTGCGCAGCTCCGGATCCTGGGTGGCAATGCCCATGGGGCAGGTGCCCAGGTTGCAGACCCGCATCATGACACAGCCCATGGTGATCAGGGCGGTGGTGCCAAAGCCAAATTCCTCCGCACCCAGCATGCAGGCGATGGCCACATCACGGCCGGTCATCAGCTTGCCGTCCACTTCAACGGCCACACGGGAGCGCAGGCCATTCATCAGAAGAGTCTGGTGAGTCTCAGCCACACCCAGCTCCCAGGGAACACCGGCGGTGTGGATGGAGCTGCGGGGAGCGGCGCCTGTGCCGCCGTCATAGCCGCAGATGAGCACCACCTGGGCGCCCGCTTTAGCCACGCCCGCGGCAATGGTGCCTACGCCGGGCTCGGCGCACAGTTTCACGGAGATCCGGGCCTGACGGTTGGCGTTTTTCAAATCGTAGATCAGCTGAGCCAGGTCCTCAATGGAGTAGATGTCGTGGTGAGGCGGGGGAGAGATCAGGGTCACGCCGGGGGTGGAGTGCCGGGTCTTGGCCACCTCGGGGGTGATCTTCTTGCCGGGCAGGTGTCCGCCCTCGCCGGGCTTGGCTCCCTGGGCCATCTTGATCTGGATGTCCTTGGCGGACACCAGGTACTCGCTGGTGACGCCGAAACGGCCGGAGGCCACCTGCTTGATGGCGGAGTTGGTGATGGTGCCGAACCGGGCGGGATCCTCGCCGCCCTCGCCGGAGTTGGACATGCCCCCCAGGGTGTTCATGGCGATGGCCATGCACTCGTGGGCCTCCTTGGAGATGGAACCGAAGGACATGGCGCCGGTCTTGAAACGGCGCACGATGGAGTCCACACTCTCCACTTCATCCAGAGGAATGGGGGTATCCAGATACTGCATTTCAATCAGCCCGCGCAGGGTGTGGGGCTTGTCGGGATCGTCTACCAGAGCGGCATACTGCTTATAGAGGTTGTAGTCCCCCTCCCATACAGCTTTTTGGAGCAGATGAATGACCTGGGGATTGTACATGTGGTCCTCCGCTCCCGCACGCACCTTGTGCTCCCCTTCGCTGTCCAGGGTGGGGTCTCCCCCCAGTCCCAGAGGGTCAAAGGCCCGGGAGTGGTGGTAATCCACCATCTGTTCAATTTCATGCAGGCCGATGCCGCCCACACGGCTGAGGGTGCCGGTAAAGTACTCATCCACCACGCTCTTGTCAATACCCACAGCCTCAAAGATCTGAGCGGACTGATAGGACTGGATGGTGGAAATTCCCATCTTGGAAGCGATTTTTACAATGCCGCCCAGAATGGCCTGGTTGTAGTCCTTCACGGCGGTGTGGAAATCCTTGTCCAACAGGCCCTGATCAATGAGCGATCCAATGGTCTCGTGAGCCAGGTAGGGGTTCACAGCCCGTGCGCCATAGCCCAACAGAGCGGCAAAATGCTGCACATCACGGGGCTCGGCGGACTCCAGAACGATGGAGATGGCGGAAGATTTCTTGGTGCGGATGAGGTAGCGCTCCACCGCCGACACCGCCAGCAGGGAGGGAATGGCCACATGGTTCTCGTCCACGCCTCGATCCGAGAGAATGACGATGTTGGCCCCGTGGCGGTAGGCACGGTCCACGGTGACAAACAGACGGTCCAGGGCCCGCTTCAGGGGGGTATTCTTATAGTAGAGAATAGACACCGTCTCCACATGGAAGCCGGGCTTTTTCATGGACTGGATCTTCATCAGCTCCACGCTGGTGAGGATGGGCTTGTGGATCTGGAGGGCGTGGGCATTGTCCGCAGTTTCCTCCAGAAGGTTTCCGTCGTTGCCCAGGTATACGGTGGTGTCGGTGACCACTTCCTCGCGGATGGCGTCAATGGGCGGGTTGGTCACCTGGGCAAAGAGCTGTTTGAAGTAATTGAACAGGGGCTGCTTGTGGTCGGACAGCACAGCCAGGGGGATGTCGATACCCATAGCGGCGGTTGGCTCAGCGCCGGTACGGGCCATAGGAAGAATGGTGGTCTTCACATCCTCGTAGGAGTAGCCAAAGGCCTTCTGCAGCCGGGTGAGGTCCTGGCTGGTATAGGAGGGGACCTTTTTATTGGGGATGGGAAGATCCTTCAGACGCACCAGTCCCCGGTCCAGCCATTCGCCGTAGGGCTGGCGGGCGGCGTAGCCCTCTTTCAGCTGGGCGTCGTCAATGATCCGCCCCTGAACGGTGTCCACCAGCAGCATCTTGCCCGGCTGCAGGCGGGACTTTTTGACGATGTGGGCGGGGTCGGCGGGGAGAACGCCCACCTCGGAGGAGAGGATCAGCCGGTCGTCGTCGGTAATGTAGTACCGGCTGGGACGCAGGCCGTTACGGTCCAGCACCGCGCCCACCGTATCGCCGTCGGAGAAGAGGATGGAGGCCGGGCCGTCCCAGGGCTCCATCATGATGGCATAATACTGGTAGAGATCACGCTTTGCCCGGGAAATGTTCTCGTCCTTCTGCCAGGGTTCGGGAATGGTGATCATTACCGCTTTGGGCAGTTCCATGCCGCTCATGACCAGAAATTCCAGGGTGTTGTCCAGCATGGCCGAGTCAGAGCCGTCCCCGTTGATGACGGGGAACACCTTATCCATGTCGTCATCGGAGAGCACACAGCTGTGCAGGATCTCCTCACGGGAGAGCATCCGGTCCACATTGCCCCGGATGGTATTGATTTCTCCGTTGTGGAGAATAAACCGATTGGGGTGAGCCCGCTCCCAGGAGGGGTTGGTGTTGGTGGAAAAGCGGGAGTGGACGCAGGCGATGGCGCTCTGGTACAGAGGGGACTGCAGATCCGGGTAGAACCGGCGCAGTTGTCCCACCAGGAACATGCCCTTGTAAACAATGGTCCGGCTGGACAGAGAAGGAACATAGGTGTTGTCGTTGGACTGTTCAAAGACCCGACGGGTGATGTACAGCTTCCGGTCAAAGTCCAGACCCTTGTTGACCGTTTCGGGGCGGCGGATAAAGGCCTGCTGAATGTTGGGCATCTTTTCCAGTGCCTTCTGTCCCAGAATTTCAGGACAGACCGGCACCTTCCGCCAGCCCAGAAACTCCATACCCTCCTTCTCCACGATGATCTCGAACATCTTTTTGGCCTGGTTTCTCTGAAGAGTGTCCTGGGGGAAGAAGAACATTCCCACACCGTAATCCCGCTCATCGCCCAGCTGAATACCCAGCTTGGCTGCCTCTACGGAGAAAAAGCTGTGGGATACCTGGAGCAGAATGCCCACGCCATCGCCTGTCTTTCCCTCCGCATCCTTGCCGGCCCGGTGTTCCAGCTTTTCTACGATGCTCAGTGCGTCATCCACCGTGCGGTAGCTCTTACGCCCTTTGATGTCTACTACGACGCCGATGCCGCAGGCGTCGTGTTCAAATTGCGGATAATAGAGCCCCTGCTGGGGATAACCCTCTTGTAGATCCCGTCCTTTCATACACATCCCTGCCTTCTTGGTTGTTGTACAGAGTCAGCTGCACAGGCGATATCTGCCCGGACAGCCAACTGGTTGCTTGATTTGGTAAAGAAAGTGAATTTATCATACCATAATAGAAGTATATCTATCAATGGAAGAGTTGCTCAAAATGAAAGACGGAAAAAAGAAACATTCATATAATTTAACGGTATGATGGATTAAAGAAGCGGAAAATGAGAGGCGCGAGGTCAAACCAGCGGCGTGATCCTGATAGGCGACTTAAAAGATATGCGCTAAAAAATGAGACTGCATTTAAAAAAGAAGGTAATATTGACAAACGATAGGCGAGAGCAACGAGCGATATAAGAAATGACTGGATATTGAGAGAAAAAGGATTCAAGACAGGAAAACCACATATGATTGAGAGATTTACATATCTTGCAAAAGTGGGCGGGTTGTTGGAATGTGGTTCCTGGCCGGACGGACAGAGCGCGGCAGATCGAAGTTTCGGATTGGAGAATACGCTGGGTCGGCCCCGACAAAAGGAGGTGGTTTTGTTTGGGGAAAGCTGTGGTTGACGCATAGAAGACTGTGATGTAAGCTTTTTGTATGAGTTCAAAATGGCAAACAAAACCGGATGTTTGCCGTGGAAAGGGGAGGGCGCATTTGGATGGGGAACCATCCATGCAGCCCACAGGGAAGGGCATGAAAAAGTGCATTGTTATTTCCGATTCCTTTAAAGGTACGCTCTCCAGCATGGAGATTTGCCGCATAGCCAGGCAGTCCATTCCCAAATTTTTTCCTCAGTGTCAGGTGCTGACTATCCCGGTTGCAGACGGCGGGGAGGGGACGGTGGACTGCTTTGTGGAGGCCATCGGGGCGCAGCCTATTCAGGTCAGTGTCACCGGTCCGCTGGGAGAGCCGGTACAGGCAGTCTATGCCCGAAAAGGAAACTGCGCGGTGATTGAGATGGCCTGCGCGGCGGGCCTTCCCATGGTAGGGGAGGCGAGAAATCCAGGGCAGGCCACCACATACGGCGTAGGGCAGGTCATTGCCCACGCTGTGGAGCGGGGCTGCGATGAAATTCTCCTGGGCCTTGGGGGCAGCGCCACCAATGACGGCGGCTGCGGCTGTGCGGCCGCTCTGGGCGTCAGGTTCTATAACCACCGGGGCGATGAATTTGTTCCCAACGGACTGACCCTGGACCAGATCCGGAAGATTGACTGTACCCAGGCCCAGCGGATGCTCCAGGGGGTGAACATCACGGTGATGTGTGATGTGGACAATCCCCTCTATGGCCCCAGAGGGGCGGCGTATGTCTTTGCCCCACAGAAGGGGGCGGACAGGGACATGGTGGCGCTGCTGGATGAGGGACTGAAAAAACTGGACAGTGCCATGCAAAAGAACCTGAATATTGCGGTGGCGGATCTCCCCGGAGCCGGTGCCGCCGGGGGCATGGGCGGGGGCTGTGTGGCCTTTTTAGGTGCTGAGCTGAAGTCCGGCATTGAATGTGTGCTGGATACCGTGGGCTTTGATGCCATGCTGGAGGGAACCGATCTGGTCATCACCGGCGAGGGCCGGATTGACAGCCAGAGTGTCCACGGCAAGGTGATTTCGGGGATTGCCAGACGGACAAAACCCCGGAACATTCCCCTGGTGGCCCTGGTGGGGGCCATCGCGGAGGATGCGGGCGCCGGTTATGATCTGGGCGTAACGGCCATGTTCAGTATTGACCGCTCCGCCCAGGACTTTTCAGCGTACGCCCCCAGGAGCGCCGTGTACTACCAGAGGACCCTGGAAGATATTTTGCGGCTGATCAGAGCGGTCAGCCCCTGAACGGATATGTTTCTTTTTATGTGGTAAAGGCCAAGTGAGGTGACTGCCGGAAATACTCTCTAGGCGGGGGTGTTTCCGGCAGGAATTTTTTGTGGAAAACAATTTTTCTCTGCCGTTCCAGGTGCTCATGCCGGTCTGCGAAATAGATGGAAAAATATGATTGACAAGGTCTGCTGCGCCCCTTATAATCCCAAATGAGATTATAGCCTCAGGGGAAATCGGGGCAACATGGGGAAGGAAATCATGGATCAGGAACTTTTGAAGCTGCTTGCCGATATCAACTTCGGAGTCATCAAATTTCGCGGACTTTACGCCTCGTGGGCCAAGAAATACAAAATCAGCTACCATGAGATGTTGGTGCTCTATACCATCCGGGATCAGGGCTTCTGCACCCAGAAGCAAATCTGCGACAGTTATCTGATTCCCAGGCAGACCATCAACCATGTGATTTTGGAACTGCGGAAGAGGGGGCTGCTGGAATTGAGTCCCCCACACTGCGTGGGCCGGGAAAAGGCGTTCGTGCTGTCTGAAGCCGGCAGAGAATATGCCGCCCCGCTGCTGGAAGCCTTAAATCAGATGGAGACCCAGGCAATCGGAGCGTTGGGCGAGGAAAAAGTCCGCAGCATGGTGGAATTGGTCTGTGCCTATGACCAGGCGCTGCAAAGCGCGATGGATGAACATCCTTAAGGGGGAGCGCGGGATGGAACATACAAGTGTGGAAACGCAATTTTTTGGCCAGGAGAAGATCTGGAAGATCCTTTTGAAAATTGCCCCGCCTGTTATGCTGGCGCAGCTGATCCAGGCCCTTTACAACATTGTGGACAGCCTGTTTGTGGGCCGCTATGCGGAATCCGGTCTGACGGCCCTCTCCATTATCTACCCCATCCAGCTTTTGATGATAGCGCTGGCCATCGGTACCGGCGTGGGCATCAATACAGCCATGGCGGCCCGCTTCGGGGTGGGCAGGAACGAGGCCGCCCGGGAATTTGCGGGGGTCGGGACACCGCTGGCAGGTGTTCTGTGGGTTCTCTTTGCCGTCATTACCTGGCTGATTATGCCCGCCTATGCCAACCTGTCCTCATCCTCCCCGGAGGTGGTGGAAGAGGTGGTGACCTATGGGCGCATCGTATGTGTATTCAGCTTCGGGCTGTTTTTTGAGAGCATCTGGACCAAGATCCTCCAGGCCCAGGGGGATATGAAGACCCCCATGGTGGCTCAGATCCTGGGGGCTGTCACAAACATCGTGCTGGACCCGCTGCTGATTTTTGGCATGTTCGGACTGCCCCAGATGGGGATTGCCGGGGCGGCGGTGGCCACGGTGACGGGACAGGTGGTAGCGGCCCTTGTGGTGATGAAGAAGGGATTTTGGAAACCGCCTGCCAGAGAGGTCTACCCCCGGCGCCTGGCGGAGATCTTTCGTCTGGGAATTCCCAACATCCTGATGCAGTCCGCCTATACATTTTATATTTTCGGACTCAATTTGATCCTGTCCGGATTTTCCGACCAGGCTGTCACCGCGCTGGGCCTGTACTACAAATGGCAGACCTTTTTCTTCATCCCCCTCGGTGCCATGCAGACCTGCATCGTGCCCATTGTCAGCTTCAATTACGCGGCCCGGCGCATCTATCGATGCAAGATGACCCTGATAACCGCCATACTGTTTGGCGTGGCGCTGATGGCAGTAGGTACAATCTGCTTTGAGACGATCCCGGGTCCCATGCTCCGGGTATTCACCTCCGACGAACAGGTGGTGGCGATCGGCCAATGGGGCTTTCATTTCATCGGCGTCAGTTTCATCCCCATGGTGACTTCTCTGGTGTTTCCTGTGTTTTTCCAGGCGGTGGGCGCCGCGGTGAAGAGCTCCCTTCTGACGGTGGTGCGCACCGTGGTGCTGTTTGTACCCCTTGGCGCGCTGTTTTCCCGGTTTGGGCTGGAGCAGTTCTGGCTGACCTTTCCGGTGACGGAGGTGCTGACCAGCTTGTTGGGGCTGGTGTACTACCGGCAGTTCCTGGCCCACCCCTATGTGAAGAACGCGCCGCTGATGGACAAAAAGCACCCCGTGGCGGTAATCAAGCCCTCCCACCCCGGCGTGATCCTCACCATTGCCCGGGAGCATGGCTCATCAGGAAAGGAGATCGGCCGGCAGGTGGCCCAGCGGCTGGGTATTCCCTTCTATTATAAGGAGATGACGGCCCTGGCGGCTCAGGAGAGCGGACTGGACCGGGCGTTTATCTCTGGGCTGAACCGCAATGCCCCCAAGGTCCTGTATAACCTGTATCTGAGCACGAAAGTGGTGCGGCTGGCGGTGGTGGCCCAGCATCAGATTATTGAAAAGATCGCCGAAAATGGCAGCTGCGTCATTGTGGGAAGGGCGGCGGACTATGTGCTGCGGGACCGGAGCGATGTGGTGAAGATCTTTATCCACGCCTCCAAAGAGTACTGCATTAGCAGGGCCATGGAGGTCTACGGAGATACGCCGGAGGAGGCGGAGGAAAATATCCGCCGTTCCGACAAGGCCCGGGCGGCCTACTATCACCACATCTCCGGAAAGCGCTGGGGAGATCCGGCCAACTATGATCTGGTGGTGGATTCCTCTCAGGGAATTGAGCAGGCCACAGAAGAAATTATTGAATACCTGAAGGCAAGGGAGCTTATACAGTGTCCGGCATCATGTTAAAAGAGAAGAGAATGACCATTTTCTAGGCTATTGTTCCCCCTGCTCCTGCTGCGGCGGCCCGCAGGAGGGAGAATGTGGGGGCATGGAGAGAAGCCCTGGCGAGATTATTGACAAAATTTTAGCGGAAAGCTAAAATCAAAATGCTGCAGATCGCTGCTAAAATCACAAAATTTAAGCTCAGAGGCCGGGCATTTGCCCGGACAACGGCGAAAACGGAGAATATGATGAGAAACGATTTGATGATTCGGCTGGAGGAGTTCAAAAAACGCTACGGTGTTGATGAGGCGGTACAGGGACGCGTTACCAGGCCCCCTGTGCAGTTCATCGGGGAAGAGGTCCTGGAACTGGCGGTTTCCGCCCTGCTTCAGGGGGAGAATATCCTTTTGTGCGGCGGAAAGGCAACGGGTAAAAATATTCTGGCGGACAACCTGGCCTGGCTGTTTGCCAGACCCGTGTATAATGTTTCCTTCCATGTGAACACCGACAGCAGTACTTTGATTGGAACCGATACCTTTACCGGGGGCGAGGTCCGCCTGCGCAACGGCCCGGTTGCCCAGGCGGCCGTGTACGGCGGATTCTGCATTTTGGACGAGATCAATATGGCCAAAAATGACGCGGTGGCCGTGATGCACTCGGTACTGGATTACCGCAGGCTGATCGATGTACCGGGCTACCAGTGTATCCCCATGCACCCGGCTACCCGCTTTATTGCCACCATGAACTACGGCTACGCGGGCACCCGTGAGCTAAACGAGGCGCTGGTTTCCCGGTTTACAGTCATTCGGATGCCCACTCTGAAGGCGGAGCAGCTGCATGAGCTGCTTCGCGCGGATGTCCCCCAGGCCTCGGAGGAGAACATCGACCACTGTGTGGGACTGTTCATGGATTTGGACGAAAAGGCGGTCAACGGAGAAATTTCCACCCATCCGGTGGACCTGCGGGGGATGATTGCCGCTTTGCGACTGATGACAGACGGAATGCGCCCCAGGGACGCCATTGCGATGGGAATTACCAACAAGTGTTTTGATGAGTATGAATTTCAGCTGGTTCAGGATGTTGTGATGACAAGAATTGTCTGACGGGAGAGCACTGTGAGTATTGATAGAGAGGAAAGCCTGTTCCTGACGGTTTCTGAAGATCACCGGCCGAGGAAATACCCGGAATTCATCTGCATGATGAGCGACCCCTTTGAGAAAATCGGGGGAATGAATCAGGTGTATGAGGGCGTGATCCTGGGCGGAGGAGACAAGCTCTTTGGGCTGGATGAGCTGAACCTGTGGCTCAGACGGCACCGGTACGCGGCCTTTGACATGCATGCGCTGCTCCCCATTGCCCATATGTGCCTGGAGTACGCGGTGCGGCGGAGACTGTCCCGTGAGCGCCCGGGAATTGAAGTGATGGCACAGCAGGCAGCCCGGGAGATGCTGGAGGACGACCCCATGCGGCTGCGCCATTCCTCCCGGGGATGGCTGAGCATCTATTGGCTGACCCGGCAGTTCCCCGAGGCGGCCAATGAGGAGAGCCGAAAGGTCCTGGAGCAGTTTTCCGGATTTGAGGATGTGCTGGAGCTGTTTTCCCAGCTGGTGAAGGGCAGCGGTGACTGTATGGACGCCAGAGCCTTGGTGGACCAGGCCGTGCTTGTGTACAAAAAGGTGTTCACAAAATATTTCGCGCCGGATCACAGCCACGATGAGCTGTCCAGATACGAGGTTTCGGACGATGAGCTGTGGGAGGGAAATTATGAAGCTCCGGACCTGCAGGAGCCGGTAAAGCCGGAGGATGAGGAACAGGAACTGAAGTACGATAAGGCGGATACCTCCACCATGGACGGGATTGTCCTGCCGGAGGAAGCGCTGGCCGCCATTCCAGAATATCTGGCTAAAAATTTTGGCCCCAGCTTTCAGACGGAAAAGGCCATGAAGGAGATCGAGGGGGCCGTCTGCGTCGGCATACACGAGGGGCGAAAGCTCTTGTTTACCGACGGCCTTCCGGAGAGCGCATATGAGGGGACCTCTGCCGCGGCCCAGGTGCTGAGTGCGTGCCGGGACGCCAATCTGAACATGCTCAAAGAGAACGAGGACTCCGCAAGACAGGGAATTCGGAGTATTGAACAGGCCTTTCGGAATGCGCTGAATTTGCGGAATGAACCGGAAGTTTACCTTGCGGACCACGGCGAACTGATTAACAGCGCCCTGTGGAAGGTGGGCCGCTGTCAGCAGCCGAAGCTCTTTCACAAGATTTTTCGCCAGGACCAGTCCTCTGTTGTGGTAGAACTGCTGATTGACGCCAGCGGGTCCCAGTCGGTACGCCAGTCCATGGTGGCCCTGCAGAGCTATTTATTCAGCGCGGCGCTGAGCGGGATTCAGATCCCCCACCGGGTGATGAGCTACTGCACTTATGGGGATCACACCATTCTCCGCCGCTTTCGGGATTATGATGACAAGCCGGAGGCGGACCGGAAGATTCTGGAGTATCGGGCCACATCCAATAACCGGGATGGATTGGCCCTGTCCGCCGCGGGGATCGATCTGCTGAAGCGGCAGGAGGACCATAAAATCGTCATTGTGTTCAGCGACGGCCTGCCCAATGATATGGTCAGCGGCAGAAAACGCGTGGGAGCGCCGGAAAAGTATGTCGGCGATGCGGCGGTCCGGGACACCTGTTTTCAGGTAAGAAAGCTGCGCAGAGAGGGCGTTCATGTTATTGGCATCTTTTTGGGGGATGACGATGAACTGGAGAACGAGCGGATGATCTATGGCTCGTCCTTTTTGCGGATTCGCCGGGTGGAGGATTTTGGAGGTTCTGCCGGGAAACGCCTGAGTGAGACATTGCTTTTGCTGTAAAGAGAGACAATCCTGTCATATTGGGAACACGTGTCATAGGGGGGAATCAGATGGCGGCAGATATGAAGCAGACCATTGCTCAGGCGGCAAAATCTCTTTTGATGGACAAAGGGGCCAAGCGGCTTACGGTGAAGGACATTGTGGAGGAGTGCCAGATTACCAGGCAGGCCTTTTATTACCACTTTGAAGATATTCCGGATTTGTTTCGCTGGATGCTGCGGCAGGATACGGAAAGAACACTGCTGGAAGTCAAGAACCTGAACGGTGGAGAAGAGCGGCTTCGGTATCTGTTTGCCATGGCCATTAATTCCCTGCCCTACATGAAGAAGGGCATGAAGAGCAGCTATCGGGACGAATTGGAACTGTTTTTGACGCAGTATATCCAGCGCCTCTTTGAACAGGTGTGCGACAATGAGGGGCTCTATCAAAATTGTAGCCGGGCTGAGGAAAAGCTGATTCTGCGCTACCACAGTCAGGCGATTATGGGTATTCTGAGAAATTGGACAGAAGAGGATACTAAAAATCTGGATCAGATTGTACATACTGTGTTTCGCCTGATGACAGATGGGATTTCTCCTGTGGAATAAAAATTGCTTGTGATAGATAGACATAACAGCGGGTGTGTAAAAATTTTTTACACACCCGCTGTTATGTCTATACAGGTAGAAAATTGTGATAATTGAGTGAAAGAGGGCCGGTGAGTACAATGATGTCAGGAAGGTGAGGATATGGCGCATGAAGTACTTTCAGCCAAGTTAAATCAGCTGGATGGGCGGATGAACAGGCTGCACAGGTGTATTCAGCTGTGCGAAAGGGGCTGTAACGAGCAGCTGCGGCAGGAGATGGATCACCAGAGAGTAGAATGTGAGCGGGAGCAGAACAGGCTGCAAAATAATCTTCAGCAGTCCAAGTCCGAGCTGACGGCCCTTTTGGCCCGGAGCTATGAGCAAATAGAAGAGATTCTTCAACAAAGCATGATGCAGATGCAGACCCTGACAAACCGCTCTTTGGATGAAGAAAACGCTGGAGAAAACAAGATCCTGCTGGCGGAGTATGCGTTGGATTTTGCATACCAGGCGGCGGACAGAGCCTTGCTGCTGGCAATGGAAGCGATTGAAACCCAGACATGTCCACAAAAGGAAGGAGTATACGATGAAAGAAATTAAGTCACCAAAAAAACCGCTGATTTATTATTACTGTATTGTACTGCTGATGATTTTCCTGTTTAATGTCCTGATTGCCCCGATGCTTTCCCAAAAGCAGGTTGTGGAAGTGGATTACGGCACTTTCATGGACATGATTGAGGAAAAAAATATCGGTGTTGTACAGGTGGAGGATACCCAGATCCTGTTTACCGACAAAGAGGGAACCGTGGTATATAAGACAGGACCTATGGAGGACCCGACCCTTACACAGCGGCTTTATGATGCCGGAGCCAAATTTGACCGGGTAATGGAAGAAGAAGTGTCCCCGCTGTGGAGCTTGTTCCTGACGACGATTTTGCCGATCTTGATTTTTATTGGACTGGGACAATATATGAGCAAGAAACTCATGAATCAAGCGGGCGGAAAAAACGCGATGATGTTTGGAATGGGAAAGAGCAACGCCAAAGTTTATGTGCCTTCTACCCAGGGAATTCGGTTTTCAGATGTAGCCGGTGAGGACGAGGCCAAGGAAAGCCTTCAGGAAATTGTAGACTATCTTCACAATCCGCAAAAGTATACCCAGGCAGGCGCCTCGATGCCCAAAGGTATTTTGCTGGTAGGCCCTCCGGGAACCGGAAAGACCATGCTGGCCAAGGCGGTGGCCGGCGAGGCCAATGTCCCCTTTTTCTCCATTTCCGGGTCTGAATTTGTTGAAATGTTTGTGGGAATGGGAGCGTCAAAAGTTCGGGATCTGTTTCAGCAGGCAAAGGAAAAAGCGCCATGTATCGTTTTTATTGATGAAATCGACGCCATTGGCCAAAAACGAAACACGGGAGGATATGGCAGCAATGATGAGCGGGAACAGACATTGAACCAGCTGCTGACCGAGATGGACGGCTTTGAGGAAAATACCGGGGTCATCATTTTGGCGGCAACCAACCGGCCGGAATCTCTGGACCCGGCCCTTACCCGGCCGGGACGGTTTGATCGGCGGGTGCCGGTGGAACTGCCTGACCTTCAGGGCCGGGAGGCAATTTTGAAGGTACACGCCAAGAAAATCAAGACGGCAGAGGATGTGAATTTCCATACCATTGCGCGCATGGCGGCCGGCGCCTCAGGAGCTGAACTGGCCAATGTGATCAATGAAGCGGCCCTTCGGGCAGTACGCAGCGAGCGGACCATTGTCAACGAATCTGATTTGGAGGAGAGCATTGAAGTTGTAATTGCGGGCTATCAGAAGAAGAACGCCGTTCTTTCCGATCAGGAAAAGTGGGTGGTGTCCTATCATGAGATTGGCCATGCCCTGGTGGCGGCCAAACAGTCAAATACGGCGCCGGTTCAGAAAATAACAATTATTCCCCGCACATCCGGAGCGTTGGGCTATACCATGCAGGTGGATACCGGAGACAAGTACTTGCTGACCAAGGAGGAAATTGAAGACAAAATCGCAGTTTACACCGGCGGGCGAGCCGCGGAAGAAGTGGCGTTCGGCCAGATTACCACCGGTGCCTCCAATGATATCGAGCAGGCAACCAAGCTGGCCCGGGCGATGATCAGCCGGTACGGAATGAGCGAGCAGTTTGATATGGTGGCTTTAGAAACGGTGAGCAACCAATATCTGGGTGGAGATACCTCTTTGGCGTGTTCTCCCGACACACAAAAGGAGATTGACCAAAAAGTGGTGGAACTGGTAAAAAAACAGCATGAAAAGGCAAAAAAAATTCTGGAGGATAATCGGGCAAAGCTGGATGAACTGGCCAAATTTCTTTATGAAAAGGAGACCATTACCGGAAAAGAGTTTATGGAGATTCTCTCGGGAGGCGAAGGACGGTGAGAAAACGCTCTTGGTTTGGGTGGCTTGAATTGATCTTGAGCATTTTACTCATGGTGCTCGGAATTTTTACCCTGGTAAACCCCGGCTTTTTGCTGACGGGTATGGTATTTGCCTATGGGATCGCCGCCATATTGATGGGAGTTACAGACATTATCCTGTACATTGAAATAGAACGATATGTTGGCTTCAAACCTATGATCTCGCTGGTTTCCGGGATTCTCAGCGTGATGTCCGGCGTGATGCTTCTGGTCTATCCGGGGGCAGGCGCACTGGTGCTGACATTGTTGTTTCCCATCTGGTTTATTGCCCATTGCATTTCCCGGCTGTCTCATGCCCGGCATATTCGCTTGATTGCGGGGGACAGAATGTATGTTATAACTGTAATCAATCATATTCTGGGACTGGTTTTGGGAGTGATGATGCTGTTCAATCCCCTGTTTACCCTGACCGCGATCCGCTGTTTTGCGGGTATCTACCTTCTGTTGCTGGGAATTGACAGCTTATTCATGGCCATCAGTGGAATGGGAATGCGGCGGTAGCAATACAAGAAAATCAGGATCGGCAAATACCGGTTTACGGCTTGAAAACCGTCGGCCCAAGGTGTATTCTGAGGTTGACTTTATGTTTGTTCCGCCCGAACCGCAGATATGACTGTCAGGACGGGCAGGCTTAGATGAATGGGAAGCGCAGTTCGTCGAACATAGAGCAGGAAGACAAAATAACTTTGGGAGAGCGGGGTCCGCGGAAGGGAGAACATATGCGTCAGGGACAGATCAGGCCTCTTGGGGCTATGCCGGATGGAACGCCGGTGGAGGAAGTCGTACTTCAAAGGGGAGGGAAAAGCTGCTCCATTATTACCTATGGAGGGGCGCTGCGGGCCTTGGTTGTGCCTGACCGGGAGGGAAAGCCTGTGGATGTGGTGCTGGGCTTTGACCATCTGGAGGACTATCGCCGTCAGGACAAGTATCTGGGGGCGCTGGTAGGCCGGTATGCCAACCGGATCGGGAACAGCCGCTTTACCCTGAATGGCGTGGACTACCCGCTGGCGGCCAACAACGGGAAAAACCATCTCCACGGAGGCCGTGTGGGCTTTGATAAACAGGTTTGGAAGATAGAGGACTGTTCCCGGCACGAGCTTACCCTCTCCCTGTTCAGCCCGGACGGACAGGAGGGGTATCCGGGAAATCTGCGTGTACAGGTGACCTATACCCTGACGGAAGACGCCCTCACCTTGGATTATCAGGCCGTGTGCGACCAGGACACCCCGTGCAATCTGACCAACCACGCCTACTTCAACCTCAACGGACACCAGAGCGGACCGGTGGGGGAGCAGTACATCCAGATCCTTGCCGATGCCTATACCCCCGCCGACGCCGGGTCCATTCCCACCGGAGAGATTGCCCCGGTGGAGGGGACGCCTATGGATTTGCGCCTGAGCCAGAAGATCGGGACGCACATCGACGATGACTTTCCCCAGCTGAAGATGGCCGGGGGCTATGACCACAACTGGGTCCTGGCCCATAGGCCCGGGGAGCTGGCCCTGGCTGCCAGGGCCTGGTCGGAGGAGACGGGGATTACCCTGGAGGCCCTCACTACCATGCCGGGGGTGCAGTTCTACGCGGGCAACTATCTGGACGGCTGCCCCGCGGGCAAGGGGGGCGCCCCCTATGACAAGCGCTGGGGCTTTTGCCTGGAGACACAGTTCTTCCCGGACTCCCCCAACAAGCCGAATTTTCCCAGCGCCCTGCTGAAGGCGGGAGAGACCTACCGCCAGCAGGCGGTTTACCGCTTTTCGATCCGGTAAGCAGCGGGAATATCTTAGACTGCTTCAGCAGCGAGAAAAAGAAATTTTTAAAAATGCGGGAAAAAACGATTGACAACCTCTGGGGGAGCGAGTATAATGCCGCTATAAACCGATGACGCAGAAAAAAGTCAGGTCGGTTCCGTCACAGCGAGGGAAGGGCGGTGTAAGCTTCCCACGGGGCTCTGAGTAATATGGTCTGCGGAGGGCGGCTCTAAATGGGCCGACGGCTGGACGCCGTTACCGGTCGGGGATATGTTGGTATCCCGCTGAAAGGGACTAATATTAGTCTGAATCAAGGTGGCACCGCGAACAATGTATTTGTTTCGCCCTTGACCAAGTGCAGGTACTTGGTCAAGGGCGTTTTTATTTTCTCAGGAGGAATGTGCGATGAAACAGCGGAAAGTGGTTATTTTGGGCGCCGGGCATGTGGGCAGCCACTGTGCCTATGCCCTGGCGGCGTCAGGGGTATGTGAGGACATCGTCCTGGTGGATTTAATTGCTGAGAAGGCCTATGCGCAGGCACTGGATGTGGCCGACAGCGTCAGCTTCATGCCGCGGCCCGTTGCCGTCCGGGCGGGGGGCTTTGAGGAGTGCAAAGATGCGGACCTGGTGGTGGTGACCATTGGGGAGCCTCGTCAACCGGGTCAAACCAGGTTGGACCTGCTGGGCCGCTCAGTGGAGCAGCTGAAGGAGCTCATCCAGGTACTGAAGCCCATGAAACTTGCCTGCCCGGTGGTGACCATCACAAATCCCGCCGACATTGTGGCTGACTATCTGCGCAAGGGACTGGCGCTGGAGCGATGGCGCTGCTTCAGCACCGGGACCCTGCTGGACACCGCCCGCCTCATTCGGTGTATCAGTCAGGCCGCGGGGGTGGACCGGCGCAGCGTGTGCGCCTTCTCCATGGGAGAACATGGGGATTCCTCCATGGTTCCCTTCTCCGCCGTCACTGTGGGGGGCGTACCCTTTGAAACGCTGGGCCTCTCAAAGGAGGAGATCCTTACCCAAACCCGCCAGGCCGGTATGGAGATTATTGAGGGGAAGGGGTCCACGGAGTTTGGCATCGGCCGGGCCCTGGCGGAGCTGGCCGGCTGTATTTTAAGAGATGAAAAGAGAATCCTTCCCGTCTCAGTTTTGCTGGATGGGGAGTACGGGCAGACAGGCGTACACTGCGGCGTCCCCTGCCGGATCGGGAAAAATGGAATTGAAGTAATTATTGAACTGAACCTGACCCAGGAGGAACAGCAGATGCTGGATGCTTCCTGTCAGGTGATCCGAAAGCACATTGCCCTTGCGGCCACCTTGTGACCGCCCTGTCAACAGATTAGGAGGAATTGATGATGAAAAAAGTGATTTGCACCCTGATGTCCGCCCTGATGCTCACCATGGCCCTGACCGGTTGCGGCGCCCAAGGCTCCGCCTCCAGCTCCGGCGCCTCTGCCCAGACGGCGGACAGCTACAAGATCGCCATTGTCCAGCCCATGAGCCATACCTCTTTGGACCAGATTCGGGATACCATTGTTTCCACTCTGGAGGCATCGGGAAAGAATGTGGAAATTTCCACGGAAAACGCCAACAATGACTCCACCGCCCTGAGCACCATCCTCAGCAATTGCAAGGCGGATGGGGTGGACCTGGTGATCCCCATTGCCACCTCCACCGCCCAGTCCGCCAAGACCGTGTTTGAAGGGGAGGACACTCCCATCGTCTTCGCCGCTGTTTCCGACCCTGCCGCCGCCGGCCTCACAGGGGACGACTGCCAGAACATCACCGGGGTGTCCAACAATATTCCTGCTGATGAGATCGTCAAGCTGATTTTCAATTTCCAGCCTGACTGTCAGAAAATTGGATTCCTCTACACCTCCAGCGAGGCCAACTCCGTCTCCACCATCACCGCGGCCAAGGCCTACTGCGACCAGGAGGGCATTGCCTATGAGGAGAGCTCTATCGCCAACCTCTCCGAGCTTCAGACCGCGGCCGAGACCCTGATTTCCAAGGGAGTGGATGCCCTGTACACCGGCAACGACAACTCCATCGCCTCCGCAATGGCTACCTACACCGATGTGGCCTATGCCGCAGGCATTCCCGTCTACTGCGGCGCCGACTCCATGGTGGCCGACGGGGGCTTTGCCACCATCGGCGTGAACTATGTCCAGCTGGGGGAGCAGGTGGCGAACCTGGTCCTGAAAATTCTGGACGGCGCCGATCCCGCCGATCTGCCCTATGAGACCCTCAGTGACTACGCCAAGTATGTGAATCTCCAGGCGGCCGGACGCTTTGGCGCCGACTTCCCCGAGACAGCCTATGAGGGCTATGAGGTGCTGGTGGAGGCCGACGGGACCAGTCACTTCGGCCAGTGACAATCCCGGAAGACAGCGGATGAGAGGGGAAAAACCATGGCTTTTTACAGTATGCTGATCTCCGCGCTGAGCCAGGGGATGCTGTATGCCCCCATGGCCTTAGGGGTATTTGTAACATTCCGCATTTTGAAGACGCCGGATTTAACCGTGGATGGAAGCTTCGTCTTCGGCATGACCGCCTGCGCCGCGGTCACCATTGCCGGACACCCTGTATTGGCCCTTCTTGTAGGGGCGGCCGCGGGGGCGCTGGCGGGATTTTTTACCGCGCTGCTCCAGACCAAGCTGCGGATTGAGCCTATTTTAGCGGGCATTCTGGTGGCGGCGGGGCTCTATACCGTCAACTATGCGGTACTGGGAGGCCAGTCCAACCTGTACCTCCAGTATGACACGGTGAACTCCGCCGGGGCGGCAGTGAAAGAGTCCAGTCCTACCATCTATAAAAACTTTTCCGCCCTGTTTGCGGGCGTGGACAGCCCCCTGCTGGACACAAATGCCCAGGTGCTGATTCTTACCTTGGCCGTTGTGGCGGTGCTGACCGCCGCTCTGGGGGTGTTCTTCTTCACCCGGCCCGGGATGGCTATTCGTGCCACGGGAGACAACGAGGAGATGGTTCGCTCCTCCTCCATCAACGCCGACCTCACCCGTACCGCCGGGGTCATGCTGGCCAACGCCCTTGTTGCCCTGTCCGGGGCCCTGCTGTGCCAGCAGCAGCGGTACGCGGATCTCAACTGCGGCAGCAGCATGCTGGTCATGGGGCTGGCGTCGGTGATCATCGGCCGGGTCCTCTTTGGGGACCGGGGGATCGTCGTCAGCCTGATCTCGGCAGTGGCAGGTTCCCTCCTGTACCGGGTAATCATTCAGGCGGCCTATAAAGTCGAGATGCCAAGCTATGCGGTAAAGCTGCTCTCCACAGTGATTGTGATATGCGCCCTGGCTGTTCCTCTTCTGCGCCGGAAGGGAAGCCGGAGACAGGAAGGAGGCGGAGCGGTATGAGCAGCAGCCCTCTCTCGATTCAAAAGCTGACCAAGCGGTTTGAAGCCGGTACCATCAACGAAAAGCTGGCCCTGGATCACCTGGACCTGGAGGTGCCCGCAGGGCAGTTTGTCACAGTTCTGGGCTCCAACGGGTCGGGAAAATCCACCCTCTTTAACCTGATTCTGGGTAAGCTTTTCCCAGACTCCGGCCAGATTCTGCTGGGTGGGGAGGACATTACCCGCCAGAAGGACTATAAGCGGGCGCTGAATATGAGCTGCCTCTATCAAAATCCCCTCCGGGGCACTGCCCCCAATATGACGCTGGAAGAGAACCTGGCCCTGGCATATACCCGCAAGGCCTCACGCTCTTTCTTTGCCGTCAACCGTAAAGACAGCAGCTACTTTCGGGATCTGCTGGCCCAGCTGGATATGGGGCTGGAGAACCGGATGAAGACAAAAATGGGCCTGCTCTCGGGGGGTCAGCGTCAGGCGGCCTCCCTGTTAATGGCCACGGTGGCCCAGCCCAGTCTTCTTCTCCTGGACGAGCACACGGCGGCTCTGGATCCCGGCGCGGCGGAGAAGGTCATGGAAGTGACCCGGAAAATCGTGGCCCGGGACAAGATCACCACCCTGATGATCACCCATGATATGGAGTATGCGCTGCGTGTGGGAGAACGGACCATTATGCTGGACAACGGACATCTGGTTATGGACCTCTCGGGAGCGGAGCGGGAAGAGATGACATCGGGAGGATTGGCAGAACTGTTTTACAACAGGTCTCAGCGGCGGAAGCCAGCGACATCGAAACCATAAAAACCGGAAAAGCCGGACAGGAAGAAATTCCTGTCCAGCTTTTCCGTAAAAACCACAGGCGGGCAAATTTATGGGAACACAGGTCCGGTGGTTTTGGGAAAGTGGGATATGAAATGGAACGGCAGTGAAGGGGGCAAGCTGACAGAAGCGGATAAATCACGCGTGGTTGTGCATGGCCTCCATAACAGCATATCGCTCCATCTGCAGCTTCTTTGTCATGGTGAGGGCCTCTTCAATGGGAATGGCCGTCAGACTGCCCTGCTGGGTGCCGATGATACAGCTGCCCTGGCCGGCGGCAATGGCCTGAACGGCCGCATAGCCCATGCGGCTGGCCGTCTCCCGGTCCCGGACAGAGGGAGAACCGCCCCGCTGGATGTGGCCCAATACAGTGACACGGGGCTCGATGCCAAGGGCCTCGTGAATCTGTTTTCCGATTTCCACAGCGCTGCCGACCCCTTCGGCCACCACGATCATGTAGTGGGTGTTGCCGGCAATACGGGATTCCTGAATGCGCTCCACCACATCCCGCTGAAAATCCAGTCCCCGTTCAGGGATCAGCACAGCGGTAGCGCCCACGGCAATGCCCACATACAGGGCCAGATAGCCGGCATGTCGGCCCATGACCTCCACCAGAGAGCAGCGCTCGTGGGACTGCATGGTGTCTCTCAGTTTGTCAATACAGGAGACAGCGGTGTTGCAGGCGGTGTCAAACCCGATAGTGTAGTTGGAACAGCCCAAATCGTTGTCGATGGTAGCGGGGATTCCCACCACAGGAATGCCCAGCCGGGACAACTCCAGCGCCCCGCGGAAGGTTCCGTCGCCGCCAATGGCCACGACGCCCTCCAACCCCAGCAGCTTGCAGGTGGAGACAGCCTTCTCTCTGCCCTGAGGGGTCATAAATTCCTCGCTTCGGGCGGTGTAGAGAATGGTGCCGCCCTGATCCAGAATGTGGCTGACGGAGTCGCTGTTCATGGGGACGAAGTCACTGTGAATCAAACCGTTCCAGCCCCTCCGGATCCCCACACACTCAATGCCCAAATTAACCGCGGTCCGGACCACTGCCCGAATAGCGGCGTTCATTCCGGGAGCGTCACCGCCGCTGGTAAGCACTCCGATCCGTTTTACTTTCGTTTCCATAAATGTACACCACCTTTGATCAATCTGCTGTTGGAAAAGGGATAGGATTTAAAAGGGAAGCCTGTTCTTAGCGGTCTGAAACATTGAGAAATTCCTTGACCACTTCCTCCACATGGCAGGCGTACAGGCCAAACTCCTGCAGCAGCGCCGCCCCCGGGCCCGAGTGGCCGAATTCGTCGTTGACGCCGATCCGGCGTACCGGAGTGGGAAGGCGCTCGGCCAGCAGGGAGCACACGGCCTCGCCCAGACCGCCGATAATGGAGTGCTCCTCACAGGTGACGATCTTTCCGCACTCCCGGGCGGCAGTCAAAATCAGCTCCTCATCCAGGGGCTTGATGGTGCACAGGTTGATGACCCGGGCGTGGATACCGGACTGCCGCAGCCATTCACCGGCCTTCAGAGCCTCATAGGTCATAAGGCCGGTGGCAACGATTGCCACATCATTTCCGTCCAGCAGGACCTCGCCCTTGCCGATCTGGAAGGAGAAGCTCTCCTCCATGTGGAACACAGGGACGGGAAGACGGCCAAAGCGCATATACACAGGGCCCTTATGTTCATAGGCGGCCTTGACAGCGGCCCGGGCCTCCACATCATCCGAGGGGCACATGACCACCATGCCGGGGATGGAGCGCATCAGGGCAAAATCCTCACAGCACTGATGAGAGGCGCCGTCCTCGCCCACCGACAGACCGCCGTGGGTGGCGCCGATTTTCACATTCAGCTGAGGATAGCCAATGGAGTTTCGAACCTGCTCAAAGGCTCGACCGGCGGCAAACATGGCAAAACTGGAGGCAAAGGGAGTCATCCCCATAGCGGCAGCTCCCGCGGCGACGCACATCATGTCCGCTTCGGCGATGCCGCAGTCGAAATGCCGGTCAGGGAAGGCTTTTTTAAATATGGAGGTTTTAGTGGCGGCAGACAGGTCAGCGTCAAAGACCACTACATCCGGATGTTCGGTGCCCAACTGGACCAGGGCGTTGCCGTAGCTTTCCCGGGTGGCAATTTTCCGTTCTTCCATTCAGTTTTCCTCCAATCTGGCCAGATGCTCCTGAAGCTCTGCCATGGCCAGGGCATATTCCTCGTCATTGGGGGCCTTCCCGTGCCAGGAGGCCTGGTCCTCCATAAAGGAGACGCCCTTTCCTTTGACCGTGGACATAATGATGGCAAAGGGAACGCCCTTGACGCAGCGGGCTTTGGCAAAAGCGTGTTCCATCTGATCAAAATCATGGCCGTCAATTTCCATGACCTCAAAGCCAAAAGCTTTGAGCTTGTCGGGAATGGGATAGGGACTCATAACCTCTTCCACAGGCCCGTCGATCTGCAGGTGGTTGTTGTCAATGATGACGCACAGGTTGTCCAGCTTGTAGTGATGGGCAAACATAAAGGCCTCCCAGGGCTGTCCCTCCTGAATTTCACCGTCGCCCAGCAGGGTGTATACCCGCAGCGATTTGTGCTGGTATTTGGCCATAAGCGCCATGCCGGCGGCCGCGGAGATGCCCTGCCCCAAAGAACCGGTGGACATATCCACGCCGGGAGTCGTGCTCATATTGGGGTGTCCCTGGAGATAACTGCCGATCTGACGCAGGGTCTTCAGATCCTCCAAGGGGAAGAACCCCCGGTTGGCAAGGGCGGAGTAGAGGCCGGGAGCGGTGTGTCCCTTGGAGAGGACAAAACGGTCCCGATCCTCCCAGTCAGGACGCTGGGGATCCACATTCAGCTCTTTGAAATAGAGGTAGGTAAACATGTCGGCGGCAGACAAGCTGCCCCCGGGATGACCGGATTTGGCGGCATGGGTGGCCTCAATAACACCCATACGCACCTGACAGGCAGTGCGCATCAGGCGGCGCTTTTCTTCAGGCTTCACAGCCGTATCCCTCCTTTTAGCTTCTGATAGAATCCGACCGCCCGGGGTGGGCGGTCGGATTGAAAAAACGCTATAACGGAAGCGGAAGATGTCTGGTGCGGTGCGGCGCAGCCAGAGGGGATCTTACCGCCCGTATTTGCCGTCCAGCACAGTGTTCAGGGAACAAATGGCACACTTTTCTCTGGCGGGGTGCTTGGTGCCGCAGACGGGGCAGGTGACCAGCTCGCCCTCTGTGGCAAACAGTTCCACATGGTTGCACTTGGGACAGGCATAGATGTTGACATGGAACCGATTGGTAAACAGGGCGCTGCCCATGGCATAGGATTTTTCCTTCAGTTCCATCTCACTGCCGCAGCGGGGGCAGCATTTGACTTCTGTAACAGAGTCCATTTTCATATCCTTCCTTTCAAAGGAACGAGCGTCTCAGGCGTTGTGAGACTTGGCGTGGCTGGGAGCCACATAGCGGCCGTTCTCCTTCTTGACCAGCTTGCCTTCCTTGACCAGGTCATTGGGAGAGTAGATATCGTTGATGTTCCAGCAGCCGGGGGTGGGCACTACGATGTTTTCCATGGGAACTTCTACCAGGAAGGGCTTGCCTGCCTTGTTGGCCTCCAGGGCCTTGGCCAGGGCGGCGGGCAGCTCGTCGGCGGAGGAGATGCAGATGGAATCCACGCCGTAGTCCTTGGCTACGCCGGCCCAGCTGGGGGTATAGCGCTCGCCCTGGGCGTCGTAGAAGACGGTGCCGAACTTGGTCTTATAGTTGGCATTCTCCAGACCGGCAATGGTACCGAAGGCGGCGTTGTTCATGACAACCCAGGTACAGGCAATGCCCTTCTCAACGGCGGTGGCCAGCACAGAGGGGTTGATGCCGAAGCCGCCGTCGCCGGTGAGGTTCCAGACGACACGGTCGGGAGCGGCTACCTTGCCGCCCAGGACGGCAGCGGGACCGAAGCCCATGGTAGCCAGGCCGGAGGAGTGGTGGATGGTGCCGGGGATGGTGATGTCGAACTCCTGGGCAACGCCGTTCTTGTTCCAGCCCACATCGGTGAAGAGGATGGCGTCCTCGGGGATGGCGGCCTTGACATCACGCAGGATGCGCTGGGGGGTCATGGGGAAGCGAGGATCGTTGGAGATAGTCTCATTGGACTTCTTGAAGTCGGCCTTGGCCTTGGCGATCCGGGCGCGGAGTTCGGGATTGCTCTTGCCCTGGGGGCAAATCTTCTTGACCTCTTCCAGGATCTGCTGCAGGCCGATCTTCAGATCGCCCACGGCGCCGATTTCCACGGGATAGTTGCGGCCGATCTCATTGGGATCAATGTCGATCTGGAGGAAGGTGGTCTTCTCGGGATCAAAGGTGACGCCCTGATACCAGCTGGAGCTGTCGGCCTCGCCGAAGCGGGTGCCCAGACCCAGGATCACATCGGCGGTGGTGGTCAGGGAGTGGGTGAACTCCAGGCCCCAGAAGCCGGTCTGGCCGATCATCAGGGGGTGACGGTCGCTGATACAGCCCTGGCCGGCCAGGGTACGGGACACGGGGATATCCAGGAACTCAGCCAGAGCAGCCAGTTCGTCAGAGGCCTGGGCCAGCAGGATGCCGCCGCCGGCGTGGAGGACGGGGTTCTTGGCCTCAACCAGCTTCTTGGCAATAGCCTTAGCGGCCTGAGGATCCAGAGCGGGACGGGCGGTCACGGGGCTGTCGTGATAAGTACGCTCCCACAGCTCCTCGTCCATCTCCCGGGAGAACATATCCATGGGGATGTCGATGAACACGGGGCCGGGACGGCCGGACTCGGCCAGACGGAAGGCCCGGTCAAGGATCATGGGCAGAGCCTCCACATCGTCAACCCGCCAGCAGCGCTTACACACGGGCTCCAGCAGCTTGTACTGGCCGCCGTCCTCGTGCATCTGAACTTCCTGGTGGGGGTGACGGCCGAAGTAGTAGCTGGGCACATCACCGGCGATGACGACCATGGGAATGGAGTCCAGGGAGGCGTTGGCCACACCGGTGATCACATTGGTGAGGCCGGGGCCAAGGTGGCACATGACCACAGAGGCCTTGTGGGTCACGCGGGCGTAGCCGTCGGCAGCGGTAGAGGCAATGGCCTCATGGCGGGTGCCGATGTACCGCAGCTTCTTGCTGCGGGACAGGGCGTCCAGCATGCCGATGACGGTATGGCCGCACAGGCCAAACAGTTCGGTGACGCCCCGGCGCTCCAGGTAGTCCACAATCAGGTCGGAAACGAGTTTCTTGCTCATTGGATATTCCTCCTTTTTATTTGTTCACTTTTTCTTCGCGGCGATCTCGTTGAGCTTGTCGGCAATGGCGCCGTAACCAGAGTAGAAGCTGCACAGCAGGGGAGTCTTGACATCCTTCAGGTCGGGCAGCAGGGCGCGCATGGAGACCTGAGCCATGACAATGGCGTCATAACCCATGGTGTCCAGCTTGCGGATGCTCTCCATGAGGATCCGGTTGTGCTCTTCGGGATGACCGGCCTGCAGGGCGTCCCAGGCGGGGTTCTGCAGATACTGGGTGCACTCCATCTTCTTGCCCACCTTGGCGCCCTCCGCCTCAATCAGGCGCTGGCTGGGACCCAGGGTGGTCTCCAGAGTGGCAATGAGGGCGATCTTGGTGCCCAGCCGGACGGCCTCCTGAGCCATGGGCAGGTCGATCTTCATCACGGGGATGTTGACTTCCTTGGCGTAGATGTCGGCCACCTCGCCCACGGTGGAGCAGGAGTTGACGATCAGGTCCGCCCCGGAGATCTCCGCCGCCTTGGCGTAGAGGGTCATCCGGTCAATGACCGCCTGGGTGGGGCCGCCGTTGGCCCGTACATCAGCCAGAAGGGTGCTGTCGGTGATGAACTCCACCCGGACGCCGGGAACACGCTCCTTCAGAAAGGCAATCGTGTCTTCCCGCTTGGCAAAGCTGGTTTGCAGAATGCATACATGAGGTGCTGCCATAATGATATTTCCTCCTTACGCAAATGGTTAGCTGATTTTAATTGCTCTTGCGGGCGACCAGAGCCTTGGACTTGGCCACGATGGAATCCACATCCATGCCGTGGTCGCGGTAGAGCAGCTCGGGGTCGCCGGACTCACCGAACTTGTCCTGAATGCCAACGATCTCCATGGGGACGGGATTGTTCTTTACAACAACCTCAGCAACAGCGCTGCCCAGGCCGCCGAAGATGGTGTGATCCTCGATGGTCATGATGGCGCCGGTCTCCTTGGCGGCCTTCAAAACGGCCTCGTTGTCCAGAGGCTTGATGGTGGCCATATCCAGAACGCGGACCTTGATGCCCTGCTCCTTCAGAATGGCGGCGGCGTCCAGGGCCTTCTTCAGCAGAATGCCGGAGACGATCATGGTCATGTCCGTGCCGTAATCCACCACGGTGTTGGCCTTGCCCCACTCGAAGTGATAGGTCTCGGGATCGTATAGGTCGGCCACGGGGTTGCGGTGCAGACGGACATACAGAGGACCGGTGAAGTCCACAGCCGCATGAGCCAGGGCCCGGGCGGCCACTGCGTCGGCGGGCTGTACCACGGTCATATTGGGGAAGGAGCGCATAATGGCCACATCCTCAATGGCGGCGTGGGTGGCGCCGTCGCCGCCTACCTGCAGGCCGGCGTGGGTGCCGATGATGGTAACATTCAGGTTGGGGTAGCACACAAAAGTACGAACCTGCTCGCAGGCACGCATGGAGGCGAATACGGCGAAGGTGGCCAGGAACACCTTGTTGCCGCAGGCGGCCAGACCGGCCGCGCCGCCTACCAGGTTCTGTTCGGCGATGCCGAAGGAAAACTCACGCTCAGGGAAGTACTTGCCGAACTTCTCCAGACCGCAGGTCTTGGTGTCTGCGTTGCAGACCACGAAATTCGGGTTGGTTTTCGCGATCTCAATGATCTCATGGCCGAAGGCCATACGAGTTGCAAGCGTCTTAGCCATTACACAACGCCCCCTTCTTTAATTTCCATAATAGCTTTGACCATCTGCTCATCGTCCGGAGCGGAGCCGTGCCAGGCACAGTCATCCTCCATGAAGGAGACGCCCTTGCCCTTGACGGTGCGCATCAGGATGACGGTGGGGTGGCGCATGGTCTTGGCGGTGTGGAGGGCAGTAAGTACATCCTTCATATTGTGGCCGTTGACCTCTACTACCTTCCAGCCGAAGGCTCTCCACTTGTCGGCCAGAGGCTCAACGGTCATGATCTCGTTGACCCAGCCGTTGATCTGGACGCCGTTGCAGTCCACAATGGCGACCAGGTTCTTCAGGTCGTGGTGGTTGGCAGCCATGGCGGCCTCCCAAACCATACCCTCCTGGATCTCGCCGTCGCCCAGCATGACATAGGTCATGTAGTCCTGGTGATGGAGCTTGCCGGACAGGGCCATGCCCACGCCCACGGACAGGCCGTTGCCCAGGGAACCGGCGGTCATGTCCACGCCGGGGACCTTGTTCATGTCGGGGTGCCCCTGAAGAATGGAGTGATACTGGCGCAGGGTAGTCAGAATGGCGGGATCAAAGTAGCCCCGCCGGGCCAGAGCAGCGTACATGACCGGGCAAGAGTGACCCTTGGAGAGGATGAACCGATCCCGATCCTCCCACCGGGGATTTTTCGGGTCGATGTTCATCACATGAAAGTACAGAGCCGTCACCATTTCGACGGCAGACAGGGAGCCTCCGGGATGTCCGGCTTTGGCGGCGTGAATCATGGAGATGATATCCTCCCGGATCTGCACGGCCTGCTTTTCCAGACGCTCCACATCCCGCTGTGTGAAGTAATTGTGGTTCATCAAGATCGTTCCTTTCCTAGGCTGGGCCTGAGTTTTTTGGGGCCGCTTTCCTTTGCTGTCATAAGAGTACCTGTTCCTTTATAAAAAGTCCAATTCTTCTTTGTGAACACAAATATCACTGAAAATGATAACAAAGGCGCCCCCTCCTCTTGACAAAGGAGAAAAGAACGCCCATAGTAAGGTTACGGCGGGTTTTTAAGGAAAACGGCAGGGTTGGACAGATTTTGCGCTGTTGCTGTTTTGCACAAAAAAACAGGGGAACCTTTGGATGTCTAGCCAAATGAAATTTTTGGGAGGTGCGGTATGGATCTAAATACGATGCGCTATGTTCTCGCGGTGGCGGATACAGGAAACTTCTCTCTGGCGGCACAGAACTGTCATGTGGGACAGCCTGCCCTGTCCCAGCAGATTGCCAAGGCGGAAAAGCAACTGGGTGTGGTCCTGTTTTACCGCAACCCAAGAGGCGCTGTACTCACGGAGGCGGGAAAGGCGTTTGTGCTGCGGGCCAGGGAGATTCTCCAAAAGACACAGGCGCTGGAGGAGGAGATGGCTTTTTATGCCGGGCTACATAAAGGTACTCTTGCCCTGGGTATCATCACCAGTCTTCAGTGCATTGACTTTGGAGGAATGCTCTCCGCCTTCTGCTGCAGCTATCCGGATATTTCGGTGAATATCATACAGAGCGGGACCTATCACTTGATGGACCTGCTGTTGGAGCGAAAGATAGACTTGGCGTTTCTCAATCGGCCTACCAGCGGGGTTCCATCCAGCCTGGAGTTTATGAAGCTGGGGGAGGACAGCTACTCCCTGGCCGTCCCACGGATTCACCCCCTGGCAAAGCGGGAATGGGTGAGTTTGAAGGAGCTGAAAGAGGAACACTTTATCTTTCACCAGTCTGGCCAGGTGGCGGCGGAGCTGTGTCTGGACGCCTGCCGGAAAGCGGGCTTTGAGCCGAATATTGTCTGTCGTTCCAGCAATCCCACCACGGGCCTTTACATGGTGCAGGGGGGCTTGGGAGTGGCCTTCCTGCCGTCGGAAGAGTTTTCTTCCCATTCGGTGAGCGGCGTGGTGGAGGTCAAACTGAAGGAAGCCATTGTGAAGGAAGTTGGGATTGCCTGGCGACGGGATGCCACTTCCCCCTTGCTGAATGCCACAGTCCGATTTGCCAAAGGGTGGGCCCGATAGCATAAAGTGTATTGTAACAGGGACAAACGGAAAACCTCCCCGGGATATGGGGATACGGAGCGGAAATGAAGGCTGAAGATGATGCAAAATAAGATGCAAGCAACCAATGAAGAAATATTTGAACAGCTGCCGGTACCCGCGGCTCTGAGAAAGATGGTTGTGCCGGCGGTAACCAGTCAGCTGATCGTTCTCATTTATAATATGGCGGATACCTTTTATGTTGGACAGACGGAGAATCCCTATATGGTGGCCAGCACTTCCCTGATTCTGCCGGTGTTCAACATTACCCTCTGCCTTGCGGGACTGGCGGGAATCGGCGGCGGCGCGCTGATTTCAAGACTGCTGGGACGGGGAGATGAAGCGGAGGCCAGGCGGGTCAGTGTATTTTCCCTCTACCTGGGCGTGGCCATCGCAGCCGTATTTTCTCTTGGTATGGCACTGTTTATGGAACCGCTTCTGGCGCTGTTGGGCGCGGGGGAAAATACCTACCAGTACGCGAAGGAATATGCCATGTGCGTCATTGTAGCGGGAGGAATTCCCACGGTACTGTCCAATGTGCTGGCCAATCTGATCCGAAGCATCGGACGGTCCCGAGAGGCCGGAATCGGCATTGTATGCGGCGGGGTGCTGAATATTGTGCTGGATCCGTTGTTCATGTTTGTGCTGATGCCTAAGGGACATGAGGTGCTGGGAGCGGGAGTTGCCACCTGCCTGTCCAACTGCGTGGCCTGCCTGTTTTTCCTGACAGTGGTGTTCCGGATGGGGAAGGAGTCGATCATTACATTCCGCCCGGGGGTTGGGATGGCTGGAAAGAAGAGCATTGTGGCCATCTTTGCTGTGGGAGTACCTTCAGCGGTCACCTCGTTCCTCTTTGATATGGACTATGTGGTCCTGGATAAGCTGATGGTCTCTTACCATGACCTGGCCCTGGCGGCCATTGGAATTGTGCTGAAGGTGGAACGCTTTCCGCTGAATGTGGGCATCGGTATTTGTCAGGGAATGCTGCCCCTAGTGGCTTATAACTACGCCTCACAAAATAAAAAAAGAATGGAGGAGACGATCCGCCTGTCCAGAAGACTGGGACTGGCGGTGGCCGGGGTCAGTATTCTGCTTTATGAGATCTTTGCCGTGCAGTTCACAAATCTGTTTATTTCGGATCCCCAGACGGTGGAAATGGCTTCCGCATTTTTGCGGATCCGGGTACTGGCTACACCGCTGATGTTTTTGAGCTTTTTTACGGTCTATCTGTTTCAGGCCTTTGGCAAAGGCAGAATTTCTCTGTTTTTGGGTGTCACCCGGTGGCTGGGGTTCAATATTCCCATGCTGTTTCTGCTGAATTTTATATTTGGAATGTATGGACTTGTATGGTCTCAGGTGACGGCGGATATTTTGACCGTAGTACTGTCTTTTTATGTGTACCACAGGTTCAGACCGAGGATGAGATCCGGCAGTTTGGTTTGACAAAGAATTATGCGGAGGGGTGCAATTACATCCCTGCGCATGATTTATAGTTGTAAAATTGAAATTGATTTAAAGATATCCTCAAACAGATACGCCAAAATTACAATATTATTCTCTTGATGGTTGTGAAAAAGACGGAGGATCCACAGAGAGCGGATCCTCCGTCTTTTTATCTGGATTCAGCTTGTAACCGGGCAGAAGTGACCTGTCAGAACAAAGTGAATATGGCTCCGAAAATCAGCGCAGGCAGCATATTGGCCACTCGAAACCTGGGACCGAAGCACAGGTTGACGCCCACGCAGAAAATGAGCATGTTTCCCAGAAAAGAAAGATTGGCAATGATCTCCGGGCTAAAGATGGGAGAGAGAAGGCCTGCGCACAGAGTAACGCTGCCCTGCAGGACCCCCACCGGCAGGGCGGAGAAAATCGCTCCCTTGCCATAAGTGGAGGCAAAGATCATGACAATGAGAAAATCCAGGATGGACTTGGTATATAGGGTAGAGGGGTCCCCGGACAACCCGTCCTGAATGGAGCCGACGATGGCCATAGCGCCGATACACACCACCAGAGAGGCGGTGACAAACCCCTGAACAAACTGGTTGTCGCCTCCTTTTCGGTCCGCTTTGGCTTTTAACCACACTCCAAGGCGCTCCATTCTGCCGTCTAAATCCAGCAGCTCGCCCACAAGAGTTCCCAGTGCCAGGGAGAGGATCATAAAAAGCGTATCCCGTGTGCCGATGGTGGTAAGCCCGGTTTCCGAAATTACCAACATGCCGCAAAGAGCGCTGCCCGCTCCGATAAACAAGGTAGCCAGTCCCAAGGAGCGGATGATCCCATCTTGATAATGTTCCTTCAGACCGCCCTTGGCCAGCAGGCCAATCAGCCCGCCGACGACAATAGCCAGCACATTGACGATGGTACCCATGCCGATCATAACCATATCTCCTCGACTTCCAGTGTACGGACAAGAATGGGAAATTCTCTCCGGGATAGAATTGACGCACAAAGAGAGTATAGCAGATTTGAGGGGAATGTCAAAAAAGGCCGGGACGATTTTCGTCCCGGGCGGGAAAGAGCGTGGGAGTTCACGCAGGCTCAGCAGCAGAATGTTGAGCCCCAGAGCCTATATGCCGCTCTGGATCGGGAAGAACTATTATGGAGGGCTATTTCTGTAAGGGCGACAAGGGCAGTGTTTTGTGCTCCGCTACCGGCATCGTATCAAATGCTCAGGCCGGAGGAATGAAATAACCGAAAAGGGGGGAAATAGAGGTTGACACGGTCATCGTGTTTCGTTATCCTAAAACCCGAAGAGGCTGGGTATGAGAAAAGCGTGGGAAGGCTTTCTGCTGCCGGCCTTGCTCCTCTCAGGCGGGCGGACAGAGAGGAAAAGAAGGAGGAGGTATTTGAATATGAGCCAGCAACAAGGCAAAATTCCTCAAAGTGAGATTACTCGGGTAAAGGGGCTGGGCTTTTTGTGGGACAAGCGCACCCCTGACCATTTTAACGGGCGGGTGATCACCAGAAACGGCAAGATCACAGCCAAGGAATGTGAGACGGTGGCTGAGGCTGCCCGCCGGTTCGGCAGCGGAGAGGTGGCCATGACCACCCGGCTGACCATGGAGATCCAGGGCGTCCCCTTTGAGAACATTGAGCCTCTGCGCCGGTTTTTAAAGGAAGAGGCCGGTCTGGAGACAGGCGGGACCGGAGCCAAGGTGCGGCCGGTGACCTCCTGTAAGGGAACGACCTGCCAGTATGGCCTGATTGACACCTACGCGCTGTCTGAAAAGATCCATGAGCGCTTTTATGTGGGCTACGGCCAGGTGAAGCTGCCCCACAAATTTAAAATTGCCGTGGGCGGATGTCCCAACAACTGCGTGAAGCCGGATCTGAACGATGTGGGCATCGTGGGACAGTGGGTGCCCCAGGTCCATGAAGATCTTTGCAAGGGGTGCACTATGTGCGAGAAGGAATGTCCCATTCATGCGGTAAAAATGGTGGAGAAAAAGGCGGTCATTGACGCCGAAGAGTGCAACCACTGCGGCCGGTGTATCCGCAAGTGCCCGTTCCAGGCTATTGAAAATCAGACCGCCGGTTATATGGTCTATCTGGGTGGCCGCTGGGGCAAGCGCACTACTGTGGGCCGCTCTCTGGGCATCATAATTCCTGATGAGAAACAGGTGCTGGACCTGGTGGAAAAATGTATCCTTCTCTTCAAGGCCTACGGTTAGCCCAAAGAGCGGTTTGCCGACACGGTGACCCGGCTGGGCCTTGAAAAAGTTCGGGAGATGCTCCTGTCTGACCAGCTGCTGGAGCGCAAGGAAGAGATTCTGGCGCAGTGACGGATGATACAAAAGAGGCCCGGTTTCGTCGAAAACCGGGTCCCCTTTCATGAGAAGGCGGGACCGGGAAGTCATCCCGGTCCCGCTTGTTTGTATCATGCCAGTTGAGAGCCGCTGAGCCAAAGAGCGGCGGTCTCCGCGTCAAAGACCTCCTCGGGGGCGGTCAAGGAGATGCGCCCATAGGCGTCGGTGCCCTTGAGCAGCACATAGTAGCAGATCTGGCCGTCCTCCTGGGTAAACTGCGCGAAGTAGTTTCCCTGGTCGTCATAGGCAAACTGAGTCCCCTCGGGGACACTGTTCGTCACCCCGCTGCGGGTGGAGTACTCCTCCAGATCTGCCGGGAGGGGGACTCCTGCCGCCTCATAGGCGTCCAGACCCATCCGGTTGGCCTCAATATAGTACTCGTCCTTGGTGAAGGTGGCATACCAGGAGGGGAGAGGCTCGGTGATCTCGCCGGACTCTATGGTGAAGCCCTCGGGCAGGAGGAAGGTGCCCAGCCCGTCCACCGTGTATTCCACCAGGGCGTCCTCCTGGCCGCTCTGGGAGGAAGAGGCGTCTTGCTGAGAGGAAGATACACTGCTTTGGGCGGAGGAGCCGGCGCCGCTTTGTTTTGTCTCTTCTTGGCCGCCGCAGGCGGTCAGGGCCAGGAGCAGGCACAGGGTGAGCAGGGCAGAAATCCATCGGTTCAGTTTCATTGCATACACTCCTTTTGGGAAAATCCCGGGAATTTCCTTTAGTGTAGCACATTATCCTGAAGAAGTGGTGCGCAGTCTGCACACTTTTTGTTATCCATAGCTGATCTGGAAGGGGGCGTCCGATAGCTGCGCCTGGGCCAGGGCCTGGTGTCGGGAACTGAGGGTCAGGTGAGTGAGCCAGGGACAGTCCAGCAGGGGAGTGAGATCGGTGAGGGGATTTTCCCGTAACTCCAGTTCCGCCAGGGCAGGCAGGGAAGGGAGAAAGGACAGATCCTTCAGTCCGGTCTCGCCGATATTCAGATAATACAGGCTGTTGAGCTGACTCAGCGCCTCCAGATGGGAGAGTGTACAGGCGTAGAGGTCCAGAGCGCGAAGATGCTGCAACCCGCTGAACAGGGTCAGATCGATGTCGGGGGTGGAATACAGCCGCAGCTCCTCCAGCGTCGTTAGCCCCGCGAGAGTTGATGCCGCTCCGTCAGGCAGTTCCCCGGTGACCAGCCGGGTGAGATCGGGGCAGCTCTCCAAAGGTGTGTAATCACTGACCCAGGTACTGCGCACATTCAGATACCGGATGGCGCTGCCGGAGAGGGGAGCCACAGAGGTAATACCGGTGGCCTCCAGCACCACCTCCCGCAGGGCGGGAAGCTGGGACAGCACAGCGGCGGAATTGATTGGATTTTCCCCCACATCCAGGACCTGAAGACCTGGACAGCTGACCAGAGGACTCAGGTCGGAGACCTGGTTGCCTGTGAGGCTGAGATATTCCAGGGGCAGTCCGGACAGGGAAGACAGATCGGAAATCTGCTGATAGTCCAAAATAAGGACCCGAAGATTGACGCACTTTGCCAGAAGAGACAGGTCCTCATTGCTGATATCCCCGTGAGGAGTCTCAATCATATACCGGTCATGGGCGGTATTCAGAAGCTCCTCGTGTTCCTGAAGGGTGTTGACCGGCGAAGTTCCGCATACCAGAAGTTGTTCCACCTCGGCAAGCCGTGCCTCCGGGATGGGATCGCCAGGATTCAGATTGAGCTGCTGGCACAGGGCATCTTCCAGCAGGGAGGATTGGACGCTGGCGTTTGGAGAAGGGTTCCACAGGGTGCTCAGAAGCAGTCCGGCACAGAAAAGTCCTGCCACGGCTCCGGCGGCCAGCCGCGCCCGGCGGTATTTCAGCGCCCGGAGGACAGCACGGGCGGATGGGTAGCGGTCTTTGGGGTCAAAGGCGGTACAGCGGCGGATCAACCGGCACAGCCCCCGCCGGCCGGGTAGACTGGGGGGCGGATCAAAGCTGCCCTCCAGCAGGAAGCGCAGCAGCATCCCCAGACCGTAAATATCAGAGCGCTGATTCGTCTGCTGGTAGCCGAACTGCTCAGGCGGGGCGGTGATCTGGGTGCCTAAAAATACGGTGTCCCCCTGCTGCTGGGGCCGGTAGTGCCGGGCGGCACCCAGGTCGATGAGGTGGCAGCGGCCGGAGGAGTCCATGACCACATTTTGGGGTTTTACATCCCGGCAGATGACCGGTGGATTTTGGCTGTGGAGGTAATCCAGCACCTGGCACAGGGACATGGCCGCCGATTTGACCTGGTCCGGAGAGAAGGGGCCCTGCGCGCATACCTGCTCATAGAGGCTGACCCCTTCCACATATTCCCGCACCATGTACTCCTGCCCGTCGCACTCCAGATAGGCCAAAGGCCGGGGAATCTGGGGGTGACAGAGCCTGCGCAGCAGATCGTACTCCCGCCGCAGAGAGTCCTCCCGGCCGGAGGGCTGGAGCTTCAATACGGCGGGCCAGCCGGCTCCGTCCACGACCAGAAAAACCTGGCGCTCCCCATCCTTTAAACAGGACTGAATGGTATACTGTGCCTTGAGCCCCTCCGGAAGAGAGATGGAGTCCAGGGCCTGCTTCTGGTATGCTCCTAAAAACTGTTCTCTGATATCCATATCAGTTTTCTCCGGAATACAGGCTCCGCTCGGGCAGGGAGGAGAGCAGCTCTTCGGTTTCCAGAAGAGACAGCCCCTGATTCAAGGCGAAGATGACTGCCGCGTCCCGGCGGATCCTGGGATAGAGCGCGCCGCAGCTGCTGATGGCCAACAGCCGCTGGGTCTCACGCAGGGACAGTTTCAAAGCCAGAGCGGTGCGCAGCAGGATGTCCCGGCCGGGGATGCGGTCGCCGCGGAGGATCTGGTAGCCGTAGGATTTGCTGATGTCTGCCGCTTCGATCCAGTCTGAGGGAGAAAGCCCCGCACGATTGAGACACTCCTGAATAGACTGGGCGCAGTTTGGTGAACTTCGTGTGTGCTTTAAAATAGTCATCCCGCTGTTTGGATGAAGAAGTTTATGAAACAGTGTCCCGGTAGTCTCATACATATTCGGCTCCCTCCTTACTGTTTTATTATTTTTATTATAGCGGCAAGTAAGAGAAAAGGAAAGAAAAATACGCCTGCCTCCTGGACTGACAAAAGCAAGATATTTTAAAGTTTGGTTATTTTTAACAAAATATAACAATAATTAGCAAGACTATTTGACATAGTACATCTTAATACATTATAATATAAGTCAACAAAGATATTTGGTTTGATGATAGCTAAGGAGGATTCGATATGATAGACTCTAACAGCATCACACCCCTGTACCTTCAAGTGAAAGAGCACATTCTATCTGATATTCACAGCGAAAAGTACCAGCCAAACGGAAGGCTTCCATCTGAAAAGGAACTGGCTGCGATGTATAATGTGAGCATGATCACAATCCGGCGCGCAATCAGTGAACTGGTAGATGAACATGTGCTGCAAAAAAAGCAGGGAAAGGGAACTTTTGTTACCAAAAAGAGTTTTTCACGCCCCTATTCTCAAAAGGCGCTGAGTTTTACGGAAATCTGTAATGCCAACCACATGAAGGCATCGGCAAAGCTGCTGCGCAGAGAGGTGCTCTCAGATCCGGGGCCGGAATTGCTTGGGAAACTGGAACTGCCGGCCGGAAGCCAGGTGCTGCTCATTGAGCGGCTGCGCTTTGCGGATGGAATTCCCATTGTGATTGAGCGGGACTGCTTTTCCATGGAGTATGATTTTTTGCTGCAGGCGGATTTGGAACAAAATTCTATGTACCAGATCATTCGGGAAAATCGCGTGGTGGATTTGAGACCGGTGGTGGGGCAGCGGTTTGTTACCATTGCCAAGGCAGACGCCCGGATTGCCAAGTACTTGGAAATCAGAGAATCCACACCGGTGCTTCAATATGTGGGCCTTTGCTGGGAGATGATTTCTGATCGCCCGGCCCATACCTCTTTTCAAATTGGATATGGAGAGCAGATGGAATTTGCCCTATGCTTTTGAAAAGATATGCCGCAGGACTTGGTACCTGCGGCATTTTTTTTGCATTTGTTTTTTAAAAATGAGCAAAAATGGTATTTTCTAATGGCGTCGCCGGTATAAAAAAGGGAAAAATTTGGCGAAGCAAATGATTTTCAGAAACATTTCTAGTCGAATTGACGAAAATTACAAAATAGGAGGATAAAAATATGAAAGTGCTATTGATTTTTTCTTGCAAATAAATATAATGTATTATAATAACATATATTGTTTTAGCTTATAGTGCGTTGGCGGGGAGGAACAGCCATGGCTCAGGAAACGGTTCGGCTTTTAGGCATTGGAGATAATGTCAGCGACCAATATGTTCATCAAAATACAATGTACCCCGGAGGTCAGGCCCTGAATGTGGCTGCTTTTGCCAATATGCAGGCGGCGCAGACGGGATTTCTGGGGGCCTTTGGAAATGACGCCCCTGCGCAGCACATTCAGGAAGTGTTGAAAGAGCTGGGAGTGGATACGACCCGTTGTCGGCAATATGAGGGGGAAAACGGCGCCGCTCGGGTTACGCTCCGGAGTGGAGACCGGGTATTTCTGGGAAGCAACAAAGGCGGAGCGCTTCGACTCCATCCCCTGTGCCTGGATGAAGAGGACCTTGCTTATATTGGAACTTTCCATGTGGTCCATACTTCCAACAACAGTTATATGGATGACGAACTTTGCAAGATTCGGCGCACAGGAGTACTGCTCTCTTATGATTTTTCTCTTCAGTGGAAGGATGAGCAGAGGCTTGCAAGCGTGGTGCCCCAGATTGATGTGGCATTTTTATCCTGCTCGGAGCTGGATGACAGCGGGGCCAAGGAGCTGCTTGGCCGGATTTGCTCCATGGGCTGCAGTTTGGCAGTAGGGACCCGGGGAGCGCGGGGAGCGCTGATTTTTGACGGCACACAGTATTGGAACCAGCCCAGCCAATATGTAGAGCCGGTAGATACAATGGGAGCAGGGGACGCCTTTGCGTCGGCGCTGCTGGTAAACCTGACACCGGCATGGCGGGAGACAGGGCGTGTTCCGGCACAAAGGGTTATCCGGACTGCCGCCCAGGCTGCGGCTGAATTTTCAGCCCGGATCTGTTTGACACCCGGGGCTTTCGGCCATGGGCGGCCCATACCGGAGGACTATCAGATTACGATTGTGAAAAATCCCTGATTGAAGTGGGGAAAAGCTGGAAGGCCGGAAGAATTGGAAGGGAGTGAATGCCTGTGAAAGAACCTTTGCTGCAGGTAGAGGATGTAAGTGTGGTATTTCGCAATAAAAAGCAGAAGTTTGCCGCAGTAAGCGGGCTGTCGTTTCAACTGGAGCAGGGGGAGATTCTGGGTATTGTGGGAGAGAGCGGAAGCGGAAAGACGATGGCCTCTCTCTCTATTATGGGCCTTCTTCCGGAGCAGGGATTTATTGACTGTGGAAGCATCCGCTACCGGGGCAGGGAACTGATCGGGTTGAGCGATCGGGAGATGTGCAAAATCCGGGGCAAGGAGATCTCCATGATCTTTCAGGAACCCATCATGTCTCTGGACCAGGTATTTACTGTGGGCAGCCAGCTGACCGAGGCCATCCTTACCCATGAGAAGGTCGGACAAAAAGAGGCCAAGCGGCGGTCCCTGGCTATGCTGCGGATGGTGGGCATTCCAAGCCCTGAGCGGGTATTTTCTTCCTACCCCTTTGAATTGTCGGGCGGTATGTGCCAGAGAGTGATGATTGCCATTGCACTGGGCTGTCATCCCAATCTGCTGATTGCCGATGAGCCGACCACCGCCCTGGATGTAACGGTGCAGGCCCAGATTATGGATCTGTTAAAGAAAATGCGGGATCAGTTCAATATCGGCATTATTCTCATTACCCATGATTTGGATGTGGTAAAGGATATGGCCGACCGCATCATTGTAATGTATGGCGGCAACATGATGGAGGTGGCCTCCCGGGAGCAGCTTTTTACCAACCCCACCCACCCCTACACCCGGGGGCTGCTTCGGTCCATCCCGCGGCTGGACGCGGGGGATGAGCGGTTGTTCAACATTGAGGGCACGGTTCCGGATATTCGTAATATGCCCACCGGATGCCATTTCTGTACCCGCTGCTGGCAGGCCGAAGAGGTATGTCATGAAGAACACCCCCAGATGATAGAAGTGGAACCCGGACATTTTGTGGCCTGCCATCGGGCAGGGGTGATCCAGAAGGAGGTGCCGACCCCTTGAGTGAACCGTTGCTGGAGGTAAGAAACCTGAAGAAATATTTTCCGGTGAAACACGGGATGTTTTCAAGCGGAAAAGGGTTTGTCCACGCTGTGGATGGAATCTCTCTTACAGTGGAAAAAGGTGAAACATTTGGACTGGTAGGTGAGAGCGGCTGCGGGAAAAGCTCCCTGTCCCGGGTCATCCTGGGACTGGTTAAGCGGGACTCGGGAGATATCCTCTATAAGGGGCAGGATATTAAAACCATGGACCGGGCGCAGCGGTCCAAGCTGCGTATGGTATTTCAAAATCCTTTCGCCTCCCTCAATCCAAAGGAGAAAGTATTTGATATCATTGCAGAGCCCTATCGCATTGCAGGGAAATACTCCAGTCAGCAGATCGAGCAGGAGGTGCTGCGGCTTCTTGATTTGGTGGGCCTGAGCCGGGGATATGCCGGTCGGTATCCCCACGAGTTTTCAGGTGGTCAGCGCCAGCGCATCGGCATTGCCAGGGCTTTGGCAATGGACCCGGAGTTCATTATCTGCGATGAGCCGGTGTCTGCTCTGGATGTGTCCATTCAGGCACAGATTTTGAATCTGCTGCGGGACATCCAGAAGAGTATGGGCCTGACCTATGTCTTTATTTCCCACAACCTGGGCGTCATCAAGTATATCTCCGACCGGATCGCGGTCATGTACTTAGGAAAAATCATCGAGATAGCAAACGCGCCGGATCTGTACTCCTGCCCCAAACATCCCTATACTTAGGCACTGCTCTCCTCCATTCCGGGGGCGGCAGAATATCTGAACATTGACCGGGTGCTTATTAAAGGTGACATTCCCAGTCCGGTAAATCCTCCGGCGGGCTGTCGGTTCTGTACCCGCTGCCTCTATGCCACAGAACAGTGCAAACAGGTGGAACCGCAGCTTCAAAAGGTTGGGGAAGGACACTATGCCGCCTGTCATCTGATCGGGAAGGAGGCAGAGTGATGGGTAAATTCTTTTTGAAACGAATCCTTACCGCAGTTGTGCAGATCTTTGTGGTGGTCTCCATCGTCTTCTTCTCCCTGCAAATCATGCCTGGCGATCCTGTACTGATGATGCTCAGCCGGGACGGCTCTGCGGTGGATCAGGAGGCTTATGATGCCCTGGAGGCTGAACTGGGACTGGATCAGCCGGTGATGACCCAGTACACCTCCTGGCTGGCCGGACTAATTCACGGAGACCTGGGTACATCCTATGGGGAAAACCGGCCGGTGGTGGATGCCATTGGGGACCGACTGCCCCGTACACTGGAGCTGGCGGTGGTTGCTCTGGTGCTGGCCTGTGTCATTGGAATACCTCTGGGGATCATCTCGGCGGCGCGCAGAGGGGGAATCCTGGATCTGTTTCTGACGCTGGTTTCCTCTCTGGGAAATTCGGTTCCGGTGTTTGTCATGGGCTATATTTTGGTGCTGATTTTTGCGCTGAATTTAAAAATACTCCCCTCCAGCGGATTTGTACCCGTAGCCAGAGGGTTGGAAAATCATCTGCTGCGGCTGATCCTGCCGTCGGTGGCTCTGGCGTTCAGCGTGGCGGCCTCTGTGCTGCGTATGACCCGTTCCAGTATGCTGGAATCCCTGGGCAGTGAGTCCGTCCGCCCCCTGCGTGCCAAGGGCCTGTCCAAACGCAAGGTCTATCTGAAGCATGTGATGCGCAATATGCTGATCCCTGTGGTCACCATTATCGGCCTGCAGCTGGGCAATCTGATTGCCGGTACGGTGCTGTGTGAGGCGGTCTTTAACTGGCCCGGCATTGCCACACTGCTGGTGGATGCCATCAACAACCGGGACTATCCGCTCATTCAGGGCTGTATGCTGGTTCTGTCCGCTATATTCATTCTGACCAACATGGTGGTGGATCTGCTGTATGGATTGTTAGATCCTCGGGCCCGGTAGAGGAGATGAGAAAATGAGTGTACTGAAACAATGTATCCGGAATAAAAAGTTTCTGCTCAGCGCCATTATTTTGATCCCTCTGCTGTTTGTTGCGCTGTTTGGAAATCTGCTGATCAGCCATGACCCCCTGGAGATCAACGCCACTCAGACCCTGGCGCCCCCTTCCCAGGAGTACCCCATGGGCACTGACGAGTATGGCCGCTGCATTGCCTGCCGGCTGGTGGTAGGAATTCAGCCCACCATGATCGTAGCTTTTGGAGGCACGATTATCGCCATGACGGCCGGTTCTCTGCTGGGCCTTCTGGCGGGGTATACCAGAGATGTGATCGGTAACGCAATCATGCGTGTGGTGGATGTGATTCTTTGTTTCCCCTCCATCCTGCTGGCCATGCTGGTGGTGGGCCTGTGGGGAAAAGGGGTATTCAACCTAGTGATCGTGGTGGGAATCCTGTATACTCCCCATTTCTGCAGAATTGCCTACTCCTCCACCCGGAAACTGCGGAAAATGGAATATGTGGAGAGTCAGCAGCTGCTGGGCGCCAGCACCATGCGGATTCTGCTGAAAACCCTTCTGCCCAATATCGTCTCTTCCCTGATTATTCAATTCAGCCTGACGGTTTCCAGCGGTATTTTGCTGGAGAGCGGTCTGAGCTTCCTGGGTCTGGGCGTGGTGCCGCCCGCTCCCTCCTGGGGACAGATGATTGGCGATGCCCGGGCGTACATTGCTCTCAATGGGCAGTATATGTTCTGGCCGTCCCTGTTCCTGTGCCTGACGATCCTGTCCACCAACCTAATGGGCGACGCCCTGCGGGATGTACTGGACCCCAAGCTGAAAAAAAGCTTTTAATCCTGTATTCTGTAAGAGGGTAGCGATCCCGTTTCAGAAGATACAAATTTGATTTGAGAAGGAGGAACCAAAATGAAAATGAAGAAACTGCTCAGCATCGCTCTGTCTCTGGCCCTCTCCCTCGGCCTGCTGGCCGGATGTGGAGGCGGAAACAGCAGCCAGACAGACGGATCCCAGGCCGCTTCCGGCAGCCTTGAGACGGCTCAGCCCGCAGACGGCACTGTGGACACTCTGCTGGTAGGCACCAGCGTGGAGCCCTCCACACTGGATCCCCACATCCACTCCAATGTCTCCACCCGCTTTATGCTGCAGAATATCTACCGCGGCCTGGTAGGCTATAACCTGGACGGCGAGATCCAGTGCGAAGTGGCTGACAGCTATGAGATCTCCGACGATAATCTGACCTATACCTTTACGCTGAAGGACAATGTGACCTTCCACGACGGGACCCCCGTGACCGCGGAAGATGTCAAATACAGCTTTGACCGGATCATGGCCGATGACAGCACCGCCACCTATAAGTCCTATTTCACCGGCGCCGGCACCACCGTCAATGTAGTGGATGATAAAACTGTGGAATTTGTGCTGGCCGAGCCCTGCGCTCCCTTCCTGGAGTACCTGAGCCTGCCTGAGAGCGCCATCATCAGCAAGGCCTGGATGGAAGCGGGCAACGACATTGCCACCACCGCCATGGGATGCGGCCCCTACCAGTTTGTCAGCTGGGACCGGGGACTGCAGATCGATGTCCAAGGCTATGACGGCTACTACAAGGAAGGCCTGCCCAAGACCAAAAATGTAAGCTTTATCTTCTATCTGGATGAGACCACCCGCAACAACGCTCTGCTCACCGGAGAAGTGGACCTCATCGACTATGTGAGCGCCACCGCCGTGACCCAGTTCGAGGGCAACTCCGATGTGTCCGTATACAGCCGTCAGGGCGCCTTCATGATGCTGGAGTTCAACTGCAAAGAGGGCAGCCCCTTCGCCGACTACCGGGTGCGCCAGGCCGTGGCCTATGCCATTGACCGTGAAGCCGTGATTGAGACCGCCTTTAACGGACGCGGCGAGGCCCTCTACGGCTTCCCCACCATTGCGGGACAGCAGGGCTATAACGGTGAATTCGACAACTACTTCAGCCGTGACCTGGACAAGGCAAGAGAACTGCTGGCCGAGGCCGGATATCCCGACGGCTTCAGCTGCAACATTCTTGCCACCAGCGACTACTCCTTCCATGAGCAGACCGCCCTGGTGGTGCAGTCCTCTCTGGCTGAGATCGGCATTGAGGTGACCGCCGACCTGCCCGACTGGGCCACCCGAATCGAGCGCAGCAACACCGGCGATTACGACATGATCGTCTGCGGCACCATCGGCAAGATCCTGGATATGGACTGGGCCACCATCTTCTATCAGAGCGGCGATGTGCGTATGGACGCCTCTCCCTATTTTGCTGACGAGGAGATTGACAACCTGCTGTATGAGGGCCGCACGACCCTGGACGAGACGGCCCGGGAGGAGATCTATCAGCAGTTCCGTGAGAGAGCTCTGGAGCTGTCCCCGCTGGTCTACATCTGCTACCGCGAGCAGGCCTTCGTGTCCGGCAACTATGTCCAGAACTTTGACTTCCTGTCCGGCTCCCTGAGCCAGCAGGCCGGCATCTGCCTGGAGCAGGTGGTAGTGAACGAGCACTGAGTTTCCCACGCCGGTGCCAGGGGTGCTCCCGGAGCATCCCTGGCAGCCCCGGCGGAACATGAAGGGGAAACTGTGATGATGCGGAAATCCGTAAGCCTGAAGAACAAACACTCCAAATTGTAGGATGAGGTGAACCATATGGCATATATGATCGGTGTAGATGTAGGAGGTACTTTTACGGATTTTTCCGTATTTGAACATGAGAGCGGGGAATTGTTCCACTACAAGGACAGCTCCACTCCTGCAGATCCCTCAAAAGCGATTATTCAGGGCGTTTTGGCCGTACTGGCAATGAAAAAAGCCCAGGCGGACGCTGTCTCCTATCTGGCCCACGGGACCACGGTGGGAACAAACGCCCTGATTGAGAAGAAAGGCGCAAAGCTCGGTCTGATCACCACCAAGGGATTTAAAGACCTGATGGAGATCGGCAACCAGCGCCGCCCCTCTCTCTATAACCTCCAGGCCCAGAAACCTTACCCGCTGGTCCCCTCGGGCCTGAACTGCACCGTGACAGAGCGAATCCGCTATGACGGAACGGTAGATACGCCTCTGGATGAGGAGGAGACCCGACAGGTGGTTCGGTATCTAAAGGAACAGCAGGTGGCCTCTATCGCTGTGTGCACTTTGTTCTCCTTTGTAAATCCCGTCCACGAGCTGCGGATTGAAGAGATCATCCGGGAGGAGTTCCCCGAGGCCTATGTTACCATCTCCAGCAAGCTGGTCCCCGAGTTCCGTGAGTACAGCCGTATGAGCACCACGGTGCTCAACAGCTACCTGGGGCCGGTGATGAAAAAGTATGTCAACAACTTCCGAAATTCTGTGGAGGGGATCGGCATCCGGGTAGAGCCCTATGTGACTCAGTCCAACGGCTTGATCATCTCCATCAAGGAGACGGTGGACTGTCCCATCAAGACCGCTGTGTCCGGCCCCTCGGCGGGCGTCATCGCGGCGGCGTATATTGGAAAGCAGTGTCAGGCGGATAAGATCATTACCTTTGACATGGGCGGGACCAGCGCGGATATTTCGCTGATCGAGAATTATACGCCCCAGGTGTCCAACGAGCGAACTGTTGAGGGATACCCCGCCCGGATTCCCATGATCAATATCATTACCATCGGCGCCGGCGGCGGCTCCATCGCCAAAATTGACGACGGCGGAGCCCTGAAGGTAGGCCCCAAAAGTGCGGGCGCTACCCCGGGCCCGGCCTGCTACATGCGGGGCGGCGAGGACCCCTGTGTCACCGACGCCAATATCGTGCTGGGCAAGCTGAATCAGAAAAAGATTCTGGGCGGGCGTATGGATGTGGATTTGGAGCTGGCCAAGAAGGCGATCCAGGCCAAGATATGTGATAAATCTGATCTGAACCTCCAACAGGCGGCCAACGGCATCATTACCGTGGTCAATTCCAACATGGTTCGCGCCATCCGCAGCGTTTCGGTGGAAAAGGGATATGATGTACGGGAGTTCAGTCTAATGGCCTTTGGCGGAGCGGGACCCCTCCATGCCTGTGAAGTGGCCAAGGAGCTGGGAATGAAAGAAGTCCTGATTCCGCCTCACCCCGGCACTCTGTGCAGCCTTGGGCTGCTGCTGGCGGATACCAAATTTGACCTGTCCCGGACCATGGTGCTGGATGGTGTGGCGGAAAATGTGCCTGAGATTGCCCGCCAGTTTGAGAGTATGACCCAACAGGGCAATGCCCTTTTGGACAAGGAGGGCGTGCCTCAGGAGCGCCGCCGCTTTGAGTATTTCCTGGATATGCGCTATCAGCGCCAGAACTTTGAGATCTGCATCCCGGTACCCACCGGAGAGATGACAGAGGAGACCCTGGAGCAGGTGCTGGAGAGCTTCCATGCCGAGCACAAGCGCAGCTATGGCTATTGCAAGAAGGACGCCGTGGTGCAGATCGTAAACTACCGGGTCTCTGCCATTGGCATCATTGACAAACCTGAACTGAAGCCTGAGCCCCTGCGTCCGGAAACCAATCTGCCTGAGCCAATTGCCTATCGGCAGGTTTTGTTCCAGGGTCAGGACTACTATGTGAAGACTCCTGTCTATCAGCGCGAGGACTTTGTGCCCGGTCAGTCGATTCCCGGTCCCTGTATCTGTGAACAGATGGACACCACTTTGGTGGTGCCGGCTAACTGGGTCATCCATGTGGACGGTTATCATAACCTGAAAATCCATGATGAGGAGAAATAAGATGGGAAAGAAAATCGATACAGTAACCGTGGAGGTCCTCCGGAATCTGTTGATGTCCATCTCAGAAGAAACCTTCGGCATCATTGTCCGAAGCGCCTATTCCACGAACATGAAAGAGCGGCGGGATGTCTGCACCGCCGTCATTGATCCAGATGGAAACAGCGTGGCTCAGGTGGAGAGCCTTGCGGTACTGCTGGGCTCCATGTTGGGTGTGGTGCCCAAGATCTATGAAAAATTCGGCAGGGAAAATGTGAAGCCCGGGGATATGTTCATTGCCAACGACCCCTATCATGGGGGCGGAAACCACCTGCCGGACATCGTCATTGCGGCGCCTGCCTTCGTGGGGGAGAAATTGATCGGCTGGATCGCCAATATTGCCCACCACTCCGACATCGGCGGCAAGGTGCCCGGCTCCACTTCCGGAGACGCGGACTCCCTCTTCCAGGAGGGCATCCGTATCCCTGTGATCCGCATCCGCAAAGAGGGCGTGCTGGAACAAAGCGTCATGGACCTGCTGCTGGACAACACCCGGGTTCCCCAGGAGAGAGAAGGAGACCTGACGGCTCAAATTTCTGCCAATCTCATTGGCGTGGAACGGCTGCAGGAGGCCTATGAGCGCTATGGAGACACCCTCATCGACTGTATGACTGAGCTGGTGGACTACTCTGAGCGCCGGGTCCGGGCCGTAGTGGCGGAGCTTCCCGACGGCGTATACAGCTACACCGACTATGTGGACGGCTGCGGGGACAAATATCCCGATCCCCTGCCCATTCATGTGTCCATTACTGTAGCGGGAGACAATCTGACCTTTGACTTTACCGGAACAGCGGACCAGATCAAGGCCCCCATCAATGTTCCCTATCCCTGCACCCAGGCGGCAGTGTTCTTCGCGGTCAAGGCTCTGATGGGAGACGATATTCCCGCCAACGAGGGCATCAATCGGGCGGTTACTCTGATTGCGCCCAAGGGCTGCATCGTCAATCCCACAGAGCCAAGCCCTGTGGGTGCGCAGATCGACTGCGAGCAGCGGATTCCGGACGCCATCTTTGGCGCGCTGGCCCCCATCTTCCCGGATACCATTGTGACCGCCGGAAACGGCGCCTGCACCACGACGATTTTGGCGGGAGACGGCGCCATCGGCACCGACAGCGTATTTATTTTCCACGAAGTCATTGCCGGCGGCGGCGGCGCGTCCAAGCATCAGGACGGCCTGTCCGGGGTCCAGGTCAATATGACCAATACCTCCAATATGCCCATTGAGGCCACAGAGATGGAGTTTACCAAAATCCTGGCCCGCAAGTATGAGCTGAAGACCGATACCGGCGGTGCGGGTGAGATGCGGGGCGGCCTGGGCATCGAGCGGGAACTGGAGATTCTTCAGGACGATGTCCTGTATACCGGCCTGGGAGATCGCCATAAGTTCCACCCCTGGGGTCTGGAAGGAGGTCTGCCCGGCGGTACCGGTGCGTTTTACCGGATTGCGGCGGAAGACGGCTCTATTACCCAGATGGGCCACAAGACCACCAGCTTCCCCTTGAAGAAGGGGGATGTAATCCGGGTGGTTACGCCTGGAGCAGGGGGATATGGAGATCCTCACAAGCGTCCGGCGGAAAAGGTACTGCGGGATGTGATCGAGGGCAAGGTCTCTGTTAAGGCGGCCAAGGAGCTGTACGGTGTGGTGATTGGCCGTCAGGGAGACGACTATTTTGTGGATGAAAGCGCCACTGGTGCCCGTGGCCAGAAGTAAGGAAAAGGAGTAATGAGCAATGGTCAAAGGAATGCAGGAAGTTATTGATGTCATGTCGAAGGTCCAAAAAGACCTGGAAGCCAACGGCGGCCTTCGTCAGGTAATCTTCGTGGCCTGCGGGGGATCCCTGGCCTCCTCTTATCCCGCTCGCTATCTGCTGGGGCAGGAGAGCACTCTGCAGGTATTGGGATACAACAGCAGTGAGTTTGTCAATGCCACCCCTAAGACAGTTGGGCCCAATTCCCTGGTAATCGCCACTTCCACCAAAGCAACCGCAGAAACAGTGGAAGCTCTGAAGGTTGCAAGGGAAAAGGGAGCGGTGACCGTTGGACTGTCCGGCTATCCCGATTCTCTTACCGCGCAGACAGCCCATTACTACATTACCTATTACCATGCGGATGAGTGGTATACTCAGCCTGAACTGGTGCACTATAACAGCCAGGGCACTGCCTTGAAAATTGCGTTCTGGCTGCTGAAGGAGTATGACAACTATCCCTACTATGATCAGGCTGTGGAGGCGTTTGAAAAAATGCCGGAAATCTATCACGCAGCCCACGAAAGCGTGAAAGCCGATGCGGCCAAGTTTGCCATGACTTATAAGGACGACAAGGTTTGGAATGTCATGAGCAGCGGCGCAGCCTGGGAGGTCTCCTATTCTGACGCATTTTGCTTTTTCCAGGAGATGCAGACCGTGCACTGCGTTCCCATCCATTCCGGCGAGTATTTCCATGGCGCCTTTGAGACCTGTGACAAGGATCTGGCCATCCTTCTCTTTAAGAGCGTGGGACGGAACCGGCCCTTGGACGACCGCGCGGAACGGTTCCTTGACCAGTTCGGCGGGCATCACTGGGTCATTGACGGGGAAAAGCTGGGCCTCGGTCAGCTTCCCGAACAGGTGGCGGAATACTTCAATGCCCTGATGATGCACCCCATCTCCAAGCAGTATATTGCGGCTCTGGCTGATGTGCGGATGCACCCCATGTCCTACCGCCGGTATATGTGGAAGTTTGACTATTGATGCCCAGCATTTTTTGCTTGATCCATGGACTAAATATCTAGCCGGATATTTTTGACATGAGATTAAAATGACCGGACCGGAAAATTTTCCGGTCCGGTCATTGATTGTTTATATGCCATAGGCGGCCATGTCACTCATGAGCAGGCCGTGATAGTATGCTTCCATATCGCTGGTATGAGTCAGTAAAAGCTGATAGGCCAGGTCATATTCATCATGAAGCAGCGCATCAATAATTTGAATATGGTCCTTGGCACCCTTGGTCAGACGGCGCTGCCGGTAATAGTCCTGAGAACGGATGCGCTGGTGCTGATCGCTGACATAGGAGAGAAGTTTGATAATATGGCGCTTTTTTGTCCCCTCATACAGATATTTGTGAAACTCATAATCCAGCTTATAAAAAGTTTCCACATCCTCGTTTTCCAGTGCCTTCTCCTGCCGGTCCCGGAAATCCCGTAAAACATCTTTGTCGTAAAGGCGAAAATAGGGGCGGAGCAGAGAGGGCTCCATCACCTTCCGGATGTGAATGAGTTCGATGATGGTTTGAAGGGACAAATCAGAAACCATGACCCCCCTGCGGGGAATAAACACCACCAGCCCGTCCTGTTCCAAACGGGCCAGCGCCTCACGGACGGGGGTACGGCTGACACCCAAGGATTCACAGATGACTTTTTCATCCAGATAGGTGTTGGGGAGAACCTCGTTGTTTATAATTTTATCTTTCAGGGTTTGGTAGACCTGGTTGGTCAGATTCTCTGATTTTGCCACAATAATCAACTCCTGTCCCATATTATAACATAGAAAAGATATATCGTCATTATAAAGTTTCAGCAAACATATTGCACAAAGGAAGAGAAAAAAATTTATGAAAAAAAGAACCTTGACAACAGAAATTCTGGCTGTATAATCTTTGTATACAAATAAAATACATGAAATGAGCGAGGATAAAATGGGACATTGCTATTCCCTTGTACATTTAACGAACCTTGCCTGTCCGCCCCCTGAGTTTATACGGGTGGCGGCCAGGGCGGGATACGATGCGGTCAGTCTGCGGACCATTCCCCTGGGACTTCCCGGGGAGCAGCCCTATGACATGACAAAGGATCCCCAGTTACTGAGGGAAACCAGAAGAGCGCTGTCAGAGACCGGAATCCGGTACACGGATACGGAGATTGCCCGCATTGCGGACGGTGTGGATGTGAAAGACCATGAACCGGCCCTGGCGGCAGCGGCAGAGATGGGGGTCACCCACATAACCACCAATATCTGGATCGAGGATAAGGCCCGCTATACAGAACAATTTATCAGGCTTTGTGAATTGGCCAAGCAGTACGGCCAGGATGTGAATGTGGAGTTTGTTACATGGTCCAGCGTGGCTGATCTCCAGCAGGCGAAAAGTCTGTTGCTGGCGTCAAAAATGGAGAATGTGGGCATTTTGGTTGACGCGCTCCATTTTTATCGTTCCCGGGTATCACTGGATGAACTGAAGGAATGCCCGAAGGAGTGGTTCCACTATGTGCACCTGTGCGATTGTCCCCGGGAAATACCGGAGGATGTGGAAGCATTGGCCCGCACAGGCAGAGCCGAGCGGCTGTATCCCGGAGAAGGGAGCGCACCCATTCGGGAGATCATGGCGGGGATTCCCAACCCGGAGGTGCTCTGCGGGTTGGAGGTACCCAATCTTTCCCGGCTGGAACGCCTGGGATTTGAAGAACATGCCCGCAGGGCCCTGAAAGCGGCAAAGGCATGTTTAGGAGAGAACGAGACAAAGGAAGAGAGGAATGGGACATATGGAGAGATTTGAGAACAAAGTAGTGATGATTACAGGGGCTGGCGATGTGGCCCTGGCGGTGGGAAAACGAGTGCTGGGCGAAGGGGCAAAGGTTGCTTTTGCCGATTTTTCAGCGCAGGTACTGACTGATGCCGAAAAGGAAATGAGCGCCGCGGGGTATGGGCCGGAGCGGGTAATGACAGTGGCGTGTGATGTGCGCAGCCAGGAATCCTGCGACCAGGCGGTATCTGCCATAGTGGCAAAGTGGGGACGAGTAGACACTCTGGTGGCAACTGCAGGAATCATCCGGCACCTGCCCATTGATGAGATGAGCGAAAAGGACTGGCAGGATGTGGTGGACATCAATCTGGGCGGCGTGTTCCGCTCCTGTAAAGCGGTGGTGCCCTCTATGAAAGCGCAGCGGTACGGACGCATTGTAATCATCTCTTCCATCGGCGGCCGCACCGGACGAAATGTGGGCGTCAATTATGCAGCCAGCAAGGCCGGAGTCAACGGCATGGCCATCAACCTGGGATATAACCTGGCTCCCTGGAACATTACCGTGAATACTGTGGCCCCCGGGCCCCTGAAGGGGAAAATGTTTTCTTCCATGCCCCAGGAGCAGCAGGACAGTCTGGCAAAGGGGGTACCCCTGCAGCGTATTGGCGAACTGAGCGATGTGGCTGCCGCCGTGGCCTATCTGGGCAGCGACGACGCATCCTGGACCACGGGAGAAGTGTTGGATGTAAATGGCGGCCTTCAGTTTTAAGTGAATAAGCAGCATTTTTCCACGATAGCTGCAAAAATAAAAAATTTACTTGAGGAGGAAACACAATGAAAAAATTTACTGCTCTTTTGCTGGCGGGGGCCATGGCGCTCTCCCTGACCGCCTGTGGCGGAGGGAATGCCGCCAGCTCCGGTTCTGCGGCGTCTTCCGGCGCTGAGACTTCCGGTTCCGCTTCCAGCAGCTCTGCCTCTGCCAGCGCAGGAAATTATGAGGATCTGGAACCGGTTGAACTGATTTTGGCAGACTCTGCGGCCAAGGGCGCTGCTGGTTCTGTATTTGACGAGCTGGTGGCGGAGAAGGCTGCGGAAATTACCGGCGGACAGCTGAACATTGTGACCTATATCAACGGTGAGCTGGGTGCGGATACCGACCTGCTCCGCCAGATGCAGAACGGTGATATCGATATGGTAGGCAGCCAGATTGCCGCCCTGGTCAGCTTTGCCCCGGAGCTTGCAATTTTTGACCTGCCCATGGTCTTTGCCACTGTGGATGGAGATACGATCCACGAGGTGCTCAATGGGGACAGCCAGACCCGCGCCGCGCTGGACACCGCCTTTGAAAATGCCAACTGGCACCTGCTGGGCTTCCTCCAGAACGCCACCTTCCGTCTGACCACCGCCAATACCAATCTGCAGGATCTTGCCTCCTTTGACGGACTGCAGATCCGTACCATGGAAAACACCAACCACATGGCGTTCTGGGAGGCCATTGGCGCCGAGCCCACTCCCATGGCCTGGAACGAAGTGTACTTTGCCCTTCAGTCCGGCAACATCGGAGCTGAGGAGAACGCCGCCGATACCATTGTCGGCGCCAACCTCTACGAGGTTCAGGACTATCTGGCCTGCACCAACCACATCCTGTATGTCAACCAGATCAGCATGAACAAGGACTCCTGGGAGTCCTTGGATCCCGCCTATCAGGCCGCTTTGGAGCAGGCCGTGGCCGAGGCCATTGATGAGATGCGTACCCAGCTGGTGGACATTGATACGGAGAACAAGGAACTGCTGGTGGAAAAAGGCATGACGCTCATCGAGTATGACCAGAGCTTCTTTGATGAGATTATGGCCATCCCCGCCGTTCAGGATCTGTATCAGCAGATTGATGAGGACACCAACGGTCTGGCTTCCATTCTGCAGGAAGAGCTGGGCGTTTGATTGGGAAATAAAAATATCCGGACAGGCACATGTGCCTGTCCGGATATTTTTTTTCGGGTCTCAAATCGTATTGCAGGGCTACCCCTTCAGGCGTGCTTAAAAGGTGCGCAGTACCTGAACAACGCTTTGACAGTGAAGAGAAAACTGACATCGCAGCTGGGGAACCGCGTTATCCATGATGTAGGCGGTTCCGGCCAGACGCAGCATGGGCAGGTCGTTATAGTTGTCGCCGAACGCGGCCGTCTCCCCCGGGTCAATGCCAAGGGCATTGCACAGCTGGAGCAGGCCGGCTCCCTTGGTGGCCAGAGTAAAGTCCAGCCATTTTTCCCCTGCCACCGCGCATTGAAATTCCTGATTCCACCGGGGGGACAAGAGGGGCTCGGTCCCGGCCGCTCCGTCTCTGCAGTAGGCGGAAACCTTTAAAATATCTTCCTGAATCAGTTCCGGGGCAGAGAGAATGGTCACATTGTTGCCGACAAAATCGCGCATGTGGTCTACAATATCCGCCTGTTTGGGACAGAGATAGCTGGTATTGGCACCGGAAATCAGCACCTCGCACCGGGGCTGGGCCAAGATCTCCCGGCAAAGGACCAGGGACCTGGCGCGGGGCATGGGTGTTTTCCCCAAAACCGGACCTGGGTTGCCCGGACCGTAGACCACAGCGCCGTTTTCGCACAGGTAGAAAAGCTCGTCGGCCACCGGGGCGAAAAGCCGGCGCAGACTGCTGTACTGCCGTCCGCTGGCCGGGCAGAAAGCGATCCCCTTGGCCCGCAGACGGCGGATCTCCTGAAAGACGGAGGGATGGATGGCGGTCTCCTGTCCGTGCAGGAGGGTGCCGTCAATATCACTTGCAATCAGTCGGATCATGTCATCGCCTCCAGCGGGGGAAACAGCGGGAGCAGTTCCGGCAGGGACTGAACATTGTAATCCCCTGCCTGATGCACAGCCGCGTCTCCCAAACCCACAGTCATCATCCCGGCTGTCCGACCGGCCATGATGCCGGCCAGAGCATCGTCCACCGCGGCGCACCGGGAAGCAGGCACACCCACCAGCCTGGCGGCGGTGAGAAACACCTCCGGATCCGGTTTGGACCGGGTAATAAGGGTGCCGTCCGCCACTGCGTCCAGCCACCGGCCAAGCCCGGTGCGCTCCAGAATCAAGGAGGCGTTCCGACTGCCCGAGGCCAGCGCCAGCTTGTAGCCCCGGTCATGCAGGCCCTTTAAAACATCTTCCGCGCCTGGCGTTGTATGTTCCGGGGTGAGGCTTTGCAGCATTTCCTGGTAGCGCAGGTTCTTTTCCCGGGCAAAGGTTTCCTTTTTCTCCCGGGTATATGTTCTGCGGGCTCCTTCCAGGACAATCTCCAGGCTGTCCATACGGGATATGCCCCGGCAGCGGTTTCCCTGCTCTTGGGTAAAGGGAATGTTTAATCGGTCGGCCAGCTCTTTCCAGGCCTGAAAGTGGAGAGCGTCGGTATCCACCAGCACCCCGTCCAGGTCAAACAGTACCGCCTGTATCATAACGCTTGCTCCTTTCCCGTTATAAACTGGTGTCCTGATATTCCGATGGGGTGACCCCCACCAGCTTTTTAAAAGTGGAGGAGAAGTAAGTAATGTCCTTGTAGCCTACCTGCTCCGCCACCTCATATACTTTGAGACGGCAGTCCCGCAGCAGTTCCATGGCTTTGTGAATGCGGTATCGAGTGAGATAGTTGAGCAGAGTATAGTCTGTCTCCTTCTTGAAAGTATGACTGAGATGTCCCTCGCTTAAGCCCAGATGCTGGGCGATTTCCCCTACTGTGATGTTGGGGTCGTGGTAGTGTTCTCCGATATAGTCCATGGCCTGAAGGACATATTTGCTCTTGTCTCCCTTTTTTAGACCCGGGATGGGGGGCGCGGACAGACCCTGTCCGTTTTCCGGGATCTCCATACGGCGGCGAAGGGACTGGACCGCCTGCTCCAGCTCCCCGTCATGGAAAGGCTTTAACAGAAAATCCACCGCGCCCAGGCGCAGGGCGCTCTGGGCGTAGGAAAAGCTGTCGTAAGCGGTGAGGATGATGACATAGGCGTGGTTGCCGCTCTCCCGCAGCCGGCGGAGCATCTCAATGCCGTCCATTTTTGGCATTTTCAGATCGGTGATAATGAGAGAAGGGGCGTACCGCTCCACGGCGGCCAAGGCCTCCTCGCCATTGGAGGCCTCGCCTACCACCACGCAGTCCAGGGCTGCCCAGTCCACCGCCAGGACAATGCCCTTTCGGATCATTTCCTCATCTTCAACTACCAGTACTTTCAGCATTCCGATTCCTCCTGCTTCTGAAGAGGCAAGGTGGCGGTGATGACTGCCCCCCGGCCGTCGGGGCCGGTTGACAGGTAGAGGCCAAAGTCCTCACCATAATATTTGCGAAGAATTGTATCTACATTATAAAGCCCCAGGTGTCCCCGGGACAGCTCCCGGTCCTGATGGGCATACCATCCGGTCATATCCCTGGGAAGGCCGTTTCCGTTGTCTGCCACCACGATTTCCAGGAAATTTTGACTGGTTGCCCGGGCGCTGACCCGGATCACGCCATTTTCCACGCCGTCCAGACCGTGGAGAATGGCGTTTTCCACAATGGGCTGCAGAATCATTTTCGGAACCAGGCAGTCCTCCAGCTGGGGCGGAATATCGGTCTCAAAGGAAAAAACGCCGGACAGACGAATTTTCTGGATTTCAAGGTAGCGGTTCAGGATCTCAACTTCCCGCCTGAGGGGAACAAACTCCTCCGGGGAGATACAAAATCGCAGAATATCCGCCAGGTTGGTGGACATAAGGGCCACCTGGGGGACCTGATTGATCTTGCTGATCCACTTCATAGTGTCCAGAGTATTGCATAGAAAATGGGGGTTGAGCTGGGCCTGGAGCATGCGGATCTGGGCCTGGTTCAGCTCCCGCTGGTTTTCCACAAGCTGCTCCTGGTTGTGCTTGAGGGCGACCAGCATGCCGTTGAAGCGCCGGGCCAGCTGTCCCAGCTCGTCGTCCTGATAAGGCGGCACATAGACATCCAGATTGTTGTGGGCAACCTCGCCAATGGCGCTGTGAAGCCGCTCAATAGGGTAAAACATCTGCCGGCTGAGGCGCAGGCTCATCAGAACCGAGATGCCCACACACACCAGGGCGCTGCCGGCGGTTACGGTGGTCAACAGGCTTCGGGTTGCCGAATTCAGGGCCTGGGGACGCTGAATGACCGCGTAGAGCCCCATCTCCTTTTGAAAGGAGACGGAATAAGCAAACTCATCTCCCTCCTGGTGAAGGGGCTCTCCAGCCAAAAGCTGTTCCCGCAGCTGGGAAGGCAGGGCGGAGGGGAGGGAGGAAGAGGTATAGACCGTCCGCCAGTAGCGGTTGAGCAGCAGCAGGTCGTTTTGGCTGCCGTAGGTCCCGTCCAGCAGCTGGTGAAAATTGTCTCTGGTCATGGTAATGACCAGATAACCCGCCTGCTGTCCGTCAAAGGTTTTCAGCTGGACAGCTGCCTGAAAAAGAGGGGCGCTGTTGCTCTCGCCGCCATCTGCCTGGGAGAAGGCCAGCTCATCGGTCTGGCGGGCGGCGTAAAGAATGCCCCAGTGAATGGGAAGCTGGGAATATATGGGGAGGCTTTTGGTGGAGTAAACCCAGTTCCCGTTTTTGTCATAGAGGTCAAACTGGGCGTTGGAGCGGCTGCCTTCGGTGGCGCTGTACAGCTCGCTGTATACCATGGCGCTGTCCAGCTGCCCCTGAGCCAGTGCGGGGGCCACATAGGGGCTGGATTTTAAGGCCAGGGAGGTTTGACGAAATCCGTCATAAAGGCTGTCCAGCACGGAGACCACATGGTCCAGTTGTTCCCGGGATTCCGCCTCTGACTGGGCGTCCATACGGAGACGAAAGATTTGCAGCAGCATAGCCGAACATAGCAGCAAAGGCAGCAGGGAGGCCAGAAGAAAGCCTACAAACAGCCGGGTGCGGAAGGAGTGGGTCAATTTCATGCCGCATCCTCCCCTCCGAAGTAGAACGCCCAGGACATCAAAAGGGCGTTGTGATGCTCGCTGGCCCATGAGATGTCGTAGTTTACAAGAGAAATGTCGGACAATGGAGGCAGAGACGCTTCGGCATCCCCAGTGGGGCGGATGGGACGGCGGGAAAACTCCGACTCCATCCGCCGCTGTACATCCAGCCCGGAGATAAAGTCAAGAAACAGCTGGGCATTTTCCTGGTGGGGAGAATTTTGGATCATGGCGCAGCCGTCGGGGACACAGCTGGTGCCGTCGGAGGGATAGACCAGAGCGATGTCATCCCCTGCCGCCACCCGCTTTAAGGCTGTCTCCTCCAGGGTAATGCCCACAAGGTCGGTGCCGCTGGCCACCGAAGTCAGCACCTGTCCGGAGCTGTCAAGCTGTCGGCCATCCAGGCTGACGGAAAAGTCCATCATCAGCTGGTCGTAATTGCCTCCCAGGGCACAGAGCATTGTGACAAGCCCGGTAAAGGAGGAACCGGAGATGCTGGGATCACAGAAAGCGATACGCCCCTGCCAGGCGGGGGAAAACAGGTCCTGCCAGGAGCGCAGCTGCCCGGGGGAGACCAGCTTGGTGTTGTAAATCAGAACCACGGGAAGGGCGGAAAAGGGGGTCCAAAGTCCGATTTCAGAGCGCATGGAGGGATCCAGCAGAGACCAGTCCTGACAAAAGTAAGGGGTAAAGCAGTCGCCATAGGCCTGGAGACTGTCCACGCCGCCGCCGAACATCACATCGGCCCTGGGGCTGTCCGACTCTTCTACCAGCCGCTCCAGCAGCTCGTTGGTTCCGCCGGGGACCAGTTCCACCCAGATACCGGTGCGGGCCTCAAACTCCTCGATGATGGGCTGGTACACCTCCTCCTTGTGGGAGGTGTACACCACCAGACGCTGGGCATCGGGAGGGGCATAGAGAGAGACCGCCGGATCATCCTGGCTCAGAGCGCAGCCCGCCAAAAGGAAAAGTCCGGACAAGAGAAGAGACCACAGCTTTTTGCCGACCGCCTGTTTCATAGATGCCCCCTTTCCCTCCAGCGGAGTTGTGAATTTTTACCTATTATAGCACAAGAATCTCCCTTGGTTCATCTATATTTTATGAATACGGCAGGCTGACTCAAAAAACCGCAGTTTTGTCCCCTGTTCAGAAGCAGGAATTCCACATACAATGAAAATAACCAGATAAGCTGAACGATTCAGCTTGTCATTTAGTGAAAATGATGAAGGAGGATATGAAACCATGAAAAAGATCGTCTCTTTGCTTCTGGCCGCCTCGATGACTCTGGCCCTGGTAGCCTGCGGCGGCGGAACCACACCGCCGGCCGGCGGTTCTGCCAGCTCCAGCGGCGCCAGCTCCGGGGAAACTCAGACCCCCGCCGACCTCACCCCTACCCAGCAGATCATCCAGGAGGCCCAGGGCATGACCCTGGAAGAGCTGGCCAAGAAGGCCATTGAGGAGTCCAACGGCAAGATGTTCTACGGCGTGGGCAATTCCAGCCGCGGCAAGAGCGCCCTGCCCCTGTTTATCGAGTATCTGCAGACCATCGACCCCAGCTATACCATGGAGTTTGAGTGGCAGCAGCCCAAGAACAACAAGATCTTCGATCAGCTCACCGCCGACTCTCTGAAGGACACCGGCACCTTTGCCATGACCCTGATTCAGGACGGCAACCAGATCGAGTCTAAGATGGTTCAGACCGGCATTCTGGATACCTTTATTCCCAAGGACTGGGCCGACGCCAACGGCACCACCGCTGAGGAGTATGAGGGCTATCTGCCCCTGCAGACCCTGAACAAGATCTTCATGTACAACAACACCGGCTCCAAGACCTATGACAACTGCTGGGACTTTGTGGCCGAGGGCGAGCATGGATTGTTCATGGACATCGACTCTGAGATCGTGGGCAAGAACTTCCTGTACATGCTTACCCGTGACGACTATTCCGCCATGCTGAAGGAGGCCTTCGAGGCCATGTCCGCCGAGGAGCAGGCCTACTTCCAGCCCACCATCGACGCCATGGCCTCTGAGGCCGAGAGCCTGGGCCTGGGTGAGAACGGCAAGTACGCTCTGGCCTGGATCAAGCTGTGGGTGGGCAGCTACAATGCCCAGACCGACGACGGCCCCATCTGCAACACCCTGGTAGACCAGTCCGCCACCGACCAGTTCGGCCTCATCGTGTACTCCAAGCTGCGCTCTGTGGAAGAGTCCGCCTCTGTGTCCAAGAACAACATCACTGTGGCAGCTTACAATGACGGTTATACCGGCATGGGCGGCTTCGGCTACTGCCACTACCTGTTCGTCACCGACAACAGCCCCCTGCCCTGGACCGCCTGCGCCTTTATCGCCTACATGACCTGCACCGCCGACGGCTTCTCCGCCTGGGGCAAGGACATCGGCGGCTACTCCTCCAACCCCACTGTGGCCGCTGAGAACGAGGAGATCTATCACCACCAGACCGGCGGCATGGCCGAGGACGGCACCACTGTGGAGTTTGCTGCGCTGAACGATCACGGCTACGACTGGTGGGTAGGCGACGGCAAGCTGGTCCTGGAGGATCCCGAGTACTGCGCTTCCGTCTCCTTCACCGTGGGCAGCTGGATCGAAATGCTGGATAAATACAGCGCCAGCTGATCGTACATCCCTTCAGACTGATTGCCTGTCCGGGCGATGCTGAAGAAGCGAATCTCAGCATAGAAAGTACCAGGCGCCCTTGGACGCGGGCAGAATCCGGCCCCATCCAAGGGCGCTTGCCCATCCCGGCGTAAAGGAGAGATCATATGGACCAAAACAATATCAGGCGGGCCAATCCGTCGGCCATTCGCATCAATAAGCTCAAAACCTTCCTGTCAAAGCCCCACAATGTGATTTTGCTGCTGATGGGCATTGTGCTCACCTTCAGTACCGTAGCCCCCATCGTGGCCATTGTGGAGGACACCTTTAAAATTCACCCCGGCACCATCGACGCCCACCTTACAGGCCAGAGTGCGGGCTATACCGTGGTCAACTACATTGATCTCTTTACCAGCCCCATGGCCAAGACCAATCTGTGGACTCCGCTTCTGAACACTGTGTGGCTGGCGGTGGGGACCTGCGTGGTGGCCATTCTCTTCGGCGGGGTGTTTGCCTTCCTCATTACCCGCACCAACCTGGCCTGGCGCAAATACCTCAGCTCCATCTTTATTTTCCCCTACATCATGCCCCAGTGGACTCTGGCGGTGGTGTGGCAGAATATGTTCAACTCCAACGCCGTCACCGGTACCTCCAACGGCCTGTTGTCGGCCACCCTGGGCATCAATATGCCCATCTGGTGGTGCAAGGGGCTGTTTCCCAGCCTGGTGGTGCTGGGACTCCACTATGCGCCCTTTGCCTATATCCTCATCGGCGGTATTTTTCGGAACATGGACGCCAACCTGGAGGAGGCGGCCACCATTCTGGATACCCCCAAGTGGAAAATCATGTGCCGGATCACCCTGCCCATGGTAAAGCCCGCCATTTTGTCCACCATTCTGCTGGTGTTCGGCAGCGCCATGGGCTCTTACCCGGTGCCCCACTATCTGGGCCTGACCACTCTGGCCACCAAGTATGTGTCCATGAACTCCAAGTATACCGGCGAGGCCAGTATCCTGGCCATCATTATGATGATCTTCGGTGTGGCCATCATGCTGCTCAACCAGCTCAGCCTCCAGAGCCGCAAGGGCTATACCACCGTCACCGGCAAGTCCGGGCAGATCTCCAAGATCAACCTGGGCCGGGTGGGAAAATATGTGATTGCCCTGATTTTGGTAGTAGTTACTTTCTTTACCAGTATTTTCCCCATTGTTTCCTTTGCCTTTGAGACATTCCTGCCCAACCCCGGAGACTACTCCTTCCTCTATACCGGGGATCCGGACAATCTGACCACCAAGTGGTGGACCACCGATGAAAATGTGACCGAAAACGGCATGTACGGCCAGAAGGGCATCCTCCATAACGAGACCATCTGGAATGCCTTCAAGGGGACCATCTGGGTCAGCGTGTGCTGCGCCCTGCTGGCAGGCACCCTGGGTACCCTCATCGGCTATGCCGTGTCCAAGAACAGGCGAAGTAAATGGGCCAACTATGTAAACTCAGTAGCCTTCCTTCCCTACCTGATGCCCTCCATCGCGGTGGGCGTGGCCTTCTTTATCCTGTTCTCCAGCGAACGGATCAACCTCTTCAATACTTATACGATCCTGATTATCGTAGGTACCATCAAATATATTCCCTTTGCCAGCCGCAGCTCCCTCAACTCCATGCTCCAGCTGTCCGGGGAAATTGAAGAGGCCGCCATTATTCAGAACATCCCCTGGGTCAAGCGAATGACCCGGATCATCATTCCCATCCAGAAATCGTCCATTATCAGCGGCTATCTGCTCCCCTTCATGACCTGCCTGCGGGAACTGTCCCTGTTTATGCTGCTGTGTGTGCAGGGCTTCATCCTGTCCACCACCCTGGACTACTTCGACGAGATGGGACTGTATGCCTTCTCCAGCGGCATCAACCTGATTTTGATCATTACCATTCTGGTGTGCAATACTCTGGTCAATAAGGTTACCGGGGCCAGCCTGGACAAGGGAATAGGAGGTTAAATCATGCCTGAAATCAGATTAGAACATGTGACCAAGCGCTGGGGGAAGTTCTACGCTGTGGACGACCTGGATCTGGTCATTGAAAACAATTCCTTTGTCACCCTGCTGGGCCCCTCCGGCTGCGGCAAGACCACTACGCTGCGAATGATTGCCGGTCTGGAGACCCCAACCAGCGGCCGCATTACCATCGGCGATCAGGTGGTCTTTGACAGCGACCTGGGCATCAATGTTCCCGCCAACAAGCGCAAGGTGGGATTCCTGTTCCAGAACTACGCCCTGTGGCCCAACATGACGGTGTACGACAACATCTCCTTCGGCCTGTCCAATGTGAAGGAGCCCATGCCCAAGGTGGACTTTGAGGCCAAAAATGCCGCCCGCCTGGCGGAGATCCTTCAAAATCCCGGGGAAGTGGTAAAAATTCTGGAGGACTGCCGGGATAAGAAGGGGAAGATCGACGAAAAGAAGGCCTATATCAAGCTCATTGACGCCTTTACCATCTCCATTTATACCGCCAAAAAGCTCTATGGCTACCATCTGGAGGAGGGTAAGGATATGTCCGGGGAGATCAAGGCCCTCCGGTCCAAGGCGGACGCCGCCCGGAAGAGCCAGGATCTCAACGAGCGCTTTGAAGTGCTTCAGAACGGACAGGTGGTCATGGAGACACGGAAGCTCACCAAGGAGGAGATTGACCTGTCGGTGCGCCGGGTGTCCCGGATCGTGAAAATCGGCATGTTCATGGACCGCTATCCGGCGGAGCTATCCGGCGGCCAGCAGCAGCGTGTGGCCATCGCCCGCACTCTGGCCCCCGAGCCCTCGGTCCTCTTCATGGATGAGCCCCTCTCCAACCTGGACGCCAAGCTCCGCCTGGAGATGCGCTATGAGCTTCAGCGCCTGCATGTGGAGACGGGATCCACCTTCGTCTATGTGACCCACGACCAGATGGAGGCCATGACGCTGGCCACCCAGATCTGCCTCATTAACAACGGGGTACTCCAGCAGTATGACGCCCCGCTCACCGTATATAACCGGCCCGCCAACCTCTTTGTTGCCGACTTTGTGGGCAACCCCTCCATCAACTTTGTGGAGGCCAAAGGCAGGCAGAACCCGGACGGGACCTTGTCCCTGACGGTGTTCCACGGACGAAATGCCGTCTTTACCCCCAGCGCCCCCCTGGATTTGGAGGGGTGGTTCCGGGAGCGGGACGCCCAGACAGCCGCGGCGGAAGAGGAGCACCGGAAAAAAGCGGCGGACAAATCCTATGTGGAAAAGGGCAACAAGGATGAGACCTTCCGCTACCATGTCTCCAAGGTGGAAGAGGAGGACGACTCCCTTCAGGAGGATCCGGTGCTGACCAACGAGGATCTGGTGCTGGGCATCCGGCCGGAATTTTTGGATATTGTGGACAGTGGAGCGCTGGAGGGGGAAATCTACGGCGCCATGCCCACCGGCATGGAGTCCACCATCAAGGTGCGTATCGACGATTTCCTGCTTACCGGCGTCATCTTCGGAAGTTCCCTGTTTACCATTGGGACAAAGGTACCGCTGTCCATCGCCGGGGAGCATATTATGCTCTTTGACCGGAAGAGCGGAAAATGTATTGCCCAGGGAAAGCTGGAATTTTAAGACTGAAATCGCAAAAGGGCCGGCGCCGTTGGACGCCGGCCCTTTTGCTGTGGGACAGGGGGCGGGGGAATTTTCTTGACCGTCTGCACGGAGAATGGTATACTGATTTAAAACATCAATGTGGAAAAGGAGAGAGGGCATGGAGCATTTGGAAATAAAGGCCATTGCCCACATCCGCAGCGATTTCCCGGAAAAATTCGGCATTCCCCGGCAAAGCGGTCTGGTAGAGGAGCTGGAGGCCAAAATCGTGTTTGAGCCGGAGTACCGCCAGCTCAGCGCCTTTCGGGGGCTGGAGGGATTTTCCCACCTTTGGCTCATCTGGGAGTTTTCCAAGGCCAGAGGAAAGGAATGGTCCCCCACGGTGCGCCCGCCCCGGCTGGGCGGAAACACCCGGCTGGGCGTTTTTGCCACCCGATCCCCCTTCCGGCCAAATCCCATCGGCCTGTCCTGTGTCCGGCTGCTGGGACTGGAACAGGACCGGGAACTGGGACCGGTACTGGCGGTGGCGGGAGCCGACCTGATGGACGGTACCCCTATTTTTGACATCAAACCCTATCTGCCCTACGCCGACTGTAAACCTGAGGCCACAGGGGGCTTTGCCGCCCAGCCCAAGGAGCCCAGCCTGAAGGTGGAGATTCCGGACCGGTGGCTGGAGCTGATTCCACAGGAGAAGCGGGCGGCTCTCCGGGGAGTGCTGGCCCAGGACCCACGCCCCCAGTACCAGCATGATCCGGAGCGGGTGTATGGAATGTCCTTTGGAGCATGGGAGGTCAGGTTTCGGGTGGAAGAGGACCGGCTGGAAGTGCTGGAAATCATCTTAGGAAAAGCTTAATAGAAAATTCATACCGTCAAAGCGGGAATATGATAAGATAGGACCCGGACAAGAAATTGCCCCGGAACAGATATCGCTCCGGGGGCGCCTCCGGGGCCGATTCAGGAAAAGGAGGAGTTCTGCATGAAGTTGATTTTCGCGGTAATTCGGGATAAAGACGCCAATATGGCCATTGAAGGGCTAGCAGAGGCCCACATCGGTGTGACCAAGCTGGCCAGCACCGGCGGCTTTCTGCGGGATGGAAATACCACCCTGATGATCGGTGCGGAAAACGATCAGGTAGACCATGTGCTGGAGATCCTCCGGGAAAACTGCGCCAAGCGGACGGAGACGGAAATTATCGCCCCTCATGGGACGGGCGGAGCGCCTGCGTGGAATCTGGGTTGTACACCCATTAAGATCGAAGTGGGCGGAGCCACTGTTTTCGTACTGGAAATGGAGCAGTTTATCAAGCTGTGAGACAGGTCCCCGGCTGTGGCCGGGGACCTGCTTTTTTTCGGGACCTACGGCCTTCCACCGGGGGGAAACCATATTTTTTGCCAAAAAGCTTGACCTTCCACCTGCTGGAAGGTGTAAGCTGAACTCAGAAAGGCAGGAGTGGCCCCGTGAAAATCAATGAGGTGGAGGCCCAGGTGGGCATCACCAAAAAGAATATCCGTTTTTATGAGGCCCAGGGACTGCTGGCTCCCCGCCGCAACAGTGAGAACGGCTACCGGGACTATGGTCCGGAGGAGGTAGAGGTACTGCGGCAGATCAAGCTGCTGCGAAAGCTGGGCGTCCCCCTGGAGGAGATCCGGAGAATGCAGGGGGGAGATAGCACGGTGGGCGACGGGATACGCCGGCACCTGGTGACCCTGGAGCGGGAGCGCCGCAGCCTGGAGCAGGCCATAGAGTTTTGTCAGGCCCTTAAGAACCGGGAGGAGCGGCTGGAATCGCTGAACGCAGAAGAACTGCTGGAGGAGATGGACCGGATGGAAAAGACCGGCACCACCTTTAAAAATAAGCAGCAGGGGGATACCAGACCCATTCGTTATATGGGAGCCATCGTGGTGGCGGTGCTGATGACTGCCCTGATGGCAGGGGTCATTGCTCTGATGGCCTGGGCATTTGCCACCGATCCCCGGGATGCCCCGCCCCTGCCCCTGCTCATGGTGCTGATGGCCATTCCAGCGGCGGTGATTCTGGGGGTAATCCTGGCCCTGATTCAGCGGATTCAAGAAATTCAGAAGGGGGAGGAAAACGATGCGAAAAACTACTAAGGGAAAGGGCTTTGCCGGGGCGGTGGTGATCACCATACTGGTAGCGGCCTTTATGCTCCTGCTGACGGCAACCCTGGTGGCAGGCTATTTTGGGGGGAATACCGACGGACTCGCGACTGCTGTGATTGTCTTCTGTGCCGTGCTGTATCTGGCTGTGGCGGTAGGGGTCATTGTGGCCCTCTTCCAGCGGTGGAAGGAAATCCAGGGAGGTGAGGAGGACGAAGCGAAAAAATATTGAGCCGTCCAAACGCAGAGAGAGGGGGGAGGCCATCCGGGAAACGGTAACCCATGTGGTCGTCCAACTGCTGTCGGCAGGGATCCTGCTGGCGCTGCGCTGCCTCACCGTTCGGGCGTGGCTGGACCAGCTGCTGCTGATTGTGGCGGTACTGGACCTGATCACCATCCCCTTCTCTTTTGTGGTGCTGCGGCAGAGGCTGCGGGAGATTGAACGGGGGGAAATGGATGAGGCAAGAAAATATTGACTGGCGACGCAAAGAAAAGCGGTCGTCTTTGTTTGGATTTCTGCTCTTCTGTCTGCTCCAGACCTGCTGCGTGGCAGGGTTTCTGGCGCTGACATGGATTCCCGGATTACCCCTCTGGGCGCAGACGATATTTTGTATTCTGGCCGCTTTCTGCGGGCTGCTGGTGTTCCCTGCTCTGGCGGCCCTCAGGATACGGTGGAAGGAAATAGACCTATATATTTTCAAGGAGGAAACAACAATGCTGCTGGTAAACATTGATTATATCCCCGGCAAGGAGCTGGAAGTGCTGGGCCTGGTGAAGGGCACGGTGGTCCAGTCCAAGAATTTCGGCAAGGATTTTATGGCGGGCATGAAGACCCTGGTGGGCGGCGAGATCACCGGCTACACGGAAATGCTCAACGAGGCCCGGCAAATTGCCATGAAGCGGATGGTGGATGAGGCTGAGGGCCTGGGCGCCGACGCGGTGGTGAACATTCGCTACGGCTCCTCCGCTGTGATGCAGGGAGCGGCCGAGGTCATCGCCTACGGTACTGCGGTACGCTTCAAATAAGAGAAAAACTACTGGAAGAAAACGAAAAAGAGCCGCCCCGGAGGCTTCCTCCGGGGCGGCTCTGCATATTATCGGTGATAAAGCTTGTTGGTTTGATACTGGGGCTCGCAGGTGAGCTGGATCCCCAGCTTGCGGTAGGTCATTTCATCGGCAGGGGAGAGAATGACCGAGCAGTGGGCCTGACACCCCTTCAGGGCGGCCAGCTGTTCCAGAGCCTGGGCGGCCTGGGGCACCGCGTTGGCGGAGGAGGCCAGAGCAATGAGAATCTCATCGCTGTGCAGTCTGGGGTTGGTGGAGCCCAGGTGCTTGACTTTAATGGTCTGGATGGGCTCGATGGCGCTCTGGGCAATGAGATGTACTCCGTGGCCGCCGGCATTGGCAAGCTTTTTCAGGGCGTTAAGCAGGGCGGCGGCGGAACAGCCCATCAGATCAGAGGTTTTGCCGGTCACAATGGAGCCGTCGGGAAGCTCAATGGCCATGGCGGGCTCGCCGGTCTTTTCCGCCAGCTGGTTGGCCTGGGCAATGACAGGACGAATTTCCGGGGAAATGCCCGCCTGTTGCATCAGAAGCTCCAGCTTGTACACGATGCTGTCCGAGCCCTTGCCCTGGCGGCGGTCACACAGGGCGTCATAGTACCGGCGGATAATCTCCTGACGGGCGGCGTCCTGGCAGGCCTCGTCATCGGTGATGCAGTTGCCCGCCATATTGACCCCCATGTCAGTGGGGGATTTGTAGGGGCAGTTGCCGGTGATCTTTTCGAAAATGGCGGAAAGTACGGGGAAGACCTCCACATCCCGATTGTAGTTTACCGTTGTTACCCCGTAGGCCTGGAGATGGAAGGGATCGATCATGTTCACATCGTCCAGGTCGGCGGTGGCGGCCTCATATGCCAGGTTTACCGGGTGCTTGAGAGGCAGGTTCCAAATGGGGAAGGTCTCAAACTTGGCGTAACCGGCCACAATGCCCCGCTTGTGCTCGTGGTAAAGCTGGGAGAGGCAGGTAGCCATTTTTCCGCTGCCCGGGCCGGGGGCGGTGACCACCACGAGAGGACGGGTGGTGTGGATATACTCGTTTTTGCCAAAACCCTCGTCGCTGACGATTCTGGCAATGTTGTGGGGGTAGCCGTCGATGGTGTAGTGCCGGTAGACCTTCAGCCCAAGCTCCTCCAGACGGGCCTGGAAGGCATCGGCGGCGGGCTGTCCCTTATACTGGGAGACCACCACGCTGTCCACCAGCAGGCCTCGGCCCCGGAACACATCGATCAGGCGCAGCACATCGCTGTCATAGGTAATGCCCAAGTCGCCCCGGACCTTGTTCTTTTCAATGTCTCCGGCGTTGATGACAATGATGATCTCGGCCTTGTCCTTCAGCTGTTCCAGCATGCGGATCTTGCTGTCCGGCTCAAAGCCGGGCAGGACCCGGGAGGCGTGGTAGTCGTCAAACAGCTTGCCGCCAAATTCCAAATATAGTTTGCCGCCAAACTGGCTGATTCGGTCCCGGATGTGCTGGGACTGAGTGGTGAGATATTTTTGATTGTCAAAGCCGATTTTGGGCATATTCTGTCTCCCCTTTTTCTCTTTTTTACAAAATTCGATTCACATTCTACCTCTTGCGGGTCGGTGAGTCAAGCCTTATTCCGGACAGTCAGTCCAGACCCTCCAGAGAAAACAGCTGGGCCGGGAGCACATCGGAAAGTTCCACCAGAACCGGATTGAGGCCGCCGTCCCGCTGGACACGAGGGGCATGAATGGAAGAGCGGCCATCCAGAGGCCCCGTGGGGAGAGAAACGATCACGGTGGGGGAAGACTGACCCCACTGCACCAGAAAAGCGCCGTTGTGGAGGCGCACAATGTCTCTGGCGATGGAAAGCCCCAGCCCCGCCCCCTGGCCGGGGAGAGGAAGATTGCCGGAGCCCTGTTGAAAAAGGGCGTCCAGCTGCTGCTGAGAGGGAAGGGGGCCGTTATCGGATACGGACAGCAGCGCCCGGCCGCCGGAACGGCGCAGGTCCACTGTGATCCGCCCCTCCTGGGCGGCCCGGGCGGAATTGGCAATCAGGCCCAGCAGCAGACGCTTTAAAAGTCCGGCGTCGCCGGGAATGAGCAGGCCGCCGCCCTCTCCCTCATAGTCAAGGGCAATGCCCGCCTTTTCCAGCAGGTCCCTGGCGTCTTCCACAACCTGGCGGCAAAGCCCATCCAGATCGAGGGTGGCACGCTGAAAGGAAACACGGCCGGAAGCGCTCTGCTGCATATACTCCAGATTGCCCAGAAGGCGGAAAACCCGGTGAAAGCTTTTGGAAAATGCGGAGGAGGGCAGGGGAGAGGTCCCCTCCTCCTGATGGGTCAAGGGCCCTACCTCAGCAAGAAATTCTCCCAAAAAGCTCCGCAGCTGTTCCAGGGCACCCTCCAGCTGCTGGCCGGTCAGGGCTGACTGAGGAGCGGGACGGAAAAAGAGCAGATGACCTTCCTCCCACGGAGAACAGCTGAAACAGTAGCTGGTGGGGCCAGAGGTGAAATATCCTGCCCCACGGGGGGCGTTTTTTGGAAGAACCAGGCAGTCGGGAAGGGGGGAGCCTTCCGACAGCTGGGGCAGGTAGTGTTTGGCCATGGCGTTGGCAGAGAGTGCCAGGCCTTGACGAATTTGAATGATCCCCTCGGGAAAATTGTCCAGCAGAGACTGGATGGATTCATGCATATCGGTTTCCTCCGGCCGGAAAACCAGCCTGTGCGGTAAAAATTTTATTTCTATCATGTGCCGCAGACGGCAAAAGAACACTAAATTCAGTATATCAAAATTTGCCATTGGGGACAATAGAAGAAATCTCCAAACATTAAAAAAAGGCGCCTGACTGGTAATATTGAAAAAAATTATCAATCAATGGATAATTTTCATTTAAATTTACCAGGAAAACTATGAAAAAATACACTATGAAAAAAAGGTAAAAGAGGGTATAATAATCCTGCAATCGTGGGTTAACACGAATCAAATGGAAGAAGGAGTAATTCATAATGAGCATCAAAGTTGGCATCAATGGCTTTGGGCGTATCGGCCGTATGGTGTTCCGCGCCAGCCTGAATCACCCCGAGATCGAGATCGTTGGCATTAACGATCTGTGCCCCGCTGAGTATCTGGCTTATATGCTGAAGTACGATACCATGCATGGCAAGTGCGAGGCCGAGATCGGCAGCACTGAGAACGCCATCGTGGTCAACGGCAAGGAGATTCCTGTCTCCGCTGAGCGTAACCCCGCCGACCTGCCCTGGGGCAAGCTGGGCGCTGAGTATGTTGTGGAGTCCACCGGCCTGTTCCTGACCAAGGAGAAGGCTCAGGGCCACCTGGACGCCGGCGCCAAGAAGGTTATCATGTCCGCCCCCTCCAAGGACGACACCCCCATGTTTGTCTGCGGCGTGAACCTGGATAAGTACACCACCGACATGAACTTTGTGTCCAACGCCTCCTGCACCACCAACTGCCTGGCTCCCATTGCCAAGGTCCTGAACGACAACTGGGGCATTAAGGAAGGCCTGATGACCACCGTGCACTCTGTCACCGCCACTCAGAAGACCGTTGATGGTCCTTCCATGAAGGATTGGCGCGGCGGCCGTGCTGCTACCGGCAACATCATCCCCTCCTCCAC
>JAXUUN010000059.1:0-4980 GCA_037231075.1 bacterium | reverse complement strand
ACCAAGGAGGAGGACACCCTGGACGGCTGGTTCGACTCCGGCTCCACCCACTTCGCCTCCATGAAGAAGGATCAGGGCTTCTGGCCCGCCAACATGTACCTGGAGGGCCTGGACCAGTACCGGGGCTGGTTCCAGTCCTCTCTGCTCACCGCCGTAGGCGCTCTGGGCCAGGGCGCTCCCTTCAAGGAGTGCGTCACCCACGGCTGGACCGTGGACGGCGAGGGCCGTGCCATGCACAAGTCCCTGGGCAACGGCGTAGACCCCGCCGACATCTTTAAGAAGTACGGTGCCGATCTGCTCCGCCTGTGGGCAGGTTCTGCCGACTACCATGTGGATGTACGCTGCTCGGACAACATCTTCAAGCAGCTGTCCCAGAATTACCTGAAGTTCCGCAACACCGCCCGGTACTGCCTGGGCAACCTGAACGGCTTTGATCCGGACAACCTGGTGAAGCCTGAGGAGATGCTGGAGCTGGACAAGTGGGCGGTGACCAAGCTCAATGAGCTCACCGAAAAGTGCTTTGCCGCCTATGACAACTACGAGTTCCATGTGGTGTCCCACGCCATCAACGACTTCTGCGTGGTGGAGCTGAGCTCCTTCTATCTGGACATCATCAAGGACCGTCTCTATTGCGATGAGACCGACGGCATCAGCCGCCGCTCCGCCCAGACCGCCCTGTGGCTCATTCTGGACACCATCACCAAGCTCTTTGCCCCCATCCTGTGCTTCACCTGCGACGAGATCTGGCTGGCCATGCCTCACCGCGCCGACCAGGACGGGCGCAATGTGGTCCTCAACGAGATGAATCAGCCCTTCACCGCCTACGCCCTCTCCCAGGACGAGATGGCCAAGTGGGAGAAGATCATTTCGGTCCGCACCGCTGTCAACGGCGTGCTGGAGAGCGCCCGGAACGAGAAGAAGATCGGCAAGAGCCTGGAGGCCGCTGTGGAACTCACCGTTCCCGCCGAGGACGCCTTCCTGGCCCAGATGGACGCTGACTATCTGGCCGACCTGTTCATCGTCTCCCAGGTGAATGTCACCGTGGGCGAGGCCCTGTCCGTCCAGGTCTCCCAGGCCAAGGGTGAGAAGTGCGAGCGCTGCTGGAAGCACCACATCAAGGTGGGCGCCGACGCCAGTCACCCCACCCTGTGCCCCCGGTGCGCCAAGGTCATGTCCACCATGACGCTGGATTGAGTTTTAAAATCCCGGGGCCCCCTTTAGGGGGTACCCCGGGTTCCTATTTTCGTTGCTGTAAGCTATATTGGGCGATTACTATATTGTCGGATTGCCGGCACACAGGAGGATTCACATGAAAACACGAGTCATCACCATCAGCCGTGAGTTTGGCAGCGGCGGCCGGACCGTGGGGAAGCAGACGGCGAACCTGCTTGGTATCCCCTGCTACGATCAGGAGGTCATCGAGAAGGTGGCCCAGGAGAGCGGCTTTGCCAAGGAGTATATCAAGGAGAGAGGGGAGTATACCCCTTACGGCGGCTGGTTCGCTCAGGCTCTGACCGGCCGCTCCGCCCAGGGTACCTCCCCCCAGGACGATCTGTGGGTCATCCAGCGGAAGGTCATTCTGGATCTGGCCCAGAAGCCTTGCGTCATCGTCGGCCGCTGCGCTGACTACATTCTCCGGGATGTGGCCGATTGCCTGAAGGTCTTTATCTATGCGGACATGGAAAAGCGGGCAGAACGGATTGTCAAATTGTACGGCGAGACCTCCGAGGCCCCCATCAAGCGTCTGAAGGACAAGGACAAGCGCCGTGCCGCCTACTATAACTTCTACACCGACACCCAGTGGGGCAGCGTCCACAGCTACCACATTGCGCTGGACAGCGGCGTGCTTGGAATCGAAAAGTGCTCTGAGATTATCACCGGCCTGTATTAAGTAAAAGATCCGCCCGACCGGATATGTGTCGGGCGGATCTTCAATTTTGTTTGCCGTTTCCCTTACTCTCCAGATATTCTTCCATCACCCGCACGATCAGGGCTGAGACGCTGCTCATCTCGCTGCGGGCCTGCTGCTCCAATCGGCTTTTCAGGTCTTTGGTCACCCGGATTCCCAGTTGCGCGTCAATTTTCGGCATCGCTGCCCCTCCTTATCGTTTTTTCTCATTATAAAACATCCCCCTTCCCTTGTCCAATTTTCTTTCCCCCGGGAAGGCAAATTGTTGAGTATTTCCCTTCTAACCCAACATCTTGTGGATCGTGAGAGAAAAAGAAATTTTTTCTGGAATACGCAACTTTTTTCTTTACATTATGGGAAAAGTATGATATATTATCCCAGCATGAAAATGCGTGATCATGCCCATCTCCTTCGTTTCGGGGTACGGCCCGGGCAAGAGTCCGGGGCTTCACCTGCCCGATACGCAGAAGATCAGATGTCCCTTTCCGGGGCGTTTTGGGGCAAATGAAATTGAAAGGTGGAATTTTCCATGATCCGCAAGGACGAAAAGACGGCCGTAATTGAGGCCAACCGCACCCACGAGAACGACACCGGTTCCCCCGAGGTCCAGATCGCCATTCTCACCGCTCGTATCAACGAGCTGACCGAGCACCTGAAGGTGCACATCCACGACAACCACAGCCGCCGCGGCCTGTACAAGATGATCGGTAAGCGCCGCAAGCTGCTGGACTACCTGATGGCCAAGGACATCGAGCGCTATCGTGCCATCATCGCCAAGCTGGGCATCCGTAAGTAAGACCAAGCGCGTAGGATAGGCGCGCAAGGGAGCTTGGACCGGAGCGACGGATACAAACCAAGCGGGGCAAAGCCCGGCTGTTTGTGTCCGGAGTCGCAGGGAAAGCGACCTGGCCGCGCGCCCAATCCGCAGCGTGACATCACGAGGGGCGGATTGCCCGACCCGCGGCGTGATAAAATTGTGCTTCATAGGGCAGCGTTTCACCGCGCTGCCCTATGTTCACATATGAATTAAAAGCAGATTCGGAGGCAAACCGTTTTTTTAGCAGTTGAATATTGGCCGAAGCGCCGAATTCCCGAGCAGGGGAACTTGAAGTGGAGCGAGGAATACAAACCAGGAATTGCCCCGCAATTCTGTTTGTGTTCTGAGTCAAAGCGAAAGCGACCCGCCCGCGAGGGAACCGAGGTGTGACACGGAAGCGCCCGGCTTCGACCCGTATTCAAGTGCTAAAAGGCTGTATGCGCTCCGAGGAATTTCAGAAAAGGAGTGTCAACATGTCAACCATTATCAAGCACAAGCAGTTTAACAACTTTAAGAGCTGGACCATGGACCTGTGCGGCCGACCCCTGACCATCGAGGTGGGCAAGGTGGCTGAGCTGGCCAGCGCCAGCGCCATGGTCAAGTACGGCGACACCACCGTGCTGGTGGCTGTCACCGTCTCTCCCCGCCCCCGGGACGGCATCGACTTCTTCCCTCTCTCCGTGGAGTTTGAGGAGAAGCTGTACGCCGTGGGCCGCATCCCCGGCTCCTTTATGCGCCGTGAGGGCCGTCCCTCTCTGCCCGCCGTGCTGGCCAGCCGCCTCATCGACCGGCCCATGCGTCCTCTGTTCCCCTACGACTTCCGCAATGATGTGTGCATCCAGTGCACCGTTATGAGCGTGGATTACGACTGCTCCCCCGAGGTGGCCGCCATGATCGGCGCCTCCGCCTGTGTGAGCTACTCCGAGATCCCCTTCGCCGGCCCCATCGGCTGCCTGGAGGTGGGCTACTGCGACGGCCAGATCGTCCTCAACCCCAACCAGGAGCAGCGCAAGACCTCCCGTATGGATGTGACCGTAGCCGCCACCGCCGAGAAGGTGGTCATGATCGAGGCCGGCGCCGATGAGATCCCCGACGAGATCATGTATGCCGGCATCGTGAAGGCCCACGAGGAGATCAAGAAGCAGATTGACTTTATTAACCAGATCGTCTCTGAGATCGGCAAGCCCAAGATGGAGTACGACCACGCTCAGTTCAACCAGGAGCTGTTCGACAAGATCGTCAGCGAGTTTATGGACGAGGCCAAGGCCGCCATGGACACCGACGACAAGAATGTCCGGGAAACCCGCTGGAACGCCATGATCGACAAGTGGCACGAGAAGTATCTGGAAGAGTACCCCGACATGGACCAGTACCTGGAGGAGTTTACCTACAAGTTCCAGAAGAAGATCGTCAAGGCCTGGCTGCTGGAGGGCCACCGTGTGGACGGCCGCGCCAAGAACGAGATCCGTCCTCTGGCCGCCGAAGTGGGTGTGCTGCCCCGGGTCCACGGCTCCGGCCTGTTTACCCGCGGCCAGACTCAGGTGCTGTCCGTGTGTACCCTGAACACCCTAGCCGCCTGCCAGAAGCTGGACACCATCTGGGAAGAGACCGAGAAGCGGTATATGCATCACTACAACTTCCCCCCCTACTCCGTGGGTGAGGCCCGGGCTCCCCGCTCCACCAACCGCCGTGAGTATGGCCACGGTGCCCTGGCCGAGCGGGCTCTGGTCCCCGTGCTGCCCTCTGTGGACGAGTTCCCCTACGCCATCCGCGTGGTGAGCGAGGTGCTGTCCTCCAACGGCTCCACCTCTCAGGGCTCCATCTGCGGCTCCACTCTGGCTCTGATGGACGCCGGCGTGCCCATCAAGGCTCCTGTGGCCGGCATCTCCTGCGGTCTTATCCAGGACGACGACGGCTCTTTCCAGACCTTCATCGACATCCAGGGCGTGGAGGACTTCCACGGCGAGATGGACTTCAAGGTGGCCGGCACCAAGTCCGGTATCACCGCCATCCAGATGGACCTGAAGAACGACGGTCTGACCCATGAGATCATCAAGGAGGCCCTGGAGATCACCCGGGACGCCCGCTTTGCCATCCTGGACGAGATCATGCTGCCCTGCATCTCCGCTCCCCGAGCCGAGGTGAGCAAGTACGCTCCCAAGATGATCACCATGAAGATCGATCCCGACAAGATCCGTGAGGTCATCGGCAAGGGCGGCTCCGTCATCCAGAAGATCACCGCCGAGTCCGGCGC
>JAXUUN010000058.1:0-5042 GCA_037231075.1 bacterium | reverse complement strand
TACCGGCCTGGGCGGCGGCGCCGCACAGGAACAGCTTGGGGTTGGCCAGCAGGGGGCCAAAGTCGATCATGGCGCCGATGCCGATGAACAACAGGATGGGCATGGCCTCGCTGGCCTCGATACCCACTTCAAACAGCCACTGGATGATGCCGTTTGTCTCGCCCACGCCCTCGCTGACCTGGTTGATCACACCGGACAGGGGCAGGTTTACCAGAATCGCGCCAAAGCCCATGGGCATGAGCAGCGACGGCTCGAAGCCCTTCTCAATGGCCAGCCAGATGAGCACAGCGCCCACCACATACATGACCGCCTGCTGCCATGTGATGGACAACAGACCTTCCCACAGAAATTCAAATCCCATGTTTCTACTCCCTTTCTTTTATATCCTGCCCAAACGAAGCAGTGGCAAAACAAAAAGACCTGTGATCCTCCTCGGAACACAGGTCTTGTCATTTCAGGCATGGCCAGGGTACACAACCCATGATGTTGACCGGTGCCGCGCGCCATTGGCACGCCGACTACTCCCCTTTGTCGGTGGTATGCTAGCACATTATTTTTTCACTGTCAAGGGGTATTGCGTCATCTTAACGAAAAATTTTCCCGTCCCCGTCCAGAACCTCCCGGCGGTGGAAGGTGACAAACTGTGGGGCAAACTGGGGATATTCCCGGCAGAAGGCGGCCCGGACCAGTTCCGGGTTCAGGCCCGGGTTTTGGGCGGAGACCACCATGCTCACCGCCATGGCGTCGCTCTGGCACTCGGCGCTCCACTCCCGGATCAGGGGGATAAGGTCCACCTGGGTATAGCCCTTCTTGGATTTGTTGGACTTTTTCTCCACCACCAAGCTCTCACGGCCCAGCAGCTCCCCCATGGCGGGCTCGCACTCCTGGGGCCGGCCCTCGGGGTACTCAAAGTTCATGATGTAGTTGACAAAGGCCAGCTCCTTCAGCTTCCGCTGGGCGGGATAGCACTGGTGGACGGTGATGCCCTCGGGCATGACGGCGGTGAGCCGCTCCGGTACCTCCAGGGGGTCTGTCCCCTCCAGCAGTCCGAACTCCAGAATCTCACACTGGCTGGAGTAGCCCACGGACAGGGGCAGGGCGATGGAGACAAAGGGATGGGGGTGGAACCCCTCCGTGTGCTTGATGGGAATTTTGGCCCGTGCAAAGGCTCGCTGGAAGGTGCGCATCAGGTCCAGATGGGAGATGTACCGGGCCCGGCCCGTTTTGGAGAACAGCAGTCGGTCAGCCATTGCACACCCCTCCTTTCAGCAGTCGGTTGGCCCCGCATCCGGAGCAGCGGGTGCGGCAGTCCGGGGTGGTCTGGGACTGATAGCACAGCTCCCGCTCGTGCCACAGGAAGTTGGTGGTCACCATGGGGTCGACGCGGCACCAGGGAAATACCTCGTCTCTCCCCCGCTCCCGATGGGCGTAGAAGTCGCCGCTGAGGCCGCAGTCCTTCAGGGCCTCCATCCAGCGGTCAAAGTCAAAGTACTCACTCCAGGAGTCCATCTTGGCCCCCTTCTCCCAGGCCCGCTCCAGCACATCGGCCAGACGGCGGTCCCCACGGGAGAAGATGGCCTCCAGATAGCTGGTCTGGGGGTCGTGCCAGTTGTAGGTGATGGACTTGTCCCGCTTCAGCGCGTCCCGGAGCAGGTCCACCCTTCTCTGGTACTCCTCCACCGGGATCTGGGCGTCCCACTGGAAGGCGGTATGGGGCTTGGGAACAAACCAGGAGGTGGACACGGTGATCCGCACCCCACGGGCCCGGTTGGGGGTACACTCCCGCCAGGCAAAGTAGACCTTCCGGGCCAAATCGGCGATGCCCAGCACATCCTCGTCGGTCTCGGTGGGCAGGCCCAGCATGAAGTAGAGCTTCACCCCACTCCAGCCCCCGGCGAAGGCGGTGCGCACCGACTGGAGCAGGTCCTCCTCCCGCAGATTTTTGTTGATGGCGTCCCGGAGGCGCTGGGTTCCCGCCTCAGGGGCGAAGGTCAGGCCGCCCTTGCGCACCCGCTGGAGCCGCTCCATGAGATTCATGGAGAAGGTGTCCGCCCGAAGGGAGGGCAGGGACAGGCCGATGTCCCGGGGAGCGCAGTAGTCCAGCAGGTCGTCGCACAGCTCCAGCAGACAGGGGTAGTCGGTGGAGGACAGGCTGGACAGGGTCATCTCCTGATAGCCCGAGTCCTCGCAGGCCGCCTTGCCGTACTCCGAGAGCAGCTTGGGGCTGCGGTTGCGCACCGGTCGGTACACATACCCCGCCTGGCAGAACCGGCAGCCCCGGATGCAGCCCCGGAACAGCTCCAGCATCACCCGGTCGTGAACGATCTCGGTGGAGGGGATGATGGTCTTTACCGGGAAGTAGGACTTGTCCATGTCCTGCACCACCCGCTTGGTCACCTTCTCAGGGGCCCCGGAGCCCTCTTTGACGCGCATCTCGGCCAGGGTGCCGTCGGGGTTGTAGATGGGCTCATAGAAGGAAGGGACATAGATTCCGGGGATTTGGGCCGCCTCCTGGAGAAACTCCTCCTTGGTCCAGCACTCCTCCCGGGCCTGGCGGTAGAGGTCAATGTACTCCAGGGTGACCTCCTCCCCCTCCCCCAGGACAAAGAAGTCCACAAAGGGGGCCAGAGGCTCCGGATTATAACAGCAGGTGCCCCCGGCCACCACCAGAGGAGTGAGCTGGGGCCGGTCCTCAGAGCGCAGGGGCAGTCCCGCCAGGTCCAGCATGTTGAGCACATTGGTATAGGCCATCTCATAGCCCAGGGAGAAGCCGATGATGTCAAAGTCGGCGATGGGGTCGCCGCTCTCCAGGCCGTAGAGCAGCAGCCCCTCCCGGCGCATGGCCTCCTCCATATCCCCCCAGGGGGCGTAGCACCGCTCGCACCAGACGCCCTTCTCCCGGTTCATCACCCCGTAGAGAATCCGGCAGCCCAGGTTGGACATCCCGATTTCATAGGTGTCCGGAAAACACAGGGCGTAGCGCAGGTCCACTTCCCTCCGGTCCTTGACCACCGCGTTATATTCCCCGCCGGTGTAGCGGGCCGGTTTTTGTACTTTCGGCAGGATCTGCTCCAAGGTACGATTCATGATCTTCCCCTCCAGGTCATTATAAGCGTACCCTTTATTGTACCGGCTTCTTCAGGCGCTGGCAAGCCCTTTTTCCATAATTCCAGGGATTTTCTTTGAAACAGACCGCTCCCAGCCACAATGCGGTGAGCAGGAGCGTTACATTTTTTCCAGCGCCTGCCAGAAGAAACCCCACCGACAGGAAGATCGCCGTACACCCCCTGTCCAGCCACCCGCCGATCTCGCAGGCCCGGCGGGGCCCCAGCAGCAGCGCCAGCGTACAGCCCAGCGTCCGTCCCCCATCCAGCCGCCCTACGGGCAGCAGGTTGAATACCGCCAGCGCCAGGTTCAGCCCCGCGAAGGTCACCCCCTCCTCCCTGGTGCAGAAACCCAGGGCCAGGATCAAATTGACCCCCGGGCCGGCCAGGGCGGCCAGCCCCTCCTGCCAGTAGCTCAAAGGGCGGCTTAATACCATTTCCGCCCCGACAGCTGTCAGGCGGATTAGCCTTACCTCTCCTCCCGCCAAACGGATGGCAAGATAATGCCCCAGCTCATGGAGGGTACAGGCTACCGCCGCCATGGGCAGCATGAACTGCCGGTCCAGATAGTTGAGCAGGGCCAGGATCAGAAAGAATCCCCCGGTCATCTCCAGCTTTCCCACTCTCATTGGTCGTTGAGAAACTCCACATAGTAGGCGGGGTTCATGTGCATTTTCCCATATTTCAGCTCCAGGTGGAGATGGGGGCCGGTTGCCGTCCCTGTGGCCCCCACCAGAGCCACCGTCTGCCCGATGGTCACCGGATCTCCCTTGCTGACCAGAAGCTGGCTGCAGTGGGCATAGAAGGATTTGATCCCGTTACCGTGGTCGATCTGCAAATAAATCCCATAGGAGTCGTCCTGGCCGATATATTCCACTGTTCCGCTGGCAAAGGCGGCTATGGGATCTCCCATCTGCCCGCCGATGTCCACTCCCCCGTGGAAGTCCCCCTGATCTCCGGTCACAGGGTTGGTGCGGTAGCCATAAGGGGAGTTCATGTGCCCCATGATGGGCGTCATGGTTTCCAGTCCTCCCAGTGACAGGACATCCATGGTGTAGTTGTTGGGAAGGGCGGGGCCGTTGTAGTCGGACTTCAGGTATACCGTTCCAGCGGCCATGATCGCCCCCTGGTAAGCGGCGTCTTCTATCTCCTTCTCCTCTTCAGCCGGTTCCGCTTTCTCCTTCAAGGTGATTCCCAGCCGACTGAGGGAAGAATAGTGCTCCGTCCGCTCAGCGGCGTCCGGCTGCTCACTGAGAAAGTTCAGTTCCGCGGTGAGCACCGCATCCGCTTCCGGAGGCTGAAAATCCACCGGCTGGACCTGCTGCTCCTGCTCCCCGGCCCCGAACACCTGAACGCAGAATTCTCCCAGATCGGAGAATACGCCGTCACCGCCGGCCAGAGACTCCCCCAATTCAGCCATAGCCTGACGAAAATCAAAGTCCTGGGTGATCATGGAACCGATATTCTCCCGCAGTTGAACCAGCTTATGGGGAAATACGCCTTTTCCTACGAATACCGTCAGAAACAGCACCAGACACAGGGCCAGCTGTACCAGCAAAGTCCGCTCTTTTCTCCCCTGACGCTCTTTTCGGTCCGACCGGCTGGCGGACGCGGTTCTTTTCCGTCTGCCGCCTCTGCTGTAACCGGCCCCTGTCCCTGTGGGCTGATGGTACATAAACGCCCCTCCCCTGTGCATTGTTTGTTGCTATCAGTATATTTCCTGGGAGAAGGCGATATTACACTTGACAGGAGAGGCAAAAAAAAATATAATAGTGAAGCTAATTTATCCGGGTGTAGCGCAGTTGGTAGCGCGCATGGTTCGGGTCCATGAGGCCGTGGGTTCAAATCCCGCCACTCGGACCATGCGGAGTATCATTAAAGGATCTGAAAAGGTCTGCTGATGATACTCCGCATTTTTTATTTCCAAGTTTATATAGC
>JAXUUN010000037.1:0-25890 GCA_037231075.1 bacterium | reverse complement strand
CTCTGCTCTGCTCTGCTCTGCTCTGCTCTGCTCTGCTCTGCTCTGCTCTGCTCTGAATGATACCGGGTCTTGTCATCGTCTGTCAACTCCAGCTGAATGAAATCACCGCAAGCAAAACTGATTTTTATTATTATATCACAGATTTTGCCATATGTACAGTACCCTTTTCCCTCCGGCCCTTCTTTTTTCCCGCCCCCCGTGGTATAATTTCCCCAACAAACCTGAGGAGGCGCTCATACTGATGAACCACCGGGAACGGATGCTGGCGGGCCTGCCCTACCAGCCCTGGAAGGACGGTCTGGCCGAGGACCGTCTGGCTGTCAAACGGAAAATTTTCGACTTTAACAATATGCCCCCCGGGGGGTGGGAGCCCGTCGCCGCCGCCCTGAAGGAGATTCTGGGCAAAACCGGGGAGGATGTGTACATCGAGGCCCCCTTCCGCTGCGACTACGGCTACAACATTGAGGTGGGGGAGCACTTTTACGCCAACTACAACCTGGTCATTCTGGATGTGTGCAGGGTGAAAATCGGGGAATACGCCATGATCGGCCCCAATGTGGCCATCTACACCGCCGGGCACCCCATCCACCCCCAGGCCCGGAACTCCGGCTATGAGTACGGCTCCCCCGTCACCATCGGGGACAATGTGTGGATCGGGGGCAACACCGTCATCCTCCCGGGGGTGACCATCGGGAACAATGTGGTCATCGGGGCGGGGAGCGTGGTCAACCACGACCTGCCCGACAATGTGGTGGCCACCGGCAACCCCTGCCGGGTGGTCCGGGAAATTGAGGAGGAGGAGCGCCACTGCTACCGCCGGGGCTGCCCCTTCGATGTGGAGGACTACCTCACGCCAATGGGGGAGCTCTAAACTTCGGCAAAGTGACATGGGCACTTTGCCGAGAAAGGCTGCACGCAAGCTGAGCCTCGATTCCTTACGGAAAAGTCGGCCCATCTTGCGTGAGAAGTGTCATTTCCGACGCACAGGTCGCCGGAAATGACGGATTCAAATTGATTCCGTCGCCTGCGGGCGCCGGAACTCCTTGCAGGAGGGCTTTCCACAAGCAGACAGCCGCCGGCAAACGCCGGCGGCTGTCTTTTATTGCTTTTTCGTGATCCTGGCTGTGTGCCTGAGCTTGCCCAGGTCCCGGTTACGCTGGTTGTGCCGGGCCACCAGGGCGGAGATCTCCCCCTCCGCCTGCTCCACCTCCGCCTGGAAGGTGCGGGCGGAGACACGCAGGGCACCGTGGCCCAGAATGATCATCTGCTCCAGGGCGTCGGAGGTGGCCACCCGCACCCGGTGCTCCTTCCCCAGATCGTAGGTGGCCTTTTCGATGTAGGCGTCCGCCGTCTCCGCCTCCTTGGTGTAGACCACATAGATGTTCCCCTTCTTCTCCACCGAGCCGGGGTTTCCCTTCACCTTGTAGGCGTCAAAGACCAGAATGACCACGCACTTGCGAAAGCCCTGGTAGTTGGACAAAATTTCCTCCAGGGCCCCCCGGGCGGCGGAGACATCCTGGGCGGCCAGCTTCTTCAGCTCCTCCCAGGCGAAGATGATGTTATAGCCGTCCACCAGCAGGTACTCCGGGCCGGTCTTCTGGTTTTGGATGGTGTACTTCCCCTCGTCCAGGCTGGTGCGGGCGGGCTTCTTCTGGGGCTGGAAGGCCTTTGTCTCCACCTTTCCGTAGGTGCGCTCGAAGATGGCCTGAAGCTCCTTGTCCTGCTCCAGACTGCCCCCCCGGTACTCCCGCTGTCCCCCGGCGGGGGCGGCGGGCTCCGCCCGCTCCGGCTCCACACCCAGGCGCAGGCCGCTGTCCACATGCATATACTCCCGGACCTGGTCCCACTTCACCGTGTAGCCGCCCCCGTGGGCGCAGAACACCGAGTCAGGGGTGTTCTCCACATCCCGCTCCGGGTCGTAGCCAATCTCCTCCACGATCCGGTCCTGGTCGGGGCAGGGCTCGTACCCCCGCAAAGTACAGCTCAGCCGCCCCCGGCCCCGGGTGTAGGCGGTGACCTCCCGCCAGTAGTCCCGCAGTCCGGCCACCGGAGCGTGGCCGGTGAGGAGGGACAGCTCCCCCTCCCGCTCCGGGGGCTCCACCACGCCCCCCATCCCCTGGATGTCGGTCATGGCCCGGCCCACGCAGTCCACAGGCAGCTCCAACTGGAAGTTGTAGTGGGGCTCCAGTAAAATACTCTCCGCCTGCATCAGGCCCTGGCGCACCGCCCGGTAGGTGGCCTGACGGAAGTCGCCCCCCTCGGTGTGCTTCACATGGGCACGCCCCGCCACCAGGGTGATTTTCATATCCGTAATGGGGGAGCCGGTGAGCACCCCCCGGTGGCGCTTTTCCATCAGGTGGGTGAGGATGAGCCGCTGCCAGTTGAGGTCCAGCTGGTTGGTGGGACAGCTTGTCCCAAAGCGCAGGCCGCTGCCCCGCTCCCCGGGCTCCAGGAGCAGATGGACCTCGGCGTAGTGGCGCAGGGGCTCGAAGTGGCCCACCCCCTCCACCGGCCCTGTGATGGTCTCCCGGTAGACGATGTTGCCCACGCCGAAACTTACCTCCACCCCGAACCGCTCCCGGATGAGGCGGGTGAGCACCTCCAGCTGCACCTCCCCCATGAGCTGCAGGTGGATCTCCTCCAGCGCCTCGTTCCAAACCACCCGGAGCTGGGGGTCCTCCTCCTCCAGCTGGCGGAGGTTGCGGAGCATGGCGTGGCGGTCACAGCCGGCGGGCAGGATCACCTGGTAGGTGAGCACCGGCTCCAGCTCCGGCTCCCCGGCGGGGGGCTCGGCCCCCAGGGAATCGCCGGGGCGGGTCTGGGTCAGGCCGGTGACGGCGCACACCGTTCCCGCCGGGGCCTCGTCCAGGGTCTGGTACTTGCTGCCGGAGTAAACCCGGATCTGGTTCACCTTCTCCTGCCAGCCCTTCTCTCCCCCGTCCAGCACCGAGCGGACCTTCAGGCTCCCCCCGGTGACCTTCAGATAGGTGAGCCGGTCGTTTCCGTCCCGGGCGATCTTGAAGACCCGGGCGGCAAACTCCCCGGGGTAGGTCTTCCGGGGACCGTAGGCGGCAAGGCCGTCCAGCAGTTCCTCCACCCCCTCCAGCTTCAGGGCTGAGCCAAACCAGCAGGGGAAGATGAGCCGCCGGGCGATGAGGTCCGCCGCCTCCCCCTCCCTGATCTCTTTCCCGGAGAGGTAGTGTTCCAGCAAAACCTCGTCACAGGCGGCCAGGTCCTCCTGGATGGGGCCCAAACCGCCGGAAAAGTCCACGCAGCCCCCGTCCAGCTTCTTTTGCAGGTCGGCCAGCACCCCCGCCCGGTCCGCCCCCGCCAGGTCCATCTTGTTCACAAAGAGGAAGGTGGGGATGCGGTGCTTTTCCAGCAGCCGCCACAGGGTGCGGGTGTGGCCCTGGACCCCGTCGGTGCCGCTGATGACCAGGATGGCGCAGTCCAGCACCTGGAGGGTGCGCTCAGTCTCGGCGGCGAAGTCCACATGGCCGGGGGTGTCCAGCAGGGTGAAGGCCCGGTCCCGCCAGGTAAACTCCGCCTGCTTGGAGAAGATGGTGATGCCCCGCTCCCGCTCCTGGGTGTCGGTATCCAGGAAGGCGTCCTTGTGGTCCACCCGCCCCAGTTTCCGCACCGCACCGCTCTTAAATAAAAGGCCCTCGGACAGGGTGGTCTTCCCCGCGTCCACATGGGCCAGAATTCCCACGATCAGCTTGCTCATGTCATACCCCGCTGAAATAAATTGGTTTTCCCTATCAGGATACCCTTTTCCCCGCCTCTCTGTCAAGTTTGGAGGCCCGGCCAACCGTCCTCCATTTCCCATTCTCATTTTATTCACAATTATTAAGTGGACATTTTTCTACTTTTATCTTATGATATTCTTTCAGAACAGTATTTTCCCTGGAAAGGAGTCCATCCCATGCTCTACCACATCCTCTGGATCTTTTTCATCTACGCCTTTCTGGGCTGGTGTACCGAGGTGAGCTACGCCGCCACCAAGACGGGCCGGTTTGTCAACCGGGGTTTCCTCAACGGCCCCTGGTGCCCCATCTACGGCTTTGGCGTGGTCATTGTGCTCTCCTTCCTGGAGCCGCTGAAGAATAACCTGCCTCTGCTGTTTCTCGGCTCGGTGGTCCTCACCTCCGCCCTGGAGTGGGTCACCGGCTTTCTGCTGGAAAAGCTCTTCGCCCAGCGGTGGTGGGACTACTCCAACGAGCCCTTCAACCTGGGGGGCTATATCTGCCTGCGCTTCTCCCTGGCCTGGGGCTTTGCCTGCGTGTTCGTGGTCAAGCTCCTCCACCCCACCGTTCTGCTCTTCATCCGCCTCATCCCCCATCCGGCGGGGGTGGTCCTGCTGGCGGTGCTGGGGGCGGTGATGGTGGTGGACCTGGCGGCCACCGTGTCCACCATCACCAAGCTCAACCGGCGGCTGGCCCTCATCGACGAGCTGGCCGGGCGCATCCGGGCGGCCTCCAACGACTTTGGGGAGGATCTGGCCGAGCGGGTGCTGGACGCCGCCGAAAAGGGCGCCGACTGGCGGGAGGACATGGAGGAGCTCTCCGACCGTCTGGCCCGCCGCCGGGAGGAGTTCTCCGACAATCTGGACGATTTGAAGGAGGATGTGCAGTCCCGCATGGAGGCCCGCCGGGCTCAGAACCGCCGGCAGCTCCAGGAGTGGAAGGACAGCGTCCAGGCCCTCATGGACAAGAACACCTTCGGCCAGAAGCGCCTGATGAAGGCCTTCCCCTCCCTGCGTTCCCTCCGGCACCGGGCGGCCCTGGAGCGCCTGCGCCGCCGCCAGAGCCATCGCTGAGTTCCACTTCGGCATTGATATTTTAATAATCTCATGATATAATATTCAATACAACATTTAAAGGAAAGGGATCTTCATGGAAGAATTACAGGATCTCCGCAGGCGCATGGAGCAGGAGCGCCCCACCCCCTGGAAGGAGCTGCCCGACATCGCCCTGTACATGGATCAGCTCATCTCCTATATGCCCCGGCAGCTGATCCGCTTTGACCACAGCACCCCCCTCACCTCGGCCATGGTGAACAACTACATCAAGGACGGCCTGGTCCCCCGGGCGGAGGGGAAGCGGTACGGCCCGGAGCACCTGGGCTACCTCACCGCCGTGGGGGCCCTGAAGCAGATTTTGTCGGTGCGGGACATTGGCGCTCTGCTCAACGCCGGACGGGAGACGGGAAAGAGCTCTCCGGAGCTCTACGACTACTTCTGCCGGGCCCTGGACCGGGCCCTGACGGAGACCGCCCAGGCCATCGACCCGGAGGCCCAGGAGCGGGATCTGCCCCGGATGGCCCTGGACTTCGCCCTGCGCAGCTACGCCAACCAGCTGGCCTGCGCCCGGATTCTGGACATCCTCCAGCCCCCGGACGAAAAGGGAAAACGGAAATAAGAGGGATCACTTCCCCCTTGATTGAATACAAAGGAGAGATTTTAATGGCTGACTTCGTGATTTTGACCGATTCCTCCGCTGACCTGGGGGCCGACATGGCCCGGCAGCTGGATATTGAGGTTCTGCCCCTCAGCTTTACCATTGACCAGAAGACCTACCACAACTACCCGGACAACCGGGAGATGGACCCCCACGCCTTCTATGAGATGCTCCGCCAGGGGCAGGTGGCCACCACCGCCGCCGTCAATGTGGCCCAGTATACCGACGCTCTGGAGCCCCTGCTCCAGGCGGGGAAGGATGTGCTGGTGCTGGCCTTCTCCTCGGGGCTGTCCACCACCTACAACTCCTCCCGCATCGCCGTCACCGAGCTTCAGGAGAAGTACCCGGAGCGGAAAATCTACACCGTGGACACCCTGTGCGCCTCCCTGGGCCAGGGACTTATGGTGTACCTGGCCGCCAAGGAGCGGGAGAAGGGCAAGACCATTGAGCAGGTCCGGGACTGGGTGGAGGAAAACAAGCTCCACCTGTGCCACCAGTTCACCGTGGACGACCTGCACTTTTTGAAGCGGGGCGGGCGGATCTCCGCCACCACCGCTGTGGTGGGCTCCATGCTCCAGATCAAGCCCGTGCTCCATGTGGACAACGAGGGGCACCTCATCAACATCGGCAAGGCCCGGGGCCGCCAGGCCTCCCTGAAGGCCCTGGTGGACAAGATGGCAAAGACCGCCATCGACCCCGCCCACCAGATCGTCTTTATCAGCCACGGGGACTGCCTGGAGGACGCCCGGACCGTGGAGAAGATGGTGAAGGACCGCTTTGGGGTGAAGGAGGTCTACATCAACTATGTGGGCCCCGTCATCGGCGCCCACTCCGGCCCGGGCACCCTGGCCCTCTTCTATGTGGGCTCTGAGCGCTGAACCCATACTACAACAAGTAAGGAGGTCTCACTTTGGAGGAGACAAAATGGCTGGAGGTGGCGGTGAACACCTCCCCGGACAAGCTGGACGAGGTGTGCGCCAAACTCACCGCCGCCGGGATGGAGGCCCTGGTCATTGAGGACGAGGGAGAATTTCTCCGCTTTCTGGAACAGAACAGGCAGTACTGGGACTATGTGGACCAGGAGCTGCTGGACAGGATGAAGGGCGTCACCCGGGTGAAGTTCTATGTCACCGACGACGAGGAGGGGAAAAAGCAGCTGGAGCAGTACACCCGTGGCTTAGGCTGGGAGTACACCGTCACCTCCCTAGGGGACAACGACTGGGCATACAGCTGGCAGAAGTACTATAAGCCCCTGGAAATCGGTAGGCGGCTCTATGTGGTCCCCCAGTGGATGAAGGAGGACCCCGTGCCCGAGGGCCGGGTGCCCTTCTACCTCAACCCCGGCCTCACCTTCGGCACCGGCTCCCACGCCTCCACCCAGCTGTGTCTGGAGGGAGTGGAGGAGCACACCCGGGAGGGCCGGGCGGTGCTGGACCTGGGCTGCGGCAGCGGCATCCTCTCCATCGCCGCTTTGTGCCTGGGAGCCGGGGAGGCGGTGGCCGTGGACATCGACCCCAAGGCGGTGGATGTGGCCTATGAGAACGCCGCCCTCAACGGCATCGGAAAGGACCGGTACACCGTCCGTGCGGGGAATGTCCTCTCCGACGCCTCTCTGGTCCGGGAGCTGTCCCAGCGGCAGTACCACCTGGTGCTGGCCAACATCGTGGCCGATGTGATCATCCCCCTGGCCCCCCATGTGCCCGCCCTGCTGGAGGAGGACGGGGTGTTCCTGTGCTCGGGCATCATCGACACCCGGGCCCAGGAGGTGGAGGCCGCCATCCGGAAGGCCGGACTGAAGCTGACGAAAAAGCGGGAGAAAAACGGCTGGGTTGCCCTGGAAGCCACCAAATAAGAGAAAAAGCTGGAACGGAAATCCGTTCCAGCTTTTTTGCGCTCTCTTTTACGCCAGGGCGGCCTTCAGCTCCTCCAAGCGGCTGAGCTTCTCCCAGGGCAGGTCCAGGTCGGCGCGGCCGAAGTGGCCGTAGGCGGCGGTCTGCCGGTAGATGGGCCGGCGCAGGTCCAGGTCCCGGATGATGGCGGCGGGGCGCAGGTCAAAGACCTTCTCCACCGCCTCCTCCAGCTTCATGTCGGACACCGTGCCGGTTCCGAAGGTGTCCACCCGCACAGACACGGGCCGGGCCACCCCGATGGCGTAGGCCAGCTGCACCTGGCAGCGCTTGGCAAGGCCTGCGGCCACCACATGCTTGGCCACCCAGCGGGCGGCGTAGGCGGCGGACCGGTCCACCTTGGTGGGGTCCTTGCCGGAGAAGGCGCCGCCCCCGTGGGGAGCGCTGCCGCCGTAGGTGTCCACGATGATCTTCCGCCCGGTGAGGCCCGAGTCCCCCTGGGGTCCGCCCACCACAAAGCGGCCGGTGGGGTTGACATAAATCTTGGTGTCCTCGTCCAGAAGCTCAGCGGGGATGATGGGCTTGATAACCAGGTCGATCATGTCCTTCCGGATCTGGCTCAACTGGGCCTCAGGGCCGTGCTGGGTGGACACCACCACCGCGTCGATACGCTTGGGGGTGTCGTCCTCGTTATACTCCACGGTGACCTGGGTCTTGCCGTCGGGCCGGAGGTAATTGACCTGTCCCTCCTTGCGCACCTTCGTCAGCTGCATGGCCAGCTTGTGGGCCAGGGAGATGGGCAGGGGCATAAGCTCGGGGGTCTCGTCGCAGGCGTAGCCGAACATCATGCCCTGGTCCCCGGCGCCGTTGTCCAGGCCGTCGTCCTGGGCGCCCTCCTTGACCTCCAGGCACTTGTCCACCCCCATGGCGATGTCGGGGGACTGCTCGTCGATGGAGGTGATGACGGCGCAGGTGTCGCAGTCAAAGCCGAACTTGGCCCGGTCATAGCCGATGTCCTTCACCACCTGGCGGGCGATCTTGGGGATGTCCACATAGCAGTTGGTGGTGATCTCCCCCATCACATGGACAAGGCCGGTGGTCACCGTGGTCTCACAGGCCACCCGGGACATGGGGTCCTTGGCCAGCATGGCGTCCAGCACCGCGTCGGAGATCTGGTCGCAGATCTTGTCGGGATGCCCCTCGGTGACGGATTCGGATGTAAAAAGTCTCTTTGCCATAATCTGTTCCTTTCTTTTGTCGGGAGGATGAAAAAACGCCCCGCGGCAGGCGGAGCGTCAGATTTGGATGCACCCTCATCTTTCGATACACTACCGCCGGATTTGGCACCTTGCCCAGGGCAGGTTGCCGTGGTTTCATCGGGCCGGTCCCTCAACCACTCTTGATAAGGCTATCAAATTGTACCGGATGATTATATCAGGTTTTTTCCGTTTGTCAACTGTTTTCCCTGTTTCTCTCCAAAACGGACCGCTCCAGCTCCAGCAGCCGGCGCTTCATCTCCAGTCCCCCGGCGTAGCCGGTGAGGCTCCCGTCCGCCCCCACCACCCGGTGGCAGGGCAGAATGATCCACAGGGGGTTTTTCCCGTTGGCCGCTCCCACCGCCCGGACGGCCCCGGGATTTCCCACAGCGGCGGCAATGTCCCGGTAGCTCCGGGTCTTGCCGTAGGGGATGGCGGCCAGAGCCGACCAGACCTGTTTCTGAAATGTCGTCCCCCGCAGCTCATAGGGCACTTCAAATTCCCGACGTGTTCCGGCGAAATACTCCTGAAGCTGGCGGAAGGTCTCGTGGGTGAGTGGGGTGGGCGTCCCCCGCTCCCCGGTGAGCTCCGCCACCCGCAGCCGGGTGAGGTATTCCCCCTCATAATCCATGCGGATGGGCCCGAAGGGACTGTCATAGACGGCAAAGCCGGTCATGATCCTCGCCTCCTCACACATTTTCTTCATTATAGCCCGAAATCTATCCAAAAGGCAAGAAAAATCCCGGACCCTGACGGGTCCGGGATCTTGACTAATTTTACTGCTCCAGGCTGTGGTGCTGGACCAGGACAGGGTTGACCCCCACCTTCTTGCCGTTCTCGTAGATGTAGAAGCCGGCGCCGCTCTTGCGGCCCAGGAACCCGGCGGTGACCATCTTCCGCAGGATCATGGAGGGGTGGTACTTCTCGCCGTACTCCTTGGAGAGAACATTCATAACATTCAGCAGGATGTCCAGACCGATCATGTCAGCCAGCTCCAGGGGACCCATGGGGTGGTTGCAGCCCAGCTTCATGCCGTTGTCCATATCCTCCACGCTGCCGATGTTGGAGCCCACGATGACGCAGGCCTCGTTGAGCATGGGCAGCAGGGCGCGGTTGACGATGAATCCGGGCTTGTCGTCGGAGAGGATCAGGGTCTTGCCCATCTTCTCGCCCACGATCTTGATCTCATGGAGGACCTCCTGGTCGGTGAGCAGGCCGAAGATGACCTCGCACAGGCGCATCTTGGGCACGGGGGAGAAGAAGTGCATGCCCACAACCCGGGAGGGACGCTTGGTGGCGGCGGCCAGGGCGGTCAGGGAGATGGAGGAGGTGTTGGAGGCGAAGATGGTGTTGGGGGGGCAGACCTCTTCCAGCTGCTGGAACACAGCCTGCTTGGCCTCCAGGTTCTCAAAGACGGCCTCGATCACCAGATCGGCGTCCTTGGCCCCCTCCAGGGTGATGTCCAGAGACAGATGGGGCAGAGCGGCGTCCATGGCCTCCTGGGTCATGCGGCCCTTCTCCACTTCCCGCTCCAGGGCCTTCTGAATTCCAACCTGGGCCCGCTCCAGGGCCTCCTGACACTGGTCGTTGAGGGTCACATCATATCCGCTGCAAATAGCGTTCTGGGCAATGCCGCTGCCCATCAGGCCGGCGCCCACTACGAAGATTTTCTGGATTGCCATGGCAATAATCCCCTTTTCTTTCCATTTATTTTTCTTTTGGTTCGCCCTCCGCCCTTCCAAAACGGAAGACGCAACCAGTTTTCGTAGCTATCTTATCACATCAACCGCCGCATGTCTCAGCATAAATGGGCCTAAAATATGCGGATGTTATGATTCCGGATTTTAAGGGCGGACCGCCCCCTTTTCCCCAGGGAACTCAATAGGAGTTGAGGGCGGCGGAGCCGTCGTCGGTCCCCTTCTCAATGGACCGGACCACGGCGTCATAGCCGTACTCCTTGTTCACCTGGACATGGAACCGCTCCCCCACCTTCCGCCCCAGCAGGGCGGCACCCATGGGGGACTCCTTGCTGATAAGGCCGTGGAGCACATCCTGGCGCACGGTGGTCACCACCTGCCAGGTCTCCTCCTCGTCGTCCTCCTCCAGGTAGATGGTCACCTTGTCATACAGGCCCACCGTGTCCGCCCCAGAGTGGTCCTCGATGACCCGGGCGGTCTTGATCATGTTCTCCAGGTAGCGGATCCGGCTCTCGTTTTTGTTCTTCTCCCGCTTGGCGGCCTTGTACTCAAAGTTCTCGCTGAGATCGCCGAAGGACCGGGCCACCTTCACCTCCTCCAGAAGCTGGGGGCGTAGGGTAACGCGCCGGTAGTCCAGCTCCTCCCGCATTTTCTGAATGTCCACCTTGGTCAGTTCGTTGTGCATTGCCTTGTTCCTTCTTACCTGTTATGTTAGGCCTTCCACCCGGCCAGATAGTCCTTCTGCTCCTGGGTGAGGGTGTCGATGGTCAGCCCCATGGCGGCCAGCTTCACCCGGCCGATCTGGTCGTCGATCTCGTCGGGGACGATGTAGACCTTTTTCTCCAGCTGGTCCCGGTGCTTGGCCAGCCACTCCAGGGAGAGGGCCTGGACGGCGAAGGACATATCCATGATCTCGGCGGGGTGGCCGTTGCCCGCTGCCAGGTTGACAAGCCGCCCCTCCCCCAGCACATTGAGCACCCGGCCGTCGGGGAGGCGGAAGCCCTCGATGTTCTCCCGGCGGGGGAAGCGCTCCACCGCCATGCCCCTCAGGGCGGCCACATCCACCTCGCAGTCGAAGTGGCCGGAGTTGCAGAGGATGGCGTTATGCTTCATGGTCTCAAAGTGCCGCCGGACGATCACATCCTTGCAGCCGGTGGCGGTGACGAAGATGTCCCCCACCTTGGCGGCCTCGTCCATGGACATGACCCGGAAGTTTTCCATGGTGGCCTCCAGGGCCTTGAAGGGGTCCACCTCGGTGACGATCACATTGGCCCCCATACCCTTGGCCCGCATGGCGATGCCCTTGCCGCACCAGCCGTACCCGGCCACCACCACCGTCTTGCCCGCCACCATCAGGTTGGTGGTGTGCATGATGGCGTCCCAGGCGGACTGCCCGGTACCGTACTTGTTGTCGTAGTAGTGCTTGGCCTTGGCGTCGTTCACCGCCATCATGGGACAGGGCAAAATGCCCTCCCGCTCCCGGGCGTAGAGGCGGTGGATGCCGGTGGTGGTCTCCTCACAGCCGCCGAAGAGCCTGTCGGCGTACTGGGCGCAGCGGCCCCCCAGCAGGTTCACCAGATCCCCTCCGTCGTCCACGATCAGGTGGGGGCGGCACTTCAGGGTCTCCACCAGCAGGTCCTCGTACTGCTGGGGGGTGACCCCGTGGATGCCGTAGGTGTCCACCCCCAGCTCGGCCACGGCGGCGGCCACATCGTCCTGGGTGGACAGGGGGTTGCAGCCGGTGAGGTGGACATCGGCGCCCCCCTCCCGAAGGACCAAGCCCAGGTTGGCGGTCTTGGCCTCCAGGTGGACGGAGACGGCGATGGTCAGCCCCTCAAAGGGCTTCTCCCGGCGAAAGCGCTCCTCGATGCCGCTGAGGGCGGGCATAAAGTCCCGCACCCACTGAATTTTCTGCCGGCCCGAGGGGGCCAGGGACATATCCTTTACCATGCTCATGTCACATTCCTCCAGAGTGAATTGAACAGTTTTGCGTTGTCTTTCATTTTACCACATCTCCCGCCGCAAAAAAAGCGGTTTTTCTTTCTTCGGAAATGTTAACACTTTGGATATAGACTTTTTTGGAAAAAGTGGATAAAATATGACCCGTATGACATTTCCACAAAAGGAGGAGGCTTTTCATGAAAGCCATTTCCCGCGGTCTGAGTAAATTCTGCTATAACCACCCCAGGCTGGGCATCCCGGAGCTGATGAAGTACATCGCCCTGGGCAATGTATTCGTCTTTGTGGCTGATACGCTGACAAACGGCATGGCCTCGCTGTTTCTGGACTTTTACCCCGGTCTCATTCTCCGGGGCCAGGTGTGGCGGCTGATTACCTTCGTCTTTGTTCCCCTGGACACCGGAGCCTCCTCCATCTTCGGCAAGACCTTCCTCTTCGCCCTGTCCACCTTCTTCTACTACTGGATCGGCTCGGCCCTGGAGCGCCAGTGGGGCACCACCCGGTTTACGGTGTTCTACGGGCTGGGGGTCATCTTCAACATCGTCGCCGGCTTTGTGATCTACGCCGTCCTCTGGGGACAGCTGGCGGGCATGGGAGCGGGCGCCGATCAGATCCGGGAGTTTTTGCAGGCGGTCCCCACAGCCAGCATGTCCTATGTGAACATGTCCATGTTCTTCTCCTTCGCCACACTGTACCCCGACATGCAGGTGCTCCTCTACGGCATCATCCCCCTGAAGGTGAAGTGGCTGGCCTGGCTGGACCTGGTGTTCTTCGTCTGGGAGATCGGCTCCGCCCTCTTCAGCCGCCAGTGGATCATGGCTCTGGTCCCTGTCATCGCCATTCTCAACTACCTGTTCTTCTTCTGGGAGGATCTGTCCTCCATGCTCCACCGGGGACAGGAGCGAGTGCGGCACCGGGCCTCCGCCCAGACCATCAACTTCAAAAAGGCCCAGAAGGATTTGAAGGAGAAGCGGGGCTACCTTCACAAGTGCTCCGTGTGCGGCATCACCGACCAGGACGATCCCAATATGGAGTTTCGCTACTGCTCCAAGTGCAACGGCTACTACTGCTACTGCGCCAAACACATCAACAACCACACACATGTACAATGACAATCGAAAAAGTGGTATCACCACTTTTTCGAGAAAACAAGAGAATCCAAAAAGGACGCTGTCCAACTGGACAGCGCCCTTTTGTTATTTTTTTGCCACCGCCTCGGCCACACGGATGCCGTCCACAGCGGCGGACACGATTCCTCCGGCGTAGCCCGCCCCCTCGCCGCAGGGGTAGAGGCCCCGGAGGGGGGACTGAAAGTCCTCTCCCCGCAAAATCCGCACCGGAGAGGAGGACCGGGTCTCCACCCCGGTGAGCACCCCGTCGGGGGCGGCAAAGCCGTGGAGCTTCCGGTCCAGCAGGGGCAGGGCCTGACGCAGGGTGTCCGTCACATACCCGGGCAGGCAGCCCTCCAGCCCGGTCCAGCGCACCCCGGGGCGGTAGGTGGGCAGAATGGCCCCCGGCCCCTCCGAGGGCCGCCCGGCCAGAAAGTCCTCCACCCGCTGTGCGGGGGCACAGTAGTTCCCGCCCCCCAGCCGGAAGGCGGCCCGCTCCCATTTTTCCTGAAAGTCCACACCGGCGAGCACATCCCCAGGAAAATCCTCAGGACCCACCCCCACCAGCAGTCCCCCGTTGATGTTCTTCCCGTCCCGGGCTCGGAGGCTCATGCCGTTGGTGACCACGCCCCCCCGCTCCGAGGCGGCGGCCACCACCTGTCCCCCGGGACAGACACAGAAGGTGAAGGCCGAGCGGCCATTGGGCAGGTGACAGGCCAGCTTGTAGTCCGAGGGGGGGAAGGCCTCAAAGGCGGGGCCGTACTGCTGGCGGCTCACCGTCCGCTGGTCGTGCTCAATGCGCACCCCGATGGCAAAGTTCTTCTTCTCCATGGGAACCCCCGCCTCCCGGAGCATCCGGAAGGTGTCCCGGGCGGAGTGGCCGGGTGCCAGCACCAGGGCGTCGCAGGGCAGGTCGTACTCCCCCTGGGGGGAGGCTACCCGCACCCCGGCCACCCGGTCCTCCTGGATGGTCAGCCTCTCCAGCCGGTGCTGGAAGCGCACCTCACACCCCAGGGCGATCAGCTCCTCCCGGATGGTCTTCACCACTTCCCTTAAAATGTCGGTGCCGATGTGGGGCTTGTGGGAGTACCGCACATCCCCGGGCGCTCCCGCCTCCACCAGGGTGTTCATTACCGCCCCGATCCGGGGGTCGTGGGTGCCGGTGGTGAGCTTGCCGTCGGAGAAAGTGCCGGCTCCCCCCTCCCCGAACTGGACATTGGAGGTCTCATCCAGCTCTCCCCCGGACCAGAATTTTTCCACATCCGCCGTCCGGGCGTCCACATCCCGGCCTCGCTCCAGCACGATGGAGGGCAGGCCGTTCCGGGCCAGGTACAAAGCGGCAAAGAGCCCCGCCGGGCCCATACCCACCACCACCGGGGGCAGGGCGGACTTCCGCCCCACCCTGGGAAAGGCGTACGCCTCCCGCCGGGACAATGTCACATTCCGCCCGGGGGCCCGCTGGACCAGCCGCTCCTCGTCGGCCATGGACACCTCCACGGTATATACATAGTGGGTCTCGTTTTTGTTCCGGGCGTCAATGGACTGCCGGACGATCTCCAGCTCCCCCAGCGCCCCGGGGCGCACCCCCAGAGCCCGGGCCGCCCGTTTTCTCAGCTGCTCCATGTCCCCTCCAGGGGGCAGGGGCAGATTTCCAATGCGGATCATTCCATCACCATAGCTCTCCGGGACCAAATCAGGTCCCTTTTTCCGCTATTGTACCACAGGGCGGCAGGGTTGGGAAAGGCCTTTCTTTTTCCTCTTTTTTCGCTTTTTTTCACTAATTTACAACATTTCTCTTGCCACTCCACTTTTTTCCAATATATGCTTGCCTGTAAAGAAAGGGAACGCTCGCCCTTTCTTTATAACGGCACGGCAAAAAAGACTGCCTGTGCCAAATCAGAACGGAGGTAAAAGTTATGGCAAGAAAAAAAGTAGAGCGCAACATCTCCTATGACGACCAGCGGGGTCTGTATTATGTCAACATGGACCTGGGGCTGGACGCCAATGGGAAGCGGCTGCGGCAGTACCGCACCTTCCCCACCCTGTCCGCCGCCCGGGCGGGGCTGCGGGACTTTCTGGCCCACCGGGAGCAGGAACAGCAGACCCCCCGGCACCAGCTCACCCTCTCCGACTGGCTGGAGTACTGGATGGACACCATCGTGCGCCCCAACCGGGCGGACACCACCGTCTACGCCTATCAGAAGATGATCGACAACCACATCGACCCCGCCCTGGGGAGCATCCCTCTGCTGAAGCTGACCCCCAAGGACATCCAGCAGTACTACACCCATGTCCAGCAAAAGGCGAATCTCTCCTCCAACACCCTGCGCCGGCACCACGACATGCTCTCCTCCGCCCTGCGGGCGGCGGTGAAGCAGGACATGCTTCTGGTCTCCCCCATGGACCGGGTGGAGGCCCCCCGGGCCAAGGTGTACGAGGCGGACTTCTACAAGCCCGAGGAGCTCAAGCGCCTGTACGCCCTGCTGGAGGGACACTTTCTGGAACTGCCCGCCAAGCTGGCGGGCAGTCTGGGATTGCGCCGGGAGGAGCTGTGCGGACTGAAGTGGGAAAATGTGAGCTTTGAGCGCCGGGTCCTCTACATCCGGGAGGCCCGCACCGCCTTCGGGGCCAACATCGTCCAGAAGGAGACCAAAAACCGCTCCTCGGTGCGCACCCTGTACATCCCCGAGGACCTGCTCCATCTGCTCACCGCCGAGCTGGAGCGGCAGAAGAAGGTCCTCCCCGACCCGCCGGAGTATGTGGTGCTGGACAAGAGGGGCCAGCCCTTCTCCCCCAACGCCCTGTCCCTGGCCTTTACCCGGTTCGTGCGGAAAAATAACCTCCCCCGGGTCACCCTCCACGGACTGCGGCACTCCTTCGCCACCATCGCCTCCTTCCAGGGGGTGTCCCTCTTTGACATCGGCAAGGCCCTGGGCCACGCCACCCCCGCCACCACCGGGCGAATCTACACCCACCTCATCGACCGCACCCATGAGGACACGCTGCTGAAAGTGTCCGACGCCTTGAAATAAATTCGTACAAGTGGCTTCGCCACTTGTACGAGAAGGTCTGCACGCAAGGTGGGCCTCGATTCCTTACGGAAAAGTCGGCTCACCTTGCGTGAGAAGTGTCATTTCCGACGCACATGTCGCCGGAAATGACGGATTAAAATTTATTCCGTCGCCTGCGGGCGCCGGAACTCCCTGCAGGAGGGCTTTTTCTGCAAAAAGGCCGCCGGCTTTCGTTCAGCCGGCGGCCTTTTTTCAGCGGCGCAGCCGCTGGGTCGAATTTAGATAAATATTTTGCTCTCCGCCCGGCGGCCGGCGTACTGGTCCTCCAGCTCGTGCTGGTGGTACAGGTAGCCCTCGTGGTCGAAGTACTTGGCCCCCGTGGGACACTTCTTCACGCAGGCGCAGCACTTGATGCACTTGCCCACTACATTGGACACATCATTGGGGTCGATGGAGCCCATGGGGCACAGCCGGGCGCACAGGCCGCACTTGACGCACTTGTCCGGGTCGGTCCTGGGCTTGGCCTTCAAAAAGTCCTTGATGGGCTCTCCGTGGCGGTCCCGGGGGGTGTAGTAGGGCCGGATGGGGTCGCAGCCCTCCACGAATACGGGCTTCTCAGGCAGGGCGGTCAGGCTCTCCACCTTCTCCACCGTCTCCCCGGCCAGCTGGTCCACCAGGGCCATGTCCTCCCCGTCGGGGCGGCCTGCCCCCAGAATCTTGGAGAAGGAGTGCTCCCCCACGATGGCGGCGGCGGAGATGGGGCAGAAGCCGTTGCCCGCCATCACATTGCGCAGCTCTATCAGGCCGTCGTCAAAGTTCCGGTTGCCATAGAGCACCACGGGGACGGCCAGGGTCCCCTGGCCGTGGATGCTGTTCTGGACGAAGGGCAGCAGCAGATTAGGTACCCGTCCGGCGTACACCGGGGTGCCCAGCACCACCAGCTCCTCCGGCCCGAAGTTCAGCTCGCCCGCCCGTCCGGCGGGCTGGGTGTAGTCGTGGGATTTGTACTCCGCCCCCAGGCCCTGGGCAATGGCCTTGGCCAGATGGGTGGCCACCTTCTCGGTGGTGCCGGTGCCGCTGAAGTATACGGCCCAGACAGTTTTGATCTCCATAGGTCAGTTCCTCCTCGCAAATATTCCCGCCGGGGGAGTTTGGGTCACTCCTCAGCGATTCCGGCGATCATCCTGGTGTCGGTGACGCACTGCGCCTTGATCTCGGCCAGCTTGGCCATATGGGGGGTGGCCAGGTGGGCCTGCTGGGCCGCCCAGTCCCGCCAGCGCTCGGCCAGCAGCAGGGTGCCGTCCTCCTCCGTGGGCAGGAAGTAGGCGTACTGGATGCAGCCGTCCTCATGGCGCACGGCGTCCAGAACCCCCTGGTCCCGCACTTCCTTCAAAAAAGTATCCCGCATGCCGGGCTTCATGGTGTAGGTGACATTGACAAATAACATGCTTGCTCCTCCTTTAGCGGTTTTTCATGCGCTGAAAGTCCAGATATCCCTCTAAAATCAGGGAGGCGGCCACAGCGTCCACCGTCTTCTTCCGCTTTTTGGCGTTTTTGCCCCCCTCGGCCAGAATGCGGTGGGCGTCCACCGTGGTGCGCCGCTCATCCCACAGCACAGGCTCCAGGCCCGTGGCCTGGGCCACCTGGGCGGCAAAGTCCCGGTAGAGCTGGGCCCGGGGCCCCTCGGTGCCGTCCATATTCCGGGGAAATCCCATGACCAGCCGCTCCACCTGGTGCTCCTTCACCAGCCGAGCCAGCTCAGAGAGCACCACCTCCGCCTTCCGGGAGTGGATGGTGGTGGTCACCCCCGCCAGAAAGCCGGTGGGGTCGGAAATGGCAACGCCGGTGTGGGCGTCGCCGTAGTCGATGGCCATTACCCGCATGGGCATCCCTCCTTTTCTCGCCCTTAACTATACAGGAAATCCCCGGAAAAGACAATCCCCTTCCGCCATTGACTTCCGTCCCGCCGCCCCCCATAATAGAGGGTAGAAATGAACAAGGGGGAACCCAAATGGAATTTTACGCCACCCTGGGCAGCGCCTGCGCCAAGCCGGAGGTGCTGGACCGGCTGTTCCGGGCGGGAATGACCGGCGCCCGGCTCAATTTGTCCCACACCGCCCTGTCCCGGTGCGACCACCTGCTCAACCGGTGCTACTGGCCGGCGGCCAGGCGGGCGGGGCGGCCGGAGGCCCACCTGATTCTGGATATGCAGGGGCCTGAGCTGCGCGTCGGCGAGCTGCCCAACCCCATCCCCCTGCGCCAGGGGGACCAGGTGCTCCTGGGGGACGGGGGCATTCCCGTGCCCAGGGCCGTGCTGGAGTACGCCCTGCCGGGTCAGCATATCTCCATCGACGACAGCGCCCTGCTTCTGGAGGTGCGCAAGTTCAGCCCCAGGAATCTGCTGTGCAAGGTCCTCCGGGGCGGCACTCTCCGCAGCCGGAAAGGGATGGCCCTTCCGGGAACCCAGGTGGACACCCCCACCCTCACCCAGGCCGACCTGGACAACCTGGCCCTGGCGGAGGAGTTCGGCGTCACCCACATCCTCCAGCCCTTTGTCCGGGGCCGCCGGGACATGGAGGTGCTGCGGCAGACCCTGAGCCGCATGGGGCTGTCCCACCTGAAGGTGGCGGCCAAGATCGAAAACCTCCAGGGGGTGGAGCACCTGGAGGAGATCATGCCCCTGGCCGACGAGATCTGCATCGCCCGGGGGGACCTGGGCAACGCCATGCCCCTGTGGAAGCTGCCCGGGGTGCAGAAGGACATCGCCCGCCGGTGCCGGGAGAGGGAGGTCCCCTTCTGTCTGGTGACCCAGCTGCTCTGGTCCATGGAGCAGCGCCCCGTCCCCACCCGGGCGGAGGTGAGCGACATCTATAACGGCGTGCTGGACGGGGCCTCCTCCCTGATGCTCACCGGGGAGACCGCCGTGGGCCGCTGGCCCGCCCAGGCCATGGAATATCTGGTCAAAACCGCCCGGGAGGCGGAACACTTCTTGAAAGGTAAGGTGACCCCCTGATGGAACAGCTGTTGTTTGTAGACGCCTGTATGCGCCGGGAGCTCTCCCGCACCCGGACCCTCTGTGAGGACTTTCTGAAGGGATACACCGCTCTGCGTCCCCAGTGCCGTGTCATCCGCCGGGATCTCACCGCCGCCGACCTGCCGGTGCTCACCGCCTCTCTGGCCCAACAGCGGGACCGCCTGGCCGGGGAGGAGGCGGACCACCCCCTGCTCTCCCCCGCCCGGGAGGTGGCCGGGGCCGACCTCATTCTGGTGGGGGCCCCCTACTGGGACCTGGCCTTCCCCGCCGCCCTGAAGGTCTATCTGGAGTGGGCCAGCACCCTGGGACTCACCTTCGCCTATACCCCCCAGGGGGAGCAGGTGGGGCTGAGCCGGGCCAGACACCTGGTGTACATCACCACCGGGGGCGGGCCCATGGCCGGGGCCAACCTGGGCTTTGAGTATGTAAAGGCCTGGGGGGCCATGATGGGCATTTCCAGCGCCCACCGCGTCATGGCGGAAAACCTGGATGTGATGGGCGCCCCGGTGGAGGATATCCTCGCCCGGGCCGGGGAGCAGATCCGTGAGCTTGTCCCACGCCTGGTCCCCTGAGGCCCTCCTCAGCCCGCTTTTGCCCCCGGATTCCTTGTCCGTGGGTGTTTTGCATAATTTCCCAGAAAAAATGCTGTGATTTTTGTCCATTTACATTTCCCTCGTTTTGTGCTAATTTTATTATATAAAAATGAGTTTTATATAATAAAACTTTTTAGGAGGGAAAATTATGGTTCTGGATGAACTGTCTCTAACCGGCAAGGTCGCCCTTGTGACCGGCGGAGGCTCCGGCATCGGCAGCGGCATCACCAAGGGGCTGGCCGAGGCCGGGGCGGATATCGCCTGCGTCTACTGCCACCACGCCCCCACGGAGATGGAGGAATATGCGCGTTCCCTGGGCCGGGACTTTCTGCCCATTCAGGGGGATGTGAGCCAGATGAAGGCGCTCCCCATCATCATGGATCAGGTCCTGTCCCACTACGGGAAGCTGGATATCCTGGTGAACAACTCGGGCATCTGTCCCCGGGCCCCCGCCCTGGAGTACACCGAGGAGATGTGGGACCAGATCATCCAGATCAATCAGAAGGCGGTTTTCTTCCTCTCCCAGCTGGCCGCCAGACAGTTTCTGAAACAGGGCGGCGGGGGACGGATCATCAACCTGGCCTCCATGATGTCTTATCTGGGGGGCTTCAACACCACCGCCTACACTGCCAGCAAGCACGCGGTCATGGGCCTGACCCGGGTCCTGGCCAGCGAGTGGGGCGGCTACGGCATCACGGTCAACGCCCTGGCCCCCGGATGGATCAAGACCAACCTCTCCGCCCCCCTGGTGGCCGACTCCGACCGCTATAACTCGGTGAAAGCCCGTATCCCCCAGGGGGACTGGGGCACGCCCGATGTGTTCAAGGGGGTGTCCGTCCTGCTGGCCAGCGAGGCCGGGCGGTATATCAACGGCGTCACCATCCCTGTGGACGGCGGATACCTGACCAAGTAGGGGGAGGACGGCCTATGAAAGCGCTTGTACTCAACGGGCCCTTTGACTTCTCCTATGAGGACCGGCCCGATCCGGTCTGTCCCCCCGACCATGTGGTGGTCCGGGTGGAGGCGGTGTGCGTCTGCGGCTCGGATATCCACGCCATCCAGGGCCACCAGCCCCTGTTCACCTTCCCCCGGGTCATCGGACATGAGGTGGCGGGCACTGTATATAAAAAGGGACGGGATGTCACAGACCTGGCCGTAGGCGACCGGGTGTGCCTGATGCCCTGCATCCCCTGCGGCACCTGCCGGGCCTGCCGGAAGGGGCGCACCAACACCTGCGGCTCCCTGGAGCTGTACGGGGTGCACCGGGACGGCGGCCTTCAGGAATATCTGGCCGCCCCCGCCGCCAACTGGCTGAAAATCCCCGGCACTCCCAAGGCTGAGGCCGTGTCCATGCTGGAGCCCCTGACCATCGGGGCCCACGCGGTGGCCAAGCTGGACCCGCGGCCCGGGGACCGGGTGCTGGTCATCGGCGCGGGCCCCATCGGGATGAGCTGCGCGGTCAACGCCCGGACCTACGGGGCCCAGGTGGTGCTGGCCGACAGCAATCCCCAGCGCCGGGCCTTCTGCCAGGACACCTTCCAGCTCCCCGCCCTGGACCCCTTCCGGGCGGACTATCTCCAGACCCTTCGGCAGATCACAGACGGGGATCTGTTCGACGGCGTCGTAGACACCACCGCTGCCAAGACCTCCATGGAACAGGACTGGAAGTGGATCTGTCAGGGGGGCAGGATCGTCTTTGTGGGCATCTGCAACGGCACGCTGGAGGTGGACGGTCTCTCCTTCCACATGCGGGAGCCAGGTCTTCTGGTCACCCGGAACTCCACCCGCCGGGACTTTGAGCGGGTGCTGCAGTACTGGCGTCTGGGCTTTCTGGACCCGGGGCGGTTCATCACCCACACCGCCCCCTTTGATCAGGCCGCCCAGGCCCTGGGACAGTGGATCAAGCCGGAGAGCGGCGTGTTCAAGGGGGTCGTTCAATTTCCCGTCTAATTTAAAGGAAAAGAGGCTGCACCATGAGAGCAACACGGGATTACACCATCACCTCCGTCAAAAAGGCCCTGGACATTCTAAAGCTGTTCAACGACCAGCACACCAGCCTCACTCTGTCTGAGATCAGCGAGATGTCCGGCATCGGCAAAAGCTCCATGCTCCGCTTTCTCTATACCCTGCTCAACGAGGATTTTCTCTCCTACGACGAGGTGACCAAAAAATACAGCCTTGGGATCGAAGTATACCGCCTGGGCCTTTTGAAATTCAACTCCCTGGATGTGCGCAAGATCGCCCGGCGGCATCTGCAAAAGCTCTCTAACGAACTGAACATGATCTGCTATGTGGGCATCCGGGAGGGGGACCTGCTGGCCATGGTGGACCAGATCCTCCCCTCCAGCGTCCCCGCCTGGACCCAGCTCACCGTCCAGAGCGGCGGCACCAGCGAGCTCTACTCCACCGGTATCGGCCGGCTGTTCCTGGCTCAGGACAGCGACGCCGCCGTGGAGCGCTATCTGGACCGAATCCAGCTGAAGAAATTCACCGACACCACCATCACCGACCGCCAGGCCCTGATGGAGCTGATCCGTCAGGCCCGCACCGACCAGTTCTCCGGCAACATCGGTGAAAACGAGCCCCATATCTACTCCCTGTGCGCCCCGGTCTACGGGGCCAGCGGAAAAATGGTGGCCGGGGTCAGCCTGTGCGGGCTGCAGGATGTGGTGTGCAGCGACCAGTATGACAGCTATCTGGATCAGATCCGCCAGGTCGCCGCCCAAATCTCCCGGGAGCTGGGCTATACATCCCTGTAAGCTTTCCCATACCGAATTTCAGCTTGCTCAGGCAAGCTGAAATTCACAGCCTCACATTAAAACTTAGTTTTATTCTGTAAAACTTTCGTGTCGGAACAGAGCAAGGAGAGTGCTATGAACAATCCAAAAGTCGTCATCACCGATTACTACTATGAGAGCATCCGCCAGGAACAGCAGGTCATGAAGGACCTGGGCGCCCAACTGCTGGACTACCAGTGCAAGACCGAGGATGAGGTCATCGCCGCGGCGGCGGACTGCGACGCCCTCATCTGCCAGTTTGCCCCCATCACCCGCCGGGTCATTGAGTCCCTCACCCGGTGCAAGGTCATTGTCCGCTACGCCATCGGCGTGGACAACATCGATGTGGCCGCGGCGGAGGAGCGGGGCATCTATGTGTGCAATGTCCCGGACTACGGCATCGACGAGGTGTCCAACCACGCCATCGCCCTGCTGCTGGACTGCGCCAAAAAGCTCACCTTCCTGGCCGGCCAGGTGAAGCAGGGCCACTGCAGCTACACGGTGGTCAAGCCCCTCTACCGCGTGGAGGGCAGGACCCTGGGACTGATGGGCTTTGGCCGCATTCCCCGGCTGGTGGCCAAAAAGATGGCCGGCTTCGGGGTGGATATCATCGCCTACGACCCCATGATGGACACCCAGGCCGCCCGGGAGCTGGGGGTCACGCCGGTGAGCTTCGAGCGGCTGCTGACCCAGAGCGACTACCTGTCCGTCCACTGCCCCCTCACCGCCCAGACCCACCACCTCTTTGACCGGGACGCCTTCCGGGCCATGAAGCCCACCGCCGTCTTCATCAACACCGCCCGGGGGGCTGTGGTGAAGGAGGAGGACCTGATCCAGGCCCTGAAGGACGGGGAGATCGCCATGGCCGGCATCGATGTGACTGAGACCGAGCCCATCCCCCCTGACCACCCCCTGCTGAAGCTGGACAACGCCCTGGTCACCCCCCACGCCGCCTGGTACTCCGAGGAGGCGGTGGCCAGTCTCCAGCTGAAGGCCGCCCAGGAGGCCGCCCGGGTACTGTCCGGACAGCCCCCTCTGAATCCAGTCAACCACCCCAAACAGCACTGAGGAGGGATTACTTTGTTCGCAGTCATCGATTGCGGGACCACCATGACCCGCATCTATATCGTGGATGAAAACCGCCGGATCATCGCCTCCGGACGGAAAAAGGTGGGGGTGCGGGACACCTCCATCACCGGCAGCCGGGACAAGCTGAGAAACGGCGTCACCGAGCTTTTCTTCGAGATTCTGGAGGAAAACCACATTCCCGACCAGCAGGTGGAGTTTGCCATCGCCTCGGGGATGATCACCTCCGAGGTGGGCCTCATCGAGATCCCCCATCTGGTGGCCCCCGTGGGTCTGCACCAGCTGTCCCAGGGGATCCTGGAGGTCAACGACCAGTCGGTGCTCCCCATCCGCCGCCCGGTATATTTTGTTCGGGGGGTGCGGAACCACTACCCTCAGAACGCCCGGGCCCAGGACCTGCGCCAGGTGGACTTCATGCGGGGAGAAGAGGTACAGTGCGTCGGCATCATGCAAAGCCGCCATCTCCCCTACCCCTGCAACATCGTGGCTCTCTCCTCCCACACCAAGGTCATGTACATCAACGACAAGGCCCAGATCGAAGCCAGCAACACCACCATCAGCGGACAGTTCTATGAGGCCATTGTCAACTCCACCAACATCGGCAAGAGCATCATCCCCGTGGAGGGGGAGGAGGCCGGAGGCTACTCCGACGAGGAGCTTATGGCGGTGGCCGTGGACTGTGTGCGCCACGCTGGTCTGGGACGGACCATGCTCATGCCCCGGTTCCTCCAGGTGCTCATGAAGACCAACAGCCACGAGCGGCAGGTCTTCATCGACGCCGCCATCGCCGCCGACGACCTGAACGCCTTCCGGGAGATGCGGGAACAGGGCTATGACTCCAATTATTACCTGTTGTACGGCCATGAAAGCCGCTGTAAGATGTATACCTATATGCTCCGCCGCCGGTTCGGGCCGGAGCTGACCGTGGAGAGCATCTACGACAAGGAGGAGCTGGACCAGCTTACCGTCACCGGCTCCATCGCCGTGGCCCTCAAACAGATCGAAACCAAACGGGCCTGCCAGACGCAGGTCGGCTGAGAAAGGATGAAGCAGCGTATGTATCAGATGTATGGCGTTGTCCCCCCCATGGTCACTCCCTTCCAGGAAAACGGCGAGGTGGACTTTGAAAGTCTAAAGACCCTGGTCAATTTCCTCTCGGAGCATGTGGACGGACTGTTCATCAACGGCTCCTACGGCGGCGGCGTGCTCATGACTGAGGAGGAGCGCAAGGCCGTGGCCGAGACCACCGTCAACACCGCCGCCGGCCGGGTCCCCGTCACCGTCCATGTGGGCACCGCGGACAGCCTGTCCGCCGCCAGGCTGGTGGACCACGCCGCCAGCTGCGGGGCCACGGCGGTGGCCGCAGTGGGCCCCTACTACTTCAAGCACTCCAAGGATGAGATCATTCACTACTACGACGCCCTGGTGAAAGCCGCCCGGGGCCGGGTCCCCGTCTATGTGTACAACAACCCCCAGTTCCAGGGCTACCCCATGGACCTGGATCTGGTCCGCCAGCTGAAGGAGAAGGCGGGGGTCAGCGGGGTAAAGGACGCCACCTTCGACATCCAGACCATGGCCAAGTACATGCGCCTTCTCAAGAGCGACACCTTTGATGTGGCCCTGGGCACCGAGGCCATGTGGCTGTCCGCCTGCGTGCTGGGGTGCAAAGCCTTTATCCCCGGCATCGCCAACGCCTTCCCCGAGATCTGCAAGAAGATGTTTGAGGAGGGGATTTCCGGGGACTACGAGGCCTGCCGCAAGACCCAGTTCGAGGTCAACGAGATGCGGGAGATCATGTATCTGGCCCGCTCCACCCAGCTGGCCATCTACGCCATGCTGGAGATCCGTGGGATCGTCTCCTGCTATCCCAGAGCTCCCTTCATCCCCGCCACCCAGGAGGAAAAGGCCCATATCCGCAGCAGACTGCAGGAGCTGGGACTGATTTGAGCAGGCATATGATTCTCTGAAACAACCATGAAGTGTGACAGTCAGGAGTTGATTATTATGGAAACTAACTACACTTTTACCTGCTTCTAAGTGCTGTTAACTGCTGTAATGCCAA
>JAXUUN010000007.1:0-90869 GCA_037231075.1 bacterium | reverse complement strand
TGACCACATTTTTAGCCACAGTGCCGCTCGGAGCACACGGAAACAGTCCATCCGAAGAGTGCTAAAGAGTAAGGGGAATGGAGCAAAACGACTATAAAGTATTAGAAATAATGCAAAAAAGATAATTCTACCTCTTTGAATATAGCATGTCAAAAGCTGATGTACCTATTTCTAAATACAAAAGAAAACATCTTAGACCCGAACACTGCCTAAGATGTTTTCTTTCAATAGTTGATGATCGAATTTATGTATTTAGTCCGCACCCCGGACTTTTTCTTGATACACAAGTCCCCACTGTTCCATCGCAAGGATAATGGGCCGCATGGATTCTCCCAGCTCACTGAGTGAGTATTCTACTCTCGGCGGCACTTCCGGATAGACGGTACGAGTCACGATGCCGTCATCTTCCAGAGAGCGCAGGCTGTCGGTCAGCACCTTTTGGCTGATTCCACTCAAGTCCTTTTTTAACTCATTGAACCGCCATGGACGGGCCAGCAGATTACGAAGGATCAGAAGTTTCCACTTACTGCCAATCAAACCTACGGTGGTGGCAACCGGGCAGGCAGGCATTTCCTCTTTTGTCAGCACGGAATACACCCCCAAAAGTTTCAAATTGAATGTTACATACCAATCATAGTACAGAGCGTATGGGTTGTCAATGAGTCACAAAAAGGTGACTGGGTTATAAAAAAGTGCGTACTTGTTTGGCCCATTCCCCGGCATTATACTCAATAATGCAAGCAGGGCCATCACACAAATGACCTGTTTTCAACTGATAAATCAAGAGGAAGGAGGGACTACTTGTGGGACTGAAAAATCTGTTTGGCTGGGGTAAAAAGGCCGAGAACAAGGTTGCTTCCGCTTGCGGCAGCGCCTGTGGCGCCGGTGATCCCAAGCCTGCCGAGCCCAAGCCCAGCGCCTGCGGCTCTGCCTGCGGCGCCGGTGACAAGAAGTAAAACCCCGCGCCCCCGCAGGGTATCCTGTGGGGGCTCATTTCCTAAACGGCGGATAGCTCCACGGTTTAGGAAATGCGCTCCCCGGATGTAAGCATACAAACAGGAGGACGAAACCATGGAATACTTTGCTTTTCAGTGGCATATCACCGAGGCTTGTGACCAGCGTTGTAAGCACTGCTATATTTACGCTCTGGGCAGCCATGCCAAGTTTCAGGAAATGGCCCTGAACGATATGACCAAAGTCATTGAAAATTGCCAGGCCTTCTGTGAGAAAGCTGGCCGGTTGCCCTATTTCTACATCACCGGAGGCGATCCCATTCTCCACCCACAGTTTTGGGAGCTGGCCGGGCTGCTCAAGGAGCGCGACTTGCCCTTTGCCGTATTGGGCAATCCCTTCCACCTCACGGATGCGGTGTGTAAGCGTCTTGCCGCTTACGGCTGCCGAAAGTACCAGCTGTCTCTGGACGGCCTGCGTAAAACCCATGACCGCATTCGCCGCCCGGGCTCCTACGATGAAACGCTGGCAGTCATCCCAATGCTGAAACGGGCAGGCATTCATGTGGCGATTATGGCAACGGTGTCAAAATGGAATGTGAGCGAAATCCCGGCTTTGGTAGATGTGGCTGTGGAAAACAAAGCAGACATCTTTGCCTTTGCCCGCTATTGTCCCTCTACGGAAGATCGGGACACCACCTGCTCTCCCCAGGAGTATCGTGCGATGATGGAACAGTGCTGGGAGAAATTCCAGATGTACGAGGCACAGGGGTGTGAGACCACCTTTAACCTGAAGGATCATCTGTGGACGCTGTTTCTCTATGAAAAGGGCCTGTTCCACATTGACGAGCAGCTGGAGCCGGACATGATCTATGGCGGCTGTAACTGCGGCAACTGCCATATGACGATCCTCTCCGATGGAGCTGTGTATGCCTGCCGGCGGATGGAGAGTAAAGTGGGCAATGCCCTTACGGATGATCTTTGGGAACTGTTTACCGGCCCGAAGTATGAGGAATACCGGCAGTACGACAAATTTGAGAAATGTTCCAAGTGTGAACTACTTCGCTTCTGCCGTGGCTGTCCTGCTGTGGCCGCCGGGTATCACGGCAATATGTACGCCCCAGATCCCCAATGCTGGAAGGAGGTTCCATAACTTGGACGGAATGATGAAAGCCGTTGTTCTCACTGGCGTCACACCGGCGGACGCTGTGCGTTTGACAGAAGTCCCCATTCCCCAGGTGAGGCCCGGCTGGATACTGGTCAAAGTTCGAGCCTTTGGAATGAACCACTCCGAACAGATTTTGCGGCTTGGTGAGATCCAGGCGGACTACATTCAAAAGCCTATTATCCCCGGCATTGAGTGCGTAGGCGAGGTAGCAGATCCCTCGGACAGCCATTTTTCCATCGGCCAAAAGGTGGCCGCTCTCATGGGTGGCATGGGGCGCAGTTTTGATGGCAGTTACGCCGAATATGCCCTCCTACCTACCCATCATGTCTTTTCGGTAGAGTCCGGCCTTCCCTGGGCGGAACTGGCCGTCGTGCCTGAGACATGGTTCACCGCATGGGGTTCTCTGTTCGACTGCCTCCATCTGGAAAAGGAGGATACGCTCCTGATCCGGGGCAGCACCTGCGCTCTGGGCTATGCGGCCATCCAAATTGCCAAGGCTCTGGGGAGCAGGGTCATTGCAACTACCCACCGTCGGGAGAAACTGGCGCTGCTCCATGGTGCCGATAAGGCGGTGCTGGACACCGGAACACTGGAGGGTCAGATGCCCGATGTGACCAAAGTGTTGGAATTGGTGGGGCCGCACACCCTTCTGGACAGCCTGCGGTGCGTGGAGCCCGGCGGTATTGTCTGCAATACCGGCATTCTGGGCGGCCAGTTTGTCCTGAATGGCTTTGATCCCATCAAGGACATCCCCAACGGTGTCTACCTCACCGGCTTTTTCAGCAACTACCCGACACAGGCAACCATGGACAGCATCTTCTCTTTTATCCAGAATCACAGCCTTTCTCCTGAAATCGGAGCGGTCTTTGATTTTGCCCACATAACGGAAGCCTGCCGGGCCTTGGATAGCGGAAAGGTCAACGGGAAGATTGTGGTTACCGTCTGACATTTGCAAGGAGGAATCCCAACCGGGATTTTGGAGAAATGGAGTCAATTATGTTTGGAAAGTGTAACACACAGGCCAAAGCATCCCAGCCGGTGAAAGACATTTTCCGGCTGTATAAAGCGATCAAGCAGTCCGAGGCGATCTTGATCGGAGCCGGAGCCGGACTGTCTGCCTCAGCGGGATTCGTCTATGATGGCGTGCGGTTCCAGAAGTACTTTTCTGATTTTGAGGAGAAGTATGGCTTTCATGATATGTATTCCGGCGGCTTTTATCCTTTTCCCACGCAGGAAGCCTACTGGGCCTATTGGAGCCGTTTTATCTGGGTAAACCGCTATATAGATGCCCCCAAACCTGTTTATCAGGATCTGCTTGAATTGGTGAGAGAAAAGGACTACTTTGTACTGACAACCAATGTAGACCACTGCTTTCAGAAAAGCGGCTTTGATCAGAAACGGTTGTTTTACACCCAGGGGGATTATGGTCTGTTCCAGTGTTCTGAGCCCTGCTGCCAGGAAACCTGGGATAATGAAGGCACTGTCAAAGACATGATCGAGTGGCAGGAGAACATGAGCATTCCCACCGAGCTGATCCCCCGTTGTCCCCGATGCGGGAAACCTCTTACAATGAATCTGCGTGCGAATGACAAATTTGTTCAGGATCGTGGCTGGTATCAAGCGGCGGAACGGTATGAGGATTTCCTGCGCTGTCACCAAAAGGGGCGTGTCCTCTATTTGGAGCTGGGGGTGGGGTTCAACACGCCGGGCATCATCAAATATTCCTTTTGGCATAGGACGGAAAGGAATCCTCACGCGATCTATGCCTGTGTGAACCTGGGGCAGGCATTCTGCGCGGATACGATCCAGCGGCAGGCCATTTGTATCGATGACGATATTGGTACGGTGCTGAAGAAACTGCTGTTAACAGGGGCGGTAGAGGGAGACCATCACAAGGATACACAAGCAGGATAGGGGGAGTTGTCATGGAGCGATTGGAAACTATCCACGCGCTGAATGAAATGCTGTTGGAAGAAATGCCCCAATACCGGGAGCAGGCAGCGGCCTTTCCTGCGGATGTGGCATCCCAGCGCCGGCTGCTGCGCTCCCTGATGAATGTCAGGCCGCCCATGCCCATCCGTCCAGCTTTTTTGGAGCTTCAAGACGCACTTCTTTCTGCCGAGCGGGACGAAAAAGGTGTGGTGGATGTCATGTCCCTGCCGGCAACAAAAAATGATGCTCGTCTGGTAATCTGGCAGGGAGACATTACCCGGCTGAAGGCAGATGCTATCGTGGATGCGGACAACAACGCCCTGTTGGGCTGCTTTTGCCCATGCCACGGATGTATCGACAACGCCATTCACTCTGCGGCGGGGCTTCAGCTCAGGGACGAGTGCAACCGAATCATGCAGGCACAAGGCCACCCGGAACCCAACGGGCGGGCAAAGCTGACCTGTGGATACAATCTTCCGGCCAAATATGTCCTGCACACGGTTGGCCCCATTGTCCACAAGCAGGTCACAAACCTGGACAGAGCGGAGCTTGCTTCCTGCTACCGCTCCTGCCTCGCATTGGCAGCAGAACATGAGCTGAAAAGCGTGGCATTCTGCTGTATCTCTACCGGCGAGTTTCATTTCCCCAATGCAGAGGCGGCGCAGATCGCCGTGGAGACTGTAAAAGAATTTTTGCAATTTCCTACTACAATCAACAAAGTGATTTTTGATGTATTCAAGCAAGCAGACCTGGAGATTTATCACCAGTTGTTGGAGTAGAAGCAATCCGAATCCACTTCTTTCTGTCCTTGAAAGTACAGAAAACCGGGAGCCAGCACAGAGCAGAGGGATTGAAACAAAAACCATTCTCTGAAGATGGCAATAGCCCTCTCCTCGCACCTCCAGATCTGGATGCCTTTCACCATCATGATCTACTTGCTGCGGTCAGCAGAATGACCGATGGATTTATGGACGCAGCTGGGTCCCAATTTCATTTGATACAGTTCAAAACCCAACGGCTGATGATCCCGCTTTTATGAGGAGGTGGTACCATGCAGCGGACAACAATGAGGATTCCCCGGGTCTTGGCTTTGAAAACAGCCTTTCCGTACACACTCCCTATTTTTGCCGGATTCTGGTTCCTGGGTCTGACCTACGGTATTTACATGAATGTATCGGGTTTCAGTTTTTTATATCCGATGTTCATGAGCCTGCTTATTTTTGCCGGCTCCGTAGAGTTTGTAGCGGTCAATATGCTCCTTGGTGCATTTGATCCTCTGCAAGCAGTTCTGATGACAGTTATGATCAACGCACGGCATCTTTTTTATGGGATCTCCATGCTGGATCGCTACAAGGGGACGGGATGGAAAAAGTTTTACCTGATTTACGGGATGTGCGACGAGAGCTTTTCCATCAACTACACCACTGAGATCCCGGAAGGTGTAGACAAAGGGTGGTTTATGTTTTTCGTTACCTTTTTGAACCATATGTACTGGTTTACTGGTGCAACCCTCGGAGGCATATTTGGATCTCTGATTTCTTTTAACACGGAAGGTCTGGATTTTGTGATGACCGCCATGTTTGTGGTCATTTTTATGGAACAGTGGATGAAGGATAAAAAGCATACCAGCGCCTTGCTTGGGATCGTGCTGTCGCTGCTCTGCGTCATTGCATTTGGCGCGGATAGCTTTATCATCCCTGCCATGGCCGCAATCGTAATTGTGTTGACCGTTCTAAGAAAACCATTAGAAACAGAGGAGACGCCGACATGACGCTGACACAGCAAATCATCACCATCGGCATGGTGATCTTGGGAACCGCATTGACCAGATTCCTGCCGTTCCTGGTGTTCCCCGCAGGCAAACCTACGCCAAAATACATACAGTATCTTGGGAAAGTCCTCCCAGCTGCCGTGTTTGGCCTGTTGGTGGTCTATTGCCTGAGAAATGTAAATGTTCTTACCGAAACCCACGGCTTACCGGAGGCCATTTCCGTTGCCGTAGTGGTTGGGCTGCACCTTTGGAAAAAACAGATGCTCCTGTCCATCGCAGGGGGAACTGTTTGCTATATGCTGCTTGTGCAGATGGTATTCTGATTCTGAAGGTTGGAGGACGCAGAATGAGGAAGCACCTTTTTCCAAAACTGACCGTGCGTCAGTCCACCATAGCCTGCTGCATTGTGCTATGGGTCATGTTTGCAATGGAAACCATCGTACTTCGATTTTTTGAAAAAGACACCGTCCCTTTTCAAATTTCAATGGGGTGTGTCATTGCCTGCCCGTTTATTTTTGTGGTTTTCCTGCAAGGTGTCTGGGCAAAAACTGATTCAAAAGATCCGGAAGAAAGAGTACTCATTCAAAGGAGTGGAAAACATGACAGAAAATAAGGTGTGTGTTTTAATGGGAAGTCCTCGCAAAGCCGGTAACACATCTTCGCTTGTGTATCCATTTATCAAAGAAATGGAGCGCAGGGGATTCCTTTGCAAACAGATCTGGCTTTACGACAAAGTACTGCACCCATGCCGAGCGTGCCGCACTTGTCAGGAGGACTGGGCAATTTTTGGATGTCCAATCCAAGATGATATGCAGAAAATTTTTGATGCCATACTGGAGTGCAAGCTGCTGGTGCTTGCCACGCCGATCTATTCCTGGTATTGCACACCGCCGATGAAATCCGTATTGGATCGACTGGTCTATGGTATAAACAAGTACTATGGGGATGAAAAAGGCCCTGCTCTTTGGGCGGGGAAATCCGTAGCCCTCATTACCACCTGCGGGTACCCGCCGGAAAAAGGGACAGATTTGTGGGAAGAAGGCATCCGGCGGTATTGTCGCCATTCAAAGCTGAACTATGCAGGAATGCTGGTGGAGCGCCACCTGGGCTATCAGACTACATTTATGGATCATGAAAAAGAGTGCCATGCCGTCTCATTTGCCCAAGATTTAAGCAATTCACTGCCTGAAAATGGCGGCAAGGCGATCGGTAAAATTGACGCCTATCCGGAGGCAGGTGAGCCCCATGCGGCCGTCGGGGATAATCATTCCTTCAGCCGGTAGCACCCCCGTCCTGTTTTGATCATCAGGCCCTCATCGCAGAGCTTTTTCAAAACCCGCTGGAGCTGGCGGCGGCTGCAATGGAGGGCCTGAAGGGCCTCGTTCACCGAGGCGATGGTATGCTCCGCCTGAATCTTCCGAAGGAAAAACAGCACCTTTTCCTCCAAGGTGTGGGCGGAGGCGGTCATCACGGAGGATAGGGACAGTTTCCCCGCCAGCTGTCTCAGCACAAACCGCAGAAACACCGGGTCATTTTCCAAAATGCTCTGATTCTCCCGGAACGGCATAGCAAGGCACACTACCGTCTCCGCCGCCTCGATATAGAAGGACTGATTACCCGCCCCGCTGAATTCCATATCCCCCAGCAGGGTCCCGCTGGCCGCTTTGGAAATGTAGCGGATGGAGCCGTCCTCGGTGAGATGGTAGATGGACACGCTCCCTCTGACGATAATATAAAAGCAGCTGAGGGGCTGGAGCGGGTCGTTGAGGATCTCGCCCTTCTCAAATTCCACCAGTTTCAGCACCGGCGGCCGCTGCCGGAAATGGGCCTGCTGCTCCCCAAAGAAGTGTTCCAGACGGTTCTTGTCCACGATCTCTCTCATCCTGTGTCACCTCTTTTTTCCTCCATTGTGCCATATGACACAAACTTTTGCAACGAAAATTCCTATACTGGAGCCTCGTGGAGGTAACATTATGGATTCTTTTTTTGATACCAGGCACTTATACCGCAGTTATTTCAAGATGGCGTTCCCGGTGGTGCTGGGGCTGGTGGTGACCCTGGTCTACAATCTGGCGGACACCTTTTTCATCGCTCAGACCAATGACACCAACCTGATCGCCGGCGTGTCTCTCTGTGCGCCGGTCTTTACCGCCCTGATGGCCTTCGGCAACATCTATGGCCAGGGCGGCAGTTCGCTGATCTCCCGGCTGCTGGGCCGGCAGGACGAGGAGGGCGTAAAGCGGGTCAGCTCTTTCTGCTTTTACATCGCTCTGGCCACCGGCGTGGTACTGGCTGTGCTCATGACGGTGTTCAGCCGGCCGCTGCTGACCTTACTGGGGGCGGATAACCACACGATGCCCCACGCCTTCCGGTACTATATCGTGCTGGTGGTCTGCGCCCCCATCATGGTGCTCAGCTTCATCCATTCAAGTCTGGTTCGCTGTGAGGGGATGTCCACCCAGTCCATGATCGGCACCGTCCTGGGGGCGGTCATCAACATCATTCTGGACCCCATCCTCATCTCTGTGGTGGGTATGGGCGCCATGGGCGCGGCGGTGGCAACGGTGATCGGCTATTTTTGCAGCGTTCTCTATTTTCTCTGGCTGCTCCATAAAAAGAGCCGCTGCCTGTCCGTTCATCCTGCCCTCTGCCATGTCAGCGGCGGGGAGCTGCGTCAGATCCTGGGCGTGGGGGTGACGGCGGCATTGAGCAATCTCATGCAGAGCCTGTGCGTCATTGTGGTCAACCAGTTCCTGCTACCCTACGGCAACGACAAGATCGCCGCCATGGGCATTGTGCTGAAGGTCAACATGATTGCCCAACTGGTGCTCACCGGCTTTGCCTTTGGTGGCGTACCCCTCTTCGGGTATCTGTACGGCGCCCAGCGGCGGACGGAGATGAAGAAGCTGGTGCGGTTCTGCCTGGGCTTCCTGTGTGCCCTTTCCCTGGTACTGACGGCGGTTCTGTGTCTCTTCGCCTTGCCCCTCATGGGAGCTTTTGTGAAGGATGCCGCCATGATCGCCACGGGGGCCGAGATGCTCCGCTGGCAGGCGGCCTCCACGGTGTTTGCCGGCATCGTGCTGCTGTTAACGGTGCTGTTTCAGGCCACCGGAAAGGTTGGACCGTCCTTTGTGCTTTCCATCAGCCGTCAGGGCGTGGTCTTTGTGGCGGCGCTCTTGGTTTGCGTAAAGCTTTTCGCCTACAACGGCGTGCTGATGGGCCAGGCGGTGGCCGATGTGGTCAGCGCCCTCATCGCCCTGGGCCTGCTGGTGTGCTGCAATCCCATGGCGCAGGACTGATCGGAGTCATAAAAGAACGAAGTCCGCTTTTCGGGTGTATGCTCGAAAAGCGGACTTTGTTTGACATCAGCTCTCCCCGGCAAACTCCACCTCCAGCCTCTCCTTGGGCTGGCCTATGTACTGCCGGGACTCCAGGAGCCTCCGCTCCATTTCTGCGATTTCCTCCTGAATCTGCCGGTGGCTCTTGGTTCGGTTCATTTGCAGGAAGAGATGGTACCGATCCTGGAGGGTTTCCTCCTTGGGCGGGAATATGATGACCTGATCCCCAATCTGATTGTCCTCCAACTCGTTCCGGCATATCTCATCGTCCATGACAGCCATATAGAGGGCATATCGGGTGAACTCCCTGATGGGCATCCGAATCATCCGGCGCCAGCAGGCGGCGGCACCGACCGCCACGGCCAAGCCGCCCGCAAGCGCGATTTTGCAGCCTTTCTGCATACTTCCTTATCCTCCGATGTCCTGGATTTTCTGCCCGGACTTCTCCTCCAGAAAACGAAAGAATTCCGGGAGACTTCCACCCTCCAGCGTGGCCTTCTCCATGGCCAGGGCGTGGTTCTTCCCCATCACCAGAACAAGGTATTTTCCACTCTCCGCCAGAGCCAGGATATTGTTATACTGCCATGTAGATGCCGCCGCGGCGGCATCTACCCGGAAGTGGCCGGTGTAAAAGGCGGCGTCGGCAGACTCCGTGTGGGGATACCCCCAGCGTTTTGCAAAATAAGCATCGATGGTATCCCCCTTCCAGTTGACGATCAGCAGCCCGAAGATGACCACACAACTGAGCGCCATCTGCCAGGCCGTCCCCCACGAAAGCCAGAGTGAAACGGCTGCCAGCGCAATCATACACCAAGTCCGATGGCGGGCAGTGAAGCTATGCTGAGTACGAATCGTTTTGCGCAGCGCTCTGCTGGCGGCGGTAAGTGCTTTCTGATCATATGCGGTGCGGCAAATAAATTCCATGATACCCTCCCGTTCCGCCGTGGCGGAGTGTTCCAAAATGATGAGCACCATCATAGCAGATAAATGCGCATTCCTTGTGAAGTTTTTCTTAATTCTCCTTAAGATTGACAGGTCTTGATGCGGACGGTATGATACCCTTGTACTAAGATAATCACAGCAAGGAAAGCGAGCGTAAACGATGATCTTCTATTTTTCCGGAACCGACAGCTGGGTGTGGGCTGCCACCACCTCGCCGACGGCGCTACACCATCCGGGCCTACCTGCCCCAGGACAAGCAGTGAGGTGAGTTGGCGTGAAAACGAAGCGAATGTCCCGGCGCAAAAAGTGGCTGCTGGCAGGCGGAATTGTCCTGCTGGTCCTGGCTATCCTTGCGGGGGCGTTTTTCTGGTATGTGTCCGATTACTATCGGGCGGAAGATGTGGCCCTGGAGGTGCTGGCACAGGACAGTACCATCAAAGAGCAGGGCAATCTGACCATCTTGTCCCCCAGTTATTCCACCGATACCGCCATCATTTTCTACCCTGGCGCCAAGGTGGAGGCGGAGGCCTACCTGCCGCTGCTGGATCAGATCCGGCAGCTGGGCGTCACATGCATTCTGGTGCATATGCCCTTCCATATGGCGATTTTTGATTCCAACGCGGCGGAAGAGGTGATGGCGCAGTTCTCGGAATACCAGCACTGGTACATGGCCGGGCACTCCATGGGCGGGGCCATGGCCTCCCAATTTGCCGCAGACCACCCGGATGAGGTGGACGGCCTCATCCTGCTGGGGGCTTATATCTACGGCGCCTATCCGGAGGAAGATACCCTGACCATCTACGGCTCTCTCAACCAAAGCGTGGAAGATCACATCGATTACACGGAGAACATTGTGGAAATCCAGGGCGGCAACCACGCCCAGTTCGGCAACTACGGCCCCCAGAAGGGGGACCTCCCCGCCACCATCTCCGCCCAGGAACAGCAGAAACAAACCGTGGAGGCCATTGAGGCCTTCCTTGCGCAAAGGGATATTTAACGAAAAGCGGAGCGCTCATGGGCGCTCCGCTTTTCATAGTTCTCTTTGCAGGTACACCATGTCCACCAACTGTACCCCACACTCATAGATGGGGTGGTCGTAGTAGTCGGTGAAAAAGTTCTTGACCAGATGGTGCCTGCGAAAGCCGCAGGCCTCATAAAACGGGATGGTGGACGGGCTGTCTCCGGTGCCCACCCGCAGCACTGTATACCGCCCCTTGCAGGTTCGGACAAGGAAGTCGATCATGGTCTTTCCGTAGCCTCTGCCCTGAGCGGCCGGCTCCACGGCGAGATTTTTCAGCTCCAGGATGCCATCGCCCTCATCGGTCACCACGCATTCGGCCTTGACGCCGTCATCCTCCAGCACATACATGGTCCCACGCTCCAGATAGCGGTCGATCATGTCCTCCTGCTCGTCGGCCAGCAGCAGTAAATCCAGGTATCTCTTTTGATCGCTTTCCACTTTTCTGATTTCCATGGTGTGATCCATCCTCTGCCTTACGGTCTTGGTGGGACTATCATACCATACGATATGCCACTCTGCAATTCTCTGGAAAACATGACACACAGCTGTCCTGTTCCTATGGTATAATGCAGACAGAAATGCGAAAGGCGGTGTACCCCATGAAGATGGAGCGGCTCATCGGCATCCTGTCCATTTTGCTCCAACGGGAGAAGGTCACCGCCCCGGAGCTGGCGGAGCAGTTCGAGGTGTCCCGCCGAACCATCCAGCGGGACATCGAGTCCCTGTGTCGGGCGGGCATTCCCATTTCCACCGCCCAGGGCATGGGAGGAGGCATCTCCATCATGGAGGGCTACCGGGTGGACCGGACCGTGCTCACCGATCCGGAAATGCAGGCCATTCTGGCGGGGCTGAGGAGCCTGGACAGCGTCAGCGGCGCCCGGCGCTACGCCCAGTTGATGGAAAAACTGTCCGCCGGGACGGGCGGGCTGGTGCCCGGCGGCGCCCACATGCTCATCGACCTCTCCTCTTGGTATAAAACCAGCCTGCCGCCCAAAATCGAGCTCATTCAGGGGGCCATTGAGCAGCACTGTGTCATTCGTTTCACCTATTTCTCTCCCAAAGAGGAATCAGTGCGCACCGTGGAGCCCTACTACCTGGTGTTTCACTGGTCCACCTGGTATGTATGGGGCTGGTGCCGGATGCGGGAGGATTTTCGCCTGTTCAAATTGAACCGCATGACGGACCTGGCCGCCGGGGAGCCCTTTGAGCCAAGGCATACGCCCTTGCCCGACCTGGAGCCGGAGCGGATCTTCCCAATCAAGTATCAGGTCACCGTCCTCTTTGATCCCACCTGCCGCTGGCGGCTGGTGGAGGAGTACGGGGCGGACCGCTTTACTGTGGAGCCGGACGGTAAACTACGCTTCACCGGCGGCTTTCCCGACGCTGACAGTGTGCTCAGCTGGGTGCTCACCTTCGGGGACAAGGCGGAGCTCCTGGAGCCGGAGGAGCTGCGGGAACAGTTGGGAAAACTGACCGAAACACTGGCCCATCGTTACAGGAGGAATTGATATGGCCTCTCATCAGGACTTTGTGGACTATGTGGCCGAGCAGCTGCGGGAGGCAGGCTCCATCCGCAACCGGAAGATGTTCGGCGAGTATGGGCTCTTCTGCGACGGCGTGTTCTTCGCCGTCATCTGCAACGACCAGCTCTTTGTAAAGGTCACTCCGGCGGGGGAGGAGGCCTTTCCACATCTGCCCAAGGCTCCGCCCTATGAGGGTGCCAGGGACTATATCTGGGTGGAGGATGTGGACGACCGGGACACCATGACCGCCCTCACCCGCCTTACCTGTCTGGCCCTTCAGTCCCAGCCAAAGAAAAGGAGGAAATAGCCGTGGCCTTTGACTATAAAAAAGAATATAAGGAATTCTATCTGCCCCCTAAGAAACCCGGTATCATCACGGTGCCCGCTATAAACTTTCTGGCCGTGCGGGGGCAGGGCGATCCCAACGAGGAAAACGGCGCTTACAAGCAGGCCCTGGAGCTGCTTTACGCTGTGGCCTTCACCATCAAAATGAGTAAGATGGGCAAACACAAGTTGGAAGGCTACTTTGACTATGTAGTGCCGCCCCTGGAGGGCCTGTGGTGGCAGGATGGTGTTCACGGTGTGGAATATTCCCGCAAGGCGGATTTCCGGTGGGTCTCCCTGATCCGCCTGCCGGAGTTTGTGACAAAAGAGGTCTTTGACTGGGCCATCCGGGAGGCGACGGAAAAGAAACAGCGGGACTTTTCCAAGGTGGAATTCTTCTCCTGGGAGGAGGGGCTGTGCGTCCAGTGTATGCACCTGGGCCCCTATGACGATGAGCCCGCCACCGTGGCCGCCATGGAGGAATACGCCGAGGAACAAGGCTATGCGTTGGATTTCAGCCAGGGCCGGTTCCACCACGAGATCTATTTGAGCGATGTGCGGCGGTGCACGCCGGAAAAGCTGAAAACCGTCATCCGCCAGCCAGTGAGGAGGATGCCATGAAAGGCTTGACAAGAGAAGAAACCCGCTTCTCCCTCTGCGGACTCAACTGCGCCCTGTGTTCCATGCGCCTGGGCGGCTACTGTCCCGGCTGCGGCGGCGGGGAGGGCAACCAGAGCTGCGCCATTGCCAAGTGCTCCCTGGAGCACGGCGGCATCCAATTTTGCTGGGAGTGCCCGGAGTATTCCTGTTCCCGCTACGAGGGCTTCGACGACGGGGATTCCTTTGTCCCCCACCGGAACCGGCAGCAGGACATCGTCCTGGCCCGGGAGATTGGGCTGGAAGCCTACCTGACACAGTTGGAGGAAAAGCGGGCAATTCTGGATGAACTTCTGGCCCATTATAACGATGGCCGCCGCAAGACGCTTTTCAATACTGCGGTCTACCTGCTTTCCCTGGAGGATTTGCAGTCCGTAATGGCTACTCTGGACGACAGGCCGGAATTGGATGGCCAACCAATCAAGGAGCGGGCCCTGGCCGCTGTGGAGCTTCTCCAGGAGGCTGCGGACCTCCGGGGTATCAGCCTGAAACTGAACAAGAAGCCAAAGAAGGGGTGATTCTATGGCGACCTCCAAGGTGACGGTCAACTTTCCATGCGCGGTGGAGCAGGTATGGCAAACCGTGACCGACCTCACAAATACCGCCTGGCGCAGCGACCTCAAGCGGGTGGATGTTCTGGACGAAACCCACTTTGTGGAGTACACCAAGAGCGGCTATGCCACGAACTTCACTGTTACGGCCTGCGAGCCCATCCGGCGCTGGGCCTTTGCCATGGAGAACAGTAACATGTCCGGCTCCTGGGAGGGGATCTTCCGGGCGGCGGAGGGCGGCACACGGCTCCATTGCACCGAAACCGTCAACGCCAGGCACTGGTGGATGCGCCCCTTTGTCCCCGGTTATTTAAAGCGGCAGCAGAGGCTGTATCTGGACGATTTGCGGCGAGAACTGCAAAAATAAGGATTGTTACTTTGCATTGCTTGCGGAACGGTTGGTGTTTTTCTGACTCGGAAAAAAGCCGGCTGAACTCAGCACAAATCCCAAACCGTGTCGTTCTCTTTTCTCCTCCAATCCGTTAAGATCAGATTGTCAGTTGAACCTGAACAATTCATTTGAGGAGATCGTATCATGAACACGGATAAAATTTTTGCGGAAGCTATTGCCAATGAATACGCCCCCAAGGACACCTCCAAGGTGGTTGCCCTGCGGAAACTGGACTGGAAAGCAAAACGCCCGGCCACCGTTTTTGCCTATAGTTTCGGCATCGGAGCGGCCCTGGTCCTGGGCCTGGGGATGTGCCTGTCCATGCAGGTGATTGGCGGGGGCGGCATCCTGATGATAGGGGCCGGGATCCTCCTGGGGATCCTGGGCCTCGTGGGCGTGGGCCTGAACTACCCCATCTACAAGAAACTCCTGCGGACCGGTAAGGAAAAGTATGCCTTTGAGATCATGCAGCTGGCCCGGGAGATTAGCGAATCGGCGGAATAAACACGAGAGGAGGGCGGCAGATGAACAAGTCCAAGAGCAAATACTTCAATACCGCTCTGCGGATGGACGAAGCCCTCCTGACCCTGCTGGAGGAGAAGGACCTGGAGTATATCACCGTAAAGGAGCTCTGTCACCGGGCCGGCGTGAACCGGTCCACATTCTATCTCCACTATGAGACCATCTCCGATCTGGTAAATGAGACGATGGAGATGATCAACCGGCGCTTTCTCTCCTATTTCCCTCAGCAGAAGGAGGAGATACTCGGCAATCTGGAAAGCCGGGATCGGGAAGCTCTGATCCTAATCACCCGGGAGTATCTTCTCCCCTATCTCCGCTTCATCCGGGAGAACAAAAAGGTCTACCGGGCGGCCTTCCGGAACCCGGGCAGCGTAGGTGCTAACGCACGCTACCGGGAGCTGAAGCAGCACATCCTTGACCCCATTCTGGAGCGGTTCGAGATCCCGGCTGCCCACCGCCCCTACTACATGGCCTACTACATTGAGGGCATCGCCGCCATCGTCAAGGAGTGGCTGCGGCAGGACTGTGCCGACGAGGTGGAGATGATCGCCGATATTATCGAAACCTGTGTTCGTCCTGAGGGTGGAAGCGATGAGAACTAAGGACAGGGCAGCCCGCCTTCTCCGGATGTGGCGGGAAGATTACATCGTTCAAACCTTCCTGAGCGCCGCTGCATCTTTGGGCGTCACAGCGCTTTTCGCCCTGTACCATGGGTACCTGGGTCTTTGCTACGCTTCGGTGTGGCACGGAAGCATCGGCGTTTTTTACTTTCTGCTCATGGTCATTCGGGGCACCGTTCTTCTCACGGAGAAACGGAACCAGACCCGTCCTGCATCCGGGCAAAGCCGCTGCCGCCGTCGGGCATTTCTTATCAGTTCCCTACTGCTTCTGATGATGGATGTGGCGCTGATCTGGCCCATCGCCATGATGGTGGTACTGGACAAGCCGGTCTCCATGGGACTGACCCCAGCCATTGCCATGGCGGCCTATACCACCTGGAAGATTACCATGGCCTCCATTCACATGGGACGACAGTGGCGCAGAACTGGCGGAAATATCCTTGTGGCAGAGCTGCGGACAGTCAACTTCATTGATGCGCTGGTGGCAATTTTGACGCTGCAAAATACGCTGATCATGGTGAACCGGACAGCGGCGGATGAAAATTCCATGCTGCCCGTGTCCGCTGCTTCCAGTGCCATCATCTATGTGTCGATCGTGTTCATCACCGTGGGGATGCTGCGGAAGGGTCTGAGACAAACGGGCATCCTCCCTTCCGGGAAACAAACATAAAATTCCCCCATACTGTGTGATTCTCCGGAGCAGCACAGCATGGGGGTCTTGCTTCTATGGGTCGCCCACACAGAGCGTCAAAGTCAAGAGGAACTTTTGAATTTGACCGATTTCCTGCTGCGCCGCTCCAAAAATTCAGCCGCCGGGATGCCATCCAGTTGGGTGTGGTGGAACTGAAAGGACACCGGCAGGGTGCCCGCAGCCACTTTTTCCTGTACTGGCCCCAGATGAGAAAGGGGTTGTTATAGCACCCGGCGTAGATGTTCACCGCGCTGTCAACCTCGTACCCTGACAGAGCGGAGGTACCGATAACCATATCGTCCTCGCCCAGTTCATAGCTCTCCCCGCTCTCCCGGACCTGCCCGTGAGCTTTTCGGTAGTCCTGGTTGAATCGCTCTAAATCAGCGGAGATGGGAATGTCGCCGGTGGCGATGCCTTCGTCCCAGGTAGCTACCACCGTGTTGACGGCCAGGCGGTCGTACTGCATGAGCCTGTCTCCCACCGGAAGCAGGTAGAAGTCCTCCATCTCCGCTGCTGCCTCTCCGATGCACCAGCAGAAAAGCATATGAATTTATACTTCCGCTTTCGGCTCAGACGCACCGGGGCCGTCACATCCAGAGTCTTCATCAGGGTCACCATGGGCATGGGGGCCATCATCCACAGTTCGAAGTCCCTCGCCCGGGAGGTGCTTTGGGGATCTACTTCTCTCATACGGTTCTCCATTCCATTCTTCAAATCCGGTTCGGTTGGCCCAAATAAGTATTTTTTATCATAGCTCCGCACTGTGGGCAGCCGATCTCCATATTCCAAATCCTGAATTTGTGGACGCCCCTCTCATCGACGAGCTGCCCATGGCGGTGGAGTGCCAACTGGTGAGCAATGCCCCGGAGAGCGGCCGTCTGGTGGGTAAGATTGTCAATGTGAGCGCCGACGAGTCTGTGCTGGACGGGGAGGGAACCATTGACCCGGACAAGCTGCGCCCCATTATCTTTGACACCATTCACCATACATACCGTGTGCCGGGGGAGGTAGTAGCGCTGGTTACACGGCCAAGATGGTGGATGGCGTCTTGATATCCATTCCATGGGACAGAGTGTTGGTAGGGAAAAGTATCCTCAAAACAATTGGCTGACTTCAAAAAGAAGGACATGACCTTACATCATGTCCCTCTTTTTTTGCCTTCTCTTATTGCATCCACTCCGCCCAAATCCCAGAAAACAAATTGTCCTTTAAGCAGGCGAAATAAAATGCTCCGCTCATGGGTACATCTGCCAGCTCAAACCGGGCCAGCTTTCCTTGTGCCAGTTCCCTTTCTGCGACCGGAGCATACAGAAAGGAAATGCCAAGACCGTCGGCCACCAGGGACTTGATCGCCTCGAACTCACTGATTGTCACGATACTCTCAAAGCTGTCCAGCGTATCGTTTAAGCGGTGCAGCGCATCTTCGAAGATGGCCCGGGTTCCAGAACCTGCCTCACGCAGAATAAGCCGTTCCCCATGCAATTCATCCAAAGGTACACTGCGTCCTGCCAGACGGTGTCCCGGCTCACATACACCAAAAAAGTCCTCTCTGCGGAACAGCTGTGTCTCATACTGGTTACGCTCAAAAAAGCCCTCCACCAGTACAAAGTCCAACTGTCCCTCCTTCAACGCTCGGAGCAGCACCTGGGTATTATCCACCAACAGGGAAAAATTGGCCTCCGGGTGGGCCCGGAGAAAGTGTTCCACCTTGGGGGCGATCACATACTCTCCAATGGTTTTGGAGGTCCCTACCCGCAGGGAAATGGGTGCCTCCGCCGCCATAGCCTCCTCAATTTTCTGACTATTATAGGACATGGATCGGGTAAACTCCCGCAGCCGCAGTCCTTCCCCAGTCAGCCGGAGCACTTTCCCCTCATAGGAAAACAGCCGGCAACCGTAGTGCTGCTCCAGATAGTGGATGTGGTGAGTCACCGCGGGCTGAGTCAGGCACAGCCGCTCAGCCGCCCGGGTGTAGTTCATGGTTTCACACAGCACCAGAAATGTGTTCCAACGAGGATCCAGCATAGTAATCACCTATTATTTCAATTTATAGTTAGATAATAATTCTTCATTTTATTTTATCGTTTCTTTGATTTATAATCAAGTCAACCCAAAGGAAAAATAAAGTGAAAGAGAGAGAAATTCCCATGGAACATCTGAAAAAAACACTCCCCGGCCTTTTGGTCTGCCTGGTTCTAGCCGTCCCCAGCTGGTTTTTGGGTCATGTCTTCCCGGTCATCGGCGGTCCCGTCTTTGCCATTCTCGCCGGTATGATCGTGGCCATGATCATCGGCTCCCGGGCCGTTCTTCAGCCCGGTATCGCCTTCACCTCCAAGAAAATTTTACAGTACGCGGTGATCCTGCTGGGCTTTGGTCTGAACCTGTCCGAAATCGCCAAGGTGGGTCTTCTTTCTCTGCCTATTATCTGCACCACCATCACCGTCTCCCTGCTGATTGCCTTCTTCCTGCGGAAATATCTGAAGATGCCCAACAACATCTCCGTACTGGTGGGTGTAGGCTCCTCCATCTGCGGCGGCTCCGCCATTGCCGCCACCGCCCCTGTCATCGGCGCGGACGACGAGGAAATTGCCCAGTCCATCTCCGTGATCTTCCTGTTCAACATTCTGGCCGCCCTCTTCTTCCCCACCCTGGGCGGCATCCTGGGCATGAGCAACGAGGGCTTCGGCCTGTTTGCCGGCACCGCGATCAACGACACCTCCTCTGTCACAGCTGCCGCCGCCACCTGGGACACTCTTCACGGCACTGGCGGCGCGGTTCTTAACTACGCCACCATCGTCAAGCTCACCCGCACCCTGGCCATCATCCCCATCACCCTGGCCCTGGCCTTCTGGCGCACCTGGCAGGTGAAGCGGGGCAGCACCGTGTCCAACGGCTCCTTCCAGCTGAAAAAGGTCTTCCCCTTCTTCATCCTTTTCTTCGTCCTGGCCTCCATCATTACCACCGTGGCTACCGTGTCCGGGGTGGACGCCGCCTTCTTCCAGCCCTTCAAGGAACTCTCCAAGTTCTTCATCATCCTGGCTATGGCCGCCATCGGTCTGAACACCAATCTGGTCAAGCTGGTGAAAACCGGCGGAAAGCCTATCTTCATGGGCGCCTGTTGCTGGTTTGGCATTACCTGTGCCAGCCTCATCATGCAGCACCTGGAAGGTCTGCTGTAAGTCATATAACAATCAAAACGCTTTACGCACAGGAGGAACTCAATCATGTATGACATCCTGATCATCGGTGCCGGCCCCGCCGGTATCAGCGCTGGTATCTATGCGGTCAGCCGCGGCAAGAAAACCCTGATTCTGGAGCAGGCCCAGGTGGGCGGCATCATCGGTAAGGTGTCCACCGTCACCCACTACACCGCTCTCCAGTCTCATGAAACGGGCGTCACCTTCGCCGCGCGCATGAAGGAGCAGGCGCTGAACGCCGGGGTGGAGATCGCCTATGAGACGGTCATCGATGTACAGCTGGCCGGCGAAATCAAAACTGTCCACACCAACAAAGGCTCCTATCAGGCCCGCCGGATCATTCTGGCCAACGGCGGCACTCCCCGGAAGCTGGGCATTCCCGGTGAGACGGAGCTGGCCGGCAAGGGCATGGGCCTGAACGCTCCCCGGGACGGCGCTGCCTACACCGGGAAGAACATCTATGTGGTGGGCGGAGCCGATGGCGCAGTGAAAGAGGCCCTGTACCTGGCCTCCTTCGCCCGGAAGCTGACCATCATCCACTTCGAGGACCAGCTGGGCTGCATCCCCGAGTTCCGCCAGAAGGTGGCCGCCGCAGGCAACATCACCCTGAAGCTGGGCTCCCGTCTCCACGCCGTCTACGGCCAGGATCAGGTGGAGCGGCTGGAGATCGCCAGCGAGCGGGATGGCTCCATTGAGACCGTGGAGGACCCCGGCTGCGGTATCTTCGTGTACGCCGGCGTGGCTCCCAACACCCAGATGTACGGACAGTTGGAACTCCAGGACGGCTATATCGTGACCAACGAGAAGATGGAGACCTCCATCCCCGGCGTGTACGCCGCCGGCGACATCCGGGTCAAGCAGGTGCGCCAGGTAGCCACTGCCGTGTCTGACGGCGCCATTGCCGCCATCAACGCCGCTCTGTAAACTTGTAAGCTCTCTACAAAGGGTCCGCTGCAAAATAGGCCTATCAAAAGAACGGCTGAACTACCCAGAAAAGGGTTGCTCAGCCGTTTTTTTCTTTTATGTAGCCGTTTATAAAATGATCTCTCCTTTCCAGAACGCACAGAGTGGGAATCTCTAAGTTTTCAATGCGGTCAGCTTCACTGACCACAAGCACTGCCGCTTCCATGAGCGCAGTTATTTTGTCCGAGGGGAATGTACTGGACTGCGTCCTCTTCGCCGGTAGCCTGAACAGCTTGCGGCAGGAGAGGTGGAGTATAAGCTGGCCCAGTCCATCGCGGCCTTATGGACCGGAATATGGAGACTGACGGACAGCAGATTGAAGAAAGCGTCTTGCCATGGAAATAAAAAATGATGTGGAACCACATAAAGGTTGGTTCCACATCATTTTACCATATGACTGTCAGGATACCGGCCCAAGAGCCAGCTGGGCAAGTAGAGCTGCCCCCCGCCAGAGGATCTCCTCGGGAACGGTGAAGTGGCAGTTGTGCAGGGGCCAGGTAGGCTCGTCCGGCAGGGCGGTACCCAGCCAGGCGAAGGCTCCCGGCCGCTTGGTAAGGTAGAAGGCGAAATCCTCTGCGCACATGGAGGGGGAATCCACCATAACAGCTTTTTCAGCGCCGAACAAGCTGGTAGCGGCCTTTAACAGGTAGTCAGTCTCCTTGGGATCGTTGATGACGGAACAGTATCCGTGCTCGTATTTCAGCTCGCCGGTGCAGCCGGACAGGGTACATATCCCCTTGAGCACATCGTTGAGCCGATGCTCGGCCAACTCCCGGACCTGAGGATTAAAGGTGCGGCAGGTACCTTCCAGATCGCTCTCGCCAGCCACAATGTTGTATCGGGTGCCCCCCTGGAAACGGCCGATGGTGATCACCGCTGACTGCAAGGGATCAGTGTTGCGGCTGACAATGGTCTGGGCGGCGGTAACAAACTGGGAGCCAGCCACGACCGCGTCAATGCCGGCGTCTGGCTTGGCACCGTGGCTGGAGCGGCCGTCGATGTACACAGAGAAATGGTCGGAACTGGCCATCAGGGGGCCGGACTTAGTGCCAAAGGTGCCCATAGGCAGCTCTGGCCATACATGAAGGCCAAATATGGCGTCCACATCGTCCAGCGCCCCGGCTTCCATCATACCACGGGAGCCGCCCACGGGGGAAAGCTCCTCGGCGGGCTGGAAGATCAGCCGTACGCTGCCATGCAGCTGGTCCTTCATCTTGACCAGCAGCCGGGCCGCGCCCAGCAGCATGGTGATATGGTTGTCGTGTCCGCAGGCGTGCATCACCCCCGGGTTCTCCGAGGCAAAGGGCAGGCCGGTCTCCTCGGTGATCTGAAGGGCGTCCATGTCGGCCCGCAGGGCTATCTTGGTTCCGGGCAGGCCGCCTTCCAGATCGGCCAGAACGCCGTTTCCACTGATACCGGTGCGGATGGTATAGCCGCCGATACTCTCCAGCTCGGCTACAATGCGCCGGGCGGTTTCGGTCTCGTGACAGGAAACTTCAGGGTGAGCGTGGAATTCACGCCGCAGCTGGACCAGGTGAGGCTGTATCTGTTGCGCTTGGTCAAGAATCGTCATACTGCGTTACCTCCTTTGGGGATAGAAAAGGCGCCCTGCGAGGCGCCTTTTCTGAATTCGTCAACCTTTTGCGTTCATATTAGGCAGCACCTCAGGCGGGATCGGGCAGGAGTAGGGTTGGCCGCCTGTTTCCCGAAGAAATTCGTCCCGGGCCTGTTGGGCGATGGCGGGATCGTCCACTACCTTGCGTGCCGCGTCGGCCAATACCGCGGCTGCGTAAAGCATTCCTTTTACCGCAGCACTGCTTTTGCCCTGGGCAACCATCTGCCAGGAGTGGGCGGGGGTGCCGGGGGCGAAGCAGGCGGCCACAAACTGAGCCGTGGGTACTACATGGCTGCAGTCGCCCACATCGGAGGAACCGGGAATGTTGATGTCCTGATGGTGGTGCTCTACCACAAAGTCAGCCATAGGCAGCTGACGGTACTGCTGGGACAGCTGGCGCTTTTCTGCACCGGTCACCCCAAGTAGAGACAGGTCGCTACCCGGATCCACATCCTGATAGGTCTCCTTGATGGCCTTGGCAAATGCCAGTTCCTCCGGTGTGTACTGAGGCAGAGGAACAGTGCACATGCTGTCGTACAGCAGCTGCTCCAGTACGGAGTTGGACAGCACATTGGAACAGGCCTTGTCAAAAACGATCTCCACCTGAGTTTCTGTCATCAGCGCGGCGCCCTGGGCAATTTTGCACACCCGGTCGTACAGAGCCTTGACCTTTTCCGAGGCGGTGGAACGGATCAGGTAAATGACCTCCGCGTGGTTGGGCACTACATTGGGAGAGATGCCCCCTGTGTTGGTCACTGCGTAGTGAAGCCGGTCGGTGGGCTCGATATGCTCGCGCATATAATTGGCGCCCACATCCATCAGCTCCACCGCGTCAAAGGCACTGCGGCCCAGATGGGGGGCAGCGGCAGCGTGGGAAGAGATGCCCTTAAAGCGGAAATACGCCTGGCAGTTGGCCTGCATGGAGCCGGTCATCACCGCGTTTCCGCCGCCGGGATGCCAGGTCAGGGCCAGATCCAGCCCGTCGAACACACCGGCCCGGGCCAGATAGGCCTTGCCGGAGCCCCCCTCTTCCGCGGGGCAGCCTATCAGCACCACAGTGCCGGACTTTCCGCTCTCTTTCAGGTAATCTCTTACCATCAGAGCGGCGCCTACAGCGGCGGTGCCAAGCAGGTTGTGGCCACAGCCATGGCCGTTTTCCGTCCCCTCCCGGGGGCAGGGTTCTGTGACCCCCGCACACTGGCTCAGTCCGGACAGGGCGTCAAATTCCGCCAGCAGACCAATGACCGGGCGCCCACTGCCTGCCGTGGCGGTAAAGGCGGTGGGCATTCCCGCCAGTCCCAGCTCCACCGCAAAGCCCTGGTCCTTTAACAGACCGGACATGGTCTCGGCGGACTGGCGTTCACAGAACTTCAGCTCCGAATAATCCCAGATTTTGCTGTTCAGCTCGGTGAGAATCTGCTTGTAATCTTCCATGGTGATACCTCGAATCTAAATCATAGCTGTGTTCAGAACAGGCGATCAGTTCCCCTTAAAGCTGCTGCCGAAGGCGATGCGGCTGGTAATGGCAGAGAACAGGAACGCAACAACCGCAATGCCCAGGGCGGTCAGGGCGGTGGCCAGAGCGCCGGCGTTCATGGGCATAACGATGAACAGGTTCAGCATGGCAAAGTAGATGATGCTGGTGATGGTGTAGGACAGGGAGTAGCTGGTCAGAGCGGGGCTCTCCAGGTTGGGATCGCAAACGCGCAGCAGCAGCACGCCGGTGAGGAACACGCCGGTAGCCATGCCCAGGGTAGCGACCATCTGCTCAAACCAGAAGCCCTTCAGCAGGCGCTTGCTGAGGAAGAACAGAGCGCCGGTGGTGACCACATAACCGATGGCGACCATGACCAGAATGGGGACGATGTAAGCGGCCACAGCCTGAATGGGCAGGCTGGCGATGGCGGCGATAACAGCGAACTCGGTGAAGGAGCTGGTGATCTTGCTCTTGATCTTACCGTCAACCAGATAGTCGACCTTCAGCTTGCAGATGATGCCCCAGATGATGAACATGACGATCATGCCATAGGCCCACACGGAGATGTCGGACAGGACGGGGATGTTGGCCACCAGCTTCAGAATCAGATAGGCCAGGCCGCAGGCCACGAAGATCAAAGCAGCATGGAAAGCCATGGTATCAATGGAGGAGGACATAGTGGTTTCACGGCCGACGGACGCCTGCTTGGTGATATCCCGTTCATAGCCCACACGAATAGGCTCGGGGATGTCAGCGGGTTTCTTCAGCAGGGCGGTCTGACCGTGGCGGGCTGCCCAGTTGATCAGGGCGATGCCGATGAGGATGCCGCCCACAATACCGAAGGTGGCGGTGGTGATGCCCACGCCCTGAGAAGTTTCCCAGTAAGGCAGGTTCAACTCAGAGAGCATATTGCCCAGGGTACCAGCGGTGCCGTGGCCGCCCACAAATCCGATGGCCAGCTCGATGCCGAACACATCGTACAGATCATAGGCGTCGGCAAAGGCCGCATGGGTGAAATAGCCGATGGCAAACTGCAGCATGGACACGCCGAAGCCGATGCCCATCAGAGGCAGAACATTTTTCAAAATGTTGGAATCGCCGCCGGACTTGGAGCCGCCGATTTTCAGACCCAGAGGAACTGCGGCCACTACGGGCACGATCAGCACACCGGGAAGGAGGGAGTAGACGGAGAACCACTCAGCGGGGACGGGCAGCACATTGAAGCACTGGGGGCCCAGGATGAGCAGGAAGAAACCGCCGATAACGGACGCCGGGATAAAGGTCTTCTGGAGGATTTTGACCTTTGCGCGCAGGAACACGCCCAAAATCAGGAACGCGCCCAAAAGAGCCAGACTTTTCAGGAGATCAGTTAGCATTGCCGATGTCATAATTCTTCCTTCCTTTCTTGAGACACACATTTAAGGACATAAGTTTTTAAGTCCTTAATTCTTTGTTCAGAATAGCATCATTTGTCGAAAAAGTCAACCCCAACCTCCGGTGTTATTTGACGTTGGGTACAATATATGCTATGATGAGAAAAAAATTCGTTTTTCTCTGATTATTTGTGGAAAGAGAGCATTATTTTATGATTACTGTTGCTATTGTCAGCCCGAGCAGATCTCTGGAACCTATCAGCAAAGTGATCGAAAGTTATGAATTTAATTGTCAGTTTCATAAATACATTTATAACGAACTGTCCGATATTGACTGGATTTATCAGGACTGTAAGGACTTCTGCGATGTGATTTTTTTCTCTGGGGAACTGGGGTATCATTATATCAAAAAACGCTTTCCGGATATTCAGATTCCCTGTACCTTCACGGCCTATGGCCCCAAGGACATCCTGTCCATTCTGCTCAACTTCAAAATTGAACATCCTGAAATTCCCCTCAACAGGGTTTTTGTGGACTTTCTCACCCCCTTGAACAACTTTATGAACATGCATCAGTACATCAAGAAGGAGAATATGCCCTATTTCTTTGAGGACAGCACCTATGACTATGCCCACATCACTCAGCGTACAAAGTCTCTTTGGGACAGCGGGAAAATTGACATTGTCATCAGCCGAAGCATCAACAATTTGGGGCGGCTGGATGAACTGCATATCCCCTATCTGGCGGTGTTTCCCTCGGAGGAAATGATCCGGGAATCCATCGAGACGGCCCTGAACAACCTGCGACTGAACCAGATCGAGCCTCAGGATCATCTGATGGTGCTGGTCCGGCTGCCCTTTGGTCAGGACTGCTCCCAGGAGGAGCGCGAGTACCGAAAGGCTACGGTATATAAGGTTCTGGTGGATTACCGCCGGGAGCGGGGGACGGAATTTTCCATCTCCATGGGTATAAACCAGTTCGAACTCAGCGGCAGACAGCCCGTACAGACGATGACGCCCCATGCCATGCGGGATTTTGTGCTGCGGCTGCAGCAGAGTCTGGACTTCCCCTTCCGAGTAGGGGTAGGGGTTCACCCCGACGAAGACCGCAGCCACTACTATGCCGAGCGGGCGCTGTTGGAGGCCGGACGCCACGGCGCCAACGACGGCTTTTTCATCTGCGGCGAGAACGAGACCATGACAGGCCCCCTGTCCTCGGCCCTGCTGCCCACCTACAGCTACAGCAATGAAAAAGCGGCTGCCCTAGGCCGTAAGATCGGCATCAGCGAGGCCAATCTGCTGAAGCTGGCCGGGTTATTCCAGGCAGACCGGGATACCCTGATGACCACCGCCATGGTGAGCAAGCTGCTGAACATCACCCCCCGCAGCGCGGGCAGAATTCTGACCAAGCTTTGTGAGCTGGGGCTGATCGGGCTGGTCTCCGACAGACCGGAAAAGGACCGGAAGGGCCGTCCCAGCCACCGCTACCGCTTTTTGCCCGAGCCTTTCCAGGCGGCTCTAGTGTAAAAAAATAGAAACTCGCCGTTTCCTGTGGTAAGGTAGGATGAGGGCCCTGTTGATACTTCTCTGGTTAAGAAGGGGGCTTTGACCATGTTCAAGAACACAGGCATGGTCGGAGCACACGAAAACAGCGGAAGCAAGAGTCCTAAAAAGCAAGCGTTTTGGAGCACAAATGTCCATAAATCACTATAAATAAATGCCCACAAAAATGTCGAAAAGCTTTGGTCAGCAAGATGCGGGGGTTCAAGTCTCCCCACCCAGGCTAAAATTTGTCAAAATTTTGTGATTTTGGCAGGTTTTTTCGATCTTTCGCAGCAAAACCGTCAAAAGAAGTTTTAACGATTTATTCTCACTTTTGTTGAGGTACCATGGCATGATTATTGAAACAGAACGGCTGATCCCGCGTCTCTTTTGGGAGCGCGACGCGGCAGATGTCTATGAGTGTCTGAAAGAGCCTGCGGTCAACTGCTTTGCCAGCATGAAACTGGGCTCCCTGGGCAAGACACCTTCAGCCCGTGCTGGATGCTGAACGAGGCCTACCAGGGCCAGGGGTACGCCTTCCAGGCTGCCCAAGCTTTCTTTGACTATCTCTTTCTCAAAAGGGCGCAAGGCGCATTTATACCTGTACCCAGGACTATAACCTTTCCAGCCAGCACCTGTGCGAAAAACCGGGGATGAGCCGGGAGGGCGGGTTCCTGGAATTCATCTCCTTCGTGAACGATCCCGACGGTACGCCCCAGTATGAAAACACCGTGCAGTATGCCATTCTGAAAAAAGAGTGGGCCCTAAAACAGTCCGATCGATAATACGCAGAGCAGAATTCCGCCCGCTGAAATCCGTGGATGTTCAGCGGGCGGTAAACTCTGTCCATAGCGTGTGAAGAACCGATATGCCTGGGGATACGGCTCTCAGGCAAAATGATTCCTTCAGCCCATAGCTTCCCCGGCCTGTCTTGGCCACCAAGCCCTCGTCGCAGAGCTTTTTCAAGACCCGCTGGAGCTGGCGGCGGCATATGTGTGGGCACCATATCAGAAAAACAGAACCTTGAGGGAAAGATTTTCTTAATTTTACTTAAGAATAACATTCTCTTTCCTCTGCAATCCTTTGCGCGGCAGGACTTTGCTCATCTTTCGAGTTGGAAGGGGCCTGAAAATGGGAATTGTCTTTCCCGCCCAAACACCGTATAATGGCCACAAGATTATGATCGCACAAGCCCACCGCTGCCAACCCATCTATACGACAAGGAGAACCCTATGAATTTGATCATCGAACACCTCTCCAAGCGATTTGAGCAGAAAGAGGTTCTGCGGGACATCGACTTTACCTTTTCCGATGGCAAGATCTACGGCCTGCTGGGCCGCAACGGTGCCGGCAAGACCACCCTTTTCAACTGCCTGAACCGGGATCTCAAGACCGACGGCGGCAGCTTCTCTTTGGAGGAGGACGGCATACGCCGGGATTTGGCGCCGGAGGATATGGGCTATGTGCTTTCCACCCCCACGGTGCCGGAATTTCTCACCGGGCGGGAGTTTTTGAAATTCTTCGTGGACATTAACCGAGCCTCCATCCAGAACCCCAAGTCTCTGGACGAATACTTTGACATGATGAGCATCGCCCCGGAGGATCGGGACAAGCTTTTGAAAGACTACTCCCACGGTATGAAGAACAAGATGCAGATGCTCATCAACATCATTGCCCAACCTAAGGTTTTGCTGCTGGACGAGCCGTTGACCTCCCTGGATGTGGTGGTTGCCGAGGAGATGAAGGGGCTTCTCCGCTCTTTGAAAAAGGGCCGGATCACTATTTTTTCCACCCATATTCTGGATCTGGCCCTGGACCTGTGTGACGAGATCGTGCTGCTCAGCCACGGGACGCTGGAAGAGGTGGAAAAATCCAACCTGGACAGTCAGGAGTTTAAAGAGAAAATCATCGCGGCGCTGAAAGAGGGGGCCTATGCTTAACACACTGCGGATATCCTTTTCCCTGAAAAACACCTACCGGGTCAACAGCATTCTGTACTCCATCAGGCAGATCCCACTGCTGAAGCAGATACTTCCGGAAACTATTTATCAGATCAGAGGATTCAAGATCTTTGCCAATGTACTTTCGGTACTCTGGGAACTTGTCACCATCTTTCTTTTCAAGTTCCTCTATTTCTTCCTTATGATCCTCGCACCGGGGGATCTTCATTCCATGGTGTCTGCCCGGGAGTCCTTTTTGCACATCCTGCTGTTTTTGACCCTGGTGGGCTCATACATGCACACCAACCTCTTCGACTCCTCCCGGGACAAGTACTACGCCATCATTCTTCTGCGGATGAACGCCCGGTCCTATACTCTGGTGCACTTTGGCTACGATCTGACAAAGACCGTGGTGGGCTTTCTGCCCTGTATGTTCCTGTTCGGCCTGGAGAAGGGGGTGCCGCTATGGCTGTGCCTGCTGATCCCCTTCTGTGTAGCTGGGGCCAAGCTGGCAGCGTCTGCCTACTCGCTTCGGGACTATGAGCTGCACGGGCATGTCCACAATAACGCGAAGCTTCAGAAAAGTGCCTGGATTCTGACATTCGTACTGCTGGCCCTGGCCTATTTTCCGCCCACCACAGGGATCGTCCTGCCGCTGAAGCTTTCTGCCCCTTTGTTCCTGCTCTTCCTCCCAGCGGGGATTTGGGGCCTTCGGCAGATGGCCCGATTCCCCTATTACCGGGAGATCAACAGAGAACTGCTGTCCCAGGTGACCAGCCAGACGGACACCGTGAAAAAGGCAGCCAAAACGGCCAGTGAGAAGACCATCTCCACAGACGCCTCCATCACCAGCCGAAAGCAGGGCTTTGAATACCTTAATGAGCTCTTCATTAAAAGGCACAGAACGATCCTGTGGCGCTCTACCCTCCGTATTGCCGCTCTCTGCGCCCTGCTCTGCTGCGGCATCCTTGTTCTCATGACGGTACAACCCGGCACAAAAGCGGATATCAACGAGATGGTAATGACCTGGCTTCCTTATTTCGCCTTCATCATGTACCTCATCAATCGTGGCACAGGTTTTACCAAGGCGCTGTTCATGAACTGCGACCACAGCCTGCTGACCTACTCGTTTTTCAAGCGGTCGGACTTTGTGCTGAAGCTCTTCCAGATCCGCCTGCGGGAGATCATGAAAATCAACGCGGTCCCAGCCCTGGTCATCGGTGTGGGTCTGTGCCTGATCCTCTACGCCTCCGGCGGGACGAAGAATTCCATGAACTATGTGGTGCTTCTGGTGTCTATTCCGGCCATGAGCCTGTTTTTCTCCATCCACTATCTCACTGCCTACTATCTGCTGCAGCCCTATACAGTGGGGACAGAGATGAAAAGCGGCACCTACCGGATCGTAATGATCCTCACCTATGTGGTCTGTTACGCCATGATGAACCTTCGCCTGCCCACTCTGGTTTTCGGGGCGGCGTGTATTGCCTTCTGTGTGGTATACTCCATTGTGGCCTGTGTTCTGGTCTACAAATTCGCCCCTAAGACCTTCCGGCTGCGCATCTGATACCATACGCACCCCCGTTTTATCCCGGGATAAGCAACAAACCCCAGTGCAAATTCCTGTTTCCTTTGCAAAAGACCTGGCTGGGAGCCCGGCCCCCACCTGCCCTATTTAGTTGCCTGCTATGTAGAGGGCATCGCCGCCATCATCCAGTCCCGTTTGCGGCCAGAGACAGTAACCATGAAAAGTAAAGAAGAAAGCACATCCGTCAGATGGCTCTTTGCTATCTGACGGATGCGCTTTTTTCGAGCAAACGGGGTATCAGTATTTTTCACACAGTTTAAGGAGAGAGGATGCGGTAGAGACGGCAGGGCCGCCCGCCGGTGTCGTAGTTGACAGCGGAACTGGCCTCTCCCCGTTCCACCAGATAGTTGACATAGCGCCGGACCGTCACCACGGACAAGCCGGTCTGCCGGGAGATGGCCTCGCTGGGCATGCCCTCGGCCGGGGAGGAACGCAGGCAGGTCCGCACTTTTTCCAGCGTGCTCTCCTGAAGCCCCTTGGGAGGCTGCCACTCTCCGGAACCGGTGGGAGTAAAGAGCTTATCCAGCGCACTTTGTTCCACCAGGTTTCCGGTCAGCGCCTCCCGGTGGCGGCAGAAGGTGTCCAGCGCCTGTTGAAACCGCTCGCCGGTAAAGGGCTTTGTCAGATAGTCCACCACCCCCATTTTCAGCAGCGCGTCCACGGTGGGGCCGTCGTTGGCGGCGGTGACCATGACGGCGTCCACATCGATTCTCCTGTGCCGGAGGGTCCGCAGCAGCTCCTCTCCGGTGAACAGCGGCATATACACATCCAGGACCACCAGATCAGCCGGGTTCTGCTCCAGCCAGTTCAGGGCAGCCCGGCCGTCCTGAAAAGTCTGTACCACCTGGAAGCGGGCGTCCCGCTCCACATAGGTGCGATTGATCAGGGAGACCATGGGGTCGTCCTCCACAATGACCACGCGATACATTCTTCTCTCCTCCTTGTACTCCGGCCTTTACTGGGGCTGCTGGCGGAAACTGACAAAAAAGGATGTCCCTACACCAGTCTCCGACTCCACCCGAATCTCTCCCTGATAGGCGTCCACCACTTCCTGCACCAGAGATAATCCGGTCCCCCGGCCCCGGCCCTTGGTGGTGCTTCCCCGCTGAAACAAAGTGCGCCGCAGGGAGGCCGGAATGCCCGGGCCGGTATCCTCCACACACAGCAGCAGGCCGTTTTTCTCCTCCCGGATGCTGACCGACACCTCTTTGACTCCCCGCCGGGACTGATTCAGGCTCTCAATGGCATTCTCAATGAGATTGCCCAGCACAGTGATACAGGCCTCCGGGGGCAAACAGGGGCTATCGGCGCTGAGGACGCTCTCCCGGTCCAGAGTCAGGCGGATCCCCAGCTCGTTGGCTCTGCTGGTCTTACCCACCAGCAGGGCGGCCACCGACGGCTCCCTGATCTGGTGCATGATGCGGCTCACCGCCTCCCGCTGGATACGGACGGTGTCCATGATATACTGCTGCGCCCGCTCAGGCTGGCCGATCTGCAGCAGGCCCAGAATCACATGGAGCTTGTTCATGAATTCATGGGTGTAGGCCCGCATGGCATCCACCATGTGCCGCACCCCGGTGAGGTCGTTGGCCAGCTGGGTCACCTCGGTGCGGTTGCGGAAAATTCCGATCGCCCCGGCCAGCTGGCCGTTCTCATAGATGGGCAGCCGGTCGGACAGCACCCGCACATCGGGCAGAGATTTCAAATTCACATTGTACTCCGGCTTTCCCGTGTGCAGGATGCGTCCCAGCGTAGAGACCGGGTAGACGCTCCTCAGCGGTTTGCCCACGGCATCGGCAGTCAGAGACAGCAGCCGGGCGGCGGCGGTGTTGAAAAAGATGATCGTCTCATCCTTGTCAATGGCCAGAACGCCCTCCTCCAGGGCATCCAGAATGTCCTCCCGCTGGTGAAAGCGCCGGGCAAACGCCTCCGGCTCATAGCCTTGCAGGGCGGTTTTGATTCTCCGGGACAGGCGCTGGGCCAGCAGCACGGCCACCGCCATGGCCAGCAGGCCCAGCAGCACCACCTGGAGGACGGTGACCATCGTCACATGGGCCAGGCTGCGCAGGTAGAGTCCCACCACCACAAAGCCGATGACCTCTCCCGCGCTGTTTCGGATGGGGGCATAGGCAGAGTGCTCAGAGCCCAGGGGGCCGGTTTCATCGGAGGTGTAGGGTCCCTCACCGGACAGGGCCAGGTGCTGTGCATCCCCGGTGTATTGAGTCCCCCGCAAAGCCGGGTTTGGCGCATAAACAAGGGTGTCGTCCAGATCTCCCACCAGAATCAGGTCGATATCAGAGGTATGTTCCGTGGCGGCGTCCAAAAATGACGCCAGTTCCTCCGGGGAGGCCTCCCCCTCCAGGGTCTGCCGCACCAGAGGGGACTGGGAGAGGATGGACGCGGAGTTGAGCAGATTCCTGTCCAGGGCGCTCTGCTCACTGCTCAGGGTGACATAGAGGGTACACACCAGAAACAGCGCCGAGGTGAGGGCCACGATCAGCAAGCTCAGCTGCAGCAGCTGGATGTGGATGGATCGTTTGGGGCGGACCGGCATAGACAGACCTCCTTGCTGTAATCTCCTTGTCAGTATAACGCACAGGGGCTTTCTCCACAAGCCTCTTCATTCACATGGGTTTTATGACTCCCGGTTTTTAAAAGTTTTTTTACTTTCAAAAGGCTTCCCAAAACCGCTTTGCCGGTCGTAAAATATTCCACACAAAGCGAGGTGATGTGTGTTGCTTGAAGAATTTAAGCAATCGCTGATCAGTGAGCTGGGAAACGAGACGGCCTTTACCATCCCGATTTTCGGGGGAATCCCGGTGGCCGACTCGGTGGTGGTCACATGGATCATCATGGCTCTACTGGTGGTGATCTCCCTGCTGCTGACCCGGAAGCTCAGTGTACGCAGCCCCGGCAAGGTGCAGGTTGCTCTGGAGTGGGCGGTACAGTTCCTCAACGGCTTCATCAAGACCAACATCGGCAAGCACTGGCGGCCCTTTGCCCCATGGCTTGGTACGGTAGCCCTGTACATCGGCATTTCCAATCTGATCGGCATTTTTGGTCTGACGCCCCCCACCAAGGACATCAGCGTGACCACGGCACTGGCGGTTATGAGCATGCTGCTCATCTACGGCTCCCAGTTCCGCTACAACGGGCTGTTGGGGGGACTGAAGAAATTTGCCGCACCCATGCCGCTGCTGCTTCCCATCAACCTGATGGAGGTGGCTATCCGGCCCCTGGCGCTGTGTATGCGTCTGTTCGGCAACATTTTGGGCGCATACATCATCATGGAGATGCTCAAGTTTGTGGCGCCGGTGATCCTGCCCGCCATTTTCAGCATCTATTTTGACCTGTTCGACGGTCTGATCCAGACCGTGGTCTTTGTGTTCCTCACCACGCTGTTCACCGGCGAGGGCATCAAGGACGAGGAGTAAACCGAAACAAAAATCTAAGGAGGAAATCACTATGTCTATCGCTATCATCGCCGCGGCTATCGCCGTCTTCACCGGAATCGGCGCCGGAATCGGCATTGGCTTTGCCACCGGCAAGGCCAGCGAGGCCATTGCCCGCCAGCCCGAGGCCGCCGGCAAGATCAACAGCGCTCTGCTGCTGGGCTGCGCCCTGGCAGAAGGCACCGCCATCTTCGGCTTCATCACCGCTCTGCTCATCATCTTCGTGGGTTAAAGGGGGCGCCCCCAATGCTGGAGTTCCATCTTTCCACCATTCTCTTTACCATCGTCAACCTGCTGGTACTCTATCTCATTCTGCGCAAGCTGCTGTTTGGCCGGGTCAACGCCGTGCTGGAGCAGCGGGCGGCGCTGGTGAAGGAAGAGCTCTCCTCTGCTCAGCAGAAGAACCAGCAGGCCCAGGCCCTTCAGGCTGAGTACGAGGGTAAGCTCACCGACGCCCGGCACGAGGCGGCCAAGATTGTGGCCGACGCCCAGAACCGCGCCCAGCGGGTGTATGAGGGCAGGATCGCCGAGGCTGAGACCGACGCCAAGCGGCTGCGCAGCGAGGCCGAGGCCCAGATCGCCTCCGAGCGGGAGGCCATGCTCCGGGGCGCCCGCAACGAGGTGGCTTCCCTGGCCCTGCTGGCCGCTGCCAAGGTGGCCCAGCGCTCCATGGACAACACGGACGACAAGGCCCTGGTTGATACATTCCTGTCGGAAGTGGGTGAGCAGGCATGAACGAGTTGGCCCGCCGCTATGCACAGGCCCTCTATGACCTCTCCCCCGATGAGAAAGTCCTGGACGACACCGCTCAGGCCCTGATATCCGACGCCGCTGTTTGGGAATCTCTCTGTTCCCCCGCGGTTCAGTCCTGGGAGAAGGAGCATATTTTAGCCCGGCTGCCTGTTCTGGACGGCCACAGCCTGCTGCTGCGTTTCTACTGTCTGTTGGCAGAAAAGGGGCGCATGACTCTGCTGCCCGACATTCTGGAGGCCTTTCACGACAGGGCCCTGGCCCAGCGCGGGGCGGCCCGCTGCCGCCTGACCTGCGCCCGCATGCCGGGGAAAGGGGAGCAGGAAAAGCTCCGTCAGGCCCTGTGCCGTCTGCATCACAAGCAGGATGTGGTATTTGATGTGTGCGTCGATCCGTCTCTGCTGGGCGGCTTCACACTGGAAATCGAGGGCGTGACATATGATAAAAGCGTCCGCGGGACGCTGGCCGGCCTGGCCCGGCAACTGGAAGAGAGGCGAATGGCGTGAAAAGTAAACCCGAAGAGATCGTCTCCATCCTGCGGGAGGAGATCCAAGGATATGATACCCGTGTGCGCCGGGACGAGACCGGTACGGTTCTGGAGGTGGGCGACGGCATCGCCACCGTCTACGGGCTGGACAAGGCGGTATACGGCGAACTGGTGGAACTGGACACCGGAGTCAAGGGAATGGTCATGAACCTGGCCCGGGACAGCGTGGGTGTTGTGCTGCTGGGCAGCGAAGCCGGCGTCCGGGAGGGAACCGTAGTCAAGCGTACCGGCCGTGCCGCCGATGTTCCTGTGGGCGACGGCCTGGTGGGCCGGGTGGTGGATGTGCTGGGGCAGCCCATTGACGGACTGGGACCCATCCAGGCCACAGAGACCCGCCCCATCGAGCATGAGGCCAGCGGCGTGGTCAGCCGTGAGCCGGTGAATGTTCCACTTCAGACCGGCATTCTGGCCATCGACGCCATGGTGCCCATCGGCCGGGGCCAGCGTGAGCTGATCATCGGCGACCGCCAGACCGGCAAGACCGCCATCGCGGTGGACACTATTCTGAACCAGAAGGGTCAGGATGTGATCTGTATCTATGTGGCCATTGGGCAGAAGGCCTCTACCGTGGCCCGCATTCAGGACACCTTAAAGAAGCACGGCGCAATGGACTACTCCATCATCGTGTCCGCCACCGCCAGCGAATCCGCTCCTTTGCAGTACATCGCCCCCTATTCCGGCGCCGCCATGGGCGAGTACTTTATGAGCCGCGGCAAGGATGTGCTCATCATCTACGATGATCTCAGCAAACACGCGGTGGCTTACCGCACCCTGTCCCTGCTGCTCAAACGGTCCCCCGGCCGTGAGGCTTACCCCGGCGATGTGTTTTATCTGCACTCCCGTCTGCTGGAGCGGGCCTGCCGCCTGACCAAAGAGTACGGCGGCGGCTCCATGACCGCTCTGCCCATCATTGAGACCCAGGCCGGCGATGTGTCTGCCTACATTCCCACCAATGTCATTTCCATCACCGACGGCCAGATCTATCTGGAAAACGACCTGTTCTTCTCCGGCCAGCGCCCCGCCGTCAATGTGGGCCTGTCCGTGTCCCGTGTGGGCGGCTCCGCCCAGACCCGGGCCATCAAGAAGACCGCAGGTACCCTGCGTATTGACCTGGCCCGGTTCCGTGAACTGGAGGTCTTTACCCAGTTTGCCTCCGACCTGGATCCTGCCACCCAGCAGGCTCTGGACCACGGCCGCCGGCTGCTGGAGCTGCTCAAGCAGCCCCTCTATCAACCCATGTCGGTGAGCCGCCAGGCCATCATCCTCTATGCCGCCACCAACGGTCTGGTGGACGATGTGCCCCTGGATAAGGTCCGCTCCTTCGTGCTGGACTTTGCCCAGGAGATGGAGCAGGAGCACGCCGATGTGGTCAATGAGATTGAATCCACCGGAAACCTCAGCGGTCCCGCCGTCGAGACCATTCGTTCGGTGCTGGACAGCTGCAAAAAGCGGGTGAGCGCCACATGGCAAGCATAAAGGAAATCCGTACCCACATCAGGAGCGTGGAGCAGACCCTGAAGATCACCAACGCCATGTATCTCATCTCCTCCTCCAATCTGCGCAAGGCCCGCAAACAGCTGGTGGATGTGGAGCCCTTCTTCCAGAAGATCGAGACCACCATCTCCGATATTCTCCATCACTCCCAGGAGATTGACCATGTCTTCTTTGACAAGCGTCCCGACATTCCTCCTCAGGATCGGAAGATCGGCTATATCGTGGTCACCGGCGACAAGGGGCTGGCCGGTGCCTACAACCACAACATTTTGAAGCTGGCCGAGCAGAACATGAGCCAGCACCCCCACACCAGCCTCTTTGTGGTGGGCCAGGTGGGCCGCTCCTACTTCCAGGAACATGGCGTACCCATTGAAATGGAGTTCCTCTACACCGCCCAGGATCCCACCGTAGGCCGGGCCCGGGATATCTCTGAGCTGATGATCGATCGCTACCTGGAGGGCCAGCTGGACGAGGTCTATATGATTTTCACCAAAATGGTCAGTTCCTTCCAAATGGAGCCTACCATCCACAAACTGCTGCCTCTGGACCCGGATGTGTTCCCTGAGTATGAGAAGAACCGGGATACCTACAATCGGGATGTGGTGTATATTCCCTCCATCAAGGCAGTTATGGACCGCCTGGTACCCGGCTATGTGGAGGGCGACATCTTCGGCGCTCTGGTTGAGTCCTACTGCTCGGAGCAAAACGCCCGTATGACGGCTATGAAGTCCTCCAGCGACAATGCCAGGACTATGCTGCAGAATCTGAACCTGTCCTATAACCGGGCTCGTCAGGCCGCCATCACCCAGGAGATCACCGAGGTGGTAGGCGGCGCCCAGGCCGCCCTGTAACCAGGCGGACAAAAAGTGCGCTGCGCAGGCGCTTGTCCCGCTCCGCACTGATCTTATTTCATCCAATGCGAAACGCCCGAAAGGGGATTGCGATATGAACGAAAACAAAGGAACCATTGTACAGGTCATGGGACCTGTGGTAGATGTGGCCTTCCAGGGCGGCACTCTGCCTGAGATCAAGGAAGCCCTTGAGGTGCAGCTGGACGGTAAGCGCCAGGTGATGGAAGTAGCGCAGCATGTGGGCGGCGACACGGTCCGCTGCATCATGCTCTCTCCCAGCGAGGGCCTGGGCCGTGGGATGGAAGTGACCGCCACCGGAGCCCCCATCTCCGTACCCGTAGGCGAGGGCGTGCTGGGCCGTATGTTCAATGTTCTTGGCGATGCCATTGACGAAAAGGGCCCGGTGAAGTCCACGGAAAAGTGGTCCATCCACCGTCAGCCCCCCGCCTTTGAGAACCAGCGCCCTGTGGTGGATATCTTTGAGACCGGCATTAAGGTCATCGACCTGCTGGCGCCCTACGCCAAGGGCGGCAAGATCGGCCTGTTCGGCGGCGCCGGTGTAGGCAAGACGGTGCTCATTCAGGAGCTGATCCACAATATCGCCACCGAGCACGGCGGTTACTCCATTTTTACCGGCGTAGGCGAGCGTACCCGTGAGGGCAACGACCTGTGGCGGGAGATGACCGAGTCCGGCGTCATTGAAAAGACCGCCCTGGTTTTCGGTCAGATGAACGAGCCCCCGGGAGCCCGTATGCGGGTGGCCCTCACCGGCCTGACCATGGCCGAGTATTTCCGGGATCAGGAGAAGCAGAATGTGCTTCTCTTTATCGACAACATCTTCCGCTATGTCCAGGCCGGCTCCGAGGTCTCCGCCCTGATGGGCCGCATGCCCTCCGCCGTGGGCTATCAGCCCACCCTGGCCAACGAGATGGGCGCCCTGCAGGAGCGCATTACTTCCACAAAGGACGGCTCCATCACTTCCGTACAGGCCGTCTATGTCCCCGCCGACGACCTGACCGACCCCGCCCCCGCCACTACCTTTGCTCACCTGGACGCCACCACCGTCCTCTCCCGTAAGATCGTGGAGCAGGGCATCTATCCCGCCGTGGATCCCCTGGAGTCCACCTCCCGGATCCTGGAGCCCGATGTGGTGGGAGAGCGCCATTACAAGATCGCCCGGGGCACTCAGGAGCTGCTTCAGCGCTACCGTGAGCTGCAGGATATCATCGCCATTCTGGGCATGGAGGAGCTGAGCGAGGACGACCGCCGCACTGTGGAGCGGGCCCGCCGTATCCAGCAGTTCTTCTCCCAGCCCTTCTCTGTGGCCGAGCAGTTTACCGGCCTGGAGGGCCGCTATGTGAAGCTGGAGGACACCCTCCGTTCCTTTGAGACCATTCTGGGCGGTGAACTGGACAAGTATCCCGAGGCCGCATTCAGCAATGTGGGCAATGTGGACGAAGTCATCGCCAAGGCCAAGAAGATGGGGGCGGTATAAATGGCCGAATCCGGTACCTTTTATCTGGAAATCATTACCCCGGAACGCCAGTTCTACATCGGCAACGCCGAGGCCCTGGTGTTCCCCGCGATAGATGGCGAGATGGGGGTTTATCCCGGCCATGAACCGGTGGCCACCGCCATTGAGCCCGGCGAGCTGCGCTACAAAACAGATGGAAAGTGGGAGCCTGCCGCCGTGGGCGCCGGCTTTGCCGAGATCAAGCCGGACTATGTGATTCTGCTGGTGGGCTTTGCCGAGCACCCCGAGGAGATTGACCGCAGGCGGGCTGAGGCCGCCAAGAAGAGGGCTGAGGAGCGCCTGCGTCAGAAGCAGAGCATCCATGAGTACTACCACTCCAAAGCCGCCCTGGCCAGAGCGATGGCCAGACTGAAAACCCACCGCTGACTTTTTCCCCTGACCGGGAAGAAGGTCCCCAGCTTGCTTTTAAGCGGGGGCGCCGCAGATTTTCTTCTGCGTCGCCCCCGCTTTTAACCGTATATCGCAGTTTTCCTCACCAGAGAGAGAAACTTCTCTTTCACCCCGGCTCCATGATTTGTCTTCACTATACCTGTAAGATCAGATTTTGTCTGTGATGTGATCACTTTATGGGCTATATTGCGCCAAATAATCTGTCTTTCTGATCTGTCCGGCACAAAGGGAAGAAACCCTTTGTTCTTTCTTCCCCACAGTTGACAGTCACCGCCGCCGTCCCTTATACTGTTGTCACCATGAAGAGGGTGCAGCATAAGCTTTTCTAATTGCTTTCCCGTCTGGGACCAACTCCACCCCCACCAACAGAGCCGTCTGCATGATTCCCTCACCTTTCAGTCCGTGAAGAGGGGCACCATTCTCCACGACGGGAGCATGGACAAACGGGTGGCTTCCTTTTTAACTTCAGGAGTCATCTATTGAAGGATCCTGTGAGCTGAGGACCACCCGCGAGGCCATTGCCAATCACTTGGGTTCTCACCGTGAGGCAGTTACCCGTATGCTGCGCAAGTTTCAAAAGGAGGGCATGGTGAAATTATCCCGGGGGAAAGTGACCATACTGGACAGGGGGAAGCTGGAAGCTCTGCGGACCTAGAGGCCCCAGGAGCTCATCGGCCCCCATTTTTCTGACAAAGATGTTTCAGCAGATAAAAGGAAAGAGGATACCACATGATTTTTTATTTTTCCGGAACAGGCAACTCCGCCTGGGCAGCCCGTCAGTTGGGCCGTCTTACCCAGGATGAGGTCTATGACATTACCACTCTGTCCCAGCTGCCGGATACACAGCAGGCCAAGCAAATCGGCTTCGTCTTTCCGGTCTATGCCTGGGGCGTACCGGAGGTCATGGCTGATTTTGCGAAAAAATTAACAAAGACTCAGGTCTTTGCTTTCGGAGTGTGTACCTGCGGCGGCAACGCGGGCCTTGCCATGAAGTATTTTTCCAAATACTACCCTCTGGACAGCAGCTACAGTCTGATCATGCCCAATAACTACATTGTCGGTTCGGATACTGATGATGAGAAGGAAATTCTGGCAAAAATTTCTGCCGCCCGGAAATCTCTGGAACAGATCTCCCGGGAGATTCTGGAACGGAAGCGGGTCTACCGTGTCTGCCAGGGAGGGCTGGCCGGGATCAAATCCGGCTTTGTCAACACGGGCTTCAACAAGTTTGCCCGAAGCGCAAAGTCCTTTTTTGCCACGGACAGCTGCAACGGGTGCGGGCTGTGCGCCAAACAATGCCCGGCCCACGCCATCTCTCTTCAGAACAGCCAGCCCGTGTGGAAAGCTCAGTGCTACCAGTGTATGCGGTGTATCAACACATGTCCTCAACAGGCCATTCAGTACGGCAAGGGCACATCCGGACGGCGCCGGTACACCATCGGGAACTACCTGCCTCAGGATGAGCAGTTTTGAACGGGGCTTTTTAATCAGTTTGCCCCAGACCTGAAATGACTGAGGTAACAGAAGTATGAAACAGCCGCGCCTCCCCTGCCGCCCTCTCTGCTCAGGAACAGCAGGCCCAGACAGCGGGCGGTGACTGAGGCCTTTTGGCCCGGCAAATACAGGGAGGGAACACCTGATGAACAAAAGCGACATTACCCGGGACTACTGCATGCTGCAGGGTCCTCTGGCAAAAAAAGGATATGACTGGTGGTGGCACTCCTTCACCGCCTATCATAAGCAAACCGGCCGGCCCAAGACCTTTTATATCGAATACTTTCTTTGCAACCCCGCCCTAGCCCAGCCGGAACCTGTGATCGTCTGGAACGACCCTGAGGGCAGAAAGGCTGGAAAGCGCCCCTCCTACTGCATGGTCAATGTGGGCTTCTGGGGCAAGGAAAAGGGGCAGCTCCACCGCTTTTTCCCCTGGAGCGAAGTCTCCATCCCCATGAACCGGCCGCTGAATTTACAGGCCGGTGACTGCACCTGCAGTGAAACCAGGATGACCGGCCGTGTGGCGGTCAGTGAAGACGATGCCGCGGCCCATCCCGAATGGATGAGCGACGCCGGCGAGATGAGCTGGGACCTCTCCATACATAAGCAGGTGGCCTACCATGTGGGGTACGGAGCCTCCAAACTGTTCCGCAAACTCAACGCCTTTGAAATGTTCTGGCACGCCGAGGGGATGAAGACCGCCTATCAGGGCTGGCTGCGGCTCAACGGGGAGGAATATATTGTCGAGCCGGATACCTGCTACGGCTATGCCGACAAAAACTGGGGCGGCGACTTCACCTCCCCCTGGGTGTGGCTCTCCTCCAACAACCTGGTCAGCCACCTGACAGGGAAGCGGCTTTCCAACAGTGTGTTTGAGGTGGGCGGCGGCCGGCCCAAGGTCTTCGGCCTGTCGCTGAACCGGAAGCTTCTGGGGCAGTTTTATTACGAAGGTCAGGACTATGAATTCAATTTCAGCAAATTCTGGACCGGCAGCCGGACACAATTTGACTGCCGGGAAACGGAATCCCAGATCCAGTGGCATGTGACCCAGACCACCTTTACCGCCAGGATGGAGGCGGAAATCAGCTGTTATAAAGAGGAGATGCTCCTCATCAACTACGAGTCTCCAGACGGCTATAAGCGCCACACCCGCCTGTGGAACTGCGGAAACGGATTTGGCACGGTGAAGCTGTGGCGCAGGCAGGGAAAAGACTGGATACTGATAGATGATGTCCATGCCGAAAGCGTAGGGTGCGAGTACGGGGAATATCCCCAGTCCGCTCCGGATCGGTGAAAAGTTCCGTTTGAATACGGATTTTATCAAGGGAGAACGACCATGATTCAAAACATTTGCAAAGACGAGACCTTTCTGGCCCAAAAGGCGGAGCCGGCCACACAGGAGGACATCCAGATTGCCCACGATCTGCTGGAGACCCTGGAGCACCACAAGGACGGCTGCGTGGGGATGGCGGCCAACATGATCGGGGTCAATAAGCGGATCATCGTCTTTGACAACGAGGGCAGCTACATGGTCATGTTCAACCCGGAGATCATGAAAAAATCCGACCCCTACGACGCCCAGGAGGGCTGTCTCTCCCTTACCGGCACCCGCCCGGCCAAGCGCTGGAGATATATCAAAGTAAAATGGCAGAATGAAAAGTTTCAGGAGCGAATCAAAACCTTCACCGGCTGGCCGGCCCAGATCATCCAGCACGAGATCGACCACTGCGAGGGGATCATTATATGAAAAAGTGCAGGATTACCGTGATGCGGATCACCCAGTATGAAGATCTGATGGCCCGGTATGAAAACCCCATCCCCCACCCCTGTGATATGGAGGTGGGGCAAGTGTTCATCGCCAACGGCTGGGAAAAGCCGGAGGGCTTTTGCTCCAGCGCCTGGGACACCCTCTCCCCCTTCGTGCTGGCCCTGAGCCATGGCGGTGAAAACTTCTATGACGGATGGATGCAGAATCCCAGGGCTGCCATGCTCTCCTGCAACGACGGATTTCGCCCGGTGAGCTTTCTGGTGGAATCCCTGGACGAGGACGCAGAATAAGGAGGGAGTAATCTGTGAAAATCGCCATTCTCTCTGATACCCACGGCCTGTTGCGGCCCCAGGTGGTGGAACATCTGAAAACCGCTGACGCCATTCTCCACGCAGGCGATATCAACAAGCAGAGCATTGTGGACGAGATGGAGCGGTACGCCCCGTCTACCTTGTGCGGGGCAATAATGACAAGCAGTGGGCGGAAGCGATCCCCCACGACCTTATGGTTACGCTTGGCGGCGTGAGCTTCTATATAGTCCACAACAAAAAAGAGGTCCCTGAGGACCTCTCCGGTGTGGATGTGGTGGTGTTCGGCCACTCCCACAAGTATGTGCAGGAGGAAAAGGACGGCTGTCTCTGGCTCAATCCCGGCTCCTGCGGCCCCCGGCGCTTCCACCAGGAAATCACCATGATGATGGCAGAGCTTACAGACGGAACCATTCAGGTGGAGAAGATTATGATCCCCCACCAGACAGCATGACGGAAAGCCGGCCTTTCCCCCGTGTCACTTTCCGCAGAAAAAGCGCCGGCCTGGGCCGGCGCTTTTCTGGCAAAGGCGGTCAGTCCCAATGTCCATAACCGCCCCGGTTACTCTCCAGTCCGGTTACCTGTCCGAAGGCGTTGACTTCCACCTCATACCAGGTGTCTCCGTTCTGGATATTGAAGCTATATTCGTTCCAGAATCCCTCATGATCCACTTCCCGGCCGACGATCTCTCCGCCCCCGGCTGCTGCCAGGGCAGCTTCCCGGGCCGTAGTTTCATCCGCACGCAGCACCAGAGAGCCAATCAGGACGGCCGCCAGCACCACCACGATCCCCGCCCCGGCGATGATCAGGGCGCGCACTTTTTTACTCAGATTCTTCCACATAATATGATCCCTTCATTTCAAAATTTGGTTTTGGTCCTTCTGTTCTCATAATGCGCCGTCCGGCCCTTTTATTGCGGCGAAAAGGAAATTTTTTGCCAGAGGGATCAAACATAAGACTCAACCTTTTATTTTACGATCCCTGCCGTCTTTTACAGGAAAAGCGCAGATCACGGATTTATCTCTCTTCACGGCCATATGGGCCATCAGAAGGGAGCACAGGCTTTCGCCCATATAGCCGGCTATCGACTTGCCCGGCAACGGGAAGTCCCAAGGAACGGGATGAGAAACCGCTTGTCGGGACGACAGATATCCACTGCGCCGTACCGGGCGGGAACACTGGTTATACATCCCCGAACAATGATCCACAATACAAACATGAGAGGAGACTGAGACTTGAACCAGGAAGAATGTCTGATCTGTAACGCACCTCTGGAGTACCTCATTCAGGAAGAGACCATGGAGTGTGCCCTCTGTCATAAGAAAGAGTCCAGCAAAACCCGATGTATCAAGGGTCACTATGTCTGCAATGACTGTCATACCCAGGGGATGGACAGCATCTTTGGCCTGTGCCTGGCTGAAACCTCCGCAAACCCTGTGGACATTGTCCGGCGGATGATGGACCTTCCCTTCTGTCATATGCATGGCCCGGAGCATCATGTAATGGTGGGGGCAGCACTGCTCACAGCCTACAAAAACGCCGGGGGCCCACTGGATCTGGAACAAGCCCTACGGGAGATGTTCAGCCGGGGCAGAGAGGTCCCCGGCGGAGCCTGCGGCTTTTGGGGCGCCTGCGGGGCGGGAATCAGCGCAGGACAGTTCCTGGCCATCGCCACGCAGTCCACTCCCCTGGCCAGAGAACCCTGGGGGCTCAGCAATCAGATGACCGCCCGGGCCCTGGAGCAAATCGGTAAGGCAGGCGGTCCCCGGTGCTGCAAGCGGGACTCCTTCCTCTCCATCCTTGCCGCCGTTGATTTTGTCCGGGAACACCTGGGCGTGGAAATGGGGCGTACCATCCCCGTCTGCTCTTATAGTGCCCGGAACAATCAGTGCCTCGGCGGGGACTGCCCCTTCTCGGCCGTCAACCACAAAAAGCCCAGGGTGGCGTTTCTCTGTGTCCATAACTCCTGCCGAAGCCAGATGGCGGAGGCTCTGGGAAAAAAACTGGCCGGAGATGTGTTCGACAGCTTTTCCGCCGGAACGGAACCCGGCTCTTGCATTAACCCCGACGCTGTGCGCCTGATGAGGCAGGTCTATGGCATTGATATGGAGCAGAGCCAGCACAACAAACCTCTCTCCGACCTGCCCAAGGTGGATATCGTGGTCACCATGGGCTGCAATGTCCAGTGTCCCACCCTCCCCTGCTCCCACCGGGAGGACTGGGGACTGGATGACCCCAGCGGCAAGGAAGACGGGGAGTTTTGGGCCGTTATGGCTGAGATTGAGGAAAAGGTTCTTGACCTGAAGCGCCGCATTCAGACAGGAGAATTGGGATAAAGCCAAAAGATCCGGAGTTTCCGCCAACGCGGAAGCTCCGGATCTTTTGATTTTAATTGTTTTTCCCGGCACCAGCGTCTGCTAAGGAGCGAATATCTGAGAAAATGTCAGGAAACCGGGCAAAAGTGCCGGCCTTTCCTGGTAGACTTCCGACAGCCTGGAAGGTATACTGAGATCAATAACAAAATCACCTGTCAGGAGGAATCTGCCATGAGTTTGGGAAGCAGTCTATACCAAGCCCGAAAAAAGAGCGGTCTGTCCCAGGAAAATGTAGCGGAAAAGCTGGGCGTCAGCCGCCAGACCATCTCCAAATGGGAGACCGATGAGACTCTGCCCGACATCCGTCAGTCCAAAGGGCTGGCCCTGCTCTACCACACGACCCTGGATGAGCTGATCGAATATGATTTTGACGAGCAGCAGGCCCGGCAGATGATCGAAAGCATCAGCGACGAAGCCCAGGCCCGGATCGACTGGAACAGGGTGTGGAGCAAAAAATACCCGGTACTGGCCTCCTACCATGAAACAGTGCGTATCCAGGACTACGCACCGGCCCTGCAGGAGATGCTCACCCAGCTCCGTGTGGACTATGGTTATAACCATACCGACGCGCTGTTGGTACTCAAGGACATTCTGGCCCGGGTATGGAAGGGGCAGCTGTGAAAGCTTTGGGCTGAGGGCTGCATGGGCGCAGTTCTCCTGTTGCCGCCGTGCCGCTCCAACTTTGGCTGTCTCGTCAGAGTTTTTTGATTCCCCTGGGCTCATTCTGTTGGCAAAAAAGGGGGCGCCGGATGACCCGGCGCCCCCTCTTTTCATGCCTCTGGCTTCTCCCCATACAGGGTATCATAAGAGACTGTATGTGTCTTCAGATATTCCAGCCATTTCTGGCAATATGCCTTGCGCAGATGGATCCCATCCTTACTGGCTTCTCTGGGCAGCTGCCCGTCTTCTCCGGCAAATTCCGGATTCAGGTCCAGAAAAACCACCTGTTTTTCCTCCGCGGCCTTCTTCATCAGATCATTATAAATCAAAAGGTGGTCATTTTTCAGGTACTTGCTCCCCCCTGTCTCACTGATCACCTGCTCGTTGAGAGGAATAAGCCCCTGAATGTAGATGACAGCATTGGGCTGGCTCTGACGGATCAGATCAATGGCATTGCAATAGGCATCATAAAACCCCTGATCGTTGTTGTATCCCAGCTCATTTACCCCCAGAGAGAGGTAGACCTTGCCATACTGCTTCAGCCCCAGTGCCTCAATCAGCGTATACTTGTTGCCGTCAATGGTAATTGCCTTCTTTTCCGCCAATTTGAAAATTGACAGACCGTTTGAGGTCAGATTTTCTCCACAGCCGATCCCGCTGTAAATCATAAATCCATCGGTGCGGGAATCGCCGACAAACGCGGCGTCCTCAAAATAGGAGTTGTCTACCGGCTCGCTCTCAGGCACCGGCTGGGAAAAATCATAGGACGGCTGCACCGGCTCATCCGGCACATCGGGGGCTGGAACAGAATCATGCGCCGGGGGAACTGTGTTTTGTCTCGGCTCCGTTGGAGTCAGTTCACTGAAATTTGTCTGGCTCTCTTTGATTTCTGTTTTTTCCGCCCCTGAAGCCTCGGGCGCCACACATCCGGAAGCGGCCATCACCAGGGCAAGCAGCCCCGCAAGGGCCAAAATACAGGTTTTCTTTCTCATAAGGGGTTCCTCCAAACTGGGGTTCTCTTTTATATTCAGGGGCGATAAAGGAGCTTCTCATACAGTTCCGGCGTAGTCAGGGTAAAATGGGGACTGCCTGTGCTTCCCGGACTCACTTCATATTTATCAAAAGGAATGACCAGACGCCCCTGCTCATCAAAATAAAAGTCCTGATCCCGGTCAATCTCATCGAAATAATAGCTGCCCAGCTGTGTCTTCCCTTCCAGCCAGTAGATTTCACTTTCGTCCTGTTCCATTCTGTCCTGCATCTGCGCTTTCAGCTCCTCGCTGATCACGCTTATATAGTCGTAATCCTCCGGGAACAGATCGGACAGACGCATCCGCTCACCGCTGGGGACATGGATATGATAGTACCGCTCCTGATGATTGCCGGAAGCCATCACCAGATCGGAGTCAATCCGCAGGGTAAACCAGTTCTCCGTATTAGTCACCACCTGCCATGTCACATCCAGGTCATAGTAGCCATAGTCTCTGGCAGTCTGTTCATACTCGTCAATCAGCCGATCAATGTAGGCCTCTACCTCTTCATTGATCTCCCGGGCGCCTGTTCCGGCTCCCTCCTGGGCAATGTACGGCTCATCAATGGAGATCTGGTTTTTCCCTTCTCCCTGCTCATAGGTGCGCACCGTAATGACCTGAAACAGCGGTCCCACCAGAGGCAGGCTTCCCATGGTATCCGCCATGGCCGCGCTGGAATTGGGAAGCAGAACTGCCACCGCAATCACCGCAGCCGCCACCCCGCTCAAATACCGCCTCCACAGTACGGGCCTTTTTTGTCTGGTTGTGAGCTTTTTCAATGTTTCGTCCACCCGGCGGGTAAATTCCTCCGGCACCCGCACAGGCTCTTCCTGGGCTTTTCGGCGCAGCTTATCGTCCAAATTCATGATGATCCCTCCAACAGAATCCTGAGATGCTTTCTCGCCCGGGAAAGTCTGGTCTTCACATTGGCCTCTGTAATGCCGAGAATGGTCCCGATCTCCTTGCCGCTGAACCCGTCGTAGTAGTAAAGTACCACCACTGATCTCAGGCTCTGATTGAGACCACATACGGCCTGCCACAGCTGCAGCTGCTCCTCGTTCTCAGCAGCGGCGGGCATCTCTGACACCTCATCCAGTGAAACGACCTTTTTGCGTCCCCGGAGGATCGCATAACATTCATTGGTAAGAATCCGCATCAGCCACGGTCGAAAGGACTCTCGTTTACGAAGAGATGGAAGCTTCTGATAGGCGATCAAGATGGCCTCCTGGGCCGCGTCCGCCGCATCTTCCGTATTTCCGAGCATGCTCATGGCCAGGCGGTACATCGCGCTTTCATTCTCCTTCACTCGCTCGGTAAACCATTCCAGCTCTTCCAAGATATTCCCCCCCCTCCCTTCAGCCTTGCAGTTTTCTTCCATAGTCCCATATCCTTTTGTCATCGTGCACTCTGACACTCAAAAGAGTCGTCCAGGGGCCAAAAGGTGACAGGCCAATTTGATATTTTTGCATTTTCTCAGGTATCTTGCAGGCGATCATGTTCCCGCAGGACAGGCAGCCTCTTTTTTATCCCCTTCTGTTTTGCCGGGACAGCAGCCGGGGCAGTACAATGCGCAGCACCGTGGAGGACAGCATGGCCCCTATGGCCAGCGCCGCGGCTACCCCGAAGGTGTGGAGCAGGGTGGAGATAAACAGATCTGTCTGGCTGGCCACGCAGTAGCGCATGGCGTTGTAGATGCCCGCTCCCGGCACCAGGGGCAGCAGGGCCACCTGGAGATATCCCGTCACCGGACACCGGCGCAGGCGGGCCATGGCCTCAGAATATATGGCGATCACCACAGCGGCGATAAAGGCCGGAACCACATCGCCGCCCACAGCTATTTGACTCAGCAAATAAACAAGCCACCCCAGGGCTCCCCCAAAGCCGCAGATCAGCACACCGAAGCCGTGGATATTGAACACCAGCCCAAATCCCACACAGGCGACAAAGGACCACAGGCAGGGAAGGATAATTGCCGTCACTTGTTCCATACGCAGTCCCTCACATTCCAATGGTCAGGGAAATAATCACCCCAAGGGAAATGGCCGCGGCGGTCAAAATGGCCTCAGCGGTCCGATTGATCCCCGAGATAATATCTCCGTTTACAATTTCCCGCATGGCGTTGGTCAGAGCCATTCCCGGCACCAGAACCATCAGGGTGCCGATAGTAATATAGTTTAAATTGACTCCCAGGCCAATTCCCGTAAACAGCAGGGACAGCAACGAGGCAATGGCTGCCGCGATCAGGGTCTGAAAAAAGCCAATTACCCTCAGCGGCTTGCTCAGGTACAGGATCCACAGGCCCACCCCCATGCCGCACAGCCCGGCGCTGATCATATCCCGAACATTGCCCCCAAAGAAGGCGGCAAAAAAGGCGGCCGCCACCACATACCCCATCAGCAGCACCCAGGTAGGATGGGAGCGGTGCCCCTCCCCCAGCCGGCGCACCTGTTCCTTGGCCTGCTCCAGAGGCGGAACCTCACGACACAATCGGCGGCACAGGTCGTTGCACGCCTCCAGCAGTTCAATGTCCGTGCCGTGGGAGGGAATGCGCCGCATGCTGGTGATTGGGTGGCCGGAGGGGGTATTCAGGCTTACGATCAGGCAGTTCGGAATGGCAAAGACCTGTGGCTGAAGGCCATAGGCGGTAAGCAGGCGGTTGACAGACTCCTCCACCCGGTAAATCTCCGCCCCGCTGTACATCAGCTGATATCCCAGCTCGGTCCCCATATTCAAAAGCTCGTCGTACTCCATAGGCCATCCCTCTCTTTCCCTTGTAGAATACCATGTTTACGGGAAATGACAAGTTCTATTTTCCCCAAAAGAAAAGCCATGGAGGGCGCTTGTTCTCCATGGCTTTTATATCCGGATTCTTTTTTCCGGTGTGTTCAATGTGCCGTCAGACCTGCTCCAGGAAGCGGAGGAAAGACTTCTGGCCCTCAGAGGTACGCTTGTAGACACCGGCGTGCTCCAGCACCTGGGCAAAGACCAGGCCGGTCTCCTTCTGGACGATGTCCAGTGCGTTGTCGTCGGTGATCTGATACTTGCCCTTGAAGCCCTCCGCCCAGTCGGCGTGGGCGGCGGTGAGGGGATCGGAGCGCAGGTCCCCGCCGCTCACCAACTTCTCAGCCACAGCGGCCAGTTCCGCCTTCAGCCGGGCGGGCAGCACGGCCAGGCCCATGACCTCGATGAGGCCGATGTTCTCCTTCTTGATGTGGTGCAGCTCGGCGTGGGGGTGGTAGAGGCCCAGAGGATGCTCCGGCGTGGTCAGGTTGTTGCGCAACACCAGATCCAGCTCGTAGTCCTCCCCCCGGCGGCGGGCGATGGGGGTGATGGTGTTGTGGGGCTCCCCGTCGGTCTCGGCCAGGATTGTGGCCGCCTGGTCGGTATAGCCTCTCCAGCTGAGGAGGATCTTGTCGGCCAACTCCACCAGACGCTGGGGATCACCGCAGGTCAGGCGCACCACCGACATGGGCCACTTGACAATGCCCGACTTCACATCCCCATAGCCGGGGAAGGTGAAGGGGGTCTCTACCGGGGCCTTGGCCATGGCGAAGGTGTACCGCCCTCCCTGGAAGTGGTCGTGGGCCAGAATGGAGCCGCCCACGATGGGCAGGTCGGCGTTGGAGCCCACAAAGTAGTGGGGGAACTGGCCCACAAAGTCCAGCAGCTTTCCAAAGCAGGCCCGGTCAATTTTCATGGGAGTGTGGACCCGGTTCAGGCAGATGCAGTGCTCATTGTAGTACACATAGGGGGAGTACTGCAAGAACCAGGGGGAACCGTTGATGGTGATGGGCACGATGCGGTGGTTCTGCCGGGCGGGGTGGTTTACCCTTCCGGCATAGCCCTCGTTTTCAGCGCACAGCTGGCACCGGGGATAGGCGGAGGCGGGCAGGTTCCGGGCGGCGGCAATGGCCTTGGGGTCCTTCTCCGGCTTGGACAGGTTGATGGTGATGTCCAGCTCCCCGTATTCCGTAGGGGCCTTCCACTGCATATCCCTGGCAATGCGGTCCCGGCGGATATAGTTGGTGTCCTGGCTGAACTTGTAGTACCAGTCGGTGGCCTTCTGGGGGTCCTCCTCCCGCAGGGTCTGGAACTTTTCGATCACCTGGGCGGGACGGGGGGTAAGGGCGCCCATGATCCTGGTGTCGAAGAGGTCCCGGTAGACGATGGAATTCTCCTTCATGACTCCACGCTCATAGGCGTCGTCCATCAGGGCGTCCAGTACGGTGGGAAGCTCTCCCTCTTCCATGGGGGGCAGCTCCTCGGGCATGGCGCAGCCATCCAGCTCCAGCACCTGCAGCAGGGTATTCACCGCCCAAATTTGCTCTTCGGGCTGAATCAGTTCCCTGTCCAGGGCGTAGGAGATCAGCTTGGCAATGGCCTGATCACGCTCCATGCTCATCAGCCCTCCTCAAATCCGTTGGGGTGGTTCTTATGCCAGGCCCAGGCGGTAGCGACGATGGTGTTCAGGTCGTTGTACTTGGGCTTCCAGCCCAGCACATCGACGGCCTTCTGAGAGGAGGCGATGAGCTGAGCGGGGTCGCCCGCCCGGCGGGGGGCCACCTTGGCGGGGATGGGGTGGCCGGTGACCTGTCGGGCCACATCCACTACCTCTTTCACAGTGAAGCCTACGCCGTTGCCCAGGTTAAAGACATTGTTCTCTCCGCCCTCCAGCAGGTAGTCCAGGGCCAGGATGTGGGCCTGGGCCAGGTCGGTGACATGGATATAGTCCCGGATGCAGGTGCCGTCCTTAGTGGGGTAGTCGTCGCCGAACATGCTCACCGCCTCCCGCTGTCCAAGAGGCACCTGGAGGATGATGGGGATCAGGTGGGTCTCGGGGTTGTGGGCCTCGCCGATCTTGCCGGAGATGTGGGCGCCGCAGGCGTTAAAGTACCGCAGGGCCACATACCGCAGGCCGTGGGCCTTGGACACCCAGCTCATCATCTGCTCCATGGACAGCTTGGTGTTGCCGTAGCAGTTGGTGGGCACGGTGGGGTCGCTCTCCAGAATGGGCACCCGCTCAGGCTCGCCGTAGGTGGCGGCGGTGGAGGAGAAGACGATCTTATCCACCCTGTGGGCCACCATGGACTGGAGCAGCACCATGGTCCCGTAGAGGTTGTTGTCATAGTACTTCAGAGGATCGCTCATGGACTCCCCCACCTGGGAGGAGGCGGCAAAGTGGATGACGCCGTCGATCTTTTCCGCCTGGAACAGGGTGTCCAGTGCCCCCCGGTCCCGGATGTCCAGCTGATAGAACTTCGCCTTGGGGTGGACGGCAGCCCGGAAACCGGTCTGCAGGTTGTCGGCCACCACTACCTCCCGGCCGGCGTCAATGAGTTCATATACGGTGTGGGAGCCGATATACCCGGCTCCGCCCAATACCAGAATCGCCATACTCAATATGCTCCTTTCAAGTCTGTTCCTACATCATCAGGGCCAGAGAACCGTACCGCCCACAGGGCGAATGCTTAAAACATGGCAGCTGCCCGCTCCCAGAGCGGACTCTACTTTCTCACGAAACCGCTCCAGAATGTCCAGGGGAACAAATGCCTGGATGGTGCCGGCAAAGCCGCCCCCGTGGACCCGGCAGGCCCCCCGGCCTGCCAGAGCCTGTTCCGCCACGGTAAGGGCCACCGCCATGGCCTGCTCCTTCACCCAACCGGCTGGGGTGATATCCTGGAGCAGTTCCCAGGAGGACCGGCCGGACTGGTTGACCAGAGCCAGGAAAGCCTCCATGTCCCCCTTCTCCAGGGCGTCGGCCTCCCGCTCAGAGCGGCGGTCGTCTGCAAAGAAGTGGATGGCCCGGAGCACCGCCCGGTCGCCTACCGCCTGACGCAGCTGGGGAAGATTCCGGAAAATTTCCTCTTTCTCCACATCACGCAGCACCTGCTTGCCAAAATATGCCGCCACGGCCCCCATCTCCTGGGGGACGGCGGCGTACTCGCTGGTCAGGTCGGCATGGCTCGCCCCCGAGTCAATGATGCAAAGGGCATATCCCAGAGCATTGAGGTCCACCGCAACTGACCGCACAATGGGAGCGGCGGGATCGGCAAAATCAATGGCCACCGCTCCGCCTACCGAAGACGCCGTCTGATCCATCAGTCCGCTGGGCTTCCCGAAAAACACATTTTCCGCATACTGGCCCATCTGCGCAATGGTCACGGGGTCCAGCTCATCCCCACAGAACAGATGGTTTTCAATGACTCCCAGCAGCACCTCACAGGCTGCCGAGGAGGACAGGCCCGAGCCCGGAAGCACATCAGACACCGCATATACATCAAAGCCTGCCACCGGATACCCTTTACGGATCGCCTGGGCGGCCATTCCACGCACCAGCGCGGAGGTGGACTCCTTCTCGTCCTCTCTGGGCTCCAGTGTATCCAGCTTCACCTCCACCATGGGCCAGCCATGAGACTGAAACCGGATGGTATCGGTCCCGTTGGGGGCGGCACAGGCCAGAAAGTCCAGATTTACCGCTCCGGCCAGCACCCGGCCGTGCTGATGATCGGTGTGGTTGCCACAGATCTCTGTCCGGCCCGGCGCGGAACACAGGGTCACCGGGGTATCCTCCCCCGCTCCAAAGGTCTTTTGAAAGTGATCCAGCAGCTCCTCCACCCGCCGCCGGGCGGCCGCCAGATCTCCGCACCCGAGCTGTGCCAGCTTTTTATCCATATTCCCTGCCCCTAGGGCCTGGGAAACAGCGCCCAGTTTATCCATGGTCATCTCTTCTCCTTTTCCCGTATGATTGGTCCCATCGAAACCCGGGATAACATTTTCTTTCACTCGACAGCAGTATCCCACCGCCCCGCTTTTATGGGTATCATAGCGCACCCAACCGGCGATTGCAACCGCTTTGCCGGACAAAGCCGCCGCAAAGCAGATATTCGGATGCGTCTGCTTTACGGCGGCTTACCGTCAGGAATTACATCAATTACTTCTTCTGAACATACTTCAGGCAGTCCAGCATAACAGCCACCAGGATGATGATGCCGGAGAACACGAACTGAAGGTTGGTGTCAATGCCCAGGATGGTCAGAGAGTAGGTCAGGGCGGTGAAGATAAACACGCCCACAACCACGCCGGAGATCTTGCCGATGCCGCCGGTGAAGGAAATGCCACCCACCACGCAGGCCGCGATGGCGTCCATCTCCCAGCCCTGTCCATAAGCGGCGGAGCCGGAACCCACCATGCGGATACACTCCAGCCAGGAACCAAAGCCATACAGGATACCGGCAAGGACAAAGGCCCCTACCGTCACCCAGAAGACCGAAATACCGGAAACGGCAGCCGCCTCGGGATTTCCGCCCACAGCGTACAGGTTCTTACCAAAGGTGGTCTTGTTCCAGATGAACCACACGATCACTACCGCGGCCACAGCCCACAGGATGATGGTGGGGAAGCCGTTGATCCGGGGCATAATCATGCTGGGAATGGTAGAGTCGATGGCGCCGAAGGAGACGCCCTTGGTGGAATAGGTGACCAGGCCGAAGATGACCAGCATGTTGGCCATGGTGGAAATGAAGGGGTGCATCTTGAACTTTGCCGTAAAGAAGCCGGCAATGGTGGTAAAGACAGTACACAGTACGATACAAACCACCAGCGCAAAGAGGACGCGCACCAACACAGGAAGTCCGGAGAAGTCAAAGATATGTCCGAACACAGAGCCGGTGTTGGGACCCTGGTGCATCACAATGGTGGCAGCCGTCATGCCCATGCCTACCATACGGCCGATGGACAGGTCGGTACCGGCCAGCAGGATCAGGCCGGCTACGCCCAGAGCCAGGAACATTCTGGGAGAGGCCTGCTGGAGAATGTTCAGCACATTGTTCACGGTAAGCAGCTGAGTATTCTTCACAATGGGAGTGATGATACACAGGGCAATAAAGATCACAATGATGGCCAGGTACAGGCCATTCTTCAGCAGGAAATCTCTGCGATTGAATGTGTACTTGTAATTCTCCCACCGCTGGGCAAGGGACTCGCCGAAGGTAAACTTGGACATGCGCAGCATGTCGATCAGGTGATACTTGTGATCGAAGGCGGCGTGCCGGCGGTCCTTTGCCGCCTGCTGATCCTTGAGCAGCTGCATTTTGGCATCGAACAGGCGGTTTTTGTGGACATACTTCTCGTCCTTCAGCTCCTGGGGATCGCTGAGCTTGGAGACCATCTCCTGATGCTCCTTGTTGAGCTGCGCCACCGCATCCTGATACTTTGCCTGGGCCAACACGCCCTCTTCCTTGCAGCTGGCCACTACGATCTGGTAGTAGTCCTTGTCAAAGTGCTCCTTCAGATAACTCTCAGCTTCAGCAATGAGCTTAGAGACCTGGTCCTTGTTCTTGGCTTCCACCGCCTTGGCCTTCTCCAGCTCGGCGGTGTACTGGGCGGTTTTCTCCGCCTTCTCCTGCTGGGTATAGATGCGGTCCCGCTTCAGGCTGTCCAGATTGTTCTGGAGATCTATGACCCGGTCGGTTCCCTCTTCCCGCAGGGCGTTAATCTGTTGCTGGATATTTCCGACATACTCGTCAATGGGCTGACGGAGCTTGGCTTCCTCCTCAGCCGTAAGAATTTTTGTGTTTACTGTTGCCATATGCAATATCTCCCATTATAGGTATTTTGCACTGAGTCGCAAAAGCTCTTCCTGATCGGTCTCCTTGGTATTGACAATCCCCGACAGGTGCCCGTTGGACATCACGCCGATCCGGTTGGTGATACCCAGGATCTCAGGCATTTCCGAGGAGACCACGATCACGGTCTTCCCCTGCTTGGCCATGTTGATAATGAGCTCGTAAATTTCGTACTTGGCGCCCACATCGATTCCTCGGGTGGGTTCGTCCATCATAAAGACCTGGGGCTCCCGCTCCAGCCATTTTCCGAAAATGACCTTCTGCTGGTTGCCGCCGGACAGACTGGAGATCATATCATCAGGGCCCATGCACTTGGTGTGCATAATCTTGATCTCCTTGTTGGTGGCCTTCACCATCTTGGGGTTGGACAGGGCCGGTCCCGCCTTATACTGCTCCAGATTGGCAATGGTGGTATTGAAGGTCAAATCACACTTGAGGAACAGGCCGTTGGCCTTGCGCTCCTCGGTGATCATGGCAAAGCCATGTTCGATGGCCTCTTTAGCGCTGTTGAAATTCATCAGCCGGTCTTTGAAATACACACGGCCGGCCGCCCGGGTCCGTACGCCGAAGATCGTCTCCAGCAACTCGGTACGCCCGGCGCCCACCAGACCGTACAGGCCGAAGATCTCTCCCTCTCTTACATCAAAGGAGACATCCTGGAGGTAGGGGGCGTATTTGGTGGAGAGGTGCTGGACAGACAAAATAGTCTCGCCGGGGGTGTTGTCCACCGGAGGGAATCGACTCTCCAGGGAACGGCCCACCATGGCGGAAATCAGCTCATTCATGTTGGTGTCCTTGGCGCTCTTGGTCATGACCAGATTGCCGTCCCGCAGCACTGAAATCTCATCGCAGATTTCAAAAATCTCATCCATTTTATGAGAGATATAAATCAGGGCGATTCCCTGGGACTTGAGCATCCGCATCATTTCAAAGAGCTTTTCCACTTCCTGCACCGTCAGGGAGGAGGTGGGCTCATCCAGGACGATCACCTGGGAATTATAGGAGATTGCCTTGGCAATCTCGCACATCTGCCGCTGAGAGACAGACATATTCCGCATAGGCTGGGTCAGGTTTACAGTCATGCCGAGCTTGCGGAACAGCTCGGAGGCCTTTTTCTTCATTCTGCCCTCGTCAATGACGCCGGCAGAGTTGGTGGGGTAGCGCCCCAGAAACAGATTGTCGATCACATTCCGCTCCAGGCACTGGTTCAGCTCCTGGTGCACCATGGCAATTCCATTTTCCAGGGCATCTTTCGGGCCGGAAAAGCTGATTTCCTTCCCGTTTAAGTAAATCTTTCCCTCATCCTTCTGGTAGGTGCCAAACAGGCACTTCATCATGGTGGACTTTCCGGCGCCATTTTCGCCCATAAGTCCCATGACGGTTCCGCGTTTCACATCCAGGTTAATATGGTCAAGCACCCGGTTTCGCCCGAAAGACTTGCTCATACCGCGGATTGACAGGACAATATCGTCTTTCGCATCTGCCATTCTCGTTACTCCCGTTTATCCATATTAGCAGTTTCAGCGAAAAATCTGATTCTGCCGGATTCTTTTACAAAAATTGCCGTTAGGGAGAATTTCTTCCGCCGCACGGAGAAATCCCCTCCGAACGGAGAAGTCCTTCTCCCTAACAGCAAGCCGTTATTTCTTAGTCAACACTGAATCTCACCCTGTCGGGCGGCAATTACTGGTTGAGCAGAGCGGTGTAAGAAGCCGCGTTGTCGGTCTTCACCATGTTGATGGCGAAAGCGTCATAAGCGCTGGGGTTGGACAGACGGTTGGTGATGTTGGACTCGGTCTGACCATCGCCGGCGATGTACTCCACATTCAGGTTCAGCAGATCGTCGTACTTCTGAAGCAGGGGCTGATAGGTGGAGCCCAGGAAGTTATCGGCGGAGTTGTAGATGTTCAGCCACACATTCTTGGTGGGGTGAGCAGTGGCGTCCAGCTGGTTGGAAACAGGAGCGTAGGTAACGGTGGAATCCAGGAAGTCCTGATAGTTGTCAGCAGTAACAGCCACATTCAGAGCGTAGTAGGAACGGGTAGCCTCGTCATAGTAGAAGACATCCTCACCCAGCACATTGCCGGCGTCATCAGCAGTGCCGATACCGGTGTCGATGTCCACGCCGTCCAGAGCGTTGCGCAGCACACGCAGGGTCAGGTAAGCCTGAACATCGGCGTGCTGGCTGATGGTGCCGCCGTAGCCGTTGGCGATGGCCGCCACGGCGTCGGAGTTGGCGTCATAGCCGAAGGTGGGAACGCCATTGGCCTGAGACCAGGCGTTGAACATGGACATACCCATGCCGTCGTTGTTGGAGGCCACGATGTCGATCTGATCGCCGAAGGAGGAGGCCCAGGTGCCGATGGCGTTGCCGGCAGTGGCGGCATCCCAAGTGGCGCCGGCGGAGTTCTTCATCTCCTGAGAGGCCAGCTCACGGACGGTGTAGGTCTTGCCGTTGACTTCCAGAGTGCCGTCCTTCACATAGGTGGAGGTGCCGTCCACATTGGTGCCCACGGGGGTGCTGTCGATGGCGCCGTTCGCCTCAACAGCAGTGCCCAGAGCGGAGCGGACGCCGCGGGTACGGGCGATGGAGTCATTGTGGCCGATGTCGCCGATGGCCAGCACATAGCCGATGATGCCGTCGCCGTTCTTGTCAATGGTGTCGATATTGGCCTTGATGTAGTCCAGAATCATGGTGCCCTGGAGCTCAGCGCCCTGGTTGGCGTCAAAGCCCACATAGTAGGTGTCCTCGTTGAAGCTGAGAGCGGTCATGTCCAGCTCGCCGGTGGAGCTGTTGGAGGGCTGGCGGTTGAACCACACCAGAGGCTTATCCTTGTTGGCCACGGTGGTGGTCTGGGCGGAACTGTCGCTGCCGGCGCTGCCGGAAGAGGACTGGGAAGTTCCGCCTCCGCCGGAGCAGGCGACCAGGCTGAGGGCCATGGCGGCAGCGAGGGTCAGTGCAAGAGCTTTTTTCATAGCAATTCTCCTTTTCTAAAAACCGTTTTAAATGAGACATCTGCGTCCCATTTACCACTGATTTTATGGTAGAAGAACAAGGGCGGAAAAACAAGGGAAAAAATTACCGAAAGGGGGGTAAATTTTTATCCAGTCTCAATAAGTTGCAAAAATTTAACCACGGAATTTTGTGCAAATTAGTCAATTCAGGTGATGTTCAAATGCAAAAAGCGCTTTTTGACTGTCCATGGTGAACAGATTCTCACGATCCACAATCTGTGTGGAGGTGTCCACAATCTGCTCCAGGTCTGTTCCCTGGCCTGTCAGAAGCTTATAGGCGCTCTCCACCCCAAGATAGCCCATGGCGTAGGGATTCTGAACCACCAGAGCATCCACGCTGCCCTCCTGGAGGCCATCCACGGTAGCCACATTGGAATCAAACCCCACCAAAAATACATCTGACGACAGGCCCAACGCCTCCACCGCCCTGGCCGCTCCCACACTGGTCGGCTCATTGAAGGCCAGCAGGACATTGATCTGCGGGTTTTCTTTTAAGAGGGCCACTGTGTCCACCTGTGCGTGTTCCGCCTGGGCCAGGGTGTTGATCACGGCAGTCACTTCCGCCCGGCCGCTTTTGAAAAATGTATCCACAGCCCCCTGTTCCCGTTCCTGCCCATTGGCGCTGTTGATATCATAGTTGACAATTCCCACCTTCAGTGGGCCATCCACCCGATCCAGCGCAGCCTGGGCCGCCATCTGTCCGGCAGCATAATTGTTGGTACCAATGTAGGTGCTCACCGCCTCTGAGTCCACGCTGCTGTCAATGGCTACGATTTTGACCCCGGTCTGAGCCGCTTCATCAATGGCCAGGCTGTTATTTTCATAATCAATGGCCGAAAACACCAGCGCTTCCGCCCCGTCCGCCACCGCATCGGCTACCATCCGATTTTGCGTCTCATAGTCCTCCTCCGTCTCCGGTCCAGTGATGGTCAGATGCAGATTATACTCCGTCGCCGCCGCCTCCGCTCCCGCAAAGACCGACAGCCAGAACTCCGTCCGGGTGGATTTGGCCACCAACGCCACCTTGTGCTGCGCTGTGGAATCTGTGCCGGAAGAGCAGGCGCAAAGAAGAAAGGAAAGCAGTATTGCCGCTGCAAACAGAGCCCGCTTATTTCCCCTCATACTCTCCCTCCTTGATTTTCGGCATTCGGATTTCCACACAGGTGCCCACATCCGGCTCACTGGTGATATGCAGCCCGTAGTTTTTCCCGAAGTAAATTTTCAGCCGGTCGTTCACATTCTTGATCCCAATGCCGGTACGGTCCTGGGGGCCATGCTGCATAATGGCCGCAATCTGTTCCCCGCTCATCCCTACGCCGTCATCCCGGACGAAAAAGAGGATGTCATCCCCGTCCTGGCACACCTTCACATCGATATGCCCTTCTTCCACCAATAAGTCCAGGCCGTGGTTAATGGAATTTTCGATGATGGGCTGAAGGGTGATTTTATTGCAGTAGTAGTCCAGACAATCCGGATCCACATCAAAGGAGTATGTGAACTGATTTTTGTAGCGATATTTCTGGATCTGAAGATAGCTCTCCGCGTGCTCGATCTCTTTGGCAATGGGGATGAGCTCATGTCCCCGGCTGATGCTGATTCGAAACAGCCGGGCCAGGGCGTGGACCATCTTGACTGCGTCCGCATTTCGCCCCTGTTCACACATCCAGGCAATGGAATCCAGCGTGTTGTAGAGGAAGTGGGGGTTGATCTGTGCCTGCAGAGCTTTCAGCTCTGTTTTCCGCAGATTAATTTCTTCTTCCCGCACCGTAGTCATCAACTGCTGGATGCGAAGAACCATATGTTCAAACGAGGCAGACAACTCCTTTACCTCCCGCGTCCCGGTCACAGGCCGGTAGGTAAAGTGATCCGCATCCGTCTCAAAGCTCTCCATGGCCGCGGCCAGCCCCCGAAGGGGTCTGCCCAACATCTGCGAGAGCAGCCAGCTGGTCAGCAGGGCAACCGCCAGTAAAACTCCGGCAATCAAACAGGAAAGAAGGATCATGTCATGTACATTCCGGTTGACCAGCTCATCCACATAGCTGACGCCCACCGCTCTCCAGTCGCTGTTCTCCAGACTGGCCACACAATAGATCACGGTATCATCCACATAGGTTCCGTCCTTCATTGAAGCCAGCGCCGTGGTATTCTCCGACTTCAGCCCGGAATACAGCAGCTGCTGCTGAGGATGGTAGACAATATTCCCATCCTTGTCCATCAAAAAGCAGTAGCCTCTCTGCCCGATGCTGACATTGTTGATGTAGCTGGAAATGCCGGAAAAGCTCAGATCCAAGGACACCCAGGCTGCCTCACCGCCCTCTTTCAGAGGGGCAGTCACGGTCACCACCCAGGGGTAGTAGCTCTCAAAAATGGTCTCCACATGGGGCGCCGTCAGATAAAATGTCCGGGCCGTCAGTGCCCGTTCATAATCAAAGGAGAGATTCTGGAAAATTTCCTCTCTCGGCTCCCGGCCGGGCGACCAGCAGTCCAGCAGCTCTCCTGTTTCGGAATAACTGGTCACCGCCACCACATCAGGCCGGAATTTCAGAAAAGCGGACAGCGTCTCATCCCGGCTGTCCGCCTCCTCCGCCATGGACTGTTCCACCAGCCCCATGGCCTGATTCATGTCCTTCAGATAATTTCCCACTGTATTTGACACCTGGGAAACCGCCTGCGCCGTGCTGGTACGGGCGCTTTGCACCATTGCGCTTCGGTAGCGGTCCAAAAACAGGAAAATGCAGCAGCACAGGATGACCGCCACCACCCCCACTACCATAAAGACCAGGATGGTGGTGGTACGCAGCCCCTTGGACGAAGCGCCGGCCTTCATATCCCTTCACCCGCCTTGTCTGTCCCCATCCGCCGGCGCAGGGCGTTGGGGGACTCTCCGCAGTACTTTTTGAAACAGTAGCTGAAATAATGCTGATCCGTATAGCCGCACCGCCGGGAGATCTCCTGCACCTTCAGATTAGAGCCGCAGACCAGTTCCCGGGCCGCTTCCATGCGCTTGCGGATCAGGATGTTGATAAATGTCTCCCCCGCGTATTTTTTGATGCAGGCGCTCAAATGGTTGGGGCTCACATCCAGCATCCCGCTCAAAGATACCAGGGAGAGGGAGGCATCCATATAGTTCTGGTCCAGGGCATCCAGCGCCCGCTTACACAGCAGGCTGCCTCCCTTGACGGAAGGAGACAGGTCGCTGATGAATTGGGCTCCGCTCTCTGAGCCATCCCCCTGACGTAGGGCCTCCATGGCTTCCCGATAGGCGCCGTGAAGGGCGGTGAGGGACTTTGTCATTCGGCTGACGCCGATGCGGCAGCGCTTTCCCAGCACCCGGGACGCCATCTGTGGTATTTCGTCAGTCAAAATATGCAGGTACTCCTCAAAGTCCGAGGGATTGCCCAGCATCACAGAAATTACCTTCCCCCAGGCAAAAAAGCTGACACTGCGCAGATATTTGGCGGCCAACCTGTCCACCGAAAACACAAACGCTGGAGAGGTCTCATTGCTTCCATCCTCATTGAGCAGGGTAGACACCATCACCGTATAGCAGGGTTTGTCATCCTCGTCCCGCAGCAGTCCGCATTGCCGGGCATATTCTTCCGTCTGCTCTTCCCGCTCCGGCTCTGCGTAGTCGTCCAGTACCAGAGGCATCAGCATGGCCGCCTTCCTGTCCTGACCATCCGACCGGGGCGCCGTCTGGCGGAACATGGCAAACTGAGCGTCAATTTTCTGGTGGATCCTGCGCAGCTCCGCGCCCAGTCCATCGAGGGTCAGGGGTTTGAGCATATAGCTGATAATATTATATTGTATGGCCTGCTTGGCATATTGAAAATCGTCATATCCGCTCAGAAAGGCGATATTGGTGGCCGGACGCACCTCTCTCACCTGGCGTGCCAGCTCAATGCCGGAAATAAACGGCATGCGAATGTCAGTCAGCAGCAGATCCGGTTCGTATTTCTCCACAAGCTGAAGGGCATCCAGTCCGTTTCCCGCGCTTCCAACCAGACGGAAGCCATAGTCCTGCCAGGGGATCATGGTACACACTGCCTCCCGGAGTTCATCCTCATCGTCGGCAACGACCACTGTGTACAATGTTTTGCCGGCCATGACAGCACCTTCCTTTCCTCTCAGGGGGCTGGACACAGGCTCTGTGTCCTCTCTTATCGCTTCCCTGTCTTTCTCTCTTGCCTGTCCGATTACCGAAGCGGCCTGCCTCTTCACCGGCCCCGCGCCCGATTTTCTTACTGGGTTTTTATTATACCAGATTCCCGCCTTTGTCTCAAACATTTCTTGTTGTTTTTTTCTTTTATGGACAATTTTTTGCTTCCATTTTATGTATTTTATACAGGTGAGCGATCCCGTGTTGTACTTTACCCTCCTCTATGGCATAATGAATCTGCCGGTCTGGATTGAAAAAATCCATTCTTCCCACCTGATTTTTACTCTTTCGGAGGCTTCCCTATGGCCCATATCATCCACATTACCGACCTGTCATCCCCCGGGCTGACGCCATATACCCAGCTCACCCACGCCCAGCTTCGCAGTCGGAGAGACCCGGAACAGAGTATTCTGATTGCCGAAAGCCTCAAGGTCATCTCCTGCGCTCTCAATGCCGGCTGCCGTCCTGTCTCCCTGCTGACAGATGAAAAGCACCTGAAAACTTTGCCGGAGGACCTGCTTTCACGGTGCGGTGACATCCCCATATATACCGCTCCCCAGCCGGTGCTGGCCAGACTTACCGGCTATGAACTGACTCGCGGGGTGCTGTGTGCCATGAGCCGCCCCCCTCTTCCCAGTGCCGGGGAATTGTGCGCCGCCGCCCGTCGCATTGCCGTATTGGAGCATATTACCGATTCCACCAATATAGGAGCTATTTTCCGCTCTGCCGCCGCCCTTGGAATGGATGGGATCCTGGTCACCCCCTCCTGCTGCGACCCCTTTTACCGCCGGTCCGTCCGTGTCAGTATGGGCACTGTGTTTCAAATTCCCTGGGCATGGACAGGACCGGACAGCTCCCAGTGGCCCTGCCCCGGTCTGTCCCAGTTGAAAGATCTGGGCTTTCAGACAGTAGCCATGGCGCTGAGTCCTCACTCCATCCCCATTGACGCCCCCGTCCTCCGACAGGCAGACAGGCTGGCGGTGATTCTGGGCTCTGAGGGGGACGGCCTCTCTCCGGAGACCATTGAACACTGCGACTATGTGGCCCGCATCCCCATGCTCCACGGAGTGGACTCCCTCAATGTAGCCGCCGCCGGGGCGGTCATCTTCTGGGAACTGCGGGCCAGGTAGAAAAAACGGCCAGCCCCTCAGCCCGCCGACAGTACCTCCCCTCCCGGCGGGCTGACATAATTTGGACACACCCGACTGGTATCCTGAAGGCGAAAGGAGGGAGCAGACCATGGAACACATTTTAATTGTGGAGGACGAGCCCCGTCTGCGGGACATTGTCCGAGACTATTTTTCCGCTCACGGTCTGGACTGTGATCTCGCCCGGGACGGGAATGAAGCACTGGACCTGCTGCGGGACCACGACTACGACGCCATCCTTCTGGATATTCTCATGCCCCATCTGGACGGCTTTGGCGTGTGCCGGGCGGTGCGGGAAAAAAGCGCCGTACCCATCCTCTTTCTCACCGCCCTGGGGGGAGAGGAGGATGTGCTCCGGGGCTACGCCCTGGGGGGCGACGACTATGTGACAAAGCCCTTCTCCCTGGCGGTGCTGCTGGCCAGGACCCGGGCCCTCATCCGCCGAAGCCAGGGGATTGGACAGGAGGGGACCCTCACCTGCGGCTCCATCTCCCTGAATCCACACAGCCGACTTTGCTCTGTGGCGGGCACGGAAGTCAAGCTCTCCCCCAGGGAATATGACCTTCTCCTGTGCCTCATGCGAAACCGGGGGCAGGTGCTCACCCGGACGCAGCTGCTGGACAAGGTGTGGGGGCTGGACTTTGAGGGGGACGACCGGGCTGTGGATGTGCGTATCCGGAGCCTGCGCTCCGCCCTGGGCAGCGCCGGAAAGCAGATCCGGACGGTATTCAAGGCCGGGTACCGGCTGGAGGAGGGGTGGCGATGAAAAAGAATGGGGCCAGAAAGCTTCGCTGGCGGCTGGCGGTACCTCTTACCACGGCCTTTGCCCTGCTGTGGCTGGGCACCATGGCGCTGCTTACCAACTTTGCCTGTGAGAAGCTGGAGCAGACTGTATCCATCAAATACACATCTGCCCGGGCGGATCTGGAGGAACAGTGGGGCTATTATGAAAATAACCTGGCTAATGGGCTGGGGGCCCAAGCCGACCATATCATAATTTATAATCTCAGCGCCTCTACTATGGGTCTCACCGACATTGCCGAGGGGGGCATGGCCTTTCTCATTCGGGACGATGTGGGCAGGGAATTCCGCAGCCAGCTTACCTACGGCTACGGCCATGAGGACGGGGTGGACCAGGGGCAGCGGTGGCACCTCTATTTTGACAGCGGCCTGGACGATGAGGGACAGCTCCAGCTTGCCCGCTGGATCGTGGAGCACCGGAACCGGGACTGGCCCTTCTCCCTCTATCCCCCGGACAGCATACGGGGAGAGGCAGTTGCCCAGGCGCAGAGTGATCTGCGCAATTATGACGGTACCTACGCCCGGGTGACGGGCATCGAGCTGCCAGGTTATGCCCTGGATGTGCAGAAGATCGAAATTGTCCACCCTGACGGCAGCGTGGAGACCATGGTGGAAACCAGTATCCAGGGGGAAAATCCCATTACCCTGGAACTGAAATTTATGCGGGTGAGCAGCGTGCTGCTCCCCTCCTACGGCAGCAACGGAGACGGTCCCATCGACATGGAGCTGCGCCTTTCTAACTTCCGGGAGGCCCAGGCCATGCTGGGCCGGGAGGCGGCGGGCGATGGTCGACCCGTACGGACCAGCGGCGGACAGATGTCCGGAATGACAAACGGGGAGAACGGTTCCATGCGCCTGGTGGCCGGGCAGTGCGATGTACTCCGGGCCGCTTTTGGGCAGCAGCGGCTTCTCTATATCAGCACCTTTTTGTTTACCGCCCTGGTGGTGCTCATTCTCTCCGCCCACCTGTCCAAAAAGGTGACGGAGCCGGTGGAGGAGCTGAGCCGGGAGACCCAGGAGGGCCGCTGCCGTGAGGACGGGCCGGTGCGGGAGCTCAATGTTCTGGCCCGCTCCTTCAATGCCGCCCAGGACCAGCTGGAGGGGCAGCTCCAGCGGGAGCGCTCCTTCACCCGGGGGGCCGCCCACGAGCTGAAGACTCCCCTGGCTGTCCTGCGCACCCACGCTGAGGCCCTCCGGGAGGACATTTCCCCCGAGAAGCGGGGCGCATACCTGGATATCATTCTGGATGAGAGCGACCGGATGTCTGCCCTGGTGGGCAGTCTGCTGGAGCTCTCCCGGCTGGAGGCCGGGACCCCCTTGAAAGAGGAACCCCTGGAGCTCTCCGCCCTGGTCCGGGAGGTGTGGGCGCCTCTGGCCCTTCCGGCGGAGCAAAAGGGCATCTCCCTCACGCTGGAGCTGGAGGAGCTCTGGGGGGAGGGGGACCGGGAACGGCTGAAGGAGGCAGTGGAAAATCTGGCCACCAACGCCCTTCGCCACTGCGTCCCCGGCGGTCAGATTCGGGTCATCCTAGAGAAAACCGACGGCGGTATTCTGCTCAGCGTCACAAATGACGGCCCTCTCATCTCTCCCCAGGACCTCCCCCACCTGTGGGAGCCCTTTTACCGGGGCGATCAGGGCCGGAGCCGGGACACCGGCGGCACCGGGCTTGGGCTGGCTATTGTCCGGGCGGCCGCCGGGGCTCATGGCGGCACCTGGGGAGCGGAAAATCTCCCCGGAGGGGTCCGGTTCTGGATCACACTCCCCGAGTCCCGCCTTCTTTGAGTGCGAAGAGGTGAAAACTCCCCGGACTGCCTGTCCGGGGAGTTTTTCGTCGGAAATACTAAATTTTGATCTTCAATGGATGGTTTCTATGGCTCTATTTAAAATTTGTATTGGATTTTGCCGCTTTCCTGGGATATGATTAAACCATAAGAAATAAACGGCCAAAGGGGCCTCATTGAACGATCAGGAGGTATTTTTATGAACAATTTACCCTCTTCCATTACCCTTTGCGAGGTCGGCCTGCGGGACGGCCTGCAGAACGAAAAGACCCTGATCCCCACTGAAGAGAAGATTTCCCTGTTCCGCGGCCTCATCGACGCCGGTTTTAAGGTCATCGAGGTAGGCTCTTTCATGCATCCCAAGGCGGTTCCCCAGATGGCCGACACCGACGAGGTGTTCAAGGCCATCGGGCAGGTTCCCGGCGTGGAGCTGCGCGCCCTGATCCCCAACCTGCGGGGCGTTCAGCGGGCTGTGGACTGCGGCTGTAAGAAGGTCAAGCTCAATGTCTCCGCCAGCCGCCAGCACAATCTGAAGAATCTGAATATGACCCCCGAGGAGAGCGTAGCCCGCTTTGCCGACTGTGTCCAGGCCGCTACCGAGCACGGTATCGCCATTTCCGGCTCCATCTCCATGCCCTTCGGCTCCCCCTGGGAGGGCCGCACCCCTGTGGAGGATGTGGACTCCATCATTGAGGCCTACATGAATGTGGGTATCACCGAGATCTCTCTGTCCGATACCTCCGGCATGGCCGTTCCCACCCAGGTCTTTGATCTGTGCTCCCATGTGAAGGAGAAGTACCCCGAGGCCACCTGGTGGCTCCACTTCCACAACACCCGCGGTCTGGCCATCGCCAATATTCTGGCCGCCATGGAGGCGGGTATGACCCAGTTTGACAGCTCCTTCGGCGGTCTGGGCGGCTGCCCCTTCGTGCCTAACGCCGCGGGCAACATCTCCACCGAGGATGTGCTCAACATGTGTGACGAGTCCGGCATTGAAACCGGCATTGACATTGTCAAGGTGATGGAGCTGTCCAAGCGGGTCCGGGATCTGCTGGGACACGATCTGGACAGCTATATCCTTCGGGCCGGCCGTGCCAAGGATCTGATCCTGGCCAACAACTAATTTCGTCTCTCTCTTTTTTCCTCATTACATATGAGAAACGCGTTGATCTCCAGCGGGAGATCAACGCGTTTCTCATTTTAAGGTGTGGCACAGTTTTCCACAATATAATTACGGACCTGCTTGGCTGCCGGAGACAAAGGCCGGTTCTTCATCCAGGAAAAATAGACGGTACGCACAAATTTGTGTTCCTCGTCCTGAATGGGGATCACCACCACTTTTTCATTTTCCATAGCCGGGACCTGAGGCAGGACAGAAACTCCGAAGCGCAGGGCCACATACTGCAAGGCGGCGTTGCACTCCCGCACCTCAAAAACCACATTGGGCTCAACCCCGTGCTGATGATAGATCTGATCCATCTGCCTGCGCAGGCTGCTGGGCTTGTCCAGCATAACGGTGGGTTCCTTGGCAAAGTCCTCAAAAACCACCGACTCCCGTTTGGCCAGGGCGTGATGCTCCGGTACCGCCAGATAGAGGGGCTGCCGCATAATGGTGACCGACTCAAAGTCCTCATCCTGGTGCAGGCAGAAAGCAAAATCCAGTTCTCCCTTCTTCAGCTGCTGATACAGGTCAAAGGAGGGTGCCTCAGTAAACTGAAAGCGGATGCTGCGGTTCTTGTCCTGTCCGTAAATCCCCAGCATCACCGAGGGGATCAGGGAGGCGGAAATGGAGTGGAAATAGCCCAAACGGACGATCTGTTGGGCAGAGCCGGCCATTTGTTGAAGCACGCTGACCCCCTCGTCAAGCATTCCCAGGGCCCGTTCGGCATAGGGCAGAAACTGCTCCCCATAGATGGTCAGGCGAACATGTCTGCTGTCCTTTTCGAAGAGCTTGACCCCCAACTCCTTCTCCAGCTCCTTGATGGAATAGCTCAGGCTTGGCTGGGCAATGTGCAGCTCAGCGGCAGCCTGGGTATAGTGGAGCACATGGGCCAGAGTCTTAAAATATTGTAATTGTAACAGCGTCATAGAAATACCTCTGGACATCATAGAATGTCTCTATTTTATCGCAAGTTGCCACTCCTTGCAAGTAACCCCTTTGCACAACTGCCCCCAAACTTTTTTGTATATTTTTTCTGAAATGCATCTGTTTTTTTGAAAAATAATAGACAGCTTCTATGGTTCAAGAGAAACCTGGTATTGGACTTTCAGGCCTGTCAGCAGTACAATATAACCAGAAAAAGTTCCAAGGCCACAATATTATTGAACAATATATAAAAAGGAGTGTATGACTATGGCAAAAGAAGTTACCCCTGAACAGATCCAGATGCTGGACGAAATGGTGGCTCGTGCTCAGGCTGCCGCTGACATCATCGCTACTTATGACCAGGCTCGTGTGGACCGTCTGTGCCAGGCCGTCGCCGCCGCTGTGTGCGACATGAAGGTTTGGGCCAACCTGTCCGACGAGGCCGTGGACGAGACCGGTCTGGGCGACAAGGTCACCAAGCGCAACAAGCGCAACAAGCTGAAGCTGATCCTCCGCGACTGCCTGCGTCAGAAGAGCGTCGGCGTCATTGAGGAGATCCCCGAGAAGGGCATTGTGAAGTATGCCAAGCCCGTGGGCGTGATTGCTTCTCTGGTTCCCACCACCAACCCCTGCCTGACTCCTGCTGGCCAGGTGATTTACGCCATCAAGGCCCGCGATGTCATCATCTGCAGCCCCCACCCCCGTGCCAAGAAGACCACTATGAAGTGCATCAACATCATCCGTGACACTCTGGTTCGTGAGGGCGCTCCCGCCGATATTATCCAGGGCATTGCCGAGCCCAGCCTCAGCCTGACCCAGGAGCTGATGAAGCGCGTCAGCCTGATCATCGCCACCGGCGGCCGTCCCATGGTTAAAGCTGCTTACTCCGCTGGCGTGCCTGCCTATGGTTCCGGCGCCGGCAACGCTACCGTTATCATCGACAACACCTGCAACACCCCCGAGTATCAGGCCGAGGCCGCTGCCAACACCCGGATTTCCAAGTGCTCTGACTTTGGTTCCGGCTGCTCCTGCGACGGCAACCTGATCATCAGCGCCGAGATCTATGACGACTTTGTCAAGGCTCTGGAGAAGGAAGGCGCTTACCTGGCCAACGAGGAAGAGGCCGAGAAGCTGAAGAATGTTATGTGGGACGAGACCGGTCACCGTCTGCCCAACACCGTGGCCATCAGCCCCCAGAAGCTGGCTGAGGCTGCTGGCTTCACCATCCCCGAGGACCGCAAGTTCATTGCTGTCACCGGCGGCGGCATGGAGGGTGTTGGCAAGGAGCACTTCTTCTCCAGTGAGAAGCTGACCACCCTGCTGACCCTGTTCAAGTATGAGGGCGAGTTCCAGAACGCTCTGGATATGATGCAGGCCATCTTCAATGTTGGCGGCAAGGGCCACTCCTGCGGCATCTACTCCTGGGACGACGATCACATCAATCGTCTGGGTATGTGCGCTCCTGTTTCCCGTATCATGGTCCGTCAGCCCAACAACCGCGGCAACTCCGGTTCTGCTTGGAACGGTATGCCTCCCACGTCTTCCATGGGCTGCGGCACCTGGGGCGGCAACATCGTGTCCGAGAACATCACCCTGAAGCACTACATGAACACCACTTGGGTTGCTCGTCCTCTGCCCTATGACATGCCCTCCAATGAGGAGCTGTTCGGCGAGTTCAACAAGCCCGACATGGATGAGGAGTAATTTCCCCGTATATGTAACCGCTTGCTTTTTCCCCGTGGTGCCGGGACGGGACACCTGAATACAGGGCGCTGATCCCGCGGGCGGGGGATAACCCCAGCGGCCAAATAAAAAATGCCATCACAGAGAACTTTCCGGTTCCTCCTGTGGTGGCATTTTTAAATTCTTTGTCATCAAAAATTTTTCTTTTCTTCTGCTATCCCATCAGTTACAATGAAACTATCAAAATTTATAGGAGGGATTGTTATGACCCTTACATATCTTGGCCATTCCTGTTTTCTGGTAGAATCTCACGGCTATCAGATTCTCTTTGACCCCTATGAGCCCGACAGTGTTCCCGGCTATCGGCCCATTTCCGTGCAGGCCGACCAGGTCCTGTGCAGTCACGAGCATCGGGATCACCACGGTGTAGACCAGGTCACGCTTCGTCAGGGCGGGGTTTCCCCCTTTACGGTAGAGACCATTTCCACCTGGCACGACGACCAGCAGGGCGCCCTCCGGGGATCCGACACCATCCACATTCTGGATGACGGCCAGTGCCGCATTGCTCATCTGGGGGATTTGGGCTGTGAACTGTCTGATCAGCAGAAGGGACAGCTGAAAAATCTTACCGCCCTGATGATTCCGGTGGGAGGTTTTTATACCATTGATGCCCTTCAGGCAAAAGCTCTGATCGACGAGCTGAAGCCTCAGGTGGTCATCCCCATGCACTATCGCGGCAATGGCTTCGGCTATGATGTGATTGGTACTCTGGACGCCTTTACCCAGCTGTGCAGCAATGTGATTGAGTATCCGAGCTCTCAGTTGGAGCTGACTGCCGAAACCCCCAGTCAGGTGGCCGTACTGAAGCCTCAGAATGTGTGATCTCCCTTTTTATACTACCTGCCATTTTTCCACAAAAGGGAAAAGCCCCGCCCCGTTTCTGACAAACAGCCAGAAACAGGGGCGGGGCTTTTTTCTCTTGTCTTTCTTCAGCACTACATTGCTCATGCCGCAAGAAAGCGGCGTCTGGTGCTGACGCCGCTTCTTGCAGAGGAAACACGAAGGAAGAAAGTAGAATTCTGAATGATTTTGTCTCTTTCCAGAGGATTACTTGCTCTTGTGAGACTTAGCGTGGTTGGGAGCGACATACTGGCCGTTCTCCTTCTTGACCAGCTTGCCTTCCTTGACCAGCTCGTTGGGAGAATAAATATCGTTGATGTTCCAGCAGCCGGGAGTGGGCACCACGATGTTCTCCATGGGAGCCTCAACCAGGAAGGGCTTGCCGGCCTTGTTGGCCTCCATAGCCTTCTCCAGAGCGGGCTTAAACTCCTCAGCGGAGTTGATGCAGATGGCGTCCACACCGTAGGCCTTGGCTACATCAGCCCAACGGGGAGTATAGGACTTTCCGTCGGGAGTGTGGAACACAGTGCCGAACTTGTGGTGGTAGTTGGCGTTCTCCAGACCGGCAATGGTACCGAAAGCGGAGTTGTTCATCACGACCCAGGTGCAGGCGATTCCCTGCTCCACAGCGGTAGCCAGGCAGGTGGGGTTCACGCCAAAGCCGCCGTCACCGGTCAGGGTGATGCAGACACGGTCGGGAGCGGCCACCTTGCCGCCCAGGACGGCGGAAGCGCCGAAGCCCATGGTAGCCAGACCAGAGGAGTGGTGGATGGTGCCGGGCACAGTCACATCAAACTGCTGGGCAACGCCGTTCTTGTTCCAGCCCACATCGGTGAAGATGTAAGCATCCTCAGGGATAACTTCCTTGACATCCTTCAGGATGCGCTGAGGAGTCATGGGGAAGCGGCTGTCATTGGAGATGTCCTCATTGGACTTCTTGAAAGCGGCCTTGGTCTCGGCAATCTTGGCCCGCAGCTCGGGATTGCTCTTGCCCTCGGGGCAAATCTTCTTGACCTCTTCCAGAATCTGCTTCAGGGCAATCTTCAGATCGCCCACAGCGCCGATCTCCACGGGGTAGTTGCGGCCGATCTCATTGGGGTCGATGTCGATCTGGAGGAAAGTGGTCTTCTCGGGATCAAAGGTGACGCCCTGATACCAGCTGGAGCTGTCGGCCTCGCCGAAGCGGGTGCCCAGACCCAGGATCACATCAGCATTGGTGGTGAGGGAGTGGGTGAAGTCCAGGCCCCAGAAACCGGTCTGGCCCACCAGCAGGGGGTGATGGTCACTCAGGCAGCCCTGGCCGGCCAGAGTACGGGACACGGGGATGTCCAGGAACTCAGCCAGAGCGGCCAGTTCCTCAGAGGCCTGGGCCAGCAGAATACCGCCGCCGGCATGGAGGACAGGATTCTTAGCCTCAACCAGCTTCTTGGCAATGGCCTTGGCAGCCTCGGGATCAATGGCGGGACGGGCGGTCACATGGCTGTCCTTATAAGTACGCTCCCACAGATCCTCGTCCATCTCACGGGAGAACATATCCATGGGGATGTCAACGAGGACAGGGCCGGGACGGCCGGACTCAGCCAGACGGAAGGCACGGTCAAGGATCTGGGGCAGAGCCTCCACATCGTCTACCCGCCAGCAACGCTTGCAGATGGGCTCCAGCATACGATACTGGTCGCCATCAGCGTGCATCTCAACTTCCTGGTGGGGATGACGGCCGAAGTAATAGCTGGGCACATCACCGGCAATCAACACCATGGGGATGGAGTCCAGAGAGGCGTTGGCCACGCCGGTAATGGCATTGGTCAGGCCGGGACCGAGGTGGCACATAGCCACGGCAGCCTTGTGGGTCACGCGGGCGTAGCCGTCGGCAGCGGTGGTAGCCACAGCCTCATGGCGGGTACCCACATAGTGCAGTTTCTTGCTGCGCTCCAGAGCGTCCAGCATGCCGATGACGGTATGGCCGCAAAGGCCAAACAGCTCAGTCACACCACGGCGCTCCAGATAGTCGACAATCAGATCAGAAACAAGTTTCTTGCTCATGAAGAGTTCCTCCTATTCCAGAATGGTAAGATCTTTACTTTCAGGCTTGAACTGGGATGCGAAGTTAGTTTGTAAGCAAGAAAACTCACAAAAAAGCGTTATTTTATCCCTTTCTCACCTGTTTTTTCTAATTTAATATTAGTATAAACTGTGCAGTATGTCCAATACCCAGTTTTCATTTATCATTCGATTTTCAGCATAATTTTTTCAAAAATTTAGTGATTTTCACCATAAAAAACCAGTTAAATTTTACCCCTGACCGGTTTGCAACTTCTGCTTATGCTGCAATTCATCCTTCACCAGGAACTGTGTAAACACCTCGCCGCTTCTGATAATAAAATCCCGGAAATATTCCGCTGCCGGAGGAAGGTACTGCTCCTTATTCCACATGAGATACAGTCTACGAGATGGGATTTCGTTCTGGATTCTCAGAATCTTTGTCCCATAAGGAGCTTCACCGAGAGGGTAAGGCATGATGGCGACACCATGGTTAGCGGCAACCAATCCGTTCATAATAATATCCTGTGCCGTCTCCATAGTAATATTAGGGTGGACTCCAAGCTGCTGGAAAATTTCATCGGTAACGCCCCGAAGCTGACACTTATCGTCAAAAGAGATAAAGTTTTCTCCATCCAGTTCCCGAAGATCGACCTCATTCGCTTTGGCCAGTCGATGACTCTGGGGAACCAGCAAAACGATCTGATGTTCTCCAATATAGGAGGATCCGACTCTCGGATCATCAATTTCTGTGGCAAAAATTAAATCCACAACTCCTGTCAGCAATTGTTCTTTCAAATCATAGTAAGTAGCCTCCTGATTAAACTGGAGGCGGACATCCACCCGGTTTGTCTCTGAAATATAGCGCACAATAATATCAGGGGCAAACTGGGCAAGGGAGGGAAAACCAGCCATTACCACGGTCCCTGTGTTGGGATTGATGTAATCGGCCAGCTTATCAATGCCGGTTTCCAGGGTATCAAGCGTCTTCTGAACATAGGGCAAAAACAATTGACCATACTTTGTCAGCTCAACATTGCGTCCTTTTTTTTCAAAGAATTTTACATTGAGCTCATTTTCCAGCTCCTGAATGGCATGGCTGAGGCTTGATTGACTGACAAAGAGCTTCTCCGCCGCCCGGGTATAGTGCTCCAGTTCAGCAATGGTTTTAAAATAATACAACTGCCGTAAGTTCATTCAAAAACCTCCCCCAATTAATTTTATACCTTTATTATCCATGATTTTAAGAAAATTGGCAACTGGAGGAGCTAAACTTTTGTTTGTTCCGCCGCACTAAGCTTTTTCGTCTCCCATGTACTCAACGCCACATCAATGGAAATCAGCAGCAGACCCACAAAAAAGGCAGGCGTAAAGGTCTCGCCCAAAATAGCCGCACCCAGCAGTGCGGAAAATACAGGCTGGAGAGGATAGAACAGGGAGCAGGTACTGGCGGGCAGAATAGACAGGCATTTGACCCAGGTAAATTGGGCAACTCCGGACCCCGCAAACCCCAGATATAAAATAACCAGAACAGCCTTTGGGGAAAATTCCACCGGCTGAGTTGCCAGCGTGAAAAGTCCAACCGGAACATGGCACAGCAAACTGATGGCCATACTGTAAGTGGTTACCAGAACGGCGGGATATTTCGCCGTCAGTCGGCGCATATGCACAGAAGCAAAGCCCCAGAAAATCACAGAGGACAGCACCACTACAATGCCCATAGTCTCGCTTTGCGTACCAGCCCCCTGCGTAATCACAAAGGCGCCCGCCAACGCCAGTACCAAACAGACCACTTTAATTGGAGTAATTTTTTCTTTCAGTATGACAGCCGCTAAAATTGTTACCGAAACCGGAGTCAGCGCATTGATCAGCGAAGCCATGGAGGCCCCGGTCAGGGAGATTCCCCACTGAATGCAGAATATAGTCAGGAAGTATCCTATCAAGCCCACGATAAAAAAATACTTCCAGTCCTCTTTGGCAATTTTAATGCTCCGGTATTTTCGGCTCATCCACAGAAGGGGAATCATGGCGGCGCAACATCTCAAGCAGGCCAATAAAGCGGCTGGCACCTCGTTGGCTATCATCTTGCCGCCAACATAAACACTGCCCCAGATAAAAAAAGTTACGAACAGCAGTCCAAAAGCCTGTCCCTTGGAAGACTCGCTCATGCCATGTGCTCCTTTCCCGCGTAAAAAAGCGAGGTCGGCGTCGTCCCATGACGCCGCCGACCAGGCCATTTCATAATAAGATTTGGATTATACTTCTCTTGCTGTTTAGCCAGCAGCAGCTTCCAGCTCAGCCTGCAGGGTCTCGCCCAGGCCATTCACAGAAGCATTGATAGTGGTGTACAGCTCCTGAACACCGGGAACAGCCAGAACCTCGTCATAGAACTCGGGGGCATACTCGGTGATGGTCATGCCACGCTCCTCCAGCAGAGCCTTGTTGTCAGCATCGATCTGGGCCAGCTGAGCGCTCATCTCGGTCAGGGACTCGGCAACAGCCTGGTTCAGAGCCTCCTGATACAGAGGATCCAGGGAGTCATAGGAAGCCTGGTTCATAATCATCATGTTGGCATACAGGATGTGGTTGGTCAGGGACAGGTACTTCTGGACCTCGTTCAGGTTGGAGCCTACGCAGGTATCAGCGGCGTTCTCCTGAGCAGCCAGGTTGCCGGACTGGAGGGCGAAGTAAACCTCGTTCCAAGCCATGGGAGTGGGCTCAGCACCGATAGCGCTCCAGAAAGCCATGTGGTTGGGGTTCTCCATGGTGCGGATCTGCAGGCCGTCGAAGTCAGCCAGAGTGGCCAGCTCGGTGTTGGAGGTGGTCAGACGGTAGGTGGCGTTCTGCAGGGTGCCCATCAGCTGGAAGCCAGCGGCATTGAAGGAAGCCTTCAGGGTGTTGTTGAACTCGGAGTCGCCGTTGAGGACCTTGTCGATGGTAGCGCCGTCATACTTGGCAAAGACCATGGGCAGATCGTACACAGCTACATCAGGAACGAAGGAAACCACAGGAGCGGTCTGACCTACGAACAGGTCGATGTCGCCGGCCTGAAGCTGACGGAGCAGGTCAGCATCAGCGCCCAGCTCGCCGTTGGGATAGTAGTCGATGGTCAGCTGGCCACCGGTGATCTCGTCAACCTTGGCAGCAACCATCTCGCCGAACAGCTGGCCGGCAGCGCCCTTACCGGTGGAGTCAGCGCCGGTGAGGGTCACAGGATCCAGGCTGCTGTAGTCAGCGCCAGTGCTGGCAGCGCCGCTGGAGGCAGCACCGCTGGAAGCAGCGCCGCTGGAGGCGGCACCGGAAGAGCTGGCACCACCGCCGCAGGCGGTCAAAGACAGCGCCATGGCCAGAGCCAGGACAAGAGCAGAAATCTTCTTCATTATTTGTTCCTCCTTACATAATTTGTTGTTTCTTATTTTGTCCGCTTCGCCCCTTCTCAGAAAAGGGGCGAAGCAGAAACAACCAGGTTAAAACGGGGAATCAATTTGCCGGTTAGGCGCCCACACCGAACATGCTCACGAGCAGTGTGCTGATGGGCTCCACATAGGTGATCAGGAGCAGAGCCAGCAGGAAGGCGATCATGAAGGGGATAGCCTTCTTGGCAACGGACATGGGGGGCTCCTCCGCCAGGTTGCCGGCCACGAACAGATCCAGGCCGAAGGGAGGAGTGGCCAGACCAATGGACAGGCAGCACACCAGGATAACGCCGAAGTGGACTTCATCCACGCCCAGAGCCTGCACAGCGGGCAGCAGCACGGGAGCCAGGATGATGATAGCGGGGCCGGTATCCATAACCATGCCCAGAATCAGGAAGATGATAACCAGGACAGTCAGCACCGCGAAGGAGGAGCTGAAGTTGCCCACAATGAAATCTTCCACAATCTTGGTGGCACGGGTCAGGGACAGCACGCGGCCGAAGGCGGTAGCGAAGGCCAGCACAAAGGCCAGACCGCCATAGGTCTTGACAGAGCTGCACAGGAAGGGGATCAGATCCTTGATCTTGATGGACTTGTAGACAAACAGGGACACCAGGATTGCATAAAACACGGAGATACAAGCTGCCTCAGTGGGAGTGAACCAACCGGTGTAAATGCCGCCCAGAATGATGATGGGGCACAGCAGAGCCCAGAAGCTCTCCTTGAACAGCTTCCACAGCCCCTGCTCCCGCAGCTCAGTCATCTGAGCCTTGATCAGGGCCTTGTCCTCGCCCTTGGTCACACAGTAGAACACAGCATAGACCATCATGAACAGGCCGATGAGGATGCCGGGAATGACGCCGGCCAGGAACAGGTTACCGGTGGAAACGCCGGTTGCCAGAGAATACAGCACAAAAGGAATGGAGGGCGGAATTACCACGCCCAGGCCGCCGGCGACGGCCACCAGGCCGGCGCTCCACTGACGGTCATAGCCCAGATTCACCAGGAAGGGGATACACATGGAACCCACGGCGGCGGTGGTGGCAGGGCCGGAACCGGAAATGGCGCCATAGAACAAGCAGGTCAGGATAACGGCACAGGGAATGCCGCCGGGGATGTAACCTACAAAGTAGGAGAAGAAGTTAAACAGCTTCTTGGAAATGCCGCCCTCAGCCATGATGACGCCGCCCAGAATAAACAGGGGCACAGCCAGGATGGGGGTGGAGTTTGCACCGGAAAAGGTGTTGTTAATCAACTGGGCAATGGAACCGCCTTTATCCATCAGAAAGATAGGGGCCAGAGAGCCCACGATCATACTGATACCAATGGGAATCGAGACGGCAATGGCCACCAGAAATACGATAAATACCAGCAGTGCTGCCATTACTTGTTCCCTCCTTCATCGCCTTTAGCCATAGCGGCCTCCTCGGCAGCGTCAGCCATGGTCTGCTCGAGAGTGGTCAGTTCCTTCTCGCTAAAGTGCGTAATATGAATCACAGCCTGCTGCAGTCCGCGCAGAGTAGCCAGCGCAAAACCAAAAAGCATTACGCTGTACACAATCCACATGGGCCACACCATGGCGGTGGAAGTCTCACCGCTGATATAGATATCGCTGACCACCTTCACAGAGTGATAGGTGAGAAGACCCATACAGGCTGTGGTAATCAGATCCACGATGATATTGATGGTCTTGCGTACGACCTGGGGCAGGGTGTCCAGCAGAACGCTCACCCGGAGCATGCTGCCTTTGCGAATGGTATAGGGGAGGGACAGGAACACCGTCCAGATCCACATATACCGACAGAACTCATCAGACCAAGTCAGCGAAGCCAGGAACGGAATCTTTTTAAACAATACCTGGAGCAAGCTGACACAGGAGATGAGCACCAGGAGGATCACCAGAAGAACTTCCTCGAAGTGATCGTCCAACCATTTGATTGCTTTCATATTATGCCTCCTCTGTCTTTTCTTTCAGAGCCTGCTTCTGTTCTTCCAGAATGGTGAGCAGTTCCTGGCGCATGGCTTCGACCGGAGCCTTTTTACCGCACCAAAGTTCGATCTGAGCCACCCCCTGATACAGGGACATACCCAAACCATTCAGGATCTTACATCCCTTCTCCTCAGCATCCAGCAGGAACTGAGTCTTGTCGGGATTGTAGCAGGCATCAAAATAAAACTGGCTGGACTGGATGTATTCCTTGGGCAGAGGGGTCTGCCCCATGGTCTTGCCCATGCCCACGCCGCTGGCGTTGATGACCACATTACACGCAGCCAGCTTGGAATAGTCACCATAGGGGACAAATTCAGCCACAGGGGCAAAGTTTTTGTTGATATCCTCCGCCAGAGACTTGGCGCAGGGCTCATAAGCATCGGTGATGTAGATCTTTCTGGCGCCCTTATAGGCCAGGATGGAGCAGATCGCCCGGCCGGCACCGCCGCCGCCGAAGCAGAAAAACACAGACTGATCCACCTTGACGCCGCCCTCTTCAGTCAGGGAGGTGTAGAAGCCAACACCGTCAGTGTTATAGCCCACCAGCTTACCCTCGGGGGTCTTCACCACGGTATTGCTGGCGCCCATCTTCTGGCACAGGGGATCCAGCTCATCCAGGTACTGCAGAACCTTTACCTTGTTGGGCTTGGTCACGGCGAAGCCGGCAAAGTTCATATAGCGCAGACCGTTCACAATGTCTCCCAGGTGCTCGTTATCGGCCTCTGTATAAAAATACAGCATGTTCAGTCCAGCGGCCGCATAGCCGGCATTCTGCATCCGGGCAGCAAAGGACTGGCTGAGCGGAGTCCCGATCAGGGTGATCATCTTGGTATTGATATCGACCATTTCAACTACCTCTCTTCATAATATTGATTCTTGCTTATTACAGATTGTGGGCAGCAAAGTAGGCTTTCGTGGTTTCCAGGCAACGGCGTGCGTGGCCTTCAGCACCCAACTCAGCCATCCGCTTCAGATTCGGCAGTTCAATGGACACAGGAATTTCCGGCAGCGCCGCCACCATTCCGGCAATGTCCATGGCACCCTCGCCCGGGTAAAGACGGCCCTCGCGGGCGGTAAAGAGCATGAGCTCGTCCTTAATGTTGTCCAGAACAGGGTCGCCGTCAGGACCGGCAGGGCCATCGCACATGTGGATGAACCGGAAATACTTCGAATCCGTACGCTTCAGCTCATCACCGGTAACACCGGCACGACCGGCATGAAGCATATCCACCATCAGAAACAGATTGTCCGCATGGACGCTGTCCACCAGAGTGATGCCCTCCTGAAGATTCCGAACACCGGCCCAGGGCAAAAACTCAATGTTGTAGTTCAGCTTATATTTGGCGGCCATTTCAGCGACCTTTCCCACCTGCTCGGTGTAGTAGGCCCGATCCCGGGTCCACACGCTGCCCAGCACATCGGTGGCGCCCAGCTGAGCTGCCGCCTCAAAGGCCGGCTCGTATTCAGCAATGTCCAAATCAGGTCTGATACGGGCCAGTTCGATGTCCATCAGAGGTATGTCATTTTCCTTCAGCGCCTGCTTGGTCGCTTCAAACAAATTTTTATCTTTGTGAAGCAAAAATTCAGGCTCATTGGGCAAATGCATGGGGATGGTACGCAGACTAACAAAGTCGTAGCCAACCTTTTTGGCGATCTCAATCTGCTTTACCGGATCGGTCCCCGGTATCGTCAGATAAGCAAGTGAGAATTTTCTGGACATTTCTCATTCTCCTCCTATTTTCGACTGCGTGGCATTATCTTGTCACAATATCCAATCTCTTGCTCTCATTGCCCTTATTTTATATTCGTTCCAACCAGAAGGTCTATTACTAAAACTTCATGAATTAATCAATATCTTGCATTGATCTGCGACGAAAAATTTATTGTTGTCACAATGTCTAAAAAGACTTTTGTATTTTTATTGGGTTCGCCGATATCCTTGGGCTGGTCTAAATTAAAATCAAAAGTTTTTTGTTCAGATTTCGTAAAAATGATATATTTTTTGCATGAATTTAGTTGAAAGATGTATTGGATTCCGTACCCTTGATCCGATATGATTCAATATATAAATAGAGGTGGGCAAATCGTCATGTTGCATCAATAATTCTGCTGTTTTTTTGTGGTTGCCGCCTTATCGACCGAAAAAAGTGAGGGTTTTTTATGGATGAATTCAGAGGAAGCCAAAACTATGTGGCCTCGGAGGAGCTGCTCCGGGCGGCCAATATCGCTATGGTGCTGCAGAAGCCCCTGCTCATCAAGGGCGAACCTGGCACCGGAAAAACCATGCTGGCCGAGGCTATCTCCCAGGCGCTGGGCAAAAAGCTCATCATCTGGAACATCAAGTCTACCACCAAGGCCCAGGACGGCCTGTATGTGTACGATGTGGTCCAGCGTCTCTATGACAGCCAGTTCGGCGGCCAGGGTGTGGACGACATTGAAAAATATGTGAAGCTGGGCAAGCTGGGTGAGGCCTTTACCAGCGAGGAGCAGGTCATCCTCCTCATCGACGAGATCGACAAGGCGGACCTGGAGTTTCCCAACGACCTGCTCTGGGAGCTGGACCGGATGGAGTTCCACATCCCCGAGACCGGCCGCACTGTGAAGGCCAAGCACCGCCCTGTGGTTATCATCACCTCCAACGCGGAGAAGGAGCTGCCCGACGCCTTCCTGCGCCGGTGCGTGTTCCACTACATCGAGTTCCCCGATAAGGAGCTGATGGCTGACATCGTCCGGGTACATTTCCCCGACCTGGACGAGAAACTCCTGGACCAGGTTTTGGAGGCCTTCTACCGCATCCGCCAGCTGCCTCAGATCAAGAAGAAGCCCTCCACCAGTGAGATCATCGACTGGATCCAGGCCCTGCAGCACGGCGGTGTGGCGGTGGATCGGATTGTGAAGGAGGTCCCCTATCTTGGGGTGCTGCTGAAGAAAAACGAGGACATTGACGCCATGCGCCGCAGCTGGAAGTGAGCCTATGTTTGAAGATTTTCTCTATTTACTCCGGCGAAACGGCCTGAAAGTGTCTCTCACCGAATGGATGGCGCTGATGGAGGCCCTCCACAAGGGACTCCACGGGACCAGCTTCACCGACTTTTACCACCTGTGCCGGTGCCTGCTGGTGAAGAGCGAGGCGGACTTCGACTCCTTTGACCGGGCCTTCCTGGAGTATTTCAAGGATGTCCCCTTCCAGCAGGAGGTCTCTCAGGAGCTGCTGGACTGGCTGGACAAGCCTAACGCCCCCATGGGTGAGTATGACGAACAGCAGGCCGAACTGAACCAGTCCCTGTCCGCTCTGGAAATCGAACAGCTCTTTGAAGAACGAAAGCGGGAGCAGCGGGAGCAGCATAACTGCGGCAACTACTGGGTAGGTACCCACGGCATGTCCATCTTCGGCAACATGGGCATGTCCCCTGTGGGCATCCGGGCGGGAGGGGAATCCCGCTACAGACGGGCCTTCCGGGTTGCCGGCGAGCGGCGCTTTCGTGATTTTCGGCAGGACAATACCCTGGATACCCGTCAGTTCCAGGTGGCGTTCCGCCGTCTGCGGCAGTTTTCCGGCCTGGTAGACCTGCCCGCCACGGAGTTTGATGTGGACAACACCATCAAGGATACCGCCAACAATGCCGGATCTCTGAAGATTCGGTATAAGAAGCCCCGCCAAAACACCGTAAAGGTTCTGCTGCTGATGGACTCCGGCGGGTCCATGGAGTACTACGGCACCCTTTGCTCCGCCCTGTTCCAGGCGGTGAGCAAGTCCGGCCACTTCAAGGACCTGAAGATCTACTACTTCCACAACTGCCCCTACACCCGGCTGTACAAGGAGCCCACTCTGGATCCCAACCGGGCCGTCCCGGTGAGCTGGGTGCTGTCCAACATTCCACCCGAGTACAAGGTGATCTTCGTGGGGGACGCCCAGATGCACCCCTACGAGCTGTTCGACCCCTTCCCGGTGGTGAAGGAGGGGGAGCCGGAGAGCGGTCTGGACTGCCTGCGCCGTTTCCATAACCGGTACCGCCATATCGTCTGGCTCAACCCCGGCGACCGCCCAGACTGGGGGGAGGAATGGACCGAGACCTACGACGCCATTGACAACCTGTTCCCCATGTTTCCTCTGACCGTGGAAGGGCTTGAAACCGGAATGAAGAAGCTTTTGTCCCGATAGCAACATGAGCCGGGGAGGCCGCAGGGCCTCTCCGGCTTTCTATTTTATTTCTCTTTTTCCTGATCCTCTCCCGGATTATGACCGAGCCAATGTCTCCAGTTTATGGAGATCGGTCACTTCCACGGTTCCCCGGCTCAGTTTTACCATCCCCTCACTTTGAAAATAGCGCAGCATCCGGGTCACCACCTCCCGGGCCGACCCCATATGATTGGCAATCGTCTCATGGGTGATTTTCAGCTGTCCACTCCCCTCCAGAGCGGTTTCCTCCACCAGAAAGGCAGCCAACCGCTTGTCAAAGCTCTTCCACATCACCTGTTCCATCAGCCACATGACCTCGGAAAACCGGCTTGCCATAATCTCATTGGTATAGTTTGCCAGCGGAGCGGAGCGCTCCATGATCCGTTTATAGACATCTGTGGGGACAAGCCAGAAGAATGTCTCCTTTTCCGCTTCAATGGTCATTTCAAACTGAATGCTGTGCATCATGCAGGAGGCCGAAAACAGGCAGATATCCATTTCAAACAGGCGATAAAGGGTGATCTCCCTGCCTTCTTCTGAGAGAATATATGCCCGCAGCTGCCCTGAACATACCAACAGCAGTCCGGTACAGTCAGCAGAGCCGTTGTGCAGAACGGTACCCTTTTGAACGGTTTGATAGCTGGCGGACCTGGAAATAACCTCCCGGTCTTCTTCTGCCAGCTGATCCCACATGGGAAAGTACTCTGCGATATCCATCGTTCCGCCCCTCCTGCCGCATACATACGGGCCAAATGATCTGCCCTGATGGTAACACAAAACTATTTTTTACGCAACCTTTCTCCCAGGCCGTCCTCCTTGTAGATTCTGGAAAGCTGTGGTATGATGATCCCATACCACTACCCAGGAGGATTACCATGTTTCAGGCAATCTGCTTCGACTTTGACTATACCCTCGGGGACTGCACCGACTCCATTGTAGCGGGATTTCAGCACGGACTGACCGCCATGGGCTGGCCGGCCCCGGACCGGGAGGCCGTTCGGGCCACCATCGGCTACCTGCTGGAGGACGCCTATACCATGCTCACCGGGGATCATGACCCCAGGCATCGGGCCCAGTTCCGCCCGCTGTTTCTTGAGGTGGCCCAGGAACTCCAGCGCAAGGAGGCCACTCTCTTTCCCGGAGCGCCGGAGCTGCTGCGCGGGCTGAAAGCCCGAGGGGTGAAAACCGCGATTGTCAGCACAAAAAAGGGCGATACCATTGAGATCATCATGAAACGCTTCGGCCTGCTGCAGCAGTTGAAGACGGTGATCGGCAGCGCCGATGTCCACCGTCCCAAGCCCGACCCGGAGGGGCTCCTTCTTGCCATGGAGCGCATGGGTGTGAAGCCGGAGGAAACCCTTTTCTGTGGGGACACGGTTCTGGACGCGGGAGCCGCAAAAAATGCCGGCTGTCATTTTGCCGCCGTCCTCAACGGCACAACTCCCGCCCAAGCCTTTGCCGATTTTTCCCCGGATCACATTGCGGCAGACCTCCCTGACCTGAGCGTCTGGCTGGGCTTATAACTGCAAGGGTCTGTTGCAAAATGCAGTTTTTAGTCCCGAACAGAAAAATTTTGCATTAAAAAAGTTAGCGAGAACCGCCACACTTGACGGTTCTCACTAACTTTTTCTTTGGCCTAATTTTTCAAAATCTTATTTTGCAACAGGCCCTTTTTCTTCTCAATGAGGCCATACCAAAGTAACAGCGCACAGGGCAAGGGATACCGCAAGTACCACATCAACAATTTTTCGATAATTGGAAAAAAGCTTTTGTAATGATGCTCCCGCAAACAGCCAAACCAAATTGGCAACCGGTCCGGTCAGGGGCAAAAACAGGCCCACCCCCAGCAGATACCAAAAAGATCTGGTATAGGGCAGCACATAGACCGACAGGGATGTCAGACAATAAATAATCACCTTTACATTGGTAATTTGAACCAGCACTCCGTTGCGAAAAGAGGGATATGCGGGGTCTTCCTCCCCAAGGCTGCCTCCAGCGGAGCGCAGCATGTGCCAGGCCAGCCAGAGCAGATATGCCGCCCCCACCCAGGATAAGTACTGCACATAGTCGTTCAAAATCGTCCCCAGCAGCCAGGTGGCCAGCACCGCCCCCAGGGAATCCAGAAGGTAACCTACAAACAGCCCCCGCCACTGCTTCAGCGCAGGCCCCTTGCCATACCGCAAGGCCGCCGACAGGGAGCACAGATTTGCCGGACCCGGCGTAATAGCTCCAATATAACAATAAGCCAGAAAAGATGGAATCAATGAAATCGGCATACTAACTCCCGCCCAGTTTGATATTGTTACCATTTACCATTATAATAAAAAGTTTGCTTGATGGCAAATCAATATTTCCCCAACAAAAAAGCGGCCACATTTCCGTAAATTGTGTATTTTCTTTAGATAAAATATTATCTTTTTGTAAACATTAGCACTCCCCTATTGCAAGTGCTAATTTCTGTGCTATACTATACTCGTACCTGGAAGAAGACCATACGGGCCTCCGCCAAGGCATCAGAACAATGTTTGAATGGAGGAACGACTTATGTTACCTAGCATTTTTAGTGAGAACCTGTTTGATGATTTCTTTGACAACACCTTTGAAAAGAATTTCTTCGGTGGCAACAATCCCCTGTACGGCAAGCATGCCAAGAACCTGATGAAGACCGATGTGAAGGAAACCGATACCAGCTACAAGCTGGCCATCGACCTGCCCGGCTTCAAGAAGGATGAGGTCAATGTTGAGCTGAAGGACGGTTATCTGACCGTCAGCGCCTCCAAGGGCCTGGACAAGGACGAGGAGGACAAGGAGGGCCGGTTCATCCGTCAGGAGCGCTACGCCGGCGCCTGCTCCAGAAGCTTCTATGTGGGCGATATCCGCCCCGAGGATGTGCAGTGCAAGTATGAGTTCGGTGTTTTGAAGCTGACTTTGCCCAAGCAGGCCCCCAAGGCACTGGAAACCAATACAAAGATCGCCATCGAGTAATCCCTGTTGCAGCAAAAGAAAGGGAGGTCCATCCAATGGATGGGCCTCCCTTTTTGTTTATTCCGCGGAAATCATATAGTAGTATACCGGCTGACCGCCAGGCAGAAGGGTTACTTCCGCGTTGGGACAAGCCGCGGCAAAGATTTTCTCCGCCTGCTGGGCCTGCTCCTCGGTCACATCCTCCCCATAAAAGATGGAAATAAACTCTGCTTTCTGGTGGTTGTCCGAGTGGGCCAGCCGGTCCAGAATGGCGTTCAGATCCTGATCGGTACCAAAGAGCTGATGCTCCTCCAAAGCCAGGTAATCTCCCTGCTTAATGGCAAAGCCATCAAAGTCAGAATCCCGGGCGGCATAGGTGACCTCACTGGTGTGCACATGGGCAAAGCCCTCCATCATGGCCCTGGTGTTCTCCTCCTCTTCCGCATCCGGGTCCACCGCCAGCATGGCGGAGATGCCCTGGGGCACGGTCTTGGTAGGCAGAACCACTACCTTTTTGTCCTCACACAGGCGCACACACTGCTCCGCCGCCATAATGATATTCTTGTTGTTGGGCAGAACATAGACAATCTCAGCGGGGGTCCGGTCGATCTCCTTTAAAATATCCTCGGTAGAGGGATTCATAGTCTGACCTCCGCCCACCAGGCCGTCTACCCCCAGATCCCGGAACACCGCTTCCAGCCCGGCGCCGGCGCATACAGCCACATAGCCATATTTCTTTTCCGGGGCCGCCTTTTGGGGGGCGCTGTCACAGCCGGCTTCCAGCTCGGCCTCCACCGCCTCCAGATCATCGGTACTTTGCACATGCTTGCCCGCGGCCAGATCATCGGCCTGGGTGCGCATGTTTTCGATCTTGGCCAGCTCCAAAGTGCCGTACTTCTGTGCCTCGGTCAGGGCAGCGCCGGGGATATTGGTATGAACATGGACTTTGAACGCCTCATCGTCCTCGCCAATCACCAGGCTGTCGCCGATGCTGTTCAGATACTTGCGGAAGGGGTCCAGATTCACATTCTCGGTGTGCTTCCGAACAATAAACACCGTGTCAAAGGCAAAAGTAATATCCTCGGCGGCCATAGCCACAAAGTCGGCCTTCTCGGCAGGTGCGGCATCTTCCCCGCTTTCCGGCATGGGCACACCCCGCAGCTCGTCCAGCATTCCCTGAAGAATGACCAAAAAACCCTTTCCGCCGGCATCCACCACGCCGGCCTTCTTCAGCACCGGGTTCTGGTTGATGGTATTGGCCAGGGCTGCCTGTCCTTCCTCAATGGCGGCCTCCAGCACAGCCTCAATGCTGTCCGCCTCACGGGCGCAGCCCGCGGCCCGGGCGGCGGCCAGACGGGAAACGGTGAGAATCGTGCCCTCGGCAGGCTTCATCACCGCCTTATAGGCAGCTGCCACGCCGAAGTCCAGCGCGATGGCCAGATCCCGGCCATTTATGGTCTCCTTCTCCTTCACGGCCTTTGCAAAGCCCCGGAACAGCAAGGAGAGAATCACGCCGGAATTTCCCCGGGCCCCCCGCAGCAGAGCGGAGGCTGTACCCTGGGCAGCCTGCCCCACCGTCTGGTACTGGTTTTTCTTCATCTCTTTGGAGGCCGCGCCAATACTCAGCGTCATATTGGTCCCGGTATCTCCGTCCGGCACAGGAAACACATTCAGGTCGTTGATCACCTGTTTTTGGGCATTAATGGCGGCATGAGCATGGATGATCATCCGCTGAAATGCCGCTGCGTCAATAATTTGTACCATAGTCGGCAAAATTCCTTTCTACGAATGATCAAAAACGCATGGAGTCCACGCACACATCCACCGAGGCGACCTCCACCCCAGTGGTCTTGCTGACCACATAGCGTACCTCGCTCATGATCGAACGGCATACTGCCATCAGATTGACTCCGTTTTCCACAATAATGTGCAGTTCAATGGAAACCGTTCCATCCTCGTTATAATATACCTTAACGCCTTTGGCCATAGACTCCCGCTTCAGCAGATGGACCAGACCATCCGTGGTAGAGCGCACCGCCATGCCCTTCACACCGTAGCAGTTGGTGGCCGCGCTTCCTGTGACAGTGGTGAAAACCTCACTGCTGATACGGATCTCACCCAGTTCTGTTTGCAGTTTCATGGGATTACCTTCCTTTCACTGAGGATAGGGAGCTGGATATTTATACTCCTTTACATTGTATTCGATTTTGTCTGAAAAAACAAGACCTAACTTTATTCTTCCCATTATCTGAGGCAGTTTTCCTCCTCCTTACTTCGACGAATAATTTCCATATATTGGAATATAATAGTGGAGCACAAATTGTGTAAAAATGCTTACCAGGTTTTACTTAGGAGGAGACGGGCATGACAGCCAGGAAGATGATTCACACCAAACTAAACCAGCTGCGGCAGCAATCTCAGCGCACCGGCCAGGTCAGAGTTTCGGCCTCCGCTCTGGCCCTGGGAACAAAGGCGGGAATCTGTTTTTTATTGGCCGCCGTGCTCTCAGGCGCCTCCATCTTTCAAAACAGCGCCCCCTTCGGCGTCGCCATGGTAGGGGCGGCGGGATCGGGCCTGTGTGGAGGAGCGGCCTTAATGGGAGCCTGCTTCGGCTACCTTACCACCCTGGAGTTGTCCGACGCGCTGCGCTATACCTCCTCCTCCATTCTCACTTTTGCGGTGTGTTTCGCCTTTTACGACTGGAAGCCTCTTCGCCGCCCCTGGACAGTCCCCTGTCTTTCCGCCTTTTTGAATGCCTTTACCGGCTTTATTACCCAGTCACAAGCAGGGTGGAAATCGGTGGATGTCATCTGGTTTGTTCTGGAAACCGCTTTGACCGCCGCCGCCGTCTGGGCCTTCCATCAGGCGCTGACCCCCATGGGCCGCCGCTCTGAGGACAGGCTCACCTCGCCCGCAAGCCGGGCTGGGCTGCTGGCCCTGCTCTGTGCCTGTCTGATTTCCCTGGCTCCGCTTTATTTATATAAGGGGATCTCTTTTGGAAGAATCCTTGCTGTCATGGCGGTACTGACTGCCTCTTGGCAGGGCGGAATGGCGGTGGGGGCCGTAGCCGGGGTGGCGCTGGGCATGTCCATGGATCTGGCCGCCCAGGGCACCCCCATGTATACCATGGCCTACGGAATGGCGGGCCTTATGGCCGGGCTGCGCCGGGGAAAAGGAAGGGCAGGCGCAGCCCTGGTCTATGCGGCGGCCAATGCCGGAGCGGTCCTCTGGATTTGGGACCGGGGTCTTGACCTGTCCATCCTGTACGAGGTGCTGTTTGCCTGTCTCGCCTTTTTGCTGGTACCGGACCGGCTTATGCGGAAACTGGGGGTCTGGCTGGCCCCGGATCTATCAGGACCAATTGACCTGAAGGCCCAGCGGATGGTCCAGCAAAAGCTGGAAAACACCTCCAAGGCCTTCCGCTCTCTATGTGACTGCCTGCGTACAGCCTTCCGTCCGCCGGAAAACGACAATGATATCGCCACTGTCTTTGACCGGACGGCCAGCCGTCTGTGCCGCGGCTGCACCCTTCGCAGCCGCTGCTGGCAGCAGGACTATACCACTACCTTTAATGCCCTCAACGACGCTACTCCGGCCATGGTAGAACGGGGCAAAGCAATAAACAGCGATTTTCCCCGACACTTTGCCGACCGCTGTATCCATTTTTCGGAGTTTGTCTCCACCGTCAATGAAGAGCTCACTGCCCTTTTTTACCGCCGGCAGTACAACGCCCGCATCCGGGAAAGCCGGGCGGCGGTATGCCGCCAGTACGCCCAGCTGTCCGATCTGTTGGGCGAGGCCGCGGCGGATATGAGCCATGAGCTTGCCCCAGACTCCATCGGCGACCGTCGGGTGCGTCAGCAGATTGCGGAGCTGGGGCTGGATGTGCGCACCGCCGTCTACCGGGACGGGCGGGGACTGCTGCGGGTGGAGGCCGAGGGCCCGGACTGCCGGGAGTTGTCCCGACCAAGCCGGGTTTCCGAACTGTCCCTGGCCCTGGGGGTCCCCCTGCGGGTGGAAGAGGAGGGGGACGGATCTCTGGCCCTGCTCCAGCAGGAGCCCCTCATGGCTGTGGCGGGGGTGGCAGCCCAGAAAAAGAGCGGAGAAACGGTAAGCGGCGACGCCGGTACCTACTTCAAGCGCTCGGACGGCAAGCTCTACCTGCTGCTGTGCGACGGAATGGGCAGCGGGCCCGAGGCCAACCGGGAGAGCTCCCTTGCCGTCCGGCTGCTGGAGCAGCTGCTCCAGGCGGGAATCAGCACCCGCCACGCTCTGTCCACCCTGTCTTCCGCCCTGGCCCTGCGGGGGGAGGACACCGGCGGGTTTACCACCGTGGATTTGCTGCAGATCGACCTGTTTTCCGGGGAGGGGGAGCTCTTCAAACTGGGGGCAGCTCCCACCTATGTGAAAAAGGGGACCGGGGTCCAGCGGCTGTCCGGCGCTTCCCTCCCCGCCGGTCTGGCCGAGGGCGACCCCTCCGCCCTGGACCACTTCACCCTCCGCCTGGCCCCGGGGGACTGCGTGCTCATGGTCAGCGACGGCATCTGCGGCACCGGGGACGACAAATGGCTGAAAGAGCGGCTGGAGCAGTTTGACGGCCAGAGTCCCAAGGATCTGGCCCGGGAGCTGATTACCCACAGCCCCCAGGAGGCCACCGACGACCGCACCGCTCTGGTGGTACGCATTGATAAGCGGACATAAAAACAGCGTCCCCGCCAACCGGCGGGGACGCCAATTTTTCGGTTTTCTCAGTAGGCCACGCCCCACAGGATCATGTGCTTGGCGGGCTTGCCGCAGCACACGCAGGTGTCGGACACCTTCTCCTGAACCAGGGGCATACACCGGGAGGACACGCCGGCAATCTCCTTCATCTTCAGCTCACAGGCTTCGTCGCCGCACCACATGGTCTTGGCAAAGCCGCCCTCGTTCTGGATGAAGTCCTTGACCTCCTCGGCGGTCAGGCACACCTTGGTGTGCTCCTCCAGGTTCTTCTTGGCCCGCTCGTACAGACCGTTGTGCACCGCGTCCAGCAGCTGGGGCACGGTGGCCTCCAGCTCGCTAAGGGGCACAAAGATCTTCTCTCCGCTGTCCCGGCGGCAGATGCAGCACTGGCCCTTCTCCATGTCCTTGGGGCCGATCTCCACCCGCAGGGGCACGCCCTTCATCTCGTACTGGGCGGCCTTCCAGCCCATGGACTGGTCGGAGGCGTCCATCTGGGCCCGGATGCCGGCGGCCTTCAGGCGGTCCAGCAACTTGCCGGCGGCCTCCAGCACGCCCTCCTTGTGCTGGGCCACGGGGATGACCATGGCCTGGATGGGGGCGATGCGGGGGGGCAG
>JAXUUN010000036.1:0-27622 GCA_037231075.1 bacterium | reverse complement strand
CGTCGCCGCCGAACTGCATGTTGCAGCCGTAGTGCTGGAACAGGTAGTAGAAGTCATAGGACTGCATGATCATGTAGTTGAACTCCAGGAAGCTCAGGCCCTTCTCCATGCGCTGCTTGTAGCACTCGGCCCGGAGCATGTTGTTCACGCTGAAGCAGGAGCCCACATCACGAAGGACCTCAATGTAGTTGAGCTTCATGAGCCAGTCGGCGTTGTTGAGCATCAGGGCCTTGCCCTCGCCGAATTCGATAAACCGCTCCATCTGCTTTTTGAAGCAGTCGCAGTTGTGCTGGATGGTCTCCACGGTCATCATGGAGCGCATGTCGGTGCGGCCGGAGGGGTCGCCGATCATGCCGGTGCCGCCGCCGATGAGGGCGATGGGCCGGTTGCCCGCCATCTGCAGCCGCTTCATCAGGCACAGGGCCATGAAGTGGCCCACATGGAGGGAGTCGGCGGTGGGGTCAAAGCCGATGTAGAAGACGGCCCTGCCCTCGTTGATCATCTTGGAGATCTCTTCCTCGTTGGTCACCTGGGCGATGAGCCCCCGGGCCTTCAGTTCTTCATAACAGGTCATAATTCTTTCTCCTTTAACCGCGTGATTGTACACACTTTGATTTTTCCTTGATTTTTAAAACATTATAGGACACAACACCTAAAATCACAATGGCGGCGCCCACCAGGGCGAAGCGTCCCATCTCCTCCTGATAAAAGACGGCCACCAGGATGGGGTTGAGCACCGGCTCGATGCCCGAGACCAGGCTGGCCGTCACCGGCGGGGTGGTTTTCAGGCCGATGGTGAGCAGAATATAGGCCACCGCCACCTGAAAGACGCCCAGGATCAGCAGGCTGAACAGGGTAACGGGGGCAAAGTTGGTCTCCCAGAGCAGGAAGGGCAGTCCGGTCACCGCCGAGAGCACATCCCCCCAGAACACCGAGGAGATGGCGTCGGAGTCGGGCATATCGTTCATGAGAAAGACTCCGGCGTAGGTGACTCCGGACAGCAGGGCCAGCACATTGCCCAGTCCCCCGCCCATCTCCAGGCTGTCCACAAAGAAGAAAACAATTCCGCCAAAGACCACCACGCAGGCGGCGATGTCCAGCTTTTCCGGTTTTTTGCGAAAAAACAGGGCGGAAAACAGCATGACAAAAATGGGGACGGTAAACTGCAGCACAATGGTGTTGGCCGCGGTGGTCAGCTTATTGGCCACGGAGAACAGGGCGTTGGTGCTGAAGACGCACAGGGCGCCCAGGGCCACCCAGCGGTTCCACCGCAACGGGTGCTTTACCACCCACAGATAGGCCCCAATCACCACCAGGGCGATGGCGGTGCGTCCGCCGTTGATAGACATTCCGTTCCAGGGAATCACCTTGATGCACAGCCCGCCGATGCTGTAAAACACCGCGGCCAGGAACACAAACAGGGTTCCCCGATTTTCTTTGGACAAGGTCTCATCTCCTTAGAAAGAAAAGCCCTCCGTCCCATAGGGACAGAGGGCATCAATCTGCGGTACCACCTCTGGTTTGCCCCAGCCTCGCGGCTGAGACCTTACGGAGTGCGTGACTCCCTCGCGGTAACGGGCGAAACCCGGCCTGTCCCCTACCCACGCCAACTGCGCTTCGGGCGGCTGCTCCAAGGGGTAAATTCACAGGGCGCCCTCTCCCCCTTTCACCGTCCGGGGGCTCTCTGCACAGGGTATGCCTTGCTACGGGTCCTTTTCTTCGCAGTAGTTAGACTCTAGCACATCTTTTGGCGTTTGTCAACCGGAGACGCCTCAATTCCTGATCATGGGGCATAGGTTACGGCCTCAGAGGCGAAACGCGGTTTCCCATAAAGCTTTTTTGCCTGTTTTTTTCTCGAAAAAAGCAGGTTACAGTCTGGCGACTCCCGTCTTCCGGGCGGCCTCGGCCACAGCCTTTGCCACGGCGGGCACCACCCGCTTGTCAAAGGGCTGGGGAATGATGTTGTCCTCGCTGAGCTCCTCATCGGGGATGATGGAGGCCAGAGCCATAGCGGCGGCCATCTTCATCTCCTCGTTGATGTCACTGGCCCGCACATCCAGGGCACCCCGGAAGATGCCGGGGAAGGCCAGGACATTGTTGATCTGGTTGGGGTAGTCGCTGCGCCCGGTGGACACCACTCTGGCGCCCCCCGCCTTGGCGTCGTCGGGGAAGATCTCCGGGGTGGGGTTGGCGCAGGCAAAGACGATGGCGTCCTTGTTCATGGTCCGGACCATCTCGGTGGTCACCAGGTTGGGGGCGGACACGCCGATGAACACATCGGCCCCTACCAGCATGTCGGCCAGAGTGCCTTTCCGCTTTTCCAGATTGGTGCGCTTGGCGATCTCCTGCTGGGCCCAGTTCATCTCCGGGTTGCCCTCATAGAGGGCCCCGAACTTGTCGCACAGGGTGATGTCCTTAAACCCGGCCTCCAGCAGCAGCTTGGTGATGGAGATGGCGGCGGAACCGGCTCCGGAGAAGACCACCCGGACCTCCTCCTTCTTCTTCCCCACCACCTTCAAAGCATTGGTCAGCCCGGCCAGGGCGATGATGGCGGTGCCGTGCTGGTCGTCGTGGAAGACGGGGATGTCGCACATCTCTTTTAAACGGCGCTCAATCTCAAAGCACCGGGGGGCGGCGATGTCCTCCAGGTTGATGCCCCCGAAGGAGCCGGAAATGTTGTAGACCGTCTGGACAAACTCGTCCACGTCCTTGGTCTTGACACACAGGGGGAAGGCGTCCACGTCGGCAAAGCGCTTGAAGAGCACACACTTGCCCTCCATAACCGGCATGCCCGCCTCCGGACCGATGTCCCCCAGGCCCAGCACGGCGGTGCCGTCGGTGATGACGGCCACCAGGTTGTGGCGGCGGGTGAGCTCATAGCTTTTCTCCGGGTGCTTCTGGATCTCCAGGCAGGGCTGGGCCACCCCGGGGGTGTAGGCCAGAGACAGCTCCTCCCGGTTGCCGGCGGGGACGGTGGCCACCACCTCGATTTTTCCCTTCCACTGTCCGTGAAGACGGAGACTTTCCTTTGCGTAATCCATGGTCGACTCCTCTCTTTTATTCCGGGGCAAGACACAGCCCCCAGTTTTTTTCAAAACTATTATACCGGTTTCCCCAAAAAAGGCAATGGCTGCCGGGGTCATTTTGCCATTTTGCTTTTCTTTTTTCAGACCTGGCATTTTCCGGCAAAATGCACCGCTTTTGGTTGACCGGGGAGCCTGTTTCTGTTAAAATGACACTTGTTCCCCCTACGATAAGGGGCGAAAAACAGGTTTAACTATGAGGAGGAAACTATGGAACATCATCACAGAGGCCATTGGGGCAGCAATCTGGGCTTCCTTATGGCCACCGTGGGCGCCGCTGTGGGCCTTGGAAATATCTGGGCGTTCCCCTATAAGATGGGCATGAACGGCGGTTTCGCTTTTCTTGTGGTCTATCTCGTCATGGCCGTGCTCATCGGCTTTCCCATCATGCTCACCGAGCTGTCCATCGGACGGAAGGTGGGCAAAAGCGTACTGGTGAGCTACCAGACTGTGGGAGGTAAATTCGGCGCCTTCATCGGCTTTCTGGCCATGCTCTCCCCCTTTCTGATTTTAAGCTTCTACACGGTGCTGGGGGCCTACTGCGTGCAGTATGTGTGTCTCAACTTCGCCGAGCTGGTGGGGCTGTTCCACCTCTCCGGTGTGTCCGGGGCGGAGTCCTTCGCCGACATGCTCACCAACCAGCCCATGGCCATCCTGTTCACCTTCCTGTTTATCGCCGCCTGCTTTTTCATCATCCGCGGAGGCATCAAGGACGGCATTGAGAAGTTTAATAAGGTTGGGATGCCCGCCCTGGCCGTCATGCTGGTCATCGTCATTATCCGGGCGGTCACCCTCCCCGGGGCCTCCGAGGGGCTGAAATTCATGTTCTCCCCCAACTTCACCGCTTTCCAGACTCCCAAGGGCTTTCTCTCCGTCCTCTCCGCCGCCGGCGGCCAGGTGTTCTTCTCCCTGTCCCTGGCCATGGGCATTACGGTGACCTACGGCTCCTACCTGCGGAAAGAGGAGAGCCTGGTGAAGAACTCTCTCATCATCATCATCTCCGACACCTGCGTGGCCGTCATGGCCGGTCTGGCCGTCCTCCCCTCCGCCTTCGCTCTTGGGGGCGAAAACGCCGAGCTGTCCGGCCCCAAGCTGCTGTTCATCACTCTTCAGGATGTATTCAACTCCATGGGCGCCCTGGGCCCCCTGTTCGGCATCCTCTTCTATATGTTCGTCACCCTGGCGGCCATCACCTCCGCCATCGCCCTTATTGAGGTACTGGTCACCTTCATTCTGGACCACCGGGCCGCCAAGGGGCAGCCCGCCGAACGGAGCAAGGTGGTGCTGATTATCTGTCTGCTGGTGCTGGTTGAGGCCATTCTGGTGGCCATGGACGGCCTGGGCTCCAACGGTCTGTGGGTCCCCTTCCACGAGACGGGCATGACGCTGGGCGCCTCCTGGCTGGACTTTATGGACTTTATCTCCGAGGGCGTGGCCATGCCCCTGGGCGCTCTGCTGATGATCTTCCTGGTGTGGAAGATCCGCCCCCGGACCATCCGGGACGAGGTCATGGCCGCCGGCCACACCTTCTCCAACGGCCTTTACACCTTTTACCGGCTGTGCATCTATGTGATCGCCCCTCTGGGGATGCTGATGATTCTCTTTGGCCAGCTGCAGAGCTTTTTTACCGTCTCCTAGGTTCGAAAAAGCGCAAAGCACTTTTTCGAGGAGAATTACAATTGATTCCGCCGCCTTCGGGCGTCGGAACTCCTGCGGGAGAGCGTTTTGATGAAAAATTACGGTACCCATCTGGGTACCGTAATTTTTTTGATCATTTGGAGGCTTTGTACTCTTTTGCCTGCTGGAGAAGCTCCCGGGCGCTCTTCATCAGTGCGGGGGTCACCGCCGCGCCGCCAATGAGGCGGGCCAGCTCCTCCACCCTGCCCTGCTCGTCCAGCCGCTCCACCCTGGTATAGGTCCGGCCGTCCCGCTCGCCCTTCTCCACGGAGAAGTGGGTGTCGGCCATGGCGGCGATCTGGGGCAGGTGGGTGACGCACAGCACCTGCTTATATCCGGCCACATCGGCCATCTTCTCGGCCACCTTCTGGGCCGCCCGGCCGGAGACGCCGGTATCCACCTCGTCAAAGATGAGGCTGCCGATGCCGTCGTCCTGGGCCAGAACATTTTTCAGGGCCAGCATGATTCGGGCCAGCTCGCCCCCCGAGGCCACCTTCTGGATGGGCTTCAGGGCCTCCCCCAGGTTGGCGGACATGAGGAACCGCGCCTGGTCCATCCCCGTCTCGTCCATCCCGTCTTGGGCGGGGTTCTCCTGAAACTCCGTCTCAAAGCGGACCTTGGGCATGTCCAGCTGGCGCAGCTCCTCCTGGATGCGGCTCTGAAGGGAGACGGCCGCCGTCTTTCGGGCCTTGGACAGCTCACCACCCAGGGTACGGGCCTTCTCCCGGGCCTTTCCAAGCTCCCCCTCCAGGCGCTGGATGGTGTCGTCGGCGTCCTGGATCCGGCTGAGTTCCTCCCGGCACCGGTCCAGATAGGCAAGCATGTCCTCCACCGTGGGGCCGTACTTCTTTTTCAGACGGTAAATCACATCCAGCCGGCTCTCCAGCCGGTCCAGCTCCTCAGGGGAGAAATCAAACTCCTCTCCAAAGTCCCTTAGCGTCTCCGAGGCGTCGTCGGCGGCGCGGCGCAGGGCGGTGAGCTTCTCCCCCAGCTGGCTCAGCTGAGGGCCCAGCCTGGCCACCGACCGGACGGCTCCCTCCGCCTCGGCGATGAGGTCGCAGGCCCCCCGGCTGTCCTCCCCCCCGGAGAGGGCGAATTGGGCCTCCTGGATGGCCTCCATGAGCTTGCCGGCGCCGCGCAGCAGATTTTTCCGGGCGTCCAGCTCCTCATCCTCCCCGGGCTTCAGCTCGGCCCGTTCCAGCTCCCGGATCTGATACTCCAGGGTGTCCACCCTTCGGGAGCGCTCGGCCTCGTCCATCTCCAGGGCGGAAATCTGTTTCCGCAGGGCGGCCACCTCTCCGTAGGCCCGGCGGTAGTCCTCCAGCAGCACTCCTGTCTTCCCGAACCGGTCCAGGTAGCCCAGGTGGCACTCCGGGTCCAGCAGCTGCTGGCCGTCGTGCTGGCCGTGGATGTTCAGCAGCTGCCGCCCCAGCTGGCGCAGCTGGGCCACCGTCATGGGCCGGCCGTTCACCCGGCACACATTCCGTCCGTCCCCGTGGATCTCCCGCTGGAGCATCAGCTCCTCCCCGGTCTGGGGGAAGCCGTTCTCCTCCAGCCACTGTTCGGGCAGCGCCCCGGTGAAGACGGCGGTGACCAGGGCGCTTTTTGCCCCGGTGCGGATGAGCTCCCGGCTGGTCCGCTCCCCCAGCACCGCGCCGATGGCGTCAATGACAATGGATTTGCCCGCCCCCGTCTCGCCGGTGAGTACATTGAAGCCGGGATCAAAGGTGATGTCCGCCGACTGGATGATGGCGATATTCTCAATATGGAGCAGTGAAAGCATCCTTCCGCCTCCCTCTCCCCTCCCGGGGACTACTTCAAAAGCTTGTGGATCTCGGCGATGAACTGCTGGGCGGAGGCATTGTCCCGCATGATCAGCACGCCGGTATCGTCTCCGGCCAGGCTGCCCACCATTCCCTCGATCTCCATTCCATCCAGAGCGGAGCAGGCCGCCGAGGCCAGTCCGGGCATAGTGCGCACCACAACCAGGTTCTGGGCCGCCTCGGCGGAGACCACTCCCTCTTTGAAAATGGTGCGCAGTCTGGTATCCACCGCCGTGGACGGCTTGCGCTCAGACATGGTGTACCGGTAGCCGCCGTTTTTGGACAGCTCCTTCACCATACGCAGCTCTTTGATGTCCCGGGAAATGGTGGCCTGGGTGGTGTTGTACCCACGGGCACGCAGCTCTTCCAGCAGCTGATCCTGTGTCTCCACATCCATGGACTGTATGATCTTGATGATTTCACCCTGACGCGCGTTTTTCACGGTACAATTCCCCCCAGTTTCTGATTGATAATTTCATAAAAGCTCCGGTCGGCCACCCGGGCCAACTTGGTGCAGTGCTCCGATCTGCTGATTACCACTTTGTCTCCGCTGCTCAGGCGAACCGCCTTGCTCCCATCAACTGACAAGTATAAATACTTGCGGGTTGATTTTGGGATCTGTACGGTCACGACCCGGCTCTGATCCAGCACCATGGCCCGTGCCGACAGTTGATGGGCACAGACCGGCGTGACAATGATACATTTGGAGGTGGGCTCCACAATGGGTCCCCCCGCCGCCATGGAGTAGGCGGTAGAGCCGGTGGGGGTGGAGACGATGACCCCGTCCCCCGAAATGGCGGAGACCTGCATATTGTCCGCCAGCACCTCCAACTCGGCAACCCGGGCCATGGAACCCTTGGAGATCACCGCGTCGTTGAGGGCCAGGTCCCGGCTGATCTCCCGGCTGCCCCGGAGTACCCGCACATCCAGCATCATCCGCTCTTCAACAGAAAACCGCCCCTGGGCCAGAGGGGCCAGCATGGCCAGCTCCCCCCGTTCCAGCTCAGCCATAAAACCCACGCTGCCCATATTGACCCCCAGAATGGGGATCTTATGCTCCACAGCGTCCCGGGCGGCGTGGAGAATGGTCCCGTCCCCTCCAAAGCAGATGAGCATGTCGGCGTTGGCCAGCTCCTGGTCCATCTGGGACAGCTTCACCTGCCGGGGCAGGTCCAGCCGGTCCCCCTTTTTGGGCTGAAAGGGCAGGCACAGGGCGGTCTGGGCCCCGGCATTTTCCAGCACTCGCCGGGCCTCCAATGCCGCCCGAAGCCCCCGGTCCCGGTAGGGGTTGGAGCTGAGCAGGATCTTCATGGCTCCTCCTCCTTCCAGTTTTGGTGGGACTGCTCCACCAGGGCCTTCAGATCCCCCTCATAGGCGGGACCCTCCCCCGCCTGCAGGTAACCCAGGTACTCAATGTTGCCCTCAGGGCCTTTTATTGGTGAAAAGGTAATATCCTTTACAGTAAATCCGGCGTTGGCGGCGTGGCCCAGGAAGTGCTCCAGCACCTCCAGGTGGACCTGGGGGTCCCGGACCACGCCGTGCTTGCCTACCTTTTCCTTCCCCGCCTCAAACTGGGGCTTCACCAGGCACACCGCCTGCCCTCCCTCCTTCATCAGGGGGCGCAGGGCGGGGAGGATCAGGTTCAGGGAGATAAAGGACACATCCACCGAGAAGAAGTCCAGCTCCTCCGGGATCTGCTCCCGGGTGAGGTAGCGGGCGTTGGTGCGCTCCATGCACACCACCTGGGGGTGGGTGCGCAGGCGGTAGTCCAGCTGGTTATAGCCCACATCCACGGCGTAGACCAGCTTGGCCCCGTTCTGAAGCATGCAGTCGGTAAAGCCGCCGGTGGAAGCTCCGATGTCGGCGCACACCGCACCGGTGAGGGTGATGGGCCAGAGCTTCATGGCCTTTTCCAGCTTCAATCCCCCCCGGCTCACATAGGGCAGAGTCTTGCCCCGGACCTCCAGCTGGTCCTCGGGCTTCACCGGGGCGCCGGCCTTGGTCTGCTTCTGGCCGTTTACATAGACCTGTCCGGCCATGATCACCGCCTGGGCCTTCTGGCGGCTCTCCGCCAGTCCCCGGGCCGTCAGGGCCACATCCAGCCGCTCTTTAGCCACGGCCCAGCACCTCCCACGCTTTTTTCCCAATGCCCTCCCCGTCCAGGGAGAGCTCCTTCTTTAATAGTTCCGTCTTGCCGTGATGGACAAAGCCCTCTGCGCAGTTGACCAGCACCACTTTGGCCGGTACCCCGGCCAGCTCCAGCTGAGCGGCCAGCCGCTGGCCCACACAGCCCTCCTGGGCGGCCTCCTCAGCCACCAGCAGCACGCCGGTCTTTTGTACAGACTGGATGACTTCAGTTCCATCAAGGGGCGTAAGCTGATTTAGCTTTACAACCTCCGCTTGGACGCCCCTCTGTTCCAGCAGCTCGGCGGCCTCCAGGACCTGGTTGATCTCCACCCCGTAGCTCACCAGGGTGATGTCTCCGCCCCGGCGCAGCACGGTGGCATTTTCCTCGTCCACGCAGCCGGTATAGGCCCCCTGGCCTCCCCGGGGGTAGCGGACCGCCACGGGACCGGTAAGCCGGAGTACGGCGCGCTCCAGCATCTCCTCCAGCTCGGCAAAGCTGGAGGGAGCCAGGACGGTCATATGGGGAACGCTGTCCAGATAGGCCACATCAAAGACGCCGTGGTGGGTCTCACCGTCCTCCCCCACCAGCCCCGCACGGTCCACCCCCAGCACCACATGGAGGTTGCTGATGGCGGTATCGTGCAAAAGCATGTCGTAGGAGCGCTGGAGAAAGGTGGAGTACACGGCAAAGACGGGGACCGCCCCCTCCTTGGCCATACCGGCCGCCATGGAGACGGCGCAGCCCTCGGCGATGCCCACATCAAAAAAACGATTGGGAAACTGTCGGGCAAATCCCTCCAGCCCCGTGCCGCTCAACATGGCGGCGGTGATGGCGCACACCCGTCCATCCCTCTCAGCCAGCTTGCAAAGGGTTCTGCCAAAGACGGAGGAAAAGGTTTCGCCCCCCGCCTTTTTGGGCTTTCCCGTGATGGGATCAAAGGGAGATACCCCGTGGAAGGCGTCCGGATTCTCCTCCGCAGGGAGAAAGCCTTTTCCCTTTACAGTCTTTACATGGAGCAGGGCGGGCTCGTTTAAGTCCCGGGCATACCGGAGGATATCGGTCAGGTCGCTGATGTTATGCCCGTCCACCGGCCCCAGATAGCGAAAGCCCATATTTTCAAACATACTGCAGGGCAGAAGGCTCTGCTTTAGGGCCTGTTTGATCTTGTGAAGGACCTTGTACACCGCCCGTCCGGGGGCGGTGGCGGCCATAAAATTCTGATAATGCTTTTTAAAGGTGCGGTACTGGGGCCGCAGGCGCTGCCGGGCCAGGTGGTCGGCCACCGCCCCCACACTGGGGGTGATGGACATGCCGTTGTCATTCAAAATGACCAGCAGCTGCTCCCCGCACTCCCCGGCGTTGGACAGGCCCTCATAGGCCAGCCCCCCGGTGAGGGCCCCGTCGCCGATGAGGGCGATGACCTTATAGTCCTCCCCGGTGAGCCGCCGTGCCCGGGCCATGCCCAGGGCCACCGCCACCGAGTTGGAGGCGTGTCCGGCGATAAAGGCGTCGTGGACGCTCTCCGTGGGCTTGGGAAAGCCTGCCAGTCCCCCGTACTGCCGGATGGTGGACAGCTCCTTCCACCGGCCGGTGAGCATTTTATGGGGGTAGCACTGGTGTCCCACATCAAAGACCAGCCGGTCCCGGGTGGTGTCGAACACCCGATGGATGGCCACCGTCAGCTCCACCGCCCCCAGGTTGGAGGCCAGGTGTCCTCCGGTTTTGGACACATTCTCCACCAGGTCCCGGCGCAGCTCTACGCACAGATCCTTGGCCTGCTGGTCGCTGAGATTGGCCAGCAGGGGCCCTGTTCCATTGTTCTCTCTCGTTGTCAAGGTATAACCCCTCACATCTTGTTCAGCTTATGGGCCCGCTCAGAGGAGCACCGGTCCCGCCAGACCAATGGCGCTGCCCAGCACCGCCCCGGCAATGACCTGGGGCAGGGTGTGGCCCAGATTTTCGTTGAGCTTCTTCCCCTTCATCTCCTGGGGCATTTCACTCCAGTGCTCCACCACATAGTTGAGCACCTTGGCCTGCTCTCCGGCGCACCGGCGTACATTGCAGGCGTCGTACATGACCACCAGGGCCATGGCCGCCGACAGGGAGAACATGGGGTCCCGCCAGCCGCACACCTGGCCGATGGACATGGTGGCGGCGCAGACGAAGGCGGAGTGGGAGCTGGGCATATCCCCGCTGCCCACCATCCGCTTCAGGTCCAGGTTCCGGTTGACCACAAAGTGGAGGACCGTTTTAATGACCTGGGCCACAAACCAGGCAAAAATCGCCAGATCCAGGGTGAGGTTTCCCACCAGAAAACCGGTATGATCCATTGTTACCCCGCTTTCTCTCCCAAAGGGAGTCCCATTTGGTTCATCCTGTCGTCATTCACTTGGTCCGCCTGGCCAGTGTCTCGGCCAGCCAGATGAGAAACTCCGGCTGCTCAAAGCCCGCCAGAGCCTCCACCGCCTTTTCGGTGAGCTGGGCCACCATGGAGCGGCTCCCCTCCAGTCCCAGGGCAGTGACAAAGGTAGTCTTTTCATTGGCCCGGTCGGAGCCCACCGTCTTGCCCAGTTCCTCGTCGGTGCTGGTCACATCCAGGATGTCGTCCTGGATCTGGAAGGCCCGGCCCAGGGCCTGGGCGTAGGCCCGGACCTTCTCCCGCTGCTCCCCAGTCCCTCCGGCGGCAATACAGCCCAGCTCGGCGGCGGCGGAAATCAGCGCTCCGGTTTTTAAACTCTGGAGCTGCTCCAGCTCCCCACGGGTCAGGGACCGCCCCTCCCCCGCCATATCCAGGGCCTGTCCGCCCACCATCCCCGCAGGTCCAGCGTTCCGGGACAGGCAGCTGACCGCCGCCACGATCCGCTGGGGGGGCAGCTCCGCCCGGGTCAGCTGCTCAAAGGCGGCGGTGAGCAGTCCGTCCCCCGCCAGAATGGCGGTGGCCTCCCCGTAGACCACATGGTTGGTGGGCCTGCCCCGGCGCAGCTGGTCGTCGTCCATGGCGGGCAGATCATCGTGGATCAGGGAGTAGGTGTGGACCATCTCCAGGCCGCAGGCAAAGGGCAGGGCCGCCTGAAAATTGCCCCCGCACATGCGGCAGGTCTCCAGGGTGAGGACCGGGCGGATGCGCTTGCCCCCTGCCAGCAGGGAGTACTCCATGGCCTCCTGCAAATCGGCGTAGCGGGTCTCCTCCCGGAACACATCGGCCAGATATTCCTCGATCATGGCCCGGTCCCGAGCCATCATCAGTGTAAAGTCTTTTCCCATGTCACTCAGCTCCCTGGAAGGGTTCTTCCTGAATCTGGCCGTCCTGGCCCTGGGTCAGAAGAGTGACCTTCTGCTCCGCGGCGTCCAGCTGGGCGGTACACTCCCGCAGCAGCTTGGCCCCCTCCTCGAAGAGCTTCATGGCCTCCTCCAGGGGGGCGTCCCCCCGCTCCAGCAGGCCCACGATCTCCTCCAGGCGAGCCATAGCGGGTTCAAATTCCAATTTCTTTTTGGCAGCCATGGGGCCACCCTCCTCTCATTTATGATGGCTTGACGGTACAGTCCAGCTGTCCGTCAGATACTTTCAGGGTAAAGTTCTCCCCCGGCACGGCGTCCTTCACCGAGGAAATGACTCCGCCACTCTCTTTCAGGGCGATGGAGTAGCCCCGGCCCAGCACCTTCAGGGGGCTCATGGCGTCCAGGGCGGCGCTGAGCCTGCCCAGGCGCTCCCGCTGACCGGAGACGGACCGCTCCAGGCCGTGGACTAGGCGGCGGCTCTGGTAATCCAGCAGCAGGCGCTTGTCTTTGAAATAGGCGGTTGGCTCGGTCATGGCCCGGCTGGCGGCCAGCCGGTTCAGGACACGGCGGCTGTTTGCCAGCCGCTGGGTCATGCTGCCCTCCAGCCGCTCCCCCAGGCTTTGCAGGGTACCCGCCAGCTCCACACGGTCAGGCACCGCCAGCTCGGCGGCGTTGGAGGGGGTGGAGGCCCGCAGGTCAGCCACAAAGTCGGAGATGGTCACATCGGGCTCGTGGCCCACGGCGGAGATCACCGGGATGTCCGAGGCGTAGATGGCCCGGGCCACGATTTCCTCGTTAAAGGCCCACAGGTCCTCCATGGACCCGCCTCCCCGGCCGGTGATGATGAGGTCGGCCACGGCGTAGGCGTTGGCCCAGGTGATGGCGGCGGCGATCTCCTCCGCAGCTCCCGCCCCCTGGACCCGTACGGGAAGGATTTTCACCCGGGACATGGGCCACCGGGCCCGGAGGATCCGCACCATGTCCCGCACCGCCGCCCCCGCCGGGGAGGTGATGAGGGCGATGGTTCCGGGAAAGTTGGGGATGGGCTTCTTGTGCCCGGGATCAAAGAGGCCCTCCCGGGAGAGCTTCTCCTTCAGCTGCTCAAAGGCCAGGTACAGGTCCCCTACCCCCTCGGGGGTGAGACGGGAGCAGTAGAGCTGATACTGCCCGTCCCTGGGAAAGACGGTGACCCGGCCGGCGGCGATGACCTGCATCCCGTTTTCCGGGCGGAAGCGCAAAGAGGCGGCGTCCCCCCGGAACATGACGCACCGCAGACTCCCCTCCCGATCTTTCAGGGAGAAGTAGTGGTGGCCGGAGGGGTACATCTTGTAGTTGGACAGCTCTCCCCGCACCAGCAGGCCGGACAGCAGCCGGTCCTGGTCCATGAAGCCCTTGATGTACTGGCTTACCTGGGAGGGACTGAGAATGGGAGCAGAGCGGTTCATAGGCCCTCCTCCCCCGCCTCCAGGGCCCGCCAGGTGAGGATGGCGGTGCCCATGGCGTTGTCGGTGGAGTATTTTGGCTGGGCAAATACCGCCCCGCGGGCGCGCTCCATAGCCAGGCGCAGCTGGCGGTTGGAGGCCACGCCTCCGGAGCACAGTACCGGCAGGCCCGGCCAGCGCTCCCGGGCCGCCTGGGTGGCCCGGACCACCACACTGGCCACGGTGTCCAGGGCAAACCGGGCGATATTCCCCGGCGTCTCTCCCCCGGCGGCCAGCTGCTTCACCTTATTTTCCATGCCGGACAGGGAGAAGGTCAGCCCCTCCAGCTTTACCCGGAAGGGCATTTTCTTCTCCCCCTGGTCGTAGAGCTCGTCCAGGGCCTTGCCCGCCGGGAATTGCAGCCCCAGCAGCACCCCGGTGCGGTCGATAAGCTGTCCGGCGGAGATGTCGCTGGTGCCCCCCACCGCCTGGGCCCGGACCGTACAGCCCTCCGGCTCCACATATAAAAGCTCCGTGGTCCCCCCGGACAGATGCCAGGCCAGGAACGGAGCGTCCAGTAGGTCCATCCGTCCGGCGGACCAGGCGGCCGCGGCCAGATGTCCCTGTTGATGGGAATGTTCAAAAAAGGGCACGCCCAGAGTTCTGGCCAGGCCCTCCCCCTGGGAGGCCCCCGCCAGGAAACAGGGCATGTAGGAGCCCTCCACCGCCCGGGGCCGGGTGCTGGCCCCCACGGCGGCGATGTTCTTCAGATGTCCCCCCTGCTCCATCTCCCGGAACAGCTGGGGCAGCCGCTGGACATGCTGAAAGAGAGCCTCGCTCTGGCGAAGGCCCAGCTCTCCGGGGCGCACTGTCAGCAGGCGGCCTGTATTGAACCCCTCCCGGCCGTCAAACACGGCCAGAGAGGTGGTATAGTTGCTGGTATCCAGTCCTAAAACGGTCATGATTTCTGCTCCGCCTCAGCCTGGGGTTTTTCTTCGGCGTTTTCCCCCTTGGGGGCCGCGTCCTGGCACTCGGCGCGCACAAAGGTACCCAGAATGCCGTTGAGGAAGGAGACTACTTCCTGGGGCTCGTAGTGTTTGGCGATCTCCACCGCCTCGTTGATGGCGGCGGCGTTGGGCACATCGGGCATATACAGCACCTCATACATGGCGGTGCGCATGATGGCCGAGGCCATCCGGGGGATCCGGGCAAAGGACCAGCCCTTGGCGTAGCGGCTGATGCAGTCGTCCAGCTCGGGCCCGTGGAAGAACACTCCCTGGACCAGCTCCCGGATATACTTCTCCTGCTTCTCGTTGGGATACTGGGCGTAGAGGGGCATGTCCTCCGCCAACTCTTTAAAACGCTCATGGGTCAGCTGGCTGTCCAGCAGCTCCTGAGCGCTCTGGTTGCCGAAGCTCAGGGAAAAAATCATATGTACCGCGATCTCACGGGCATTGCTTCTCGTCATGTGTATGTCCTCCCACCTGTCAAGGGTCAAGCATCTTATTCATCAACTGTTATTATATACATGAATATGCAAAAAAGAAACCCCTAATTTACATTTTTCCAGTTTCAGCCTTTCCCCATCCAAAAAGACCGCCGAGGCGGTCCTACCTTCTCCCAAAAGCCCTCCCGCAAAAAAAAGACCGCCGAAGCGGTCTTTTTTCTCAGTAATAGAACTTGTGTCCCCCCAGCACAGCGGCAAACTCCCGGTTCCGGGAGGCCCAGCTGCTGGAGCTGGAATCAAAATACAGCGCGCCGTCGGTCTCAGACACCTCGCCGCCGTCCAGAACCAGCTTGGCAGCGATCACGCTGCTCTGGTTGGGGGTACGGTTGGCAAGGGCGCCGGACTTGTAGGTGCTGAACTGATTCTTCTGGGCGATCACGCCCAGGACGGTATTGGGATAAACGGGGCTGGCAACCCGATTCATCACCACATTGCCCACGGCCATCTGGCCCTCCAGGGGCTGATTGCCGCTCTCGGCGTAAATCAGTCGGGACAGCCAGAAGAGATCCTCCTGATTGTAATAGCTGTTCCCGGACTGGATGCCGCCGCTGCCCCGGGTAATGCGTACGGTACCGGTGGCGGCGTCCCAGGTCATCTGGGCGTCAAAGGCCTCAACCACGGCCCAAAGGGGTACTGTCACCATATCATCTACCATTTGTACACCCTCAGGGAGGTAAAGATAGCGGCCATTGGCCACCAGATAGAGCTGGCCCACCTTGGCGCTCAGGGCCAGATGGTCGGAATAAATGTTGACGGTAGAGCCGTCCCAGCCGATTTCAACGCCGGACTCCAGAGCCTGGGCCATGGGAGCCAGCGCCACATAGGTAACTCCGTTCATTTGAAATTTTCCCAGATTGGTAGGAGCCGCCACGCCGTCGATCAGCAGGGACTGGTCCCCGACCACCTCATTCTGCTGCGCTTCCGCAGTGATCTCTTCCACGCTGGTACCGCTGCCAGTGACCACAACCTGGCCAACCTGGGCACCGCCCACAGACTCCATCATCTCGGAAGAAACCTGGGATTCAGTATCAAGCGCCGCCTCGTCGAGGACGGCGCTCTCCTCCTCTGCCAGCAGGGCATCGGACTGCTGGGGGGCAGCCGACGCGCCCATCAGGAGGAGTAAGGCAAACGCACACAGCGGCACAGAGATCAGCTTGCGTACCATTTGTCTTCACTCCTTTGCTTTAAATTTTTTACAAATTGGTGACATACAAAAGCAATCGTTGTTACTTTTGTTACCACATTGTAACCAATTTGGATGCCCAAAACAAGGGCAAAACTGCCCATAATTCCCTCTGCCCACTTGTGCATTTTATATAATTTGTTTAAGAATAAGCTGTTTTCGCCCCTTTTTGCGGGATTCTCGACCAACCCTGACATTTTGCTTTTCCAGTAAGAAGCGCCCGTCCCCAGGCCTTGTCAGCCTGAAAACGGGCGCTGTTTTTTTCACTTCAGATTCCCCGGTTGAGAGTTTTTCGTAACCGGATTTTTCCCTCCAGGGCCTGGTCGATGAGGGAGAGGAATTTCTCCCTATCCTCGGGAAGCCCCCCCTTCAGGGGCAGGTAGTTGGAGGCGTGGTTGCTGGTAAAGTGGAGGGGATTCACATCCAGCAGCTCCACCAGCAGGCGGCACTCCTCCAGAATATGATCGGGAGAACACACCTCAAACCGTCCCGCCAGCACATCCTCCCCCAGGGGGGTGCCCTTGGCGGGGGCAAAGGTCATGGCGGACAGGTGCCGGGGCTTCATCTCGTTGATGATTTTGGCGGTGGAGCGGATGTGCTCCTCCCAGTCGCCCCCCTCTCCCCTGGCTCCGGTCATGCCCAGGATCACGGTCACCCACAGGTCGATGCCGGCCTCCACCAGCCGCTGGCCGGCCAGGAGCATCTCCTGAGCGTTGACTCCCTTGTGGATGAACTTCAAAACGGTGTCGCTGCCGCTCTCCACCCCCAGGTAGGCCCGGGAGAGGCCGGCCTCATGGAGCTTCTTCAGCTCCTCCGGCGTCTTGGCCAGGGTACTGCGGGGGCCGGCGTAGAGGGTCACCTTCTCCAGATGGGGGAAGTTCCGGTACAGCTTATGGAGGACCTGGAGCAGATCCTCTGTCTTCATGATAATGGCGTCCCCGTCCATAAGGAACACCCGCTGAAGTCCGGGACCGTAGTAGTCCCGGGCCATGTCGATGTCCTCCAGAATCTCTGCCACCGGGCGGATGCGGAATTTTTTCTCCTTATACATTCCGCAGAAGGTACACTGGTTGTTGGAGCAGCCGATGGTGCACTGGAGCAGGTAGCTCTTCCACTCCCCCGGCGGCCGGTACAGCAGGTCGCTGTCATAACGCATGTCGTTTCATCCTTTCTCAGGCCAGATCTACAAACTGGCCGTCCCGCGTCACCTTGCGGATATTTTTCTCTACCTTACTCCGGGGCAGCATCACCTCGTGGCCGCAGCCCTGGCAGCGGATCTTAAAGTCCATGCCCACCCGGAGGACGAGCCACTCCTGGCTGCCGCAGGGATGGGCTTTCTTCATCTTTAATATGTCGTTCACATGGATGTCCATACCTGTTCCCTCGCTTTGTTTTCCTGCACACATTATAATATGGTGTTTTTGGAATTGTCAACGACGGGCTGAAACATAAAAAATAAGGGTCCCCGGCTAGACCGGGGGCCAGATACCTTCGAAAAAGTAGCACAGCCACTTTTTCGAGAAGGATTGCACGCAAGCTGGGCCTCGATTCCTACGGAAAAGTCGGCCCATCTTCCGTGAGAAGTGTCATTTCCGACGCACATGTCGCCGGAAATGACGAATTTCAATTTATTCCGTCGCTTGCGGGCGCCGGAACTCCTTGCAGGAGGGCTTTTTCGACAAACTAAAGCCCCCCGGCGGAGCCGGGGGGCTTAAATTGATTTTCAGCTGTTTGCTCAGCCCTTTACCAGAGCGGCGGTGTCCATAGCGATCATGAGCTCCTCGTTGGTGGGGATGACCAGGACCCGAACCTTGGCATCCTGGGTGGAGATGTCGATCTCCTGACCCCGGACCTTGTTCTTCTCCTCATCGATCTTGATGCCCATGAACTCCAGGCCGGAGACGATGTTGGTGCGGTTGCCCGCGCCGTTCTCGCCCACGCCGGCGGTGAAGATGACAGCGTCCACACCGCCCATGGCGGCGGCGTAGGAGCCGATGAGCTTCTTCACGCCGTACTCGAAGACCTCAACGGCCAGAGCGGCCTGCTGGTTGCCCTGCTCAGCGGCGGCCTCCAGATCACGGAAGTCGGAGGAGACGCCGGAGACGCCCAGAACGCCGGACTTCTTGTTCAGGATGTTCAGCATGGTGTCAATGTCATAACCGTGCTTGTGCATCAGGTACTCCAGGATACCCGCGTCAATGTCGCCGGAGCGGGTGCCCATGGGCAGACCGGCCAGAGGAGTAAAGCCCATGGAGGTATCCACGCTCTTGCCGCCGTCAATGGCGGTGACGGAGGAGCCGTTGCCCAGGTGGCAGGAGATGAGCTTCAGCTCTTCAATGGGCTTGCCCAGCATAGCGGCGGCACGGCCGGACACATACTTGTGAGAGGTGCCGTGGAAGCCATAGCGGCGGACCTTGTCCTGGGTATAATACTCATAGGGCAGAGCGTAGGTGTAGGCCACGGGGGGCATGGTCTGATGGAAGGCGGTGTCGAACACGGCCACCATGGGGGTGCCGGGCATGAGAGCCTGGCAGGCCTTGATGCCGATGATGTTGGCGGGGTTGTGGAGGGGGGCCAGGGGGTTGCACTCCTCGATGGCGGCCATGACCTCGTCGGTGATGAGCACGCTCTTGGCAAACTTCTCGCCGCCGTGGACCACACGGTGACCCACCGCGTCGATCTCCTTCATGGAGCCGATCACGCCGTTTTCAGGATCCACCAGGGCGTTCAGCACCGCCTGAATGGCCTCGGAGTGGGTGGGCATGGCCACATCGGCCTCCTTGATGGCCTGCTTGCCCTCGGGCTTGTAAGTAAACTTGCCGTCAATGCCGATACGCTCGCACAGGCCCTTGGCCAGCACCTGCTGAGTCTCGGGGTTGAGCAGCTGATACTTCAGGGAAGAGCTGCCGGCGTTGATAACCAGAATGTTCATGGGAATCGTCTCCTTCACACTTCATTTTAAACATGGTTCGGGTTGCCTTGGTGGTCCAAATGTACTACAATAAAGGCGCGCCTAGTTTATGATCGTATTTTACCGCCTTTTTTTTAGAAAGACAACCATATTTCTGAAAAAAAGGAAGATAATCCATCAGGAGGTCAACCTCATGCAGGTAATTGGCATCGTTGCCGAATATAATCCCTTTCACACCGGTCACGCCTACCAGATCGCCCAGGCCCGGGCGGCCCTTGGTACACAGAGCGCCGTGGTCGCCGTCATGAGCGGAAACTGGGTTCAGCAGGCCGACTGTGCCATCGCCCACAAGTGGCTGCGGGCCCGGCTGGCCCTCTTGGGGGGCGCCGACCTGGTGCTGGAGCTGCCCACCGTGTGGGCCACCGCCTCGGCGGAGGGCTTTGCCCGGGGGGCGGTCACCCTGCTGGAACAAAGCGGCGTGGTGGATGTGCTCTCCTTCGGCAGCGAGCTGGGGGATGTGTCGGCTTTGGATGACATCGCCCTTTGTCTGGACTCCCCCGCCTACCAGAATACGGTTTCCCGGCTGGCGGGCCAGGGGCTGCCCTTCGCCCAGTGCCGCCAGAGGGCGGTGGAGGCCCTTCTGGGGCCCGAGGCCGCCGCTCCTCTCTCCCGCCCCAACAACAACCTGGGCATCGAGTACATCCGTGCCCTCCACGCCCTGGGCTCCTCCATCCGGCCCATGACGGTGCTCCGCCAGGGCTCCCCCCACAACTGGTTGATCTCCAACAAAAGTGACAAGGAAAAAACCTTGTCAACTATTGCCGCCGAGACCATGCCCCGGTTTGTCTCCGCCACCCAGCTGCGGCTGGACCTGATGGAGGGGAACTGGGACCGGGCCGAGCCCTATCTGGTCCCAGGCGGGCGGAAACTGCTGGAGGAGAACCCGGCGGGACTGCCAGACCTTCAGCGGGCGGAGCGGGCCATCCTGGCCAGGCTGCGTACCATGACCGCCGGGGACTGGGCCGCCCTCCCCGACTCCGGGGCCGCCGAGGGGCTTCCCCAGCGGCTGGAGCGGGCGGGCCGACAGTGCGCCAGCCTTCAGGAGTTCTTCGACTTTGTGAAGGTAAAACGCTTTACTCATGCTCGACTGCGCCGTCTGGTGCTCCGGGCCTATCTGGGCATAACGGTGGAGGAGATCCCCACCGCTCCCCCCTATCTCCGGGTGCTGGGATTCAATGAAAAAGGCCGGGAGGTCCTTCGTGTGATGAAGCAGCGCGCCCGCCTGCCCATCCTTACCAAGTCCGCCCACGCCCGCCAGCTCTCCCCGGAGGGCCGTCGGCTCTTTGAGCTGGAGAGCCGGTGCACCGACCTATACGACCTGTGCTTTGCCCAGGTGTCGCCCCCCGGCCGGGAGTGGCGGACCGACCCGGTGATTGTGGAGGAGGCCAGCCATGAGGGATAAACCTTTCCGCCGCCCGGGCTCCCTCTGGCGCTGGGGCGGGGCTGTCCTGCTGCCCCTGGCCCTGATCTGCCTGTTTGAGCTTCTCTCCTCCCGCAAGGAGCTCATGTCCGCCTGGGTCTTCGGCTTTATGGCCCCTGTGGAGCAGCTGTTGGGCCGCCTTACCGCCCCGGTTCCCTTCTCTGTGGGCGAGGTCCTTCTCTTCCTTTTTCTGGCCTTCTGCCTGGTGTGGGTCATCCGGGCGGTGGTGCTGCTGGTCCGCCGCCGGTCCCCCCTCTCCTTCCTCCGGCGGATCTGTGCCCTGGGAGCGGTCTTCCTCTGGATCTGGGCCGGGGTGTGCTGGCTGTGGAACGCCGCCTACTACGCCCCCTCCTTTGCCCAGCGCGCCGGGCTGGAGACGGAAGCCTACTCCGTGGACAAACTGGCCGCCGTCACCGAATACTTTGCCCAAAACGCCGCCCGGCTGTCCACCCAGGTACGCCGGGACCAGGACGGGCACTTCGCGGAAGAGGTGTCCCTCTGCTTTGACCGGGCGGTTGGGATCTATGATAATCTGTCAAGTGAATTTCCTTGTCTTGACATGAAATCAGTGAGAGCAAAGCCCCTGCTCTGCTCCAGGTTTCAAAGTCTTCTGGGCTTTACCGGCATCTACTCCCCCATCACTGGGGAGGCCAATGTGAATGTGGACGCCCCCCGCTGCCTCCTCCCCGCCACCATCGCCCACGAGATGTCCCACCAGCGCCTGGTGGCCCTGGAGGATGAGGCAAACTTTGTGGGCATCGCCGCCTGCGTCACCAGCGGCGATGCGCTGTTTCAGTACTCAGGCTACCTCATGGGCCTCATTCACCTGTGCAACGCCCTCTACTCTGTCTCCCCCGACGCCTGGTATGAGATTGCGGGAGCGTACTTCACCCCTGAGCTGTCCACCGACTGGGACGACAACAACGACTACTGGGCTCAGCGCTCCTCCTCTCTGGAGGAAACGGCCTCTGAGGTGTATGACGGCTTTCTGAAGGGCAATGACCAGACTCTGGGCATCCGCTCTTACGGAGCCTGTGTGGATTTGCTAGTGGCTTATTTTTCTTGAAACAAGCAGCAAAAGGACTTTATGCAAAGCTTCGCTTTGCCTCTCAATGAAAAAGCCGGCCGTCTGTGTAGACGGCCGGCTTCGGCTTGTCAAAAAGCCCTCCTGCAAGGAGTTCCGCCGCCCGCACTGCGCCCGCAGGCTCGTTTCGGAGCGCAACCGCCGCAAAGCGGCGGCTCTTAGCGCGGAGATGGCGTCGGAATCAATTTTAATCCTTCTCGAAAAAGTGGCTATGACACTTTTTCGAAAGTTTTAGGCCACCAGGTCATACACCAGCCGGATCACCAGCAGGGCCAGGACCACAAAGAACATGGGCCGGATGATCCTGGCCCCGCCCTTCAGGGCCAGACCGGAACCCACATAATTGCCCGCAATGCCGCAGATGGCCGCCGGGATGCCCACAGCCCACAGCACTTTCCCCGCCAGGGCGAAGGTCACCAGAGAGGCCAGGTTGCTGGCGGAGTTTGCCACCTTGGTGTTTCCTGAGGCGGTGAGCAGATCGAACCGGCACAGGCCGGTAAAGGCCAGCATCAGGAAGGTGCCCGCCCCGGGACCGAAAAAGCCGTCATAGGCCCCGATGACCAGGCCGATGCCCAGGGCCATGGCCAGCAGCTGTCCCCGGGTAAAGGCGTCGGAGTGGTTCTCGGTACCGAAGTTGCGCTTGAAGATGAGAAAAATGGCCATTACCGGCACGATGGCCAGCATCAGATAGTAGAGTACCCGCTCGGGCATGATCATATTGAGCCGTGTGCCCACCCAGGCCCCCAACAGGGCCCCCAGCCCTCCGGCGATGGCGCTGGGCAAATGGACCTGGCCCCGCTTCAGAAAGCGGCCGGTGGCCAGGAAGGTGCCGAAGGCGTTGCCGCACTTGTTGGTGGCGGCGGCGTTGTGGGCGGGCAGACCCGCCAGCAGGTAGGCCGGCAGGGTGATAAGGCCCCCGCCTCCTGCCACCGAGTCCACCAGTCCCCCCAGAAATACCAGGGGGCAGACTATGATCCAGATTCGGATCAGCTCCGTCCATTCCATCGTTCTCTCTCTCCCGTTTTGCCCCTCAGGGCTTCTTTTTGATCTCGTCCCAGTACCGCTTGGCGGCCTGTTCCGTCTTGTTGTCTCCGTACTGGTAGTAGGCGGCCCCCGCCAGGTCATAGGGCAGGTACTGCTGCGCCACCCAGTGGTGGGGGTAGTTGTGGGGGTACTTGTACCCCTGCTCCCGTTCCATGCCCGCCGAGTCGGCGTGGACATTCTGCAGCTCCCTTGGGATGTCCCCCACCTTCCCCGCCCGTACATCGGCCATGGCCCGGTCGATGGCCATACAGGCGGTATTGGACTTGGGGGCGGTGGCCAGGAGGATCACCGCCTCGGCCAGGGGAAGCCGGGCCTCAGGCAGCCCCAGCTGAAGGGCGTTGTCCACGCAGGCCTTCACAATGGGCACGGCCATGGGGTAGGCCAGGCCGATATCCTCGCTGGCTGAGCACAGGATCCGCCGGATGGCGGTGATCAGGTCCCCCGCCTCCAGGAGCCTTGCCAGGTAGTGGATGGCTGCGTCCGGATCTGACCCCCGCAGGGACTTCATCAGGGCGGAGGCGATGTCAAAGTGGGCGTCTCCCTCCCGGTCGTAGCGCATGGCCGACTTCTGGGCGGCGGTTTGGGCGTCGTCCAGAGTGACAAGGATTTTCCCTTGCTGGTTCCTGGCGGCGTTCAGCAGCAGCTCGATGGCGTTCATGGCCTTGCGCACATCTCCCCCGCAGGCGGAGGCGATGTGCTCCCGCACCCCATCCTCACAGACTACCTCTCCGCCCAGGCGCTGTTCCATAATGGAGATCCCCCGGTCAATGGCGGGGAGCACCTCCTGGGCGGTAATCTGCTTGAACTCGAAGACGGTGGCCCGGGACAGCACCGCCCCGAACACGGCGAAAAAGGGGTTTTCCGTGGTGGAGGCGATCAGGGTGATCCGGCCATCCTCCATAAACTCCAGCAGGGACTGCTGCTGCTTCTTGTTAAAATACTGGATCTCGTCCAGGTAGAGGAGCACCCCCTCCGGGGCCAGAAGGGTGCCGATGTCGGCGATGATGTCCTTGATGTCCGAGATGGAGGCGGTGGTGGCGTTCAGCCGGTGAAGGGGGCGGTTGGTCCGCTGGGCGATGATGTTGGCCACGGTGGTCTTTCCCGTCCCGGAGGGGCCGTAAAAAATGAGGTTGGGGATGTTCCCGCTCTCCACGATCCGCCGCAGAAGGCCGTCTTTCCCCAGAATATGGGTCTGGCCCACCACCTCGTCCAGGCTCTGAGGCCGGATCTCGTCGGCCAGGGGACGATATGCCATAGTTACACTTCCCTTCTAGCCGCCGTCCCTCTCCAGGGCGGCGGCGTATCCCTTCAGTTTCTTCCGCCTCTGCCGCCAGTCGGGCATCAGGGCGTCCATTTTCGCATAAAAGCCCGGGCCGTGGTCGTGGTGGAGGAAATGGACCAGCTCGTGGAGGGCCACATAGTCCCTTAACTCCTCCGGACAGCGGCACAGGGCGGTGTTCAGGGTGATGTACCCCTGGGCCCAGTGGCAGTTGCCCCACTGGCTTGTCATCTTCCGCAGCTTCAGCCGGGGAAAGTTTACCCCCAGAGGCTCTGCCAGGGGGTAGACCCGGGTGAGGGCCCGCGTCAGCAGCCGGGCACATTCCGGCCTGGAGGGAAGGGGCAAAAGCTCCGGCCCGTCCTCCCGGGCCCTGTTCAGATGGTCCAGCACCCAGCGGCTCTTTTCCCTTAAAAACGCCTCCGCCCGCTCTGTGGGCAGATTCCACGGGACAGACAGGCGGGCCACCCCGTCGGGGCCCAGGCGCAGGTTCAGATTTTTCACCCTCTTGCGCCGCAGGACATAAAAAATGGTCCCCTGGGGGGTGTCCAACCGGCGGAGCGGCTCCGGGGAAACGGACTGTTTTTCTGTCACGCCCCTCCCCCCTTTCTTAACTTTTCCATTATAGCGAAAAGCCGGGCCTGCCGCAATTCTTTTCCCCAAAAGAAAAAATTTTTTCCATTCTCCCGGAGGACAGGCAAGATGCCCCCTTTGGACACATATCCTCAAAAAGAACTGATTTTCAAGGGGAGGCGGGGGCTTTGGGACGGATTTTGGGAAAGGCCCAGTACCGGGACTGTCTGCTGGGCTTTGGTCTGCTGTGGACCGCTCTGGCCCTGGTGCTGTGGCCGGAGGAGGCCATGGGGGCCATGCGGGACGGGCTGAAACTGTGCGGCAATGTGATCCTCCCCTCCCTGTTTCCCTTCTTCGTGCTGTCCTCCCTGGTGGTGGAGCTGGGGATGTCCCGGTACCTGGGGCGGCTGCTGGAGCCTGTTATGGTCCCCCTCTTCCGGGTGGGCGGGGCCTGCTCGGCGGCCCTGGCCCTGGGCTTTGTGGGGGGGTACCCTGTGGGGGCCCGCACCGCCATCCAGCTCTACCAAAACGGCCAGTGCTCCCGCACGGAGGCGGAGCGGCTGCTGGCCTTCTGCAACAACAGCGGCCCCGCCTTCATCCTGGGGGTGGTGGGGACCGGGGTCTTCGGCAGCGGAAAGGCGGGGCTGCTCCTCTATCTGGCCCACATTCTGGCCTCACTGGTGGTGGGAATCATCTTTCGGTTCTACAGGCCCTCCCACCGTCCCCGGACCTTCCGGGGAGGCGGCCCCCAGTTTCAGTCAGCCAGCTTTCCCGCCGCCTTCACCCACTCCATCACCGGGGCCATGACCTCCGGGCTGAATATCTGCGCCTTCGTCCTGTTTTTCACCGTATTTCTCCGCCTGCTGTCCTATGGGGGGATTTTAGGCACTCTGGCCCGGCTGACATCCGCCCTTCTCTCCCCGCTGGGGATGGATGAGCTGTGGGCCAGGCGGCTGCTCACCGGCCTGCTGGAGGTCTCCTCCGGGGTCACCTCCCTCACCGACGGGGCCATGACCGGTCGGCTGTCCATGGCCGCCTTTATGCTGGGCTGGGCGGGGGTGTCTGTCCACTGCCAGGTGCTGGCCTTTCTGGGGGACAGCGGACTGTCCATGGGCACCTATGTGGTGGGAAAGCTCCTCCATGGCCTTCTCTCCTCCCTGATCGCCGCCGCCCTGTGCACCCTGTTCCCCCTCAGCGGCCCGGTCTCCTACTTCCTCGCGGAACAGACCGAGGCCATCGCCAACCTGGATTTTCACCAGGCCCTCACCATCTCCGCGGCGGCGGCCTGGGGACTGTGGCTGCTGTTTCTGGCCATGGCCCTCTATGTGGTGAAAAAAAGCAGTGGAAAACCAAAGCGCCATGTAGTATAATAAGGAAAACCCATTGACAAGGAGTGATTCCCATGGGCCTGTTTCAAAGGGGCATCGAGCCCCGGTGCGCCTACTGTGCCCACGGACGGGAGCTGAACGAGGAGCAGATCGTCTGCCCCAAGAAGGGCGTCATGGCCGCCGGCTCCCACTGCCGTTCTTTTAAATACGATCCCCTCAAGCGGGTTCCCCCCCGTCCCCCCAAGCTGGCAGGGGTGGGCCTGAGCGACGAGGACTTCAAGCTGTGAGAAAATCCTGTAAAGGTTATGCCTTTACAGGATTTTTTTGCCCCTTCTCCCCTCTCTCCGACACCCTTCCCGACCACTCGCCCGCCAGGGGGGCGAAGGATGGGGAAGGGCGGGGTTTTCTGCGATATGTTTCTCTTTTCACTTCCGGAAAATCACTATATAATGTGGTCACAAATCCATTTTACGGAAGGAAGATACCATATCATGGAATTGAAGATCGCAACCAGAAGCTGTCAGGACCCCAGTGGAATCCCCAGGCACTTTCACTACTTCCTCACGGTGGACCAGGTGGACAGTCCCCGCTTCGCCTGTGAAAATTACGGGGTGCGCATCGCCGAGGAGGCGGGCGAGGAGGCCTGCTGCCCCGCCCTCACCACCAGCGCCTCCCGTATTGATGAGCTGATGACCCTGCTGGTGGACAACAAGGTCGGCCCCGCGGGGCTGGCGGATGTAGTGGCGGACTGGCTGTAAATGGGCGGGGAAATTTTACAAAATAAGAAAAATGCCGGACGGCCCGTGTAAACGGAACCGCCCGGCTTTGTAAAGGGGAGGAGTTATTTTTTCTTGCCGCCGTCCAGCTTCTGCAGCAGGACGACCAGCAGGGCGATGAGGCCCAGTACCACAAAGATACCCAGCATACCCTGACCCATCATCTCCAGGGCCATCATAACATTTGTCGTCATTGCAGTTACCTCCTATCAGCCCAGGTTGGAAAAGTACTGAAGGACCACGCCGCCGGCCACAACAGAGGCGATCTGACCGGACACATTGGCGGCGATGGCGTGCATAAGCAGGTGGTTCTGAGAGTCGGCCTCCTGGCCCAGCTTCTCGATGACACGGGCGGACATGGGGAAGGCGGAGATACCGGCCGCGCCCACCATGGGGTTGATCTTGTTCTTGGGGGTGAAGATGTTCAGAATCTTCACGAAAATCACGCCCACTACGGAGTCCAGCACGAAGGCCACAAGGCCCAGACCCATAATCATCAGGGTGGCGGGCTGGACAAACTGGTCAGCCTTCATGGAGAAGGAGATGGTGATGCCCAGCAGCAGGGTAATGAGGTTGGCCAGATCGTTCTGGGCGGTATTGGACAGGGTGGTCAGCACGCCGCACTCCCGGATCAGGTTGCCGAACATGAGGAAGCCCACCAGAGCCACAGAGGAGGGGGCCACCAGACCGGCGATGATGGTCACGAAAATGGGGAACATGATGCGCATACGCCGGGTCACGCCCTTGGGCTGATAGGGCATGCGCATGGCACGCTCCTTCTTGGTGGTGACCAGCTTGATGGCAAAGGGCTGAATGATAGGCACCAGAGCCATATAGGAGTAGGCGGCCACAGCGATGGCGCCCACATAGTTGCTCTTCAGGGTCTGGGACACCAGGATGGAGGTGGGTCCGTCGGCGGCGCCGATGATGCCGATGGAGGCGGCGTCCTTGATGTCAAAGCCAAGGCCAGCGGCAATGAGGATGGTCAGGAAAATACCGGCCTGGGCGGCGGCGCCGCACAGGAACAGCTTGGGGTTGGCCAGCAGGGG
>JAXUUN010000035.1:0-29017 GCA_037231075.1 bacterium | reverse complement strand
TTGAAAACATTGATTTTACTGACTTTCTTATGTTTTCTTATTAGGAGGCGAGGGATGGGCGCTGCCTTTTTTTCTTACCATGGGTCTTATGCCAGACCGGGCTTCTCCGCGCCAAAGGCTTCCATCGCCCTGGCGTTCTCCTCCCTGCGCTCCTGGATGGCTTCCTTCAAAAGCATATCCTTCACCTTCATCAGGCGAATGGTATTGGAACGCTCATTTTCATCCAGCTTCATGGTGATATACTTGATATTCTGCTGCATCTCCGGAATTTTCACATACTCCAGAGCGTTGACCCGCCGACGGGTCTTCTCGATCTCCTCGGCCAGCAGCTGGGAGGTCTTTTCCACCTCGGCAAGCTTCAGCATATCCTGAAAAACCTGTGCCATGGCGTCCACCGCGTCGTCCAGCTCACCGCTGGTCTGGGCAAAACCATAGGGATAGATTTCCCCCGGCTCCTGGCTTGCGGTATGGAACTGGTACCGGGGCACATCCACCGACATGACATTTTCAAAGGTCATGTCCAGCTCCACGCTCTGCTTTGGATACAGCAGAGACTGCTCCAGCATCTCGGGAGACATGAGGGCGGCGGCCACAGTAAAGGCCCCGTGGGCCCGCATGAGGCCCTCCTCGACTCGTTTCCGGAGAGCGCGGTTTTCCCGCACCACATCCATAAACTGCTTCATCAGCTCGTCCCGCTTGTCCTTCAGCAGCTTATGGCCCCGCTGGGCGGTCTTCAGCCGGCCCTTCAGCCGGGTCAGCTCCATACGGGTGGGATTTATCGTTGTGGAAGGCATGTTCCTCCCCCCTTAATCCTTCTTGGGCAAATACTTGTCGATATACTCGGGCTTGATCCGCTTCAGCTCGCTCCGGGGCAGAATGCTCAGTAGCTCCCAGCCCAGATCCAGGGTCTCAAAAATCGAGCGGTTCTCGTCGGTTCCCTGAGAGACATAGCGCTTTTCAAACTCGTCGGCAAACTTGGCGTACAGCAGGTCGGTGGGGCTCAGAGCGGCCTCGCCCAGAATGGACATCAGCTCCTTGTTCTCCTTACCGGTGGCGTAGGCGGCAAAGAGCTGGTTCATGGTGCCCGAGTGGTCCTCACGGGTCTTGCCCTCGCCGGTACCCTTATCCTTCAGACGGGACAGGGAGGGCAGCACATCCACAGGGGGATTGACGCCCCGGCGGTAGAGCTCACGGGAGAGGATGATCTGCCCCTCGGTGATATAGCCGGTGAGGTCGGGGATGGGGTGGGTCTTGTCGTCCTCAGGCATGGTCAGGATAGGGATCATGGTGATGGAGCCCTCCTTGCCCACCTGACGGCCGGCCCGCTCGTACATGGTGGCAAGGTCGGTGTACAGATAACCAGGGTAGCCCCGGCGGCCGGGGACCTCTTTCTTGGCGGCGGAGATCTCCCGGAGGGCCTCGGCATAGTTGGTGATATCGGTCAGGATGACCAGCACATGCATGTTCTTCTCAAAGGCCAGATACTCTGCGGCGGTCAGTGCCATACGGGGGGTGGCGATACGCTCCACGGCGGGGTCGTTGGCCAGGTTGGTAAACAGGACCGTACGGTCAATGGCGCCGGTGCGCTTAAACTCGCTGACGAAGAACTCAGACTCCTCGAAGGTGATGCCGATGGCGGCGAAGACCACGGCGAAGTTACTTTCACCGTCCAGCACCTTGGCCTGACGGGCAATCTGGGCAGCCAGAGCGGCGTGGGGCAGGCCGGAGCCGGAGAAGATGGGCAGCTTCTGACCACGGACCAGAGTGTTCAGGCCGTCGATGGTGGAGATGCCCGTCTGGATAAACTCGTTGGGGTAGTTCCGGGCGGCGGGGTTCATGGCCAGGCCATTGATGTCCCGGTACTCATCGGCCAGGATGGCGGGGCCGCCGTCGATGGGCTGGCCCATGCCGTTAAACACCCGGCCCAGCATATCGCCGGACACGGCCAGCTGGAGGGGGTGTCCCAGAAAACGGATTTTGGAGTCCTTCAGGTTGATGCCGGCGGAGGCCTCAAAGAGCTGTACCACGGCGGAGTCTCCGTTGACCTCCAGTACCTTACACCGGCGGACCGAGCCGTCGGACAGCTCAATCTCAGCCAGCTCGTCATAGGTGACGCCCTGGACCCGGTTGACCACCATCAGAGGGCCGGAGATCTCCTGGATCGTTTTATACTCCCGAATCACAGCGCATCCTCTCCTTTCTCCGCGATGGCGTTGATCTCCCGCTCCATCTGGTCAGACAGGGCGGCGTAGTTGTCCTTATACTGGTCGGCGGGGACAGACTTGGCCCGGCCGATGCCCTCCCGGGCGGGAATGGCGAAGAGGTCGGCCAGGGAACCGCCCTTCTCGGCGGCAGCCCGGCACTGGGTGTCATAGTCCCGGATCAGGGCCAGCATCCGCTCCTGACGGTCGTACTCCGAGTAGGAGTCGATGTCTACAAAGGAGTTCTGCTGCAAAAAGTCCTCACGGATCATCTTGGCCACTTCCAGAGTGATCTGGTCCTTGGCAGACAGGGAGTCCTTGCCCACCAGCTGGACGATCTCGTTGAGGCTGGCCTCCTCCTGGAGGACGGCCATGGCCCACTCCCGGTTCTGGAGGAACTCCTTGCCCAGGTTCTCATCGTACCAGGGCTTCAGGGAGTCCAGATACAGGGAGTAGGAGTTGAGCCAGTTGATGGCGGGGAAGTGACGGCGGTAGGCCAGCGAGGCGTCCAGAGCCCAGAACACCTTGACAATCCGCATGGTGGCCTGGGAGACAGGCTCAGAGAGGTCGCCGCCGGGAGGGGACACGGCGCCCACGGCGGTGAGGCTGCCCCGGCGCTCGTCGGAGCCCAGACAGGACACGCTGCCCGCCCGTTCGTAGAACTGGGCCAGACGGGAGCTCAGGTAGGCGGGGTATCCCTCCTCGCCGGGCATCTCCTCCAGACGGCCGGACATCTCACGCAAAGCCTCGGCCCAGCGGGAGGTGGAGTCGGCGATGACGGCCACGGCGTAGCCCATGTCACGGAAGTACTCGGCGATGGTGATGCCGGTGTAGATGGAGGCCTCACGGGCGGCCACGGGCATATCAGAGGTGTTGGCGATGAGGACGGTGCGCTTCATCAGCGTCTCGCCGGTACGGGGGTCCACCAGTTCGGGGAACTCCCGGAGCACATCGGTCATCTCGTTGCCCCGCTCGCCGCAGCCGATGTAGACCACCAGGTCCACATCGGACCACTTGGCCAGGGCGTGCTGCATCACCGTCTTGCCGCTGCCGAAGGGGCCGGGGATGGCGGCGGTACCGCCCTTTGCCACGGGGAAGAAGGTGTCCACGATCCGCTGGCCGGACTGGAGGGGGATGACAGGGGGATACTTGTGCTTATAGGGCCGTCCCACACGGACAGGCCACTTCTGCATCATGGGCAGCTCCACTTTCTCCCCGTTCTCCTGCTCCAGCACCGCCACCGTCTCGGTAACAGTAAAGGAGCCGCTCTGGATGGAGAGGATCTTACCCTTCATTTTCGGGGGAATCATGATCTTGTGGAGGATGGAGGGGGTCTCCTGGACGGTGCCGATCACATCGCCCCCCACCACCTGGGCGCCGGGCTCCACGGCGGGGACAAAGTCCCACTTCTTCTCCCGGTCCAGGGCGGGCACTTCCACGCCCCGGGGCAGGTTGTTGCTCTTGACCTTCTCCATAATGACTTCCAGGGGGCGCTGGATGCCGTCATAGATATTTTCCACCAGACCGGGGCCCAGCTCCACAGACAGAGGGGAACCGGTGGTGACCACTTCGGCGCCGGGGCCCAGGCCGGAGGTCTCCTCATAGACCTGGATGGAGGCGGAGTCGCCGGTCATGGTGAGGATCTCACCAATCAGGCGCTGCTCGCCCACACGGACCACATCGGCCATGTTGGCCTCCTCCATACCGGTGGCTACCACCAGCGGGCCGGAGACCTTGACGATCTTTCCCATAGGCTAAACCTTCCTTCGAAGTAAATTTCTGCACATGAGGAAGCTTATAAAATATCGGCTCCCACGGCCCGTTCCACCGCCGTTTTGATGTTGGCCATACCGATCCCAAGGGAGCCTTCCTTCCCGGGGATCAGGATAATGGCGGGGGTCAGGGCATCCTTATACCGGGCAATGTCCGGCCCCATCTGGGCGGCCAGCTGCTCGGTCATGTAGATGATGGCGTAATTCTCCCTGGCCATACGGTGGAGGGCCTCATGTCCCTCTTCCGGGGTGGACACCGGGCACACCTCCAGCCCCAAGGCCTTAAAGCCCAGGACGCTGTCCGTGTCGCCCATCACAGCGATCTTATACATCCTTCCCCACCCCCTTATACATAGGTGTCACGAAGCCGGGCACGGATGGTATCTCCATCCAGTCCCGCCGCCCGGCCGGCGAAAATGGAGCGGATGGCGGTAAACTCCTGCTCCTTGGCGTACAGGTATCCAATGACCGTCTCCTCCCCAAAGGGGATGCGGCGGGCCGCGGCCAGATAGGCGGTGAGGGCGTTGTCGCACTCCCGCTCAAATTCTGTGAGGGAGCCTCCTCCCGGCTGGAGGAGCTTTTCTCCCAGCTCTGCCGCTCCTGCCAGAGGTCCGGAGCGGAACACCTCGCCCAGGGCCTCCCGGCGGGCGGAGAGGATGGACTGCTGGGACACATTGCCCCCGGGCAGCAGCACCTGACGGAGGAACTCCCCCTCCTTGCCCATCCGGTAGACCCGGACGGCGGTACGCAGGTTGGCTACATCCACACTCAGACGGACATAGCCCTGGAGGAAGGGGCTTTCCAGCTCCCGTGCCAGCTGGGCCATCTCCTCATAACAGGCCCGATCCAGCAGCAGATCCGCCTTCTGGGGGTCATGACTCTCATCCAGCAGAGCCTTGGCATCCTCCATGGCCCGGACAAAGGTGGGGGAACAGCCCTTCAGCTCCTCCCGGCGCCACATCTCCAAAAGCTCCCGGGGCTCGTACCGTCCGCCGGACAACAGCAGCCGCTGGGGGTCGGCCCCCATAGCCTGGGCCTTGAGGATGGTCTTGGCATTGTGGTAGTCGTATTTGATTTGAAACACTTCCACCAGCCGGGGGTCGGGGGCGGAGCGCTCCATGTCCCGGAACACCTCGCCTCTGGCCTGGAGCAGGGCGGCGTCCAGCCCGGCGGCGTCATTGTAGCCGCACTCCGAGAGGACCTTCATGGCCTCGCTGTTATCCCGGGCGTCGATCATCCGGTCCATCCGCTCCCGGGTGAGCAGGCGGTTTTCCATGGCCCGGATCCGGGCGGAGATGGCCAGATAATCGGTATCTTTTCTGTGAGACAAAGGATCTCACCTCACTTTTCAATGCTGAAACAAAACATTTGCCACTTCTTTTTCCAGCTTCTCACGCTGGAGGCGGACCAGAGTCTCAAAGGCGCAGTTGATTTCCACATCCCCGTCCACCATGATAAAGCCCCCCCTGATCTCCCGGGTCTCCTGAGACAGGGTGAGCATGGCGGTGCCGTTTACCATAGCCGCGGTGGTGTTGACCAGTTTGCCCACAAAGGCCCCTACCTTGGATTCGGTAATGGACCCGGGCAGCTCGGGAGCCACCTGGCTGGCCAGGGCCTCGTTGGCGGCCACCACAACCTGCTTGCCCACCTGGGCGCGGTCCTTGGTGGAGAAAATCAGCTGCTCCTTGCCGGTGGTGGAGGCCTCCAGCACCAGAGCGGTGAGCAGCTTTACATACTCCTCCTCCGGCATGGTGCACAGCTTTTCCAGGGCAAGATCAAACGCCTCCCCCAGCACCTCCTGTTTGGCTCCCAGCTCCAGCTTCCGCCGCTCCATTCCGGCGGCGGACTGGAGCCGCTCCAGCCGCTCATCGGCGGCCTTCCGGCCCCGGGCCAGGGTATCGGCGGTCTCTTTTTCCGCCTGAGTCCTGGCCTGGGACAGGATCTCGTCCACCTGCGCCCGGGTCTCCCGCTCCAGACGATCCACTTCCGCCTGGGCGTCCTGGGCAATCTTGGCGGTAATTTTTTCAATTCCTTCCATTGGCGGATTCCTTTCTTGCGCCTTACGCGCTGATGTTGATGATCATCAGCATGGAGGCCAGCAGAGACAGGATGGCGTAGAACTCAACAGTGATACAAAGGACCATGCCCTTGGACCAGTCATCAGGCTTCTTGGCCAGAATGTTGATGGAACCGGCGGCCACGCGGCCCTGAGCGATGGCGGAGAACAGGCCGCCCAGCGCCATGGGCAGGCAGGCCACAAAGTACTGCATACCCTGGGCAACGGTCAGCTGGGGCAGAGTGCCGGACAGCAGGCCCATGCGGAACACGGCGAAGAACCACACCACCAGGCCGTACAGGCCCTGGGTGCCGGGGATCACCTGAAGGATCATGACCTTACCAAACTTGCTGGGGTCCTCGCACAGAAGGCCGGTGCCGGCCTCGCCGGCGATGCCGGTACCCTTGGCGGAACCGATGCCGCTGAGAACCGCCGCAAGGCCCGCGCCAAGCAGGGCCAGGGCCAGACCGCCGATGCTGCCCAGGAATGTAACGCTCTGCTGCATTTCAATCAGTTGACTCATATCCATTGTGTCGTCCTCCTCGTTTTACTTCACGATGTTGTAATATTTTGTATTAAGATCCAGGGGACGGAAGGGCTTTCCGCCGTCCTGGTAGAATTTCCCGAAATACTCCAAACACTGAAGTCTCAGGTCGTGGACATAACAGCCCAGAAGGTTCAGGGCAAAGTTCAGGGCGTTGCCCACAAAGGAGATCAGGATGAACACCACGATGTTTCCGGGAATCGCCCCCAGAGTATTGAACACCTGGGCAATGACCGAGCCGGCCAGCATCAGGGCCATCAGACGGGAGTAGGAGAGAATATCCCCAAAGTACCCGGTAATGTGGTTATAGAGGGAACCAAAGATCCCGGTGATCTTTCCCAGCCCCGTCCCCGTAATTACAGGACCGGCCACCACCATGACAATTCCCACAATGAGCACCAGGTTGGTGATCCCGAGAACGGCCAGAGCGCCTCCGGCAAAGACCACCCACCAGGTGACCTCCTCCCAGATGGCGTCCATCACCTGGCCGTCCCGCAGCTTTTTATAAAAGCTGATGGCCATACCGGTGAGGATCTGCACAAAGCCCAGGCACATGGCCCCCACCAGGATCATCATGGTGTCCTCCAGAGGGGTAAAGAGGGCGGGCAGGGCAAAGGTGCTGTTGGGATTGATGAGCTTGGCCAGCTGGGTAAGGAAATCTCCGAAGAAGCCGCCGGTAATGGCGCCCATGATGAAGGTGCTGATGCCGCACAGCACCAGCAGCCCGCACAGGTGGCCCATGGTGCCCGTGGGCTTCTTCTTCCAGAGCACCAGCGACCCGATGAGGAACATCAAAAGCCCGTACCCCATGTCCGCCATCATGATCCCATAAAAGAGAATGAAGAAGGGGGCCATCAAAGGGTTGGGGTCCAGGGAGCCATAGGCGGGCAGGGAATACATCTCGGTGACCATGTTCAAAGGCTTGGTCAGAGGATTGTTTTTCAGCTTGACCGGCACCTGGGGATACTCCTCCTGGGTGGGATCCTCCACTTCGCAGGCACAGGGGTACGGGGACAGGGCCTGTTCCAGGCCGGGCCAGCTCTCCGCAGGGACCCAGCCTTCCAGCAGAAAGGTCTTGCTGGTGTTCAGCAGTCTGCCCCGGGACTCCTCCCGGCTGGCGTTGACCTGAGCCAGGTCGGACAGCTGCTGGACCGCGGGACGGGCGCCGCCCATTCCGGCCAGCTTTTTCCCGATCTCTTCCCGCTCCTGTGTCAGACGGGTCAGCTCATCGGCTATGCGCCTGTCATTTTCTGCCGCGGTTCCGGTCCATTCCCGCAGATTGGCCCTGGACCAGCCCAGATCTTTCAGCGCGTCCAGCGCCTGCTGGGCCTGGGTATTGTGACAGACAAACAGACAGTAGCGCCACTGGGGATCGGCAGACACTTGGCTGAGTTCGGCCAATTCCCCCATGGAACGCAGACTCTCCTGCGCCTGCTCCAATGACACAGCGGCAGGCAGGGTTCCCAACTGAATGACCACCTGTCCCGTGGAGCTTGTCTCCAAAGGCAGATCCAGCGCCAGCCAGGGGGCGAGGGTCTGACGCTGCGCGGTCAGTTTTCCCTCCTCTGTGTGGATCGCGCTCAGCCGGGCATCCAGGGAGTTGATCTCCTCCATCTGGGACCGGGCCGCCCGGGCCGTATCCTCCTGGAAGAGGGTCTCCTCCTCCACCTGGGGTTTGGGAGACAGAAAGCTTCCCTTTTCCGGGGCATTCCGCTTGAGAATCCCCAGCGCTCGCTCCGCCTGGGTCTGTTCCTCCCGGGCCTGGGAAAGTCCCTGGCTGTCCAGATGGCTCAGTTTGTCCTTCAGCTGCGCCTGGAGGTCCTCATCGGCCTCTTCCAGAGAGGCCTCGCTCACCTCCACACATCCCATGTGCTGGAGGAGGCGAAGGATGGACTCCCGGTCTTCCGCCATGGCTACCAGGCGCAGATGTTTCATTTTTACAATAGCCATCAGCGATTCACAACCTTTTCTACGATCAGCTGGGCCGCCTGATCCAACCGGCCCCGGGCCTCCTCCTTCATCGCCTGGCAGTCCTTCTCAGCTTCCGCCAATGCCTGTTCGGTCAGCTGGGCGGCCTTGGTCTCAGCCTCGGTCATCATCTGCCGGGTCTGGGCCTGGGCCTGGGCCCGAGCCTGTTCCAGAATCTGCCGGGCCTGCTTCTGGGCCTGAGCCAGCTGCTGCTTGGCCTGAAGAGCTGCCCCTTCGCACTGGGCTTTGGCCTTGGCCTCTGCCTGGGTGACGGCCTGAATAGCCTCTAAAGCCATAGTCTCACCACCTTCAAAATAAAGCAATAAAGCGTGTGCTTATGGTCATTGTATTTTATATTGCTCAAAAATGCAAGCTTTATTTTGTTAGGCTTTCACAGTCTTTTGTGCATTTTTCCCCCAAGATATACTATATTCTGCTGTTTTTCAAGTGCAATCTTCTCTCTGCGAAATTTTTTTATCTGATATTCGCAAAACATGGAAAAAATAAAAATTTACATTATTTAGAAGAAAAGACAGAGAGCGCCAAACTGCACACAGCAGTCAGACGCTCTCTCATTTTATGGTACGATCTCCTGGGACAAAACTCCCTGGGAGTCTTGCTGTTCCGGATCCAGCTGAGCCACAATCCGGACCCACGCCTTCTGGGAAATCCCGGCACTTTCAAGCTGCGCTTCCAAATCTCTCTGATTTTCTCCTATCCAGAGGCGAGCCTCCAGATCCTTTAACAGCCCGGCTGTCATGCCGCTGACGCTGCTCTCCCCGGTCAGATCCTCAGTCTCCAGACGAAGGGACAAGGCGGCATCTTCCTGGGCAAGTGCCCCCTTCAGCTCTTTCAAAAGGGATTGGATCTGGGCGGCAAACTGGGCGGAATCATAATTTTCATCCTTCACAATGCGGCTCAGGTCCCCCTGGACAGGGAATGCGAAGCTTTCCAGCAGGATCTCGTCAAAGCCCAGCCCGGCCAGCTCGCCGCACAGGCCAATCACATACTCCCGGGCCTGTTGAGAGGCAGGACTCATCCACCGAAGGCCCAGCTCGTCCCGCCAGTTTCCGCCGGCACTTCTCAGGGCCAAATCGGTATTATAGTAGGGGATACTGTCATCCCGGAAACAGCACACCAGAGCGATGGTATACACCCCCTGCTCATCCAGCTGCTTCAGGGCCTCGTTTATCTCCTCATTGCCATTGACTCCCGCCCCATCCGCCAGGGCCTGCTGGGAGTGCCAGGCCAGGTTCCCGTCTTGCCCCTTCATCTCAAAAATCAGGGCATTGGCACCCTCCTGCTCCATTCGGGCCGCCGCCGTCCCGTCCAGCAGGCTGTCGACGGGCAGCTGAAGAGCTTTCAGGGCAGTCTCCTCCTGGGTTGTCTGTTCATCCTCCCCTTTTGGCTCTTCCTTTACCGTGATACTGCCGGAATCCGGTGTGCTTCCCTTAGTGTTCTCCGGATCTTCCTTTAAAAACGGCAGTTCCAGGCGTATCCCATCATCAGTATAGACGATGTAGTCCTGGGCAAGAAACAGCCCCGCCAAAACAAGGACCACCGCCACACCCAGCACAATGGCAATGATCCTTAAAATATCCGTCAGAGTTCTACGGCCCCGATAGCCGCCGCCATACTTACCGTTGGAACGCCCCATTCTGTGTCCTCCCAGATCTGATACAGGCAGGTATTGTTTGGGATGAAAGCTTTAGTCTACCATCCAGTATACCAACTTTTTCATGCTCTGACAACCGCAAATTCTTTAAAAATATGTTATTTTTCTCTTGAATTCCCTTTAAATAACCATTCCGCCGTCCACATTCAGAACCTGCCCGGTAATAAACCGGGCCCCATTCCCTGCCAGAAAGCAGATGGCCTCGGCCACATCCTCCGCAGTTCCCATCCTGCCCAGAGGCGCTTCCTCCGCCAGGGCTTTCCGGTCCTCAGGGGTCAGAAACGCGGTCATCTCTGTCTCGATGGCACCGGGGGCCACACAGTTCACCCGGATGTTGGAGGGGCCCAACTCCTTGGCCAATGCCCGGGTCAGCCCCACCACCCCCGCCTTCGCCGCGGAGTAGGGCGCCTCACAGGAGCCGCCTGTCACTCCCCACATGGAAGAAATGGTGACAATACTCCCCTTTTTCCGGGCCACCATCCCGGGGATGACGGCGCGCACGGTGTAAAATACACCGTCCAGGTCCGCACCCATCACCTGTCGCCACTGTTCGTTGGTGGTATCGGTCAGCAGCTGGATGGGCAGAGCGATGCCGGCGCTGCACACAAGGGCGTCAATGGGGCCCAGCTGTTCCACAGCCTGCTTGACAAAAGCCTCGCTTTGCTCCGGGCGGGACACATCGCCCTCCACCAGAGCGGCCTGAGCTCCGGCCGCAGTCAGTTCCTCCAGCAGCAGTTGGGCCCGCTGTCGACTTTGATGGTAATGGATGCTGACCTTCCACCCCTCTCTGGCAAACTGTCGGGCGGCCGCCGCCCCGATGCCCCGGGAGGCTCCGGTGATCAATACATGCTGTTTCACGCTCCCACCTCACACAAACACAACTTGGACCAGAACCATATAGAAAACCGTAGCCCCAAAAATGGACAGCAGGTCGTTTCCCTTCCACACATGAAGCCCTACCGCCGTCCCTCCTGCCAACAGGGTGGGCAGCCAGCCTGCCAGAGTATCGAAGGTAACCCCCTTCAGGCAGTAGACAATGAGCATCGCGATAATGGCGGGGGGCAGCACTTTTCCCAGATACAACACAATTCTGGGGGGCCGGTCTCCCCGGTCAAAGAGGAGAAAGGGCAGCGCCCGGGTAAAAAATGTGACAATGGCCATGACAAAAATTGACGCCAATGTCTCCAAAGGACTCAGGGGCACAGGGACTCCTCCTTCTCCGGTTTTTCATCCAGCCGTCTCCGCAGGACGGTCAGTAAAATTACGATCATGCCCAGGGCGGGCAGCAGCATATCATCCGCCCCTACCAAAAGCAGGCTCACCAGAGTGGCTCCGCCCCCCAGCAAAGCGGGCAGGTGGCTGCCGGCCTTTTTCCACTGGCCCACGGCGATGACCAGAAACAGAGCCGTCATAGCAAAGTCCACTCCCGTGGTGTCAAAACCAAGGGCAGAGCCCAGCACCGACCCCAGCACCGATCCCATGATCCAGTAGCTGTGATCCAGCATGGCCACGGCGAAGTAGTAGCGGTGCTCATCAACTCCCGCGGGCACATTCGCGGCGCTGAGCAGCGCGTAGGTCTCGTCGGTCAAAGAGAAAATCATGTAAAATTTTCTCAGTCCCATCCCCCGGAACTTTTCCAGCATGGACAGTCCATAGACCAGGTGCCGAAAGTTGATCATCAGCGTGAGAAAAGCCACCTGGCTCAAATGGGCCCCGGTGGCCAAAAGTGATACGCCCAGATACTGTCCGGACCCGGCATAGATGGTCAGGCTCATAAGCAGGGCCCAGCCCACTCCATAGCCCGCCGTCTGCAGCATCAATCCAAAGGCCATTCCGATGGCCAGGTACCCCATTAAAACCGGAACCGTCGCCGGAAAGGCGGCGGCCAGGGTCTTTTGATCCATGAATCCACACCTCATTACATCACAGTTCTATTCATTTTACCCGTTTTCCTCCCGGCTTTCAAGTCTCTTTTCCCGTTCCCCACAATACTTATTAAGAAAATGAAAATTTTACATTTTCTTCCTTGATTTTTTCATAAAGGCACCTATAATAGTCTCTACTCGGACAATTTGGAACTGTTTTTCAGTTTTATTACCTGCATCATCGCAGTATGGAGGAAATCCCCCTATGAATCAGCTGCTCTTTATCTACAATCCCACCTCTGGAACCGGGAAAATCAAGGGCGAACTGTCCACCGTGCTGGACACCTTCACCAAATCCGGATGGCTCACCACCGTCTATCCCACCCAGGGAAAAGGCGACGCCGCCCGGGCCGCCCGGGAAATGGGCGGCCATTTTGACCGGGTGGTCTGCGCCGGAGGGGACGGCACCCTCAGCGAGGTATCCGGCGGGCTGTTGGGCCTGGATTCCCCGCCCCCCCTTGGTTACATTCCCTTCGGTTCTACCAACGACTGTGCCGCCACCCTGCGGCTGCCCAAGGGTACCAAACGGGCCACCCTGGCCGCTGCCGGGGCGGGCAAGCTCACCGCCGTAGATATGGGGCTGTTCAACGGTCATCCCTTTGTGTATGTAGCCGCTTTCGGGGCTTTTACCAATGTGGCCTATGATACGCCCCAGGACTTGAAAAAGACCTTTGGCCATCTGGCCTATATTTTCGGCGGCATCGCCTCTCTGCCTTCCATCACCCCCTATCATCTGAAGGTGGAATATGACGGCCAGACCTTGGAGGACGATTTTTTCTTTGGCATGGTCAGCAATTCTCTGTCCATCGGCGGCATGAAAACTCCCAAGTCCGATCAGGTGGTGCTGGACGACGGGCTTTTTGAAGTCACTCTCTTCAAAAAGCCCCTGAGCCTGGTCGACCTGGCCAACGGCCTGCAGGCGCTGATCAACCTGGCCCCCCCGGAAGACGGCGCTCTGATCCAGTTCCAGGCCAGCCATCTGATCTTTACCAGCGATCACCCCCTCCCCTGGACCATCGACGGCGAGTTTGGCGGCAGCCAGACAGTCAATGAAATCGTCAACCGGCAAAAAGCGCTTCAAATTATTCAGGGCGCATAAAAAGGCCCCGGCGTTCACGAAACGCCGGGGTCTTCTTTTATTTCATGTTCAGAATCTCAGTCATGTCCATCTCCTGGGCATCGCTCCAAAGCCGCTCCAGGTCATAGAACTTCCGGGCCTCATCGGTAAACACATGGACCACCACGCTGGAGAAGTCCATCAGCAGCCAGGTGCCGTCCCGGTGCCCCTCAATGTGGTGAGCGTGCTCCCCCTGCTTTTCCGCCGCCTCCTCACAGGCGTCGGACATGGCCTTCACCTGGGTGTTAGAGGTAGCGGTACAGAGCACAAAATAATCGGCCAGGGTAGTCAGTTCTTCGGTTTTCAGCACCTTGATGTCCTGCCCCTTCTTACCGTCCAGCGCTCTGGCCAGCAGGGCCGCAAGTTCATAGGAATTCATCCGGTCTGCTCCTTTCATCGTTCAGATATAATCATTATTTATCATGTGTGGGTTTTTGTCACACAGCGGGAATGTCCTGGGAGGGGGTTCCCTCTACTGTGGCACCGGGCTGAACGGGGTCTCCCGCCGCCACGCCGCCATCTCCGCCCTGGGTACTGCCGGAGGGGGTACCGGGATCCACCGGGTCCCCCGGAATCACGGGATCCGTGGGAACCGTCGGGTCTGTCGAAGTGTCGGAGCCCGAGGGAGTGGTGGGATCAACGGGGTCGGTGGAGGTTCCCGGATCCTCAGGCTGCGTCGTCTCACCGGAGGTATCTCCTGTACCCGGATCCACAGGGTCGCCGGGGAGGACGGGGTCCTCCGAATCCGTGGTCTCTCCGGACTGGTCCGGGTCTTCGCCCTGTGTGGGCTGCTCGGTCTGCGTATCATCCGGGACGGGATCCGGAGCCACATAGACATAACCCATGGAGGGGTCGGCCAGGGTGGCGTTGGTCACCCCGAAGCCTCCGTTGCTCTTCACATACATCAGCTGCAAGTCGCTGGACTGGATGTCGTTCACATAGGGGTTGATGCCGTCGTTGAGCAGTTCCAGCAGCTCACTCTCGTTGGCTACCACCATGGAAGCCCTGTTATAGGATACTCCTGTCCAGGGCATGGAGACAATGGTCACATCGTTTTCCGGATCCATTCCAATGGCCAGCTCGGCAAAGGCCAGGATATTGCCCACACTCAGGTCGGTGTCCACATTCTCCATAAAGATATTGGCCAGGGTGGGCAGCTTCAGCAGCACATCGGGCTGGAGGCACTCCTTGAGCACCGCGACCAGGAAATCCCGCTGGATCTCAGTCCGGCCGCTGTCCCCCAGAGAGATGGAGAAGTCGTTGTTCTTCCGGAAGCGAATGACCTCCATGGCGTCCTCGCCGTCAAGCAGGCGGTAACCGGCCTCCTGGTGGATGTGCAGGTCCTGGGCGGGGTCGTCATAGTCCATGTCGAAGGGGACCTCGAAGTACACGCCTCCAATGGCGTCCACCAGCTTTCCAATGGCCTCCCACTGGACCATCACATAGAAGTCCGGATAGATACCGGTAAGCTTGCTGACCTCCTTCTTCAGGGCGGTCATGCCGTTTTCCACCCTCTGGTTCTCTGGAAGGCTCTTGTCTCCCCGGTTCCGGGTGTACACGGAGTTCAGCCGTTTGCTGCTGGCGCTGGTGTTGATCATGGTGTCCCGGAGCAGACTGATGGCATGGATTTCCTTGTTCTTGGTGTCATAGCTAACGAGGATCATGGTGTCGGTGGAGCCGCTGATCACATCCTGTCCTGCCAGCAGGAAGGTATAGTACCCTTCCTTCCGCCCGCTCTTGGCCACATCGGGCAGTTCGGAGCCATCGTACTCCACATCTCCATCCCCTGAGGTATTGACGGTTGAATCAGTGGGTAAGGTGGGCACCTCGGGCAGACGGATCCAGGCCCTGGCCGCCGCAAAAACGCATATGACCACCAGTGCCAGGATCACCAGCACCTGAAACAGCCGGTACCGGATCTTCTGTCCCCTGTTCAACCCTGCCACCCAGGCTCTGTGCTGCTGCCAATAGTCTCTCAGGGCGTTCTTCCGGGAGGCAGCTTCCCGTTTCCCGTGTCTATTATTCTCTGTCATCTTCTTTTCAGTCCTCTGTCGTCACGCCATGTTCTCTCAGCCAGGCCCGCGCCTGGATGGTATTTTGATGAACGGGCAATTTCCGCTCTTCCATCTCCTGAATGGTGGTATCCACGCCCAGAAGCAGCGCCTTGTCCAAATCCCGGTAGGCCAGCTCCCGCAGGCGCTCCACCCCGTCAAAATCCCGGTTGGGCTCCATGTAGTCGGCCACATACAAAATCTTTTCCAGGGTGGTCATGTCCGCCTTGGCGGTGGTGTGCCAGTAGATGGCCCAAAAGACCTCATCCGGCTCGCCGAACACTGCCCGGGCAATGCAGGCCCCGGTCTTGGAGTGGAGCAGTTTCACCATACGCTGCTCCAGCTCATCCAGCTGTACGCCGTATTGCTTGCACAGCGCCAGCTGTTCCTCCAGCTCCAGGTACTTGGTGCAGTCGTGGAGGATCCCCGCCCGGCGGGCCAGGGTTTCGTCCGCCCCCCAGCGTCTGGCCAGGCGGACAGCCTCCTCCTCGGTACCCCGGATGTGGCGTACCCGTTTCTCTTTCACCATGGAGTAGGAGCAGGCCCGCAGCTCGGGGATATCCAGGTGCTTCAGATCCGCATGGGTCCCGTACAGACCATGCATCAGAATATAGCCATATATGCTGGGATGGAGGTACTGGGCGCCTTCTCCCCTGGCCAGCAGCTCCCGCAGCTGGGTGGAGGAGATCTCCACCAGGTCCGGCAGCGTCATCGTCGCTACCTTTGCCCCGTAATTTTTCTCCAGAAAGGTCCTCTGGGGGGCGAAGACTGCCTCTCCATCCTGTTCTTTCCGCCCAAAGGCGCAGATCCCCGCCAGCTTGAGAATCTCGCCCGGGTCATGCCATTGGTGGAGGGTAAGGAACATATCCGTCCCCATAATCAGCCACAGCTGGGCGCCGGGGTACTGCTTATGAATGGCCTCCAGCGTCTCGGAGGTGTAGCTCTTCCCCTCCCGCTCCAGTTCCAGATGGGACAGCTCCACCACCTTGGGCATAAGCATGGCGTCGGCCATCTTCTCTACCATGGCCACTCTGTGCTCCAAAGCGGGGGTCTCCTGGGGGAGGGCCTTGTGGGGGGGGACAGCCGCCGGAATCAGCAGAAGCTTATCCAGCCCCAACTCCTCCACAGCCGCCCGGGCTGCCGCCAGATGCCCCAGATGGGGCGGGTTAAAGGTTCCGCCGTAGACACCGATTTTCATTCAGGCACCACCTTCAATTTTTTGTCACCGCTTTTGATCGCTTACCAGCATGATTCTTTCTTGTCCTTGCTGTGACTGGGAGGATAAGAACAAATCCAGAGTCCAATTTTTACCGCTTTTTATCGCTCACCAGGATGATCTTATCTTTTTTATCCTTGCTATGACTTGGACGATACAAAACAAATTTTGTTCCGATGACCTGTACGACCTCACTGCGGGTGAGGGGAGCCAGCTGCTCGGCGGCCTCCCGGGGGGAGAGCAGAGAATTTTCCAGAACCTTTCCCTTGATGAGCTCCCGGGCCTCCAGGGCGTCGTCAGCCTGCTTGACCAGGTTGTCCCCGATCCCGTCCTTTCCCACGATCAGGATGGTGTCAATTCCGTTTGCCAGCCCCCGCAGCTGAGAGCGCTGTTTACTTGTCAGATCCGACATAACTCTTAATACTCCTAATTTTCAATTCTTTTTCAGATATTCTTCCAGCTTCCCCTGGAAAGCCTTCAGGGCCTTGCCCCGGTGCGAAATGGCGTTCTTCTCATCCGGAGTAAGCTGAGAAAAGGTCTTCTTCAGCTCCGGGACAAAAAATACCGGGTCATAGCCAAAGCCGCCCTCCCCCATAGGGGCGAAGGCAATGGTGCCCTCACATTCCCCTCTGGCGGAGAGCACATCTCCGTTGGGGAAGCAGCAGGTAATCACCGAGACGAACCGGGCCGTCCGGGGCATCTGCCCCTTCATATTCTCCAGCAGAAGCTGATAGCGCCCCACATCGTCCAGCCCCGGTCCGCCGTACCGGGCGGAGTAGACCCCTGGAGCGCCGCCCAAGGCGTCCACGCACAATCCGGAGTCATCGGCAATGGCGGGCAGGCCGCTGGCCTCCATGACCGCTTTTGCCTTCAGCAGAGAGTTTTCCTCGAAGGTGGTCCCGGTCTCCTCCACCTCCACATCTACCCCGGCCTCGGCCTCAGAGCAGACCTCAATGCCAAGGTGGGAGAGGATGTCGTTCATCTCCACCAGCTTCTTCTTATTTTTGCTGGCCAGAACCAGTTTCATGTCCCGTTCCTCCTATTATACGCCCAGAATTTCCTTCTGGATGGCCTGGAGCCGGGTAATGCCCTTGTGGCACAGCTCCACCAGCTGCCGCTGCTCATCCAGAGTGAAGGGGCGCTCCTCCCCGGTGCCCTGGATCTCAATGAGCCGGCCCTGGTCGTCCATGACGCAGTTTAAGTCCACCATGGCGGAGGAGTCCTCCTCATAGCACAGATCCAGCAGAGGCACATCGTTTACAATGCCCGCGGACACCGCGGCCACATAGCCGCTCACCGGATACTCGGAGAGCTGACCCTTCTCCATCATGTTCCGAAAAGCCAGCATCATGGACACAAAGCCCCCGGTGATGGAGGCGGTCCGGGTGCCCCCGTCCCCCTGAAGCACATCGCAGTCGATGGTGATGTTCCAGGGTCCCAGCTTTTTCATGTCCACCACAGATCGCAGCGCCCGGCCGATGAGCCGCTGGATCTCGGCGCTGCGGCCGTTCAATTTCAGCTTGGAGATGTCCCGGCGGGACCGCTCCCGGTTGGCCCGGGGAAGCATGGAGTATTCGGCGGTGACCCAGCCCTCCCCCTCGGGGACATGGCGGGGGGGCTTGTCCTCCACGCTGGCGGTACACAGCACATGGGTATTGCCGCAGCGAATGAGGCAGGAGCCCTCGGCAAACTTGTTGATATTGGGAATAATCTCCACCGGGCGCAGCTGATCGTTGGCCCGGCCGTCAATTCTGGACATAAACGACTTCCTCTCCGCAATTTTTTCCATATTGTATCACAGTTTCACATGGGAAGGTATAGATAGAATGTAAATAAACAAAGTTTTTTTCCAGTTCTTGTGTCGGCTTTTCAAGTTCTTGGCTGAAGCTGCACAATTCCTAATTTCTAACTCCTAATTCCTAATTCAAATCAAGGCCTGGGCAAAGTCCATGGCGTCAAAGGGCTTCAGATCGTCGATCCCCTCGCCCACACCGGCGTACTTGACGGGCACCCCCAGCTCCTTGGCGATGGCGATGGCAATGCCCCCCTTGGCGGTGCCGTCCAGCTTGGTGAGGACGATGCCGGTGATGCCGGCAGCCTCCTTGAACTGCTTGGCCTGGATGAGGCCGTTCTGTCCGGTGGTGGCATCCAGCACCAGCAGCGTCTCCCGGGCGCTGTCGGGCAGCTCCCGGTCAATGACCCGGGAGATCTTGTTCAGCTCGTTCATCAGATTCTGCTTGTTGTGCAGCCGCCCGGCGGTGTCCACCAGCACCACATCGGTGCCCCGGGCCTTGGCGGCGCTCATAGCGTCAAAGACCACGGCGGCGGGGTCGGCTCCCTCGTGCTGCTTGACAATGTCCACCCCCGCCCGGTCGGCCCAGATGGTCAGCTGTTCGGCGGCGGCGGCCCGGAAGGTGTCGGCGGCACAGAAGAGGACCTTCTTGCGCTGCTGCTTCAGCTGGTGGCCGATCTTGCCGATGGTGGTGGTCTTGCCCACCCCGTTCACCCCGATGAACAGTACTACCGAGGGGCGGGTGGACAGATTGAGGGCCGTCTCCCCGGCGTTCAGGGCGTCGGCGATGACCTCCACCATACAGCTCCGGGCCTCCTCCAGGGTCTTGATTCCCTGACGGCGCACCCGGCTTTTCAGCTCCTCCACCAGCTCCAGGGTCACATCCATCCCCGTGTCGGCCAGGATGAGAGATTCCTCCAGCTCGTCGTAGAAGTCGTCATTCAGCTCAGAGCCAAAGCTGGCAAAGATGTTGATTTTCTTCAGTTTATCAAAAAAGCCCATAGGTCTGTGTTCTCCTTACTGTTCGATCTTTTCCCCGCAGTAGGGGCAGTACTGTCCCCACTGGAAGGAGCTGTTCAGTTCCTCTCCGCAGAAGGGACAGAAGGCCGGAGCATTCTGCCCCACCGTCTCATTCTCCATCGGCTGGCTCTGCGCCGAGGACTGGGAGCGATCAGAGGAATGCTGGGGAATCGCTTCCCCTAATCCAAAAAACACCAGTTTAATTCCGGCAAACAGCACCACAATGAGGGCAACAAGTCCCACAATGGGCAGCCAGCCATTTTTCTTCTCTTCCACTCATATCCTCCTCTCCGGCGTCACCGGATATTCAGTTCCTTCTCCACATCATTCTCGGCGTCGCAAAGTCCGCTCTGTCTCGGAACGCCCTGGGGACATCCCTCGCCCCGCTTCCTTGCTCCGCCTCTCCAAACCGAACCCGCTGCGATGGGCTTCGGTTTGGTTTTATCATCGGATATTCAGTTCCTTTTCTACATCATTTAAATTGATGGTCAGCATGCGGCTGACGCCCTGCTCCTTCGTCCTCGCAAGCTCCGTATCCCTCGCTTCGCCCTGCCGGGCAAAGCTCGCTCACGCCGCTGCTCGTCCTCTCCCCACCCGACCCGCTCCGCTGGGCTCGGGCGTGGCCCCCATGCAGTCGCAGGGGCCATCACTATCGGATGTTCAATTCTTTTTCCACATCATTCAGGTTGATGGTCAGCATGCGGCTAACGCCCTGCTCCTGCATGGTGACGCCGTAGAGGATGTCGGCCTCCTCCATGGTGCCCCGGCGGTGGGTGATGACGATAAACTGGGTTTTTTCCGACATGGAACGCATATAGTGGGCAAAACGCACCACATTGGCGTCGTCTAGGGCGGCCTCGATCTCGTCCATGACCACAAAGGGGGTGGGCCGCACCTTCAAAATAGCAAAGTACAGGGCAATGGCCACAAAGGCCTTCTCGCCGCCGGACAGGAGGGTGATGATCTTCAGGGCCTTGCCCGGGGGCTGGACCTTGATCTCGATGCCGCAGTTGAGAATATCGTTGGGGTCCTCCAGCTCCAGGGTGGCCTTGCCGCCCCCGAAGAGCTCCACAAAGGTCTGTCCGAAGGCCTCGTTGATGACCTTAAACTCCCGGGCAAAGATGGTCTTCATTTCGCTGGTGATGTCGGCAATGATCTCCTCCAGTTCCTTTTTGGCCCGGTCCACATCGTCCCGCTGGTCGGTGAGGTAGGTGTAGCGCTCATTGACCCGCTGGAACTCCTCAATGGCCCCCACATTCACATTGCCCAGGGCGGAGATGGACCGCTTCAGCTCGGCAATGCGGCGGCTGGCCTTCTGCACCGACTCGATCTCCACCCGCTGCTGCTTGGCCGCCTCGTGGGACAGCTCATAGTTTTCCCACAGCTTGTCCAGCAGCTGCTTCTCCTCCATGGAGGCGGACACCCGCCGCTGGTCCAGGCGGGAGACCTCTCCCTCAGTGCGCAGCAGCTCCTCGTTCAGGCTCTGGCTCTCCCGGGTGGACTTGACTCGCTGGCCCTCCAGCTCCAGCTTCTCCTGGTTCAGCCGGGCCACCGTCTCATTTTGCGTCTGGTTTTCCCCACGCAGATTCTCCAGGGCCTCCTGTTTTTCACTGATCTGCTGGGTAAAGTTTTCATTTTTGCTCTCATAATCGGCCACCAGAGCCTGGCTTTGGGAGCGGTCTCCAGCCATGCTGGCTTTCAGCTCCTCCAGCTCACTGAGGCTGGAGCGGGTGGCGTCCCGCTCCGCCTCCAGGGCGGCCTGGGCAGCGGTGAGTTCCGAGAGCTCCCCGGCAATGCGGGCGGACCGCTCCTGGAGAACGGTCTGACCCTTTGCCTTGCCCTCGGCCTCACTTTTCAGGGCCGCGGCCTCTCCCTCCAGCTCCTGGATCCGGGTCCGGGCCGCCTGAGTATCCTCCTCGATCTGGCCCGAGCGGCTTTTCAGCTGCTCCAACTCGCCCCGCAGGTTCTCCTGCTGGTGTTCCAGGTCTGAGATCACACTCTTGCAGTGGGACACCTGTCCCTCCGCTTTCAGGATGGCGTCCTCCCACTGGCGCAGCTGATTTTGTGCCGTCTCCAGCTCGTAGCGGGCAGCGGTGGTCTCCCGCTCCGCCTCCGCCAGATCGTGGGTCCCCTGGGCCACCCGGCCACGGATGTCCTCCAGCTGCTTGCCCAGCCGCTCCAGCTCGTTGGCCCGGCTCAAAATACCGGCGCTGCGGCTGGCGGAACCGCCGGTCATGGAGCCGCCGGGGTTCAGCACCTGTCCGTCCAGGGTGACAATGCGGAATTTATAGCCGTACTTCCTGGCCACAGCGATGGCCGCGTCCAGGTTTTCCATGACGGCCACCCGGCCCAGCAGGTTAGAAAATACATTTTTGTACCGGGGATCAAAGGAGACCAGCCGGTCTCCTACCCCCACAAAGCCTGGCTCACGCTGGAGGCTCTGTCCCTCCCGGAGCTCACCGGGACGGATGGAGGTGAGAGGCAGAATGGTGGCCCGACCTCCGTCCCTGCGCTTCAGGTAGTTGATGACGGCTTTGCCGTCCTCCTCCCGCTCCACTACAATATTCTGCATAGCGCCCCCCAGGGCGGTCTCAATGGCCACCGTATACTGGTCGGGCACCTTCAGCAGATCTGCCACCGGGCCGTGGATGTTCCGGAGGTTCCCCCGCTGGGATTCCCCCATCACCAGCTTCACCGCCTTGGAATAGCCCTCGTGCATCTGCTCCATTTCGGTAAGCAGCTTGATCCGGGAGGTGAGAGCATTCTCCTCCATCTGCAGCTTCATGTGCTTGTCCTTGGCTTCGGCCGCCTTTTTCTGTCTGGCGTCCATTCTGAGCTCATAGCCGCTGATCACATTTTTGACCGCATCCCGTTCCTCCATGGCGTCGTCATAGCCGCGGCGCGCGGCACGGCTTTCGGTCTGTGCCTGCTCCAGCCGCTGCTCCAGCTCTCTCAGCTCCCGGCGGACGCTCTCGTCCCGGTCCAGCACCTCCTGGGCAGCGGCAGCCAGGGCAGACAGGAGGGATTTTGCCTCGGCAGCTCCGGCGGTGCCCAGGTCGACCCGGCTGCGAAGCTCCTCCAGCTCCCGGGCCAGGGTGCCCGCCGATTGGGCAGCCTGTTGGGCCTCCCGGCTCTTTTCCTCCAGGGCGGCCCTGCTCTGTTCCAGTTGACTTTCAATTTCGGAAAGGCGGCCTTGCCGCTGGGCAATCTGAGCGGACAGGGAGTCCTCCCGCCCCTCCTGCTGCTCCAGGTCGGCACGGATACGCCGGGCGGACTCCAGATTGTGCTCAATGTTGCTTTTGAGCACGGCGATGGCCGATTCCAGCTCGTTCATCTGCGCCTGACGGCCCTGGATCTCAAACCGCAGCCGGTCGGCCTCCACATCCTTCTCCCGCATCTGCTGAGAAAACTTTTCCGCGGCGGCGTAGGCCTTCTCCTGGGCGACCCGCACCTCTTCCCGCTGGCGCACCGCCTCCTGATAGTCGGCCTCCAGCTTGATGTTATTGGTGCGGATGCGCTCCAGGGTGTCCAGCCATACGGAGATCTCCAGTCCCCGCATCTCGTCCCGGAGCACCAGAAATTTCTTGGCCTTTTCGCTCTGTTCTCTTAAAGGCTCCACCTGAAGCTCCAGTTCGGAAATTTTGTCATTGATCCGCACCAGATTCTCATCGGTGCGCTCCAGTTTCCGCTCCGCCTCTTCCTTCCGGTGGCGGTACCGGGAGATGCCCGCCGCCTCCTCAAAGACCTCCCGGCGGTCGGCAGACTTGACGGACAGGATCTCGTCGATCTTGCCCTGGCCGATGATGGAGTACCCCTCCCGGCCCAGGCCCGTGTCCATGAACAGCTCGTTGACATCCTTCAGCCGGACCGAGCGGCGGTTGATGTAGTACTCGCTCTCCCCCGATCGGTAGTACCGGCGGGTGACCATCACCTCAGACTCGTCCATATCAAAAATGTGCGAGGTGTTGTCCAGCACCAGGGATACCTCGGCATAGCCCGTCTGTTTCCGTTTGGCGGTGCCGCCGAAAATCACATCTTCCATTTTTCCGCCCCGCAGGACTCTGGTGGACTGCTCCCCCATGACCCAGCGGATGGCGTCGGAGATATTGGACTTGCCTGAACCGTTGGGGCCTACAATGGCGGTAATATCTTCTCCAAAGGTCAGCACCGTTTTGTCGGGGAACGATTTAAACCCCTGAATTTCCAATGCTTTTAAGTACAAAAAGGCCACCTCGCATCTTCCCCGGCGGCGGCGTCCGCCCCCCTGGAAGTTCCTGACTCAAGACATAACAACAGATATTATATTATAACAAAAGCCCGTCGCCAATGCAATCGTTCTCCCTTTCTCTAAAGGTTTTTTCCCAATTTTATATCAATCTTAATCCAATCTTCAGAGGGTTTTCTCCTTTGTTCATTATCATAAAATCAGAAATCAACAAGAGGAGGAGACCCTTATGGCAGAGCGCACGGTATATATCCTTTTGACCCGGTCCGGGACCTGGTTTTCCCGGCTGATCCGCCTGGCTACCCAGGATGACTACACCCATGCCTCCATCGGCCTTGCGGGGCCTGACGGGCCCTTTTACAGCTTTGCCCGGAAGCATCCTCACTTTGCTCTCCCCGCCGGGCTGGTGGAGGAGCAGGTGAGCAAAATACGCTGCGCTGTTCCCTGCTGCCTCTACGCTTTAACGGTAAGCGATCAAACCTATTTTCGACTCCAACAGCGGCTGACAGACATGTATCGCCAACGGGAAACCTACCATTACAATATCATCGGCGCCCTGGCCTGCTATTTTCACCTCCCTCTTCAGCGCCGGTATCACTACTTCTGCTCCCAGTTTGTGGCGGACCTGCTGGAAGACTGTCAGGCCGCGGAACTGCCCAAGCCCCCCACCCTGGTGCGCCCCGCAGACCTGTGCGCCATTCGAGGTCTCACCCCCGTCCACCGGGGGCTTTTGGGGGGAATTTTGCCCCAGGCGGCCCTGTGAAAATTTTTTCAATTTAGGGTTGACTTTATGAGAAATCCTGCTATAATATCGTTTGTCGCCGCGAGTGTAGCTCATCTGGTAGAGCGCCACCTTGCCAAGGTGGAGGTAGCGAGTTCGAGCCTCGTCACTCGCTCCAAAAAAAGAAAGACATGCTGAAAAGCATGTCTTTCTTTTTTTGGGTTCCGCTCCCTCTGGTCGCTCCACCCTTCGGAAATCAAAATGCTCGGGCCGGCAAAGCCGCCCCTGCGCAATTCTTCGCTGCGCTCCGAATTTACGCCGCACTCGCGGCGCGGCCCAGAAGGGCCGTATTTTTGTACCTCGTTATTCGCTACTCTAAAATGACATATTGGAAAGCATGTCTTTCTTTTTGGCCGTCATTCTTTAAAACAAATATGCTGAAGCCGCGGAGAAATGATCTTCTCCGCGGCTTTTAGAATTTTTGGAAGTCTTTCAGGACAAGAGGATCCGGTCGTTGTCCAGATTTTTTCCGGCGCCCACCCGGAACTGCTCCAGCAGATCATTCACGGTCATGCCCTGCCTCCGCTCTCCCTGGAGATCCAGAATGACATGCCCGTTGTCCATCATCAGCGTCCGGTTGCCCAGTTCCAGAGCCTGGTGCATATTGTGTGTCACCATCAGGGTGGTGATCTTGTGCTCCGCCACCACCTCCTGGGTAATCTTCAGCACCTTCTCCGCGGTAGCCGGGTCCAGGGCGGCGGTGTGCTCATCCAGCAGCAGCAGCTTTGGGGGCACCATGGTGGCCATCAGGAGGGTCAGCGCCTGGCGCTGGCCGCCGGACAGCAGGCCCACCGGCTGCTTCATCCGGTCCTCCAGGCCCATGTCCAGCCGGGCCAGCTGATCCCGGAAAAAGGCCAGATCCTTTTTGGTGGTGCGGCTGAAATAGGCGTGCTGATTCTTGGCGGTGCGCAGGTAGGCCAGGGCCAGGTTCTCCCCGATGGTCATGTGAGGGGCAGTACCCCGCATCGGGTCCTGGAAGAGGCGGCCGATCTCCCGGCTGCGGCGATACTCGGGCTTGTAGGTAATGTTCTCCCCGGCCAGCAGAATTGTGCCCTCATCCACATAAAAGGCCCCCGCAATGGCGTTAAAGAGGGTGGACTTGCCGGCCCCGTTGGAGCCCACGATGGTAATAAAATCCCCGTCTTCCACAGTCAGGTTCAGCCCGGACAGGGCGGTCTTCTCATTGACTGTGCCAGGATTAAAGGTTTTAAACAGGTTTTTCAGTTCCAGCATTGCCATCACCGCTCCTCCTTTCCGGCCGCGATGGCCCGGCGTTTCTTCACCTGGAAAGCGGCCCAGCGCCGGATGGCAGGGGCGGCAATGGCGGCGCCCACAATAACGGCGGAGACCAGTTTCATGTAGTCGGCAGGCACATTGAGGCGCAGGGCGGCGGCGTAGATGCAGCGGTAAATGATGCTGCCCGCCACAACACCCAGCACCCGGCGAACCATGGAGCCCTTGCCGATCAGCGTCTCGCCGATGACCAGGGCGGCCAGGGCCAGCACCACCATGCCCGTACCGCTGTTCACATCGGCGAAGGTGCTGTACTGGGCCACCATGGCCCCGGACAGGCCGGTCATGGCGTTGGCCACGCACAGGCCAACGGTGATGGTAAAGGTGGGGTTGATGGAGGAGGCCCGCACCATATCCGTGTTGTCTCCGGTGGCACGAATGGACAGTCCCAGCCGGGTACCCAGAAACAGCACCAGCAGGACGCACAGTACCAGGACGATCACGGCCGTTACGATCAGCTTATGCCAGCTGCCCCCGATCCCGGCCTCGTCGGCCATGGTATAGATGGACGGTATCATAAACAGAGACTGGTTGCTCTTGCCCATGACCATGAGATTGATGCTGTACAGGCCGATGTTGGTGACAATGCCGGCCAGAATGGAGGGAACGGACAGCTTGGTCTGTAAAAAGGCGGTGATAAACCCCGCCGCGGCCGCGGCCAGCATGCCGGCGGGCAGAGCCAGGATGGGGTGCCCCGCCAGACACACCATGGCTGACACGGCGCTGCCCAGGACAAAGGCTCCGTCAGTGGTCATATCGGCGATATTCAAGATGGAAAAGCTTAAAAACAGGGCCAGCGCCATAGGGGCATAGAGAAAGCCCGTCTCCAATGCGGTCTGAAGAATTGTGACCACGCCATTCTCTCCTCTCGATGAACATGGCCATCTCCCCGCCGGTATGCGGGGAGATGGCAGCTGGATTTGCTATGATCTCTTACTCCTGAGTGGTCTGTACCTCAACCAACTGAGAGCCCATGTCGGCAAACATGGAGTAGTCGGCGCCCAGGGTCTTGGCGGTGTCGGTGTTGACGGTGATGATGTCGCCGGAGACGGTAATATACTCGGGGATCTCACCGGTCTGGAGCACCTGGACGGCCAGGTCGGCGGTCTGAGTACCCAGGTCGGTGTAATTTACACCGCAGGTAGCGAAGGCGCCGTTGCGGACAAAGGAGTCAGCGCCGGCGTAGTGGGGGATGCCCGCTTCCGCCAGGGTGGGAGCGATGGCCAGCTCGGCGGCCTGGACCACATTGTCGGTGGGTGTGAACACGGCGTCCACCTGATCCAGCATGGAACTGACGGCGGCAATGATCTCGTCGGAGGTGTTGCCCGTCTTCTCAATATAGGCAATGCTCTTGCTGTCCAGGTAGGCCTTGGCATCTTCAATGGCGGGAGCGCTGTTCACCTCAGAGGAGGAGTACAGCAGGCCTACCGTCTTCACATCAGGGTTCTGGGCCAGCATCATGTCCAGCAGCAGCTCCACATTCAGCGCGTCGCTGGTGCCGGTCACATAGGGGATACCCGTAAGCTTTGCCACCTCAGGGTAGCTGACGGTGCCGTAGATCACCGGGGTCTGGGTCTGCTGGGCGGTTGCGGCCATCTGCTGGGCAGCCAGGGTGCCGATGGGGATGATGGCGTCATAGCCGTCGGCAATGATCTGGGCGCCGATCTGGGACAGGGTGGAAGTATCGTTATTGCCGTTAAAGTTCTCGTACTCAATGGTCACACCCAGCTCAGAGGCCTTGGCGTCCAGCTCAGCGGTAATGGCGTCCCGGATCTCATTCATGGATGCGTGGTCCAGCTGGCGGACCACAGCCACCTTATACCCTTCGCCCGCCTGAGAGCCGGAGCCGGCGGCGCTGCCGGAGGTCCCGGCGCTCTGGGAAGTGGAGGAGCCGCCGCCGGCGCAGGCGGCCAGGGACAGGGTCATCGCCAGGGACAGGGCCAGAGACAGAACTTTCTTCATGGTGTTGGTTTTCATTATTTTTACCTCCATTATTGGCTCTTTGAGCCGAAATATGTTTGGGTGGGTGATGGAGGGGCCGATGCCAACCGGCCTTATCTGGAATAAAAAAACGCCCCTGTCCCCCACATGGGACAAGAGCCTTACTCCTGCGATACCACCCAAATTGATGTTATAAAACATCCGCTCGCTTCACGCGCCATCACGCATGCCCGATGGATAACGGGTGGGTCCCCGTCGGCATCTACTAGGTCTCCCGTTCAAGCCGCCCTCGAAAGTCCATTCACACAGCCGCGCCCCGTCCTGATTCCACCACCCAGGACTCTCTGAAGGTTTGCCGCACCGGTTACTTCTCTTTCTCACTGGTTTCATTGCTGTTTGGTTGTTGGGCACATTATAGCCCCTCCCCTTCCCGTTGTCAAGCCCTTTGTTTATCATTTACTGTAAAAAAGTTTTTCCCCGGGCGCCGGTAGGATTACCGGCGCCCGGGGCAGCCGTTAGAAGGCCTCGCTGGCCTGTTTTAAGTAGGAGACATAGAAAACCAGCCCCACCAGTGAGACGATGAGCGCCACCACCAGTAGGATAACCGCCAGTCCCGCTGCAACGATGCTGGCCAATGTACATAAAACCGAAATCGCCGTAACGGCAATGTTGCATGTCAGCGCGCCGCGGCCCTTCTCCATCACATCGGTCCGCCCGATCTCTTCCAAAAATCCGTTTGTGGTCTTGATGAGCAGCCAAATGGCCACCAAACTTAAAATCGCACTCAACAGACTGATTACTGTCGATTCATCAAACAGGCTTAAAATCCCATTGATCACACTCAGGACCAGGGCCACGATATAGTTGGAGTGGAGATCCCCCAGCTTCACCAGACCCATAATACTCACCACCAGTCCCGCGATCATCGCAACCAGGACTCCCAACAAAATAAGCAGTCCTAAAACAGGGATCAGGGCCAGAATGGTACACAGCAGAGATACAATCGTAATGATCTCCGCATAATACAGCTTTCGTAAGCCGTTTCGCAATTTTTCATTGCGCTCTTCCATTTTGTCTCATTCCTTTCTGTGCAAAAAGCTTGCTTTCGGAACAGGAAAAGGCCGGACGGTCCACCATGTGCGGAGTTAAAATGCTCTGTTATAAAAAAAGCGTCCTACCAAAAGGCAGGACGCTTTATGGGAGTAAAAATTACTCCTGGATGTCGATAACAACGCCGGAACCCACGGTACGGCCGCCCTCACGGATGGCGAAACGCAGGCCCTTCTCGATGGCGATGGGGGTGATCAGCTCAACATTCATGTCCACATTGTCGCCGGGCATGCACATCTCAGTGCCCTCGGGCAGGGTGATGATGCCGGTCACATCGGTGGTACGGAAGTAGAACTGAGGACGATAGTTGTTGAAGAAGGGGGTGTGACG
>JAXUUN010000006.1:0-96336 GCA_037231075.1 bacterium | reverse complement strand
CCGTGGGCGCCAACAAGAACTCCATCAAGATCATCGGCGACCACACCGACAAGTATGTGCAGGCCTACTTCCAGTACGACTCCAAGAAGACCGGCGGCGTGACCATCAGCCACCTGCGCTTCGGCGATAAGCCCATCCGCAGCCCCTACTATATCAACAAGGCCGACTTTGTGGCCTGCCACAACCCCTCCTATGTGACCAAGAACTTCCCCATGGTCCGGGATGTGAAGCCCGGCGGCGTGTTCATGATCAACTGCCAGTGGACCATGGAGGAGCTGGAGCACCACCTGTCCGCCGAGGCCAAGCGGTACATCGCTGAGAACAACATCCAGCTGTACACCATCAACGCCATCGACCTGGCCGCTCAGATCGGCATGGGCAAGCGCACCAACACCATCCTCCAGTCCGCCTTCTTCTCCCTGGCCAAGGTGATGCCCGAGGCCGAGGCCATCCAGTATATGAAGGACGCCGCCACCCACTCCTACCTGAAGAAGGGCCAGGATGTGGTGGACATGAACCACAAGGCCATCGACGCCGGCGCTACCGCCTATGTGAAGATCGATGTGCCCGAGTCCTGGAAGAACGCCAAGGACGAGGACAAGGCCAGCAAGCACACCGGCCCGGCCAAGCTGGTGGACATGGTCAACAAGATCCTGGATCCCGTGGACCGCATGGACGGCGACAGCCTGCCTGTTTCCGCCTTCGTGCCCCACGCCGACGGTACCTTCGAGCTGGGCGCCTCCGCCTACGAGAAGCGGGGCGTGGCCGTTCAGGTGCCCACCTGGGACTCCACCAAGTGTATCCAGTGTAACCAGTGCTCCTATGTCTGCCCCCACGCCACCATCCGTCCCTTCGCTCTGACCGAGGAAGAGGCCGCCAAGGCTCCCGAGGGCGCCAAGATCGTGGATGTGAAGGCCGGCAAGGGCAAGGGCGTCTACAAGTTCGCCATCGCCGTCAGCCCCCTGGATTGTATGGGCTGCTCCGTGTGTGCCAATGTCTGCCCCGTGAAGGCCCTGACCATGGTGCCTCAGGAGCAGGAGGCCAAGCAGCAGGATGTGTTCGACTACATGGTGGCCAATGTCTCCGTGAAGGAGGATGTGGCCGACCTGACCGTGAAGGGCAGCCAGTTCAAGAAGCCTCTGCTGGAGTTCTCCGGCTCCTGCGCCGGCTGTGCCGAGACCGCCTATGCCCGTCTCATCACCCAGCTGTTCGGCGACCGGATGTATATCTCCAACGCCACCGGCTGTTCCTCCATCTGGGGCGGTCCCGCCGCTACCTCTCCCTACACCACCAACGCCGAGGGCCACGGTCCCGCCTGGGCCAACTCCCTGTTTGAGGACAACGCCGAGCACGGCCTGGGCCTGTATCTGGGCCAGAAGGCCGTCCGTGAGCGCATGATCGCCAAGATCCGTGAGATGGCCGAGTCCGACAAGGCCTCCGAGTCCTTCAAGGCCGCCTTCCAGGCCTTCCTGGACACCAAGGACAACAGCACCGCCAATGCCGAGCCCGCCAAGGCTCTCATTGCCGAGCTGGAGAAGGCCGCCGCAGAGGGCTGCCCCATCGCTCCCACCGTGCTGGAGGACAAGGAGTACCTGGCCAAGAAGTCCGTGTGGATCTTCGGCGGCGACGGCTGGGCCTACGACATCGGTTACGGCGGCCTGGACCATGTGCTGGCCTCCGGCGAGGATGTGAACATCTTCGTCTTCGATACCGAGGTCTACTCCAACACCGGCGGCCAGGCTTCCAAGGCCTCCAACATCGGCCAGGTGGCTCAGTTCGCCGCTGCCGGTAAGGTGATGCCCAAGAAGTCCCTGGCTGAGATCGCCATGACCTACGGCTATGTGTATGTGGCTCAGGTGGCCATGGGCGCCAATCCCAACCAGACCCTGAAGGCCATTGCCGAGGCTGAGGCCTATCACGGCCCCTCCCTGATCATCGGCTACGCCCCCTGCGAGATGCACTCCATCAAGGGCGGCATGTCCAACTGCCAGTCCGAGATGAAGAAGGCTGTGGAGTGCGGATACTGGAACATGTTCCGCTTCAACCCCGACGCCAAGGCCGAGGGCAAGAACCCCTTCACCCTGGACAGCAAGGCTCCCGCCGGCGGCTATCAGGAGTTCCTGATGAACGAGGCCCGCTACTCCTCCCTGACCCGCTCCTTCCCCGAGCGCGCCAAGGAGCTGTTCGCCAAGAACGAGGAGGCTGCCAAGGCCCGTTACGAGCACCTGACCCGTCTGCAGCAGATGTACGAGGGCTAAGAGGCTCGAACTATAAGGATAAAAGGCCCGGGATGGAAAATTCCATCCCGGGCCTTTTTGAAAAAACCGCCTGACACTGGCAAAGAGCAGTGTCAGGCGGTTTTCCATTACAGCATTTGGGTCAGATAGTCTTTCAAGGAAAACAGGCAGTCAAATTTCCGGTAAGCCAGCGCCTCCAGCTCCGGAGTAGGGGGGAGGAGGTCGGGGATCAGCACCGTCATCATCCCCGCGGCATGGGCGGAGAGCACGCCGTTTTTGGAGTCCTCCACCGCCATGGAATGGGCAGGCTCAATGCCCAGGGCCTGGCAGGCGGTGAGGTAGATCTCCGGATGGGGCTTTCCGTGGGTCACCTTGTCCCCGGTGATGACGGCCTGAAAGTACCGGTCAAGTCCGGAGCTTTCCAGCTTATACTGGGTGGTGGCCGCTCCGCTGGAGGTAGCTAAGGCAATGGGAAGACCTTTACAGGTACAGAGCTCCAGCACTTCCCGGGCCCCCTCCTTTACGGGGACCCCCTCACGATGGAGTTTCTCCCGGCTGCGCTGAGAGCAGGTGAGCAGGAACTTGTCCAGAGGGAAATCCGGGGGGCACACCGACTTCAGCAGGGAGACGATCCCCTCCCGGTTCCGGCCGATGAGCTCCATGTAGTGCTCCTCAACAGCGGAGGCCTTCCACTCCCGGGCCACACTCAGCCAGACGGTACGGGCCAGACGCTCGGTGTCGAAGAGGGTGCCGTCCGCGTCAAAGACGATCCCCTGGAGGTGAAGCCGACTCATACCTTGCCGATATCGGTGCGGAAGTGCATGTCCTGGAAGGAGATGGGCTTGGCGGCCTCATAGGCCTTGGCGATGGCCTCCTCCAGGGTGGCGCCGGTGGCGGTGACCCCCAGGACACGGCCGCCGGCGGTGAGGATCTCGCCGCTGTCCCCGGCCTTGGTACCGGCGTGGAACACAGTGGCGGACTTGCCCGCCTCCTCCAGGCCGGAGATGGGGTAGCCGCTCTGATACTTCACCGGATAGCCCCCGGAGGCCAGCACAATGCAGCAGGCCGCCCCGGGCTTCCACTTGATGTCCACCTGGTCCAGGGTGCCGTCCACACAGGCCTCGAAGATGTCCATCAGGTCGCTGTCCAGCATGGACAGGATGGGCTGGGTCTCCGGGTCGCCGAACCGGGCGTTGTACTCCACCACCTTGGGGCCGTCCTTGGTGAGCATCAGGCCAAAGTAGATGACCCCCTTGAAGGGCCGGCCCTCGGCCTTCAGGGCCTCCACGGTGGGACGGAAGATGGTCTCCTCACAGATCCTGGCGATCTCAGGGGTGTACTTGGGGGAGGGGCAGAAGGCGCCCATGCCCCCGGTGTTGGGGCCCTGGTTCCCGTCATAGGCCCGCTTGTGGTCCTGGGAGGACAGCATGGGGACCAGGTGCTCTCCGTCGCAGAAGGCCAGCACCGTGACCTCGGGACCCACCATGCACTCCTCGATGACCACAGTGGAGCCGCTCTCGCCGAACTTCTTGTCCTCCATCATCTCCCGGGCGGCCTGCTGGGCCTCCTCCACGGTGGAGGCCACCACCACGCCCTTGCCCAGGGCCAGACCGTCGGCCTTCACCACAATGGGAGCGCCCTGTTCCTCAATGTAGGCCAAGGCCTTTTCAAGATCTGTAAAGGTTTCATACTTGGCAGTAGGAATGTGGTATTTCTTCATCAATTCCTTGGAGAAGGCCTTGCTGGCCTCGATGATGGCGGCGTTGGCCCGGGGACCAAAGGCCCGGATGCCCGCCGCCTCCATGGCGTCCACCATGCCCAGGGCCAGGGGATCGTCGGGGGCCACCATGACAAAGTCCATGGCGTTTTCCTTGGCCCACTTGACCATCCCCTCCACATCGGTGGCCTTGATGGGGACACAGGTGGCTACCTGGGCGATGCCGCCGTTGCCTGGGGCGCAGTACAGTTCGGTTACCTTGGGGCTCTGAGCCAGCTTCCAGCAGATGGCGTGCTCCCGCCCGCCGCCGCCCACGACTAGTACTTTCATGTTAACACAACCTTTCGTTCAGTTAGGAATTAGAAGTTAGGAATTAGGAATTGTTCCGTCACGCACCGATTTGGTGATGGCGGAGAGGAGCTTGCGAAGTTCTTCACAGTCGGAGTACAGGGATTGATATTCCTGATGGGAAAAATAGTTACAGGAATGGAGAAGTTCAAGCCAGTAGAGTGTTTCCGCACACTCTCGCAGGGCGATATACAGTTTTGCCAGAAAATCTTTGCGGCTGCTTCCATATTGGGCCTCCGCCACATTGGCCCCGATGCTGGTGCCGCTGCGCAGAAGCTGTTTGGAGAGGACATACTCCTTTTTTTCGTCGCGGAGATGTTGATACGCGAACACGATTCGCTTGGCGAAGCTCAGAGTTTTAGGCTTTAGGATAGCGTCATTCCCCATACAATTCCTAACTCCTCATTCCTAATTCCTAATTTGATTAGTGGTGGAACAGCCGGATACCGGTAAAGGCCATCACCATGTCATACTTGTCCGCCGTGTCGATGACCTGCTGGTCCCGGATGGAGCCGCCGGGCTGGACGATGTACTGCACGCCGGACTTGTGGGCCCGCTCCACATTGTCCCCGAAGGGGAAGAAGGCGTCGGAGCCAACGGTGACCCCGGAGAGCTGGGCGATCCAGGATTGTTTTTCCTCCTGGGTCAGCACCTGGGGCTTGTGCTTGAAGATGGTCTGCCATACCCCGTCGGCCAGCACATCCTCGTGCTCGTCGGAGATATACAGATCGATGGCGTTGTCCCGGTTGGGGCGGCGGATGTCGTCCACAAACTCCAGGCCCAGGACCTTGGGGTGCTGGCGCAGCCACCAGATGTCCGCCTTGTTGCCGGCCAGACGGGTGCAGTGGATACGGCTCTGCTGTCCGGCGCCCACGCCCAGGGTCTGTCCGTTTTTCACATAGCACACCGAGTTGGACTGGGTGTACTTCAGGGTGATGAGGGCCAGCATCATGTCGTGCTTGGCCTGCTGGGACAGCTCCTTGTTTTTGGTCACGATGTTCTGGAGCATGCTCTCGTCAATTTTCAGGTCGTTATAGCCCTGCTCAAAGGTGATGCCGAAGATGTTCCGGCGCTCCAGGGGGGCGGGGGTGTACTCCGGGTCGATCTCCACCACATTGTAGCCCCCCTTGCGCTTGGTTTTCAGGATCTCCAGGGCCTCGTCGGTGTAGCCGGGGGCAATGACGCCGTCGGAGACCTCCAGGGCCAGGAAACGGGCGGTGTCGGCGTCACAGGTGTCGCTGAGGGCGGCCCAGTCCCCGAAGGAGCACAGCCGGTCGGCGCCCCGGGCCCGGATATAGGCGCAGGCGATGGGGGAGAGGTCCCCCTCAGGGGCAAAGTAGATCTTCCGCTCCACATCGGTGAGGGGCAGACCCAGGGCGGCCCCGGCGGGGGAGACATGCTTGAAGGAGGCGGCGGCGGGCAGGCCGGTGGCCTGCTTCAAGGCCTTCACCAGCTGCCAGGAGTTGAGGGCGTCCATAAAGTTGATGTAGCCCGGTTTGCCGTTCAGGACCTTCAGGGGCAGCTCCCCCTGCTCCATAAAGATCCGGGCGGGCTTCTGGTTGGGGTTGCAGCCGTATTTCAGTTCAAGTTCGGTCATAAATACGCATCCTTTCCAAGTTCTGTGTGACTAAGGGAGATCTGTTACCAAATGGAAACTTTAGGGGCGGTGCGGGTACGCTGACCGTACTTGTTGATGATCACCGTCTCAGGGAAACCGTTGCGCAGGTCGATGTAGCGCACAAAGAGGGAGACCTTGTTGTCCTGGTTGAGGCTGTTCCAGATCTGGTCGGCCAGCTCGTCGGCGCTGTGGGCAGTGATGGCCACCTGTACCGGCTCCCCGTGGAAGGAGGGACGGGGATCGCCGAAGCCCTCATAGGTGCTGATGAAGTGGCCCATCTGGTACCGGGGCTGATACTCAAAGAACTGCCGCTGGCACAGGCGGTCCTGGCCCTCCTTCAGGATGGACAGGCGGTAGCTGCCGGAGCGGTCCATCAGGCCGGAAATCCGGGGGGTGAAGTTGGGCTCGTCAGGCTCATACTCCCGGGTGCGCAGGGCCTCCTCAAAGGTCTTGCCCTCCGCCATAAAATCCCGAATGGTGTCGGTCTGGTCGCCGTTGGTGACGATGGTGGTGGAGCCCACCACGCGCACGGGATGGTAGATGATGAGGGAGGGGTCCACCATCTTGCTCTCGTCGTAGGCACGGGTTCGGATGCCGTCCTCCGTCTCCTCAAAAACGCGGTTGCGGCTGTTCTCGCTGCGGCCCATGATGAAGTAGGCCATCACGGACTGGGCCCAGGTGCCGTTGTGGGACTGGCCCAGCAGGATGCCCCGACCGGGGTAGGGGCGCTGGGAGAGGTACTCCTTCAGATCAATACTATCCATGTTCCGCTTCTCCTTTTTCTAAGCTGGTTTGTTATGGTTGAAAAAAGGGCGCACCCGTGGTATCACCATGGATGCGCCCAGACGGTCGGCTCTCACAGAGGCGATGCTCCCCGTGGTCATTTCCACCTGTTCCGTCAGTCGCATCGCTTGTTTCATCTTGTTCGGGCGCGTTTCCGGTGTAAAGGGAAAACACCGTCCGGTTATTGTAAAATACGGACCTTGCGCCCCTCCACCACCAGCTTGTCCTGGCAGAACAGGCTGACGGCCCGGGGCAGCAGCTTCCACTCGCAGTTCTCCATGATCCGCCGCTGGAGAACCTCCGGTGTGTCGTCGGGGAGGACCTTTACGCAGTCCTGAAGGATAATGGGGCCAGCGTCGCACTCCTGGGTGACGAAGTGGACGGTGGCGCCGGACACCTTCACCCCGTAGGCCAGAGCCTTCTCATGGACATGGAGGCCGAAGCAGCCCGCTCCGCAGAAGGAGGGGATGAGGGAGGGGTGGATGTTGATGACCGCGTTGGCGTAGCGCTGGAACAGCTCCTCGGTGACGATGGTCATAAAGCCGGCCATCACCACCAGCTGGATGTCCAGCCGCTGAAGCTTCTCCACCAGGGCCACGGTCAGCTCCCGGGCGGTGGGGTACTCCTCCCGGGTGAGCACATAGCTGGGGATCCCGGCCTTTTTGGCCCGTTCCAGGGCGTAGGCCTCCGGGTTGTTGGAGATGACGGCGGTGATCGTACCGTTTACGATCTCTCCCCGGCCCTGGGCGTCAATGAGGGCCTGGAGATTGGTCCCCCCGCCGGAGACCAGAACAGCGATCTTTTTCATACCAGCTCCACGCCGTCCTCGCCGGAGACCACGCTGCCTACCTGGTAGGCCTTCTCACCAGCGGCCTTCAGCACCTCCAGGGCCTGCTGGGCCTGGCTGGCGGGGAGGGCCAGCAGCATGCCGATGCCCATGTTGAAGGTGTTGTACATGTCCCGCTGGGGGATATCCCCCTTCTTCTGGATGAGATCGAAGATGGGCAGGCGGGGGAAGGAGTCCAGCTTGATCTGGGCGGTGAGGCCCTCGGTCATCATCCGGGGCACATTCTCATAAAAGCCGCCGCCGGTGATGTGGCTGATGGCGTGGATGTCCACACCGGCCTTCAGCAGGGCCTTGATGGCCTTCACATAGATGCGGGTGGGGGTGAGGAGGGTCTCGCCCAGGCTCTTGCCCCCCAGCTCGGCCACAGGGGAGGTGAGGTCGGCGTGCTCCACATCCAGCACCTTGCGCACCAGAGAGAAGCCGTTGGAGTGGACGCCGGTGGAGCCCAGACCGATGAGGGCGTCTCCCTGGGCCAGCTTTTTGCCGTCGATGATCTTCTCCTCGTCCACGATGCCCACGGAGAAGCCGGCCACATCGTAGTCGTCGTCAGGCATGACCCCGGGGTGCTCGGCGGTCTCGCCGCCCACCAGGGCGCACTCAGACTGGCGGCAGCCCTCGGCGATGCCGGAGACGATCTCGGCGATGCGCACGGGGTCGTTCTTACCGCAGGCGATGTAGTCCAGGAAGAACAGGGGAGCGGCGCCCCCGCAGATGATGTCGTTGACGCACATGGCCACGCAATCGATGCCGATGGTGTCGTGCTTGTTCAGCAGCTGAGCCAGGCGGAGCTTGGTGCCCACGCCGTCGGTGCCGCTGACCAGGACGGGCTTTTTCATCCCGGCCATATCAGGGGCAAACATGCCCCCAAAGCCCCCCAGGGTACCCATGACCCCGGGAATATAGGTGGATTCCACCATGGGCTTGATGCGCTTGACGGCCTCATAGCCGGCGGTGACATCCACACCGGCAGCGGCATAGGAAGCGGAATGAGAGTTTTTCATGGGAGAAATTTCCTCCATTCATCATTCATTGGGTTGAGCGAGCTTCTGCTCAAAGCGGAATTTTTCCCGGGTCTCGGGGACGGGGACGGGGTACTTGCCGGTAAAGCAGCCGTCACAGAAGGTTCTGGAGCAGCCGCTGGCCAGCTTGTGGACGCTGTCCACACTAAGATAGCCCAGGGAGTCGGCGCCGATGAGGGCGGCGATCTCCTCGGTGGTGTGGTGGCAGGCGATCAGGTGGTCCCGGGAGTCGATGTCGGTGCCGAAGTAGCAGGGGTTCAGGAAGGGGGGAGCGGAGATGCGCACATGGACCTCCTTGGCTCCCGCCTCCCGCAGCAGCCGGACGATCCGTTCCGAGGTGGTGCCCCGGACAATGGAGTCGTCGATCATGACCACCCGCTTGCCCGCCACCACGGAAGCGATGGGATTTAATTTGATGCGCACCTTGTCCTCCCGGGATTTCTGCCCCGGGGCGATGAAGGTGCGGGCGATATACTTGTTTTTGATAAAGCCGATGCCGTAGGGGATACCCGACTGGCGGGCATAGCCGATGGCGGCGTCGATGCCGCTGTCGGGGACTCCGATGACGATGTCCGCCTGGACAGGGTGCTCCAGGGCCAGGAAGGCCCCCGCTCTCAGCCGGGCCTCATGGACGCTGGCGGAGTCGATCACCGAGTCGGGACGGGCAAAGTAGATAAACTCAAACACACACAGGCTGCTTTTCGCCTTGCCGCAGTGGCGTGTGATGGAGTGCAGGCCGTCCTTGTCCGCCACCACGATCTCCCCGGGCTCCACATCCCGGACGAACCGGGCGCCCACCGCGTCCAGGGCGCAGCTCTCCGAGGCGAAGATATAGCCGTCTTCCAGCTGGCCGATGCACAGGGGCCGGAACCCGTTGGGATCCCGGGCGGCCACCAGCTTCTGGGCGGACATGAGCACCAGGGAGTAGGCCCCCTGGATGGTGTCCATGGCCTCGGCCACCGCCTCTTCAATGGAGGGGGTGTGGAGCCGGGCGCCGGTGATGGTGTAGGCGATCACTTCCGTGTCGCTGGTGGTGTGAAAGATGGCCCCGGAGAGCTCCAGCTTTTCCCGCAGCTGGGCGGCGTTGGTGAGGTTGCCGTTGTGGGCCAGCACCAGGGACCCCTTTACATGGTTGATGACCAGGGGCTGGGCGTTTTCCCGGCTTTTCAGGCCGGTGGTAGCGTAGCGCACATGGCCCACGGCGATCTGCCCGGGGCCCATGCGCTCCAGCACCTGGGGGGTGAAGACCTCGCTGACCAGTCCCACATCCTTGTGGCTGGTGATGACCCCCCGGTCGTTGATGGCCATACCCGCGCTCTCCTGGCCCCGGTGCTGCAGGGCGTAGAGGCCGTGGTAGACGCAGGCGGCGGCGCTGAACTGGGGATCGGGACAGTAGAGCCCGAAAACGCCGCACTCTTCATGGAGCTGAGACATGATATTCCTCCCTTTTCAGAAGGGCAGGGAGCTTACTCCTTGCCCGTCCAGCAATAGGTGCACACCTTGTCACGGTCCAAGCCAATGGCCTCCAGAAGCCCGTCCAGGGACTGGTAGCCCAGGGAGTCAAAGCCGAACTTTTCACAGATGGACTTGAGCAGGCAGGCGCCGCGCTTTGTGTGCACATCGGCATACTCCTCCAGGTGCTTTTGCCCCTCGTCACCCTCCAGCTCCTGGACGGTGCGCCGGGCCAGCAGGTCCATGTCGGAATTGCCCCGGGAGAAGTTGAGATATTTGCAGCTGTACATAATGGGGGGGCAGGCGGAGCGCATATGCACTTCCTTGGCCCCGGATTCATAGAGAAAGTCCACCGTCTCCCGCAGCTGGGTGCCCCGGACGATGGAGTCGTCCACAAACAGGAGCTTTTTGCCCTGGATCAGCTCAGGGACGGGGATCTGTTTCATTTTGGCCACCTGGTTGCGTACCTCCTGGTTGGCAGGCATGAAGGAGCGGGGCCAGGTGGGGGTGTACTTGACGAAGGGACGGGCAAAGTGGGCCTGGCTCTCGTTGGAGTAGCCGATGGCGTGGGGTACGCCGGAGTCGGGCACCCCGGCCACATAGTCCACATCGGGGCACTGGCCCCGCTTTTTCTCGTCCCGGGCCATGATGGCGCCGTTGCGGTAGCGCATGACCTCCACATTGACCCCCTCGTAGTTGGAGTTGGGGTAGCCGTAGTAGGTCCACAGGAAGGCGCAGATCTTCATGTCCGTTCCGGCGGGGGAGAGGGTCTCAAACCCGTCGGCGGTGAGGCGCACGATTTCCCGGGGCCCCAGCTCGTAGGCGTCCTCATAGCCCAGCTTGTGGTAGGCGAAGGACTCAAAGGAGACGCAGTGGCCCTGATCGTTTTTGCCCACCAGCACAGGCAGGCGGCCCAGCTTGTCCCGGGCGGCAATGATTTCCCCCTTGTCCGTGAGGATCAGTAGGGTGAGGGAGCCCTGGATCTCATCCTGGGCGTGGAGAATGCCGCTGACCAGGTCGTCCTTCTGGTTGATGAGGGCGGCGGCCAGCTCAGTGGAGTTGATCTTTCCCGAGCTCATGGCCATAAACTGGTGGCCGTGGTCGGAGAAGTACTGCTGCACCAGCTCTTCCGAGTTGTTGATGATGCCCACGGTGGTGATGGCGTACAGCCCCAGGTGGGAGCGGACCAGCAGGGGCTGGGGGTCTGTATCGCTGATACAGCCGATGCCGCTGCAGCCGTGGAAGTCGGACAGGTCCTTTTCAAACTTGGTGCGGAAGGGGGTGTTCTCAATGGAGTGGATCTGCCGCTGGAAGCCGTCCTCCATGTCGTGGATGATCATGCCGCCCCGGCGGGTGCCCAGGTGGGAGTGGTAGTCCACTCCGAAGAAAATATCAAGGGATACATCACGCCGGGATACGGCGCCGAAAAAACCTCCCATGTGGTCCTCCTTACTGATGTTGTGGGGATAGGCTGAAGCGGGACTGTTGTCCCGGTGGAAAGCGGCTTACTTTCCCATCAGACGGCGGCTCATCTCCTGATAAGCGCCCTCAACATTGCCCAGGTCCCGGCGGAAGCGGTCCTTGTCCAGCTTCTCCCCGGTCTTGGAGTCCCAGAAACGGCAGGTGTCGGGGCTGATCTCGTCGGCCAGGACGATGGTGCCGTCGGCGGTCTTGCCGAACTCCAGCTTGAAGTCCACCAGGGTGACGCCGCACTCGGCCAGGGTCTTCTTCAAAAAGTCGTTGACCTGGAAGGCGTACTTTTTAATGGTGTCGATCTCATCCCAGGTGGCCAGCTTCAGGGCCACGGCGTGGTAGTCGTTGATGAGGGGGTCGTGGAGGTCGTCGTTCTTGTAGGAGAACTCGATGGTGGGCGCGTCAAACACGATGCCCTCCTCCACACCGTAGCGCTTGGCGAAGGAGCCGGCGGAGATGTTGCGGATGATGACCTCCAGGGGAACGATGGAGACCTTCTTCACCGCGGTCTCCCGCTCGCTGAGCTCCTCCACAAAGTGGGTGGGCACGCCGGCCTTCTCCAGCTGCTGCATCAGGTAGTTGGTCATCTGGTTGTTGATGGCACCCTTGCCGGTGATGGTGCCCTTCTTCAGGCCGTCAAAGGCGGTGGCGTCGTCCTTGTAGGACACGATGACCACATTGGGGTCCTCGGTGGCGAAAACCTTCTTGGCCTTGCCCTCATAAAGCTGTTCCAGTTTCTTCATAATCAATCCGTCCTTCCATATATTCCTGAAATCATAATGTAAATGAAAATTTGGCAATCAAGGTCCGGCAGCCGGTCAGGACAGCTCCTCCTGAAGCTTGCTCTCCTTCTTGGCGATCTGAGCGGCCATATCCGCCCGGGCCTGGTCCAGCTTGGCGGCCAGCTCCTCGTCGCTGACGGCCAGGATCTGGGCGGCCAGCACGGCGGCGTTTTTGGCGCCGTTGATGGCCACGGTGGCCACAGGGATGCCGCTGGGCATCTGAACGGTGGCCAGCAGGGCGTCCAGACCGTCCATGGCGCCCCCCTTCATGGGGATTCCGATGACAGGCAGGGTGGAGTTGCCCGCGAAGGCTCCGGCCAGGTGGGCGGCCATACCGGCGGCGCAGATGAGCACGCCGAAGCCGTTTTTCCGGGCGCCGGAGGCAAACTGGGCGGCGGCGGCGGGGGTGCGGTGGGCGCTGAGGATGTGGGCCTCATAGGGGATGCCGAAGGCCTTCAGCTGCTCACAGGCGCCCTTGACTACGGGCCAATCGCTGTCCGAACCCATAATAACCGCGACTTTTTTCATTGGAAGATCTCCTTTCAAAAAAGATTCAGGCCATCTGTGGATACAGACAGCCTGGATATTTTTACCGGTTCCTTTTGGACAGATTGGGGCCGTAGCCAAAAACACCCTGGGGGCAGATGCGGTGAACAGAGAGCATGGCACATACTCCTTTCTGTCGATTAGATTTCTATTCTATCGAAAAAACAGACCTTTTGCAAGAGGCCGTGAGATTTTCGTAGGCTTGAACAAGATAGACGGGAGGGAAACAGGGAAAACTTGGCGGCGAGCCCCTAAAGCAGTCCCGCGGTGGTGAGGATGCGGGTGACCGCCGCGCTGCGGAGGGGCCAGGCGGCCTGGGCGGCGTGGTCCCGGCGGCGCTGGGCAACAAACCCGGGCAGCTCGTCCAGGGCGTGGGCGCACAGGGTGACAAACTCCTCCTCGTCGTGGGCGGAGTAGACCACATCGGGGAAGGGCTCCACCTGGTCGGGCCACACCATGGAGACTACGGGTTTCCCGGTGGCCAGGTACTCGTAGAGCCGGGGGGAGATCACATCGCTGTAAGGCCGGTCAGAGCGCAGCAGCTCCAGGAGCACATCGCACCGGTACAGCCAGCTGGGGACCTCGTTTACCGGCCGGGAGCCGGGAATCATCACATTGGGCTGCCGCTTTAAGTGGGGGAGCAGGGGATTTCCCTTCTCCCGGCGGCCCAGGAGGACAAAGGTCCAGTCCGGTCGGTCCAGGGCGGCGTAGAGAATGGGGGACAGGTCCAGGTCGGCCCAGATGGTCCCCGACCAGCCGAACACAGGGCCCTTCACCTGGGGCAGGGGGTCCGGGCGGTTATACTCCGGGGCGAACAGGGGGAGGTTGATCCCGTTGGGCAGGACCACGATATTTTCGCTGCAGGGGGACAGTCGGTCGGCCAGCTGGGGGGAGGCGGCAAAGACCACATCGGCGCTCTGGGCCAGACGGCCCTCCCAGTGCGGAGGGAGCTCGTCCCAATCCCGGTCGCAGTCGTAGACCAGGGCGTCATAGCTCAGATAGTCCAAAAGGTGGACATGCTCGGGGCAGGTGACCCACAGCAGGGGGTCCTGAAACCGGTGCCGGGCCGCCTTGGCGGCAATGAAGCTTCCCTGCCGCCCGCGCTGGGCCCGAAACAGGGCTCCGTGGCGCTCCTCAAGGGGGAGAAGGGGGGCGGGCAGGGTATAAGCCGTCACATTGGGGCGCACCTGGATCCCCTTCTGATAGGGAAAGAAATCCTTTTGCCACCGGCCGGGGGAAAAATAGAGAATCTGGGACTCCCGGAGCCGGGAGATGAGCTGTTGGGTACGGCCGGGAAGCCTGCTCCAGGGCTCGTTGGACAGGCAGATGATTTGCTTCAAAGGGGCGCCTCCCTCCGGTAATGGTTGACTTATAGGGACTTTTCTCTTATTATAATATGAGACGGGGCGGACAGTCAAGACAAGGGAGAACAGCGGCTGCCCGAGCCCGAGGAACAAGAAGGAGACCATGTCAATGCTTGAAACTTTACAGCACCTGGACGGCAGCCTTCTGCTCTGGATCCAGACCCTGCATCTGAGCTGGCTGGACCCGGTGGTGTCCGCCTTCACCTCCTTGGGGAACGGGGGGATGCTGTGGATCGTGCTCTCCCTTGCCATGGTGTGCTTTAAGCCCACCCGAAAGGCGGGGGCCCTGGCCCTGGGGGCCATGCTGCTGGGGCTGCTGGTGACCAACCTCACCATCAAGCCCCTGGTGGAGCGTCCCCGTCCCTGGCTGGACCTGGCCCTGACCCCCCTGGTGGTGGAGCGTGACCCCCACTCCTTCCCATCCGGGCACACCTGCGCCGCCTTCGCGGCGGGGATGATCTGGGCGCGGACCCTGCCCTGGAAATGGGGGAGGGTGCTATCGGCGGTGCTGGCGGTGTGCATGGGGCTGTCCCGGCTGTATGTGGGCGTCCATTACCCCACCGATGTGCTGGCGGGGGCGGTGATCGGCTCCCTATGCGCCTGGGCAGTGTGGAAGCTTTACACCCGCTGGGCGGGAAGAAAAGGCAGACTTGACGGCCGGAGGGCCGGATAATATGAGGAAACAAGACACATAGAGAGGAGAACATCGTCATGTGGAAGAATGTCGGCTATTATAACGGCGAGATGGGCCCCCTGGAGGAGATGAAGGTGCCCATGGGGGACCGGGCGCTCTACTTCGGCGACGGCATCTATGAGGCCACCTGTGTGGCCAACCGCATCCCCTTTGCCATGGACGACCACCTGGACCGGATGTACAACAGCCTGCGGCTGCTGGAGATCCCCTTCAAAAAGGACCGGGACTGGGTGAAGGCGGAGCTGCAGAAGGTCATCGACGCGGCGGAGGACTCTCCCGTCCACTTCCTGTACTGGCAGATCTCCCGGGGCGTTTGCCCCCGGAACCACCCCTTCCCCAAGGATGTGGAGCCCACCCTCATGGCCTTTGTGAAGCCCCACACCATGAAGTCCATGGACAAGCCCTACAAGCTCATCTCTCTGGAGGACAACCGCTTCAAGCTGTGCAACATCAAGACCCTGAACCTCATCCCCAGCGTGCTGGCCAACCAGCGGGCAGTGGAGCGAGGCTGTGACGAGGCGGTGCTCCACCGGGGCAGCCGGGTCACCGAGTGCGCCCACAGCAATATCTCCATCCTGAAGGACGGGGTGCTGCGCACCGCCCCCACCGATGAGCTGATCCTGCCGGGCATTACCAGAAAGCATCTGCTGGCCCTGGCCCGGGAGAACGGGATCCCCACCGACGAGACCCCCTTCTCCATGGTGGAGCTGATGAACGCCGACGAGATCATCGTCACCAGCTCCAGCGCCCTGTGCATGATGGTGGAGTCCATCGACGGCATTCCCGTGGGGGGGAAGGACCGGAAGCGGCTGAAGCTGCTCCAGGACGCCTACCTGGCCAAGTTCCAGCGGGAGACCGCCCGATAACTCAAAGTACACAGCAGAAGCCGGGACCTTCGGGTTCCGGCTTTTTTATGGAAAAGAAAATGCCCCGGCCGATCCCGGCCGGGGCATTGACCATTTTTATGGCGAGAGGGGGAACTTAGGCCCGCAGGTACTTGTCGCCCAGCTCCTTGTAGTGGTCCACATTGACAAACTTCAGGTAGTCGGCAAACTCCATCAGATTACCGGGGTAGCCCTCGTCGGTCTCGTGCTCCTTGATATACTTGAGCAGGGACAGCATGGCGGCGGTCTGGGCGAAGAGCAGACTCACGGGGAAGGTGATGATCTTGTAGCCCAGCTTGCCGCAGTCGGCGGCGGTCATGCCGTCGTTGATGCCCTTGTGGGCGTAGAGTCCCAGATGGATGGGGCCGTTGACCCGGGAGGGGAGCAGCTCCAGCTCCTTGCGGGTCTTGGGCAGGATCTTGACCATGTCGGCGCCGGCCTCCATATAGGCGTTGGCACGCTCAATGGCCTCCTCAAAGGGGGCGTCGGTACGGGCGATGATGAGCATGTCCGGATCCACACGGGTGGCCACAGCGGCCTCGATCTTACCCACCATCTCCTCGGTGCTGATGATCTCAGGGGCCTTGATGAAGGGGCAGTTGGGGGGCTGCTTCTGGTCCTCGATAAACAGACCGGCAACGCCGGTCTTCTCATATTCCCGGACGGCCCGGATGACATTCATGGCGCTGCCGTAGCCGCCCTCGGCGTCGGCCAGAATGGGAATGTCCACCGCGTCTACCATCTTGCTGAGAATGGAGACGGTCTCGTTCAGGGCCAGCAGGCCGGTATCGGGCTGCCCCAGGACCACGCCGTGCATTCCGTAACCGGTGGTACCGGCCAAGGAGAATCCCGCCGCCTGAATGGCGCGGGCGCTCAGGGCGTCATAGGCACAGGGGGCGATGAGGTAGTCGTTTTCAGCCAGAAGCTGGCGCATCTTTTTGTTGTGCAAACCCATGGAGAATCCTCCCTTTCATATTTTCTGATCTCATTATACAGGGAAAATATGTAAAGTCCAATACTAGTTTTTATCAAAAATCCTGAATCTGATTGAAACTTTCTATCAAATGGCCGGGAAAGAGGAAGTGAGCCCCGTCCCGTTCTGTCCACAGGATATGACGGGTAAAATAAAACTTGACAAAGTCAAGTTGCGGCACTATACTTGACCTTGTCAAGTGAAAAGGAGGGCGACTATGTTTGAGACATTATCCTACCACTGTACGGCCCTGTACCGAAGCTTTGTGAACTACACCTCCCACCGGCTGCAGGAGATCGGGATGAGCTATGGGGCGATGTTTCCCATCATCTATGTTGGGAAGCACCCGGGCTGTACCCAGGGGGAGCTGACCCAGGCGCTGGGGCTGGATTGGGGATATTGTCAGCGTACCATCATCAAGCTGACCGAGGACGGATTTTTGAGCAGAAAGCGGCTTGGCCGGGCCTACCACCTGGACCTGCTGGAGAAGGGAGAGCAGGCCTTTGCCATCAGCCATCAGGTGTTTTTTGACTGGGACGACCAGGCGATGGCGGGGCTGAGCGGGGAGGAGCGGGAACAGCTGCTCACACTGCTGGAAAAAGTGACGCGCAGGGAAGGAACCGAAAAAAATGTATGAAACTATGATGAGCCCCCTGAACTATGGGGGGCTTACCCTGAAAAACCGGATCATCTTTGCCCCCACCTCCATGGGACTGCCCAGGGAGCAGTGGATGGAACGCCTCCGTGCCATCGCGGCCGGCGGCTGCGCCATGATCATCATTGGGGATATCCCCGTGGGGAAGCATGGCTTTGGGGCATCTCTCTACACAAAAAAGGGGCTGGCGTTTTATCAGGAGCTGTCCCGGATGGTTCATGGGGAGGGCTGCCTGCTGTGCGCCCAGCTCCATCAGTCCGACTCCGACCTGAAAGCCATGGTCAAATACATTCCCGGGGTACTGACCAAAAAGATCGGGATGGAGGAGCTGCGCCCCCTGCTCAACCAGCAGGTTGGGCCCTATATCACCGACCTTTCGGAGAAAAAGATCCGGGAGATCACGGAAAACTTCGGCCGGGCGGCGGTCCTGGCCCGGGAGGCGGGCTTTGACATGGTGCAGGTCCACGGAGACCGGATGTGCGGCAGCTTCAGCTCGTCTCTCTATAACCACAGGCAGGACCAGTATGGGGGCAGCCCGGAAAACCGGGCCCGGTTCGCGCTGGAGGCCGTAAGGGCGGTGCGCCGGGCGCTGCCGGACATCCCCATTGACTATAAGCTGGCGGTCAGACAGGAAAATCCCCATTACGGAAACGCCGGGGTGCTGGAGGAGGAGCTGGGGGTCTTTGTCCCCCTGCTGGAACAGGCCGGAGTGACCAGCTTCCATGTGACGCTGGCCAACCACGGCAGTCTGACGGACACCATCCCGCCGGCAAACCATCCCCAGTTTGGACAGGAGGGATGCTTCCTGAAATTCTGCGATCAGGTACGGGCCCTGACCGACCTACCTATCTGCGGGGTGGGGGGCCTCACCGACCCGGAATTTGTGGAAGAGCAGCTGGCCCGGGGGAGAATAGACTGCGCCGCCATGAGCAGGCAGCTCATCGCGGATCCAAACTGGCCCAGGAAAGTGGCGGCCGGAAGACCGGAGTCCATCCATCGCTGTGTGCGCTGCAACCGGAAGTGCCTGGGGGGCATGATGTCCCACCAGGGCGTTCACTGTATTTATGAAAAGGAGGAAATCAAATGAGCTATGCTATCGTGTACAGCAGCAAGACGGGCAATACCGCCCTGCTGGCCCGGACGCTGGAGGAGTGCCTGGGGAAGGAGGACTGCCTCTACTTTGGCCCCCCTGACCCCAGAGCACTGGCCGCGGAGCGGATTTATGTGGGCTTCTGGACAGATAAGGGGACCTGCGACGACCAGACCTCGGCCTTCCTCTCCACGCTGACCGGACAGGAGATCTTCCTCTTCGGCACGGCGGGATTTGGGGGAGACGCGGCCTATTTTGAGAAGATCCTGGACATGGTGCGGGCGGAGCTGCCGGATGAAGTGACCGTTGTGGGCGCGTATATGTGTCAAGGGAAAATGCCTGACAGCGTGCGGCGGCGCTACGAGCAGATGGAGGACAGCCCCAGAAAGCAGATCATGCTGGACAACTTCGACAGGGCCCTGGCCCACCCCGGCAAGGAGGACCTGGAGGCGCTGAAAAGGGCAGCCAGCGCCCGGAATTAAATGGAAAAAAACCGTCCGGAGGTAGCAGCCTCCGGGCGGTTTTTTTGTGGGCTGGGTTCCGCGGGCCTAAGAAAACCGGAAGGTGGGCTCCGGCTGCTCCGTGCGGGGAACCACATTTTTATGGCATCGCGGTTCTTCCGCCTGGGAGGAAACCGCTATGGGGTTGGGTGTGAATCATAGAATCACGCGCAGAGTAAACACTCCGTCCTCGGCGGAGTATCGATAGGACGCGCCGTACTTCCGACAAAACATGGCAATGGAATGGCTCCCGATCCCATGGCCCTGCCGGGAGGGAATGGGCAGGCCATCCTCATCGAATTGGACGGCGCCGGTATAGGGGTTGGAAAATTCAAACATGAGGTTGGGATGGGAAATCACTTTGCAGCGGATCTCACGCCGGTCTTCCGGCAGGAGCATGCAGGCATGGATGGCGTTCTCCAGGGCGTTGGAAAAGACGATAGCCAGCTCCGCCTCGCTTACCGGCAGCTGCTCCGTCAGGGCAATACACGCTTGCACCCTGATGTTCTTGCGCTGGGCCTGGGTGAAGTAAGTGGAAAAGACCGCGTCCAGCACGGGCGGGCGGCACCAGTGGACGGGCTTTTGCTCCTCCAGCTGGGTCTGGGCCACGCCGAGGAAGGCCAGCGCCTCCTGGGTATTCCCCTGGGTTACCAGCTCCGCGATGGCGCGGAACCGGTGGCGCAGGTCGTGCCGCTCGATCCGGATGGCTTCCTCCACCGTTTGAACGGCCTCCATTCGGCTCTGGAGGGCGGCCAGGGAGAGCTCTGTGAGCTGCGTCTGGTAGCGGGCCTCCGACTCCCGCTTCACGCTGGTAAAGAGCAGGATCAGGACACAGTAGAACCCGACCATCAGCAGTGAAAACATGGGCTTTACAAATGTGGTCACCGTGTCGATTCCCACATACCCGGGGAATACGAACAACACGATCAGCCCATAGGCCAACAGCCATACACAGATTATGGCCCAGCCCCGCTGAAGTTCATCCAGTGCCTGATGTACCAGCGGGCACAGATGCCTGTACAGCAGCCACAGCATGGCCGGGGTCAGGAGCAGTATGGTGAGCCACAGCGCCCACGCCCGCTGGTTTGAGGCGTAAAAGACGACGCCGCTGATGTGCTGAACCAGAAAGCAGAAGAGGACGGCGGACAGGAACTGGTACAGCAGTCTCCAGCCCCGGTACCGGCTGAGCAGCGTGGCCACCAGGAAGGACGGAAGATAGACAATCAAGCTGTACAGGCGCACCACCAGATCCACGCTGAAGGTATAAGTCAGGATGATTTCCAGCGCCATCAGGACGAGGGCCGTTCCGGCGAAGATGAGAGCCGTCTTCCGGCGGGACAGACGGCTTTTCAGAAAAAGAAATACCATGGTCAAACCAAGGCCTGTCATATACAGCAGGTCGGCGAGGATCAGCTCTGACATGTGTCATTCTCCTCCAGCCAGAAATTTCCCCAGGCATGTTTGAAAGAAACCACCGCAGCCCGGGGAATGGCGACGCGGTTGTGGTTGTCCAGCAGAACCTCCTGCCCCTTCACCCCGGCCACATGCCGGAGATTGAAGGCAAAGCTGGAGCCGCACTGGCAGAAACGGGGGTCGGAGAGGAGGGACTCCACGGCGGTGTGGAAGGGGACCCGGAGACTGATGGAGTCCAGAGTGTCATGGGAACAGTAGTAGCGCAGGCTCCGGCCCACCCGCTCCACATACAGGATCTGATCCATCAGGATGCGGCGGGGCCCGTCCTTCGTGGAGATGAGGACGGCTTTGCTTCGGCGGTCATTCAGTTTTTTGACGGCTGCGTCCAGCACCTGGAAGAGCTGTCTCTTCTCCAGGGGTTTGAGCAGGTAGAAGAAGGCCCGCACGGAGTAGCTGTCCACGGCGTAATCCGAGGAGGTGGTCAAATAGACGATCTCCCCGCCGTCACTCAACTCCCGCAGCTGCCGCCCCGTCTGGATCCCGTTCAGCCCCGGCATGATGATGTCCAGAAGGTAGAGGTCAAAACCGCCGGTCTTCTCCGCCTGATAGAGAAGCTCCTGCCCATATTGAAAGGTGTGGATCTGCCCGGACAGCTCGGGATGACCATGCAGGTACTCCCGCACAAAAATTTCCTCCTGCTGTAAAGAACATATTTCATCGTCGCAGATTGCTATTTTGAGCATTCTGTATCCAGTCCTTTCTGTCCTGTCATGGCATCCGACAAAAAATGCGCAATCACCGGTAAATTTTGCGCAGATCATGTTAGACAGAACACCTAGGTAGTAAAGTAATATCATGTTGTAAATCCATTTGTCAATAGGCTGTCCGGAGACCGGTTTGCCTTTGAGAAAGGGGAGAGATCATCGGCAAACTGGCCCCGCCTGCGGGGCGAAGGTGTCCTCTGGCCGGGAAAGTGGCTGGCCTTGGGAAACAGGGAGGAGAGAGAAAAATGACAATGTGTGAGAAGGGACGCGGCTGCGTCTGGTTCAGAGCGTCGGAGACCGCCTGGGACAGGGAGACACCGGCCCGGAATGGCGGGATCATTCCGTGAGAAACATGTTTGCGGTGGGAAAGCGGTCCCATGACCTGGAGAAAAAGGAAGAAACCGTTTTGCTGGACGCGGCGGGGATCGACCGCATTGCGGAACTGCTGACCCGGGCGCTGGGACAGGCCGGGGTCGAGCGCAGGGAAACCCTCCGGCTCCGTCTGGCCACAGAGGATATTCTGACAGTCTGGCAGAGCGGCGCCGAAAATGGCACCGAATGCAGGTTCCGGAGTGGAACACGCTGGGGGCGTGCGTACATAGAGCTGCTGGTTCCCGGGCAGCGCATCGACCCTGCTGAGGCAGAGGAAACCGGAAGTGAGGCGCTGCTCTACTCCAATCTGCTGGCCCAGGCCGGCCTGGCACCGGTTTACAGCTACCAGGACGGTGTGAACCGCCTGGCATTTTACCCGCCGAAGCCCCGGAGGTTCAGCCCTCTGGCACAGCTTCTGCTGACCATTGCGGCATCGGCGGTCTGCGGCCTGATCTGCATTGCGGCGCCGGAGAGTGTGGGAAACGCCGTGTCCGGCGTCATCACGCCTGTGTTTAACGGACTGATGGGAATTTTGCAGACTCTGGCCGGCCCGATGATCTTCCTGAGCATCTGCTGCGGTATTGTCAATATCGGGAATGTTCAGACCTTGGGGAAGATCGGGAAAACGATTCTGCTCCGCTTTCTGGCGGTCATCTACCTGGTCACCGGAATCACCGCCCTTTGTGTGGTGTGGCTGTTCCGGCCGGAGAGCGGCACCGCGGCCGGGGGCTCCAACGCGGCGTTCCAGATTTTTCAAATGATCCTAGGGATCATCCCCGACAATCTGATCGCTCCCTTCCTGGAGGGAAACTCGCTTCAGATCATCTTCCTGGCCATGTGCATGGGGACGGCCCTGCTGGTGTTGGGAGAAAAAACAAGCGCCGTTGGGAACCTGCTGGAACAGACCAACATCGTGATCCAGTTTTTGATGGAGCAGGTGAGCCGGTATATCACGGTATTCGTCTTCATCAGCCTGCTGTCCATATTCCTCACCCAGACGCTCAGCGGGTTGGGGGGTGTGGCCAAGGGAATGGCACTGGGGATCGCTGCCTGCCTGATCTGGCCGGTTCTGTATGCGCTGGCGGTTTCCGTCCGTATGAAGGTGCCGCTCCCTATGCTGCTGCGGAAGCAGCTGCCCACCTATCTCATCGCCCTCTCCACGGCCTCCTCCGCGGCTGCGCTGTCCACCAACCTGGAGACCTGCGAGAAGCGGCTGGGAATCTCGGCCCATGTGGTTGGCTTTGCCGTCCCGCTGGGCCAGGTGATCTTCAAGACGGGCGGCGCGATCGGTTTTCTGGTCATGGCCCTGGGGCTGGCTGAGTTTTACGGCGTGGCGATGCCGCTGCCCTGGGTCGTCACCGGGGTGCTGGTGTCCGGGCTGCTTGCCATTGCGGCGCCTCCCATCCCCGGCGGCAGTTTGACCTGCTATACCGTGCTGCTCACCCAACTGGGGATCCCGGATGAGGCGGTTGGCCTGGCGGTGGCGGGGAATGTGATTCTGGACTTCTTTATGACTTCCTGCGGAGTCTGCTGCCTGCAGTCGGAGCTGGTCCTTGCCTCCAACCGGCTGGGACTTTTGGACCGGGACAGGCTGAAAAAGGAGGAAGGGACATGAAACGAACCACAGCGGCGGGACGCCTTCTGTGTACGATCTGGCTGCTGAGCACGGTGTGTCTGCTCCTGGGCGGATGCGGTGCGGCGGCGGCGGTCGGCGGGGCGGATGAGAGCCCCCGGTTTGAGACGCTGGCTGACTTCTCCGGCGCCACTTTGGGAGCCCTGACAGGCACCTTTCAGGATCAGTTGGCCGCCGGCGTTATCCCCCGTGTAAGCTTCCAATATTACGATGACATGGCCTCCCAGCTGCTGGCGCTGCAAAGCGGGTATGTAGACGGAGCGCTCAGCGATATGCCTCTGGCCAGCCTGGCTGTGACCAGGCAGCCGGAGCTGGCCATTTTTCCCGAAATTCTGGCCCCCGACAGCTACGGCCTGGGTCTGGCCAAGGGCAGCCCCCTCACCAGCCGGGTCAGCGCCGTCATTGAGCGGTTTGCCGCCGACGGCACCCTGGACGCCCTAGAGGAGAAGTGGCTGGGGGCGGACGAGGAGGTCAAGACCATCGATGTAGGGGAATATGACGCCCCCAACGGCAGGCTGCACTATGTCCACGATCCCTCCATGCAGCCTATGAGCTATGTGGGAGAGGGGGGAGAGTCCCTGGGCTACGAGGTGGAGCTGGTGGCCCTCATCGCAAAGGAGCTGGGCATGGAGCTGGAGGTCACCCAGGCCAATTTCAACGCCCTCATGCCCATGCTCGTCAGCGGCCGGGCGGACATCGTTTCCGGCTCCATCAGCATCACGGAGGAACGAAAGCTGAGCATTGACTTTGCCACCGCCCATTACACCGGCGGTGTGGTGCTGGTGGTTCGGGCGGAGGATCTGGGCATGGACACCGCTGCGGCCGACTCCACGGACTTTTGGAGCGGGCTGGCAGAGAGCTTTCAAAAAACTTTCGTGCAGGAAAACCGGTGGAAGATGATCCTGTCCGGCCTGGGGGTGACGGTGGTCATCTCCCTGTGCTCCGCCCTGGCCGGCTCGGTGCTGGGCCTCGGCCTGTGCCTGGTGCGCCGCAGCCGCAATCGCGCGGCAGCGGCGGCGGCAGCCGCCGTGATCCGGCTGGTGCAGGGCATCCCCACCCTGGTGCTGCTGATGGTGCTCTACTATATCGTCTTTGCCAGCACCATCCTCAGCGGAGTAATCATTGCCATTGTGGCCTTCTCCATCAACTTTGCCGTCTATGTCTCTGAAATGATCCGTACCGGCATCGACGCGGTAGACAGGGGCCAGTGGGAAGCGGCGGAGGCCCTGGGCTTCGGCCGGGCCAGGACCTTTACCAGGATCATTGCCCCCCAGGCCGCCCGGCATATCCTGCCTGTATACAAAGGGGAGCTGATCTCCATGGTCAAGATGACCTCGGTGGTCGGCTACATCTCGGTGGAGGACCTGACCAAGGCCACCGACCTCATCCGCAGCCGCACCTTTGAGGCGTTCTTTCCCCTCATTGTCACCGCCATCCTCTACTTCCTGCTGGCATGGGCGCTGACCGCCGCGCTCCGCGTGGTGGAGCGGTCCATCGACCCCGAACGCCGTCGGCGGGAACTGAAAGGGCTGCGGACATCGGGCACCCGGCGGGAGATCAGGTGCGCTCCGGAGCGGCCGGAGGAGACAGGGCCGGTCATTCAGATCTCCCATCTTACCAAGGCTTATCCCAATGTGACGCCGCTGAAGGATGTCAATGGGGAGATCCGCCGGGGGGAAGTCATTTCCATCATCGGCCCCTCCGGCACGGGAAAGAGCACGCTGCTGCGCTGCCTGAACCGGCTGGAGACCCCCACCGGCGGCAGTGTGGTGGTATTTGGGCAGGAGCTGACAACCGCCACGGCCGCCCAGCTCAGCGCGGCGCGCCGCCGGATGGGGATGGTGTTCCAGAGCTTTAACCTCTTTGCCCACCTGACGATCATCGAAAATCTCATGCTTGGCCCGACAGAGCTGCTGGGCTGTTCCCGGCAGGAGGCCTGTGACCGGGGAATGGAGCTGCTGAGGAAGGTGGGTCTGGGCGAAAAGGCCTTCAATTACCCGGATGAACTCTCGGGCGGGCAGCGGCAGCGGGCCGCCATCGCCCGTACGCTGGCCATGGAACCGGAGATCGTCCTCTTTGACGAGCCCACCAGCGCTCTGGATCCCACCATGGTGGGGGAAGTGTTGGCCGTCATCCGCGGCCTGGCCGCCCAGGGCCTGACCATGTTGATCGTGACCCATGAGATGAAGTTTGCGCGGGATGTGTCCACCCGGGTCTTCTATATGGATCAGGGGGTAATCTATGAGGACGGCACCCCGGAGCAGGTGTTTGGCCATCCGGTGACCGACCGCTGCCAGGCGTTTGTGCTGGGGCTGAAGACCTTCCACTGCGGGATCACCACAAAGAGTTTTGACTTCATCGGCGCGGCCACCGACATCGACAACTTTGCCCGCAAGCAGCTGCTCAGTGCCCGGCAGTCGCTGAAATTCCAGCAGATCTTCGAGGAGCTGTGTGTGGCCTGCATCCTGCCCCGGCTGCCGGAGGAGCGCTGCCATGTGGACTTCCGGGCCATGTGCAGCGAGGACGGCAGCGAGTGCCGCGCCGTCATCTCCTGGACCGGCGAAGCCTTCGACCCCATGCGGGAGGGGGATGAAATCAGTGTAAAACTGGCCCTCAACCGGACGAAAGACCATTCTTATGCATATGCGGACGGTAAAAACACCGTGAAAGTCCTGTTTTAGTCAGCGGGGGCGGAGAGGACTGCGCCGGCCCCACATGCCGGGGTTCCATTTTTCGTGTCAATCCAGAAAATAACATATATTTGGAGGTAAAACCATGAACATCACAAAGAACAAAGACGGCGGCAAGCTGACCCTGATCCTGGAGGGCCGCCTGGACACCACCACCGCTCCCCAGCTGGAGGGGGAACTGAAAAACGCCCTGGAGGGTGTCACGGATCTGGAGTTTGATTTTCAGAACCTGGAATATCTGTCCTCCGCCGGCCTGCGGGTGCTGCTGACCGCTCAAAAGACCATGAACAAACAGGGAAAGATGGTCGTTCGCCATGTGAACGGGACCATCCGGGAGGTCTTTGAAGTCACCGGTTTTGTCGACATCCTCACCATTGAGTGACAGCGGCGCTCAGGCCGGGGCAGATTACCCTGACGGGCCGAACGCGGCGCAATTTCTGAAAGAAGGGAAGAAACCATGAAATCCAACGAAATCAAGCTGTCCAACAGTCTGTCCTGCGCCATGGAGGCATTGCAGATGGTGGAGACCACCGGGGAGGCGGCCGGACTGAACCGGGAGCAGACCAATCTTCTGCGTCTGCTGACGGAGGAGATGATCTCCATGACGACGGATATTTTGAAAACCTGCCAGGGGACACTGTGGCTGGAGTGTGACCACGGCGTCTGCGCGCTGCACCTGAACGCCACGGCGCCCATGGAGGAGAATGCGAAGGCCGCCTTTATCGCCGCGTCAAAGGAGAAAATCAACACGCCCATCAAGGGGCTGAAAAATAAGATCGGCGCGCTGTTCGCCGGCCTGCTCATCTATTATGAGTACCCCGACTACTACCTGTCGGTGCGCGACAGCTTTGGAGGGGGCGCTTCCCTCCAGAATACCGCTCCCACATGGTCTCTTTCGGAGTATGGAAAAAGCCGCCCGGAAGAGGAAAAGTTTGAAGAGATGGAAGGGGTGGAGAAGTCGATCCTGCTTGGCTTTGCGGACGATGTAGTGGTCTCCGTCCAGAACAACTGGGTGGATCTGACGGTGAAGAAGCAGTTTTCCGCACCCTTAAAGGCGCAGATGCCCAACTTCACCGGGCTGTCCCATGTGTGCGTTTTTGTGGATAACATGGAGCAGGCCGTGTCCTATTACAAGAAGCTGCTGGGCGCCACGCCGGACCACTATCTCTCCCACTGGAGAAACAAGGGCTTTTTCCAGGCCGCGGGCTTTCTTGATCAGGCCGAGGAGGGGGATGTCTCCATTGCCTTTGTCAATGTCCCCGGCACAAAGCTGACGCTTGAGCTGATGCAGTACCACTTCCCGGAGGGGCGGAAGACGCCCGTGGTTTTTGCCGCCAATGATGTGAGCGGGGCGCGCCATGTGGCGCTGAAGATCACCAATATTGAGGAGGCCTTCCTGCACATCAAGTCCATGCCTGATACGAAGCTCATCAACCAGACAGAGGCCTACCAGGTGTTCCAGATCAGTGAAACCCAGCCCTCCGAAGTGCACTTCTTTGACCAGGATCTGCGGGAAACTGACGAGCGGAATGTGGAGACAGCTAAAATTCTCAGCGGAGTAAAGTATTTTTACTTCATTGACAAGTACGGCCTGCAGTGGGAGTTTGAGCAGGGTCACAGCGATATCGGGGACTGATGCCCGGCTGCTCCACCGGCTTTGACGCCGGCCGGGGAGGCAGGCTTCGGCTCGATCACATCACGATGCTGGCCGTCTGCCGGCGGAATGTGGGGAAAGAGAGTATGAAAAACTGCAGTGTGGAACCGCGCCTGGAGTGCATGGAGGCGGTGAGCGGGTTCTTTGAACGGGAACTGACCGACCATCAGGCCCCGCTGAAGGTGATCGCCCAGGTGAATGTGGCCGTGGACGAGATCTTCTCCAACATCGCGCGGTACAGCGGGGCCACCTGTGCCACCCTGGGCTGTGAGGTGGAGCAGGGGCGGGCGATCCTTCGCTTCTCGGACAACGGCAGGCCCTATGACCCCACGCGGCAGCCCGATCCGGACACCACCCTGGGGGCCGAAGAGCGGGAAATCGGGGGCCTTGGCATCTTCATGGTCAAAAAGACCATGGATCACATCGCCTACTCCTACCGCGACGGGATGAATGTGCTGACGATTGAAAAGAGCTGGTGAATTCAGAACAATGGAGCAACGAGAGATTTTCCGCCGCAATGAGGCGGACGCCAACCGGTACGCGGCCATGTGCATGCGGGTGGCCGCCGTGGTGGCGGGACTGATGTGGCTGCTGAACCTCCTTGGCTTTTTTATTGTGGATCCGGTGCTGATGAATGTGGCCATGCCGGTGGGCATCGTCCTCTTTCTGCTGCCCACTGTGCTGCTGCGGGTATGGCGGGGGCGGGTCTGGCTGCTGAAATATGTCAGCATGGGCTGCTTTCTGCTGGGGGTCGGCATCCTGGCCGGAGCCCTCACCATCCAGCTGGTGCTGGCCTGGGCATGTCCGATTATCCTCTCCTGCCACTATTACACCCCACGGTTCACCCGATTCACCGTACTGGGGGTCATCGTCTGCATGCTGCTGGCGGTGTACCTGGGGCTGCTGCTGGGAGTGTGGGACGCCAATATGATGCACAGCAGTCAGGAGGTCAGCGGCCTGGCCGAGCGGCTGGCGTTTCTGCGCGCGGCCATGGAGGCGGGGGACAACATCCCTCTGCGGGTGTTCAACTTTTACTATCTGCCCCGGGCAGCCGTTCTGGTGGTAATCTATCTCATCGGGCTTACCCTGTCCCGGCGGACCCATGGCCTGCTGCGGCAGCAGGAGGCGGAAAGCCGGGAAAAAGAGCGGATCGGGGCGGAGCTGAATGTGGCCACCCAGATCCAGGCGGACATGCTGCCCCGGATTTTTCCCGCCTTCCCGGAGCGGCCGGAGTTTGACATCTACGCCAGTATGACCCCGGCCAAGGAGGTGGGGGGCGACTTCTACGACTTCTTCCTGGTGGACGATGATCACCTGGCCATGGTGATCGCGGATGTCTCCGGGAAGGGCGTGCCGGCGGCGCTGTTCATGGTGATCGCCAAAACCCTGCTGAAGAATGCCGCCCAGACCGGACTGCCCCCAAAAGCGGTTCTGGAAAAGGTGAACAACCAGTTGTGTGAGAACAACCAAGCCGAGATGTTTGTCACCGTCTGGCTGGGGATCTACGAAATTTCCACCGGAAAGCTCACCGCCGCCAACGCCGGCCATGAGTACCCGGCAATCCGGCGCTCCGGCGGCAGATTTGAGCTGGTGAAGGACCGGCACGGCTTTGTGCTGGCGGGCATGGAGGATGCCCGTTACCGGGAATATGAGCTGGAACTTGGGGTGGGGGATACTCTGTTTCTGTATACGGACGGGGTGGCGGAAGCAACCGATGGGACAAATACCCTGTACGGAACGGACCGGATGCTCGATACGCTGAACACGGCCCCGGAGCGCTGCCCGGAGGAGCTTTTGCGGGATGTCAAGCGGGACATCGACCGATTTGTGGGGGACGCCCCCCAGTTTGATGACATCACCATGCTGGCAATCCAGCGAAGGGACGATGAAGGGAAATGAGGCAGGCTAACCCATGTGATACCAGATCCGGAGAGCCTTTGCCCTCGCCCGCCCCGGCAAAGAGGGCCTGGAGGCGCTGAAAAGGGCAGTGAGCGCCCTGAATGAAATGGGAAAAAACCCGTCCGGAGGAAATGGCCTCCGGACGGGTTTTTATCTGGGCCGGTTTCTGCGGGCCTGACCTGGATATAGGGGAAAAGCAGCCGGGCAGGGACTTTTTGGCGCATAGGGACGGGCCGGAGCGGAATAAGCTGGGGCGGAGGTGTTTTATCATGCTGTCCCCAGTCATTTATCTGATGATGAACGGAATCTTTTTCACCCTGCGCCTGTCCGGGGGCGGCGGTTCCTTTCCCCGTCCCCTGAAGGCGGCGGAGGAGCGGGAGTACCTGGAGCGGTGCGCCGCGGGAGATCTGGAGGCCCGGAATATTCTGGTGGAGCACAATCTGAGACTGGTGGCTCACATTGTGAAGAAATATTACGCCCAGACCGGGGATCAGGACGACCTGATCTCCATCGGAACCATCGGCCTGATCAAAGGAATTTCCACCTTTAAGGCGGATAAAAATGTGCGCCTTGCCACCTATGCGTCCCGGTGTATCGAAAACGAGATCCTCATGCATTTTCGTTCCCAGCGCAAGCTTCAGGGGGAGGTGTCCCTTGCCGATACTCTGGAGGCGGCAGGGGAGGGGGGATCCCTTTCTCTGATGGATGTGATCGCGGTGGATGACAATATGCTGGAGGACCTGGATACCCGGGACGCCTGTATAAAGGTGCGAAACTGTGTCCGAACCTGCCTGACTGCCCGGGAGCGTATGATCATCACCATGCGGTACGGTCTGGATGGCCGCTCCCCCCGGACCCAGCGGGAGATCGCCGGCCAGTGCGGCATCAGCCGCTCCTATGTATCCCGCATTGAAAAAAAGGCTTTGGAGAAGCTGCAGGAGGGGATGGAGGGGTGGACGCCGTAGAAAATCCAGATATTGTTAAAAAGAAAACGATTTTAAAAAAATAAAGCGAAAAAAGTAATGCGTTTAACAAGTTAAAGGCAAAAATGATATTCGCTTTTGTCAACGATGGTGAGAAACGGAAGGACAGGAAAAATTCTATTGCTTTTTGGCATGGTATGTAATATAATAAATATGCAAGTGCAGATTGCTTTGCAAATCCAAACTTGAAAATTGGAGGAAAGAAACATGAAGAAGAAGATTGCGATTGCTCTCACCATTGCCATGGTCATGAGCATGGCGCTCACCGCCTGCGGCGGCGGCACCAGCTCTTCCGGCAGTCAGGCCTCTTCCGGCAGCCAGGGCGCTGCCAGCAGCCAGCCCGCCGGCTCCGGCGACAGCAGCCAGACCAGTAGCCTGACCCCCAAGGACGGCGGCACCCGGCTGACCTTCACCACCGGCGGTGAGACCGGTACCTACTATGCCTTCGGCAATGTGATCGGCAACAAGGTCGGCGACCTGACCAGCACCAGCGTGACCACTGTGGCCTCCGGCGGTTCCGCCGCCAACATCCAGAACATGCAGCGGGGCGACGCCCAGCTGGGCTTCGTCCAGTCCGATGTTATGGCCTATGCCTATGCCGGAACCCGCACCTTTGAGGAGACCGGCGCTGTGACCGACTTCTCCACTGTCGCCGCCCTGTACATGGAGCAGGTCCAGATCGTCACTGTGGATCCTTCCATCAAGACCGTGGCCGACCTGGCCGGCAAGCGCGTCTCCGTAGGCGCCTCCGGTTCCGGCGTGTACTTCAACGCTGTCGACATTCTGGGCGCCTATGGCCTGGATGTGGAAAATGACATCGTCCCCACCTATCAGGACTTCGGCAACTCCGCTGAGGCTTTGAAGGACGGCCAGATCGACGCCGCCTTCATCGTGGCCGGCGCTCCCACCACCGCCGTCACCGACCTGGCTGCCGGCCGTGAGATCTCCCTGGTCAGCCTGGATCAGGAGCACATCGACGCTCTGATCGAGTCCTCCCCCTACTACAGCCCCAACACCATCTCCAAGGATGTGTACGGCACCGCTGAGGACTGCACCACCGTGGCCGTGGGCGCCGTGGTCATCGCCCGTGACGATGTGTCCGAGGCCGATGTGTACAACTTCCTGTACGGCACCTTCGAGGACATCCCCAACCTGTCTCACGGCAAGGCCGCTGAGCTGGATCTGGACTTTGCCACTTCTGTGACCTCCGTGGGCTATCACCCCGGCGCTGTGGCCTTCTTTGCCGACAAGGGCATTGAGGTTCCTGCCAAGTAATCAAAGTTTGCTGACATAGTCTGATATGGAGGCGGCTGTGGCGGGCTGCGCCTGCCACAGCCGCCCTCATGCTGTCAGGCTGCGGAACAGATGCGTCCGCGTCTGGCGGGGCGCGGAGGCATGTGTTCCGTGCGTCAGTGACTCGAGAGGAGAAAGGAGACGGCTTATGGAAGCAAAAGAAAAGGAAAAGCTGCAGCCTCAGGTAGAAGATACCTCGGTGGGCACCGCGGCTGATGTGGACGAGATCATGAAAAAATATGATCGCGAGTCCAACACCCGTATTTGGGAGGGGAAGCCCCGCCTGGTGGTGTACTGGCTGGGGATTCTCTTTTCCTGCTACTGCATTTTCTCCACCCTGAAGGGGTGGCCCACTCTGCCCGAGCAGAAGCTGAACATCTTTATCGGCTTGATTCTGATCATGGGCTATCTGCACTTCCCCGTGAAGAAGGGGATCACCAAGGTGAATTACCTCCCCTGGTATGACTGGATCATCATGATCGTGGGCGTGTTCCCCTTCTTCTATTTCGCCTATCGCGCCAACGATGTGCTCATGATGGCCGTTGCCACCACTGACGACCCCAAGATGGTGGTGTTTGCCGTTATTGGTATTCTGGCCCTTATGGAGCTGTGCCGCCGCAGCGTGGGTATTCCCATTTTGTGTGTGCTGGGCGTGCTGCTCATCTACACCTTCATGAATGTCCGCTTCGGCAAGATGATCTACGACCTGTTCTATACTACCAGCGGCGTGATGGGCACCCCCATCAATGTCTGCCAGAAGTACATCGTGGTCTTCATCATCTTCGGCGCCTTCCTGGAGCGCACCGGCATTTCCAACTTCTTTATCAACCTGGCCAACTGCGTGGCCGGCGCCTCCGCCGGCGGCCCCGCCAAGGTGGCGGTCATCTCCTCGGCCCTGTGCGGCATGGTGTCCGGTTCCTCCGTGGGCAACACCGTGACCACCGGCTCTGTGACCATCCCCATGATGAAGCGCACCGGCTATAAGGGCGAGTTTGCCGGCGCCGTGGAGGCTGCCGCCTCCACCGGCGGACAGATCATGCCCCCCATTATGGGCGCCGCCGCCTTCCTGATGGCCGAGTATATGGGCATCCCCTATGCCCAGGTGGCTCTGAAGGCCATTCTCCCCGCCGTGCTGTACTTCACCGGCATCTACATCGCCGTCCACCTGGAGGCCAAGAAGCTGGGTCTGAAGGGCATCCCCCGTGAGGAGCTGCCCAAGCTGGGCAAGCTGCTGCCCAAGATCTATCTGCTGCTGCCCCTGGTGGTGCTGGTGGTGCTGGTCTCTACCCAGGCCCGTACCATGCAGACCTCCGCCGCCATCGCCATCTTCATCACGGTGATCGTGGGCATCATCAACAACTTCGTGAACAAGGCCATCGGTGTGGACGATCCCTCCGAGAAGTTCACCCTGACCAAGTTCCTGGACGCCCTGGAAGCCGGCGGCAAGAGCAGCGTCACCGTGGCTGTGGCCTGCGCCATGGCCGGTCTGGTGGCCGGCTGCATCACCACCACCGGCCTTGCCTCCACGCTGATCACCGCCATCGTCAAGGTCTCCGGCGGTCAGGCGATTGTGGCCCTGTTCCTGACCATGGTCTGCTGCATCATCCTGGGCATGGGCGTGCCTACCACCGCCAACTTCTGTATCATGGCCTCCACCTGCGCCCCCATCCTGATGGATAACCGCATCGGCATTGTCCCCGTGGCCGCCTACTTCTTCGTCTTCTACTTCGGCATCGTGGCCGACATCACCCCGCCCGTGGCTCTGGCCGCCTACGCCGGCTCCGCCATCGCCAAGGCCCCGCCCATGAAGACCGCCCTCAACGCCACACGCCTTGCCATCGCGGCCTTTATCGTGCCCTACATCTTCGCCTTCAGCCCCACCATGCTCTTCGAGTTTGACGCCGGCCTGTCCACCGTTTCCATCGTGCTCCAGGTGATCCAGATCTGCGTCACCTCCCTGCTTGGTATCTTCGGCGTGGCAGCCGCCCTCAACGGCTACCTGTTCCGGCCCATGAATCCCCTGTTCCGGATCGCCATTGCCATCGGCGGCCTGTGCATGATGGTCCCCGAGCCCATCTCCGATGTGGTGGGTCTGGTCATCGTGGCCGGTCTCTACATCTATCTGCGCATGACCTCCAAGAAGACTGCCGTCGCCGCCTGAGGGCCGCCCGGCTGTCATCCAACCTAAAACCTTGCCAAAGCCGCAGGCCCGAATTAGGGCTTGCGGCTTTGCCGTTCATCGATTATAATATTTAGAAACCGGAAAAGACCGGAAATTATCATTGATTTTGGAGGAAGCGTCCATGGAAAAGCTGCTGGAACTGCTGGAGCAGGACTGCACCATGTCCACGGCCCAGCTGGCCGCCGCCGCTGGAGTGCCTGAGGCAGAGGCAAAGGCCGCCATTAAAAAATATGAAGACGAGCGGGTCATTCTGGGCTATCAGGCCATCATTGACTGGGACCGGGTGCGCAGGGAAACGGTCACCGCCCTCATCGAGGTCAATGTCACTCCTCAGTCCATTGACGGCTTTGACCGCATTGCCGAGCGCATCTACCAGTATGACGAGGTGGAGAGCATGTATCTCATGAGCGGCTCCTTCGACCTGGCCATCATCATTTCCGGCCGCACTCTGCGTGAGGTGGCCATGTTTGTGGGGGACCGCCTGTCCACCATTCAGGGGGTCACCGGCACCGCCACCCATTTCATTTTGAGAAAATATAAAGAGAAGCACCTGGTGTTCCGTCCCCAGGAGCCTGAGGAAAGGGAGTACATCTTCGTATGAATTACGACAACATCCTGAACGAAAAGATCCGGGGGATCAAGCCCTCCGGGATCCGGAAGTTCTTTGACATTCTGGAGGAGATGTCCGACGCCATCTCCCTTGGCATCGGCGAGCCCGACTTTGTCACCCCCTGGCACATCCGGGACGCGGGCATTTACTCCCTGGAGCGGGGACACACCAAGTACACCTCCAACGCCGGTATGCTCCAGCTGCGCCGGGAGATTGCCGCCTATCTCAACCGCCGCTTTGACCTGCAGTACGATTACAGCAGCCAGATCCTGGTCACCGTGGGGGGCAGCGAGGCCATCGACCTGGCCCTCCGGGTGCTGATCAACCCCGGGGACGAGGTCATCGTCCCCGTGCCCTCCTTCGTGTGCTATGGCCCCCTCACCGAGATGGCCGGAGGGGTCCCCAAGTACCTGGAGCTGAGGGCGGAGGACCAGTTCCGCCTCACCCCCGAGCAGCTGAAGGCCGCCATCACCGACAAGACCAAGGTGCTGGTGCTGCCCTTCCCCTCCAACCCCACCGGGGGCATTATGGAGCGCCGGGACCTGGAGGCCATTGCCGAGGTCCTGCGGGGCACCGACATCATGGTCATCTCCGACGAGATCTACGCTGAGCTGACCTACGGCCAGCGCCATGTGTCCCTGGCCAACCTTACCGATATGTATGAGCGCACCGTGGTGGTTAACGGCTTTTCCAAGAGCCACGCCATGACCGGCTGGCGCATGGGCTATGTGTGCGCCCCCAAGCCCATCATCGCCGCCATGACCAAGCTCCACCAGTTCGGCATCATGTCCGCCCCTACCACCAGCCAGTACGCCGCCGTGGAGGCCATGCGCAACGGGGACGGGGACATTGAGCACATGCGGGAGGAGTACGACCGCCGCCGCCGGTACCTGGTGGAAAATCTCAACCGGATCGGCCTTTCCTGCTTCGAGCCAAAGGGCGCCTTCTATGTCTTCCCCGACATCCGCTCCACCGGCCTGACCAGCGAGGAGTTCTGCGAGCGCTTCCTCCGGGAGGAGAAGGTGGCCGTCATCCCCGGCAACGCCTTCGGCCCCGGGGGCGAGGGCTTCGTCCGGGCCTGCTACGCCGCGTCCATGAAGGACATCGCCGAGTCCATCGCCCGGCTGGATAACTTCCTTACCAACCTGCGCCGGAAACAGGGCAGGGAAGAACAATAAAAGAAGGAGGCTGGACACGATGAATGTTGTCTGTTTGGATATGGAGGGGGTCCTGGTCCCCGAGATCTGGATCGCCTTTGCCCAGGCCAGCGGAATCCCCGAGCTGCGCCGTACCACCCGGGACGAGCCCGACTACGATAAGCTCATGCGCTGGCGCCTGGGCATTTTGAAGGAGCACGGCCTGGGCTTGAAGGAGATCCAGGCCACCATCGCCACCATTGACCCTCTGCCCGGAGCCAAGGAATTTCTGGACAAGCTGAGAAGCGAGACCCAGGTCATCATCCTCAGCGACACCTTTGAGCAGTTTGCCAAGCCCCTCATGGAGAAGCTGGGCTGGCCCACCATCTTCTGCAACACCTTGGAGGTGGGGGAGAACGGGGAGATCACCGGCTATAAAATGCGCTGTGAGAAGTCCAAGCTCACCACGGTGAAGGCCCTCCAGTCCTGCGGCTTTGACACCATCGCCGCCGGGGACAGCTTCAACGACCTGGGGATGATCCAGGCCAGCAAGGCGGGCTTCCTCTTTAAGAGCACCGACGCCATCAAGGCCGATCACCCGGAGCTTTGCGCCTTTGAGGAGTTTGACGACCTGCTCCACGCCATCGAAGCTGCCCTGTAAGAAAGAGAATGCAGACGATAAAGGGTCAGGAGGAGCGCCATGTTTGCCGGGTATTGTATTGTGTTTGCCGCCGTTCTGGTGGTTGCGTACTTTTTCTGCGCCCTGATCGGCGGGGAGATACTGGCGTATATCCTGGGATTTGCGATCCTGGTGGCGGCCCTGGCCGCTCTGGCTACCATTGTGACAAAGCTTAAGGATCTGGAGGAAAAGATCGACAAGCTCCTGAAAGAAAAGAAGGATGAACATGAAGAATAATTTTCCCTTTCAGCCCGCCAATATTCTCCTGCCTCAAAACTGCGATCTGAGTCTGTGGAGCGTGGTGGCCTGCGACCAATATACCTCCCAGCCGGAGTACTGGCAGCGGGTGGAGGAGCGGGTGGGCCGGGCCCCCTCGGCCCTGCGCCTGATTCTCCCCGAGAGCTGCCTGGAGGGGCCCAATGTGGAGACCGACATCATGGAGATCAACACCACCATGACCCGGTATCTCCGGGAGGGGCGCTTTCAGGAGCACCCCGACAGCCTGTTCTATGTGGAGCGGACCCTGGACAGCGGCAAGACCCGCCGGGGCCTCATCGGCATGGTGGATCTGGAGCAGTACGACTACGAGCCGGGCTCCGGCGCCCCCATCCGGGCCACCGAGGGCACCGTCCTCTCCCGGATCCCGCCCCGGGTGGCGGTGCGGAAAAACGCCCCCATTGAGCTGCCCCATGTGATGCTCCTGGCCGACGACCCGGGCAGGACGGTCATCGAGCCGCTGGCGGGTAAAACCGGGGAGATGAAGCGGCTCTACGACTTTGAGCTCATGGAGCGGGGGGGCCACATCAGGGGCTGGCAGCTGGGGGAACAGGAGAAGGCGCGGGTCTTTGCCGCCCTGGAGGCCCTGGCCGACCCGGAGGCCTTCCGGAAGCGGTACGATCTGAAGCAGCCGCTGCCCGTGCTCCTCTTTGCAGTGGGGGACGGGAACCACTCTCTGGCCACCGCCAAGGAGTGCTATGAGCGAGCCAAGAAGCTGACCCCTCCGGATCAATGGGACAAGCTGCCCTCCCGCTACGCCCTGTGCGAGCTGGTGAACCTCCACGATGAGTCGCTGGAGTTTGAGCCCATCCACCGGGTTGTATTCGGTGTAAAGCCGGAAGACTTGCTGGACGCCCTGATGGCTTACTATCCCGGCGCTGTACAGGGCACGGCCCAGGGCCATGCGCTGTCCTTTGTGGCCGGGCGCTGGAGCCGTGGGGAGATCACGGTGAAAAACCCCAGCCAGCAGCTGCCGGTGGGTACCCTGCAGACCTTCCTGGACGACTACCTGGCCGGACACCACGGGACCAGGATCGACTATATCCACGGGGCCGATGTGGCCCAGAAGCTGGCCGAGGAGCGGCCGGACGCGGTGGCCTTCCTGCTGCCCCCCATGGGCAAGGAGGAGCTCTTTCCCACCGTCATCCACGACGGCGTGCTCCCCCGGAAGACCTTCTCCATGGGGGAGGCCCAGGACAAGCGCTTTTATCTGGAGGCAAGAAGAATTCGGGAGTAAAAAGAGGAGGGAGCTGCCATGTTGATCCAGGCCAATGCCAAGCTGAACCTTACGCTGGATGTGCTGTCCAGGCGCCCGGACGGGTACCACGACATGCGGATGATCATGCAGTCCATCACCCTGGCCGACGAGCTGACCATCTCCCCTCTGGAGTGGGACGAGCTGCGGGTGAGCACCAATCTCCATTTTCTCCCCAACAACGAAAAGAACCTGGCGGCCCAGGCCGCCCTGCGCTACTGGCAGGCCCGTGGGGTGGAGCCCCGGGGCCTGGACATCACCATCCACAAGCGTATCCCCGTGTGCGCCGGAATGGCCGGCGGGAGCAGCGACGCCGCCGCCGTGCTCCGGGCCCTGAACCAGATGGACCCCGATCCCCTGGACGAGGCACAGCTGGCCCGGGTGGGGGAGATGGTGGGCTCCGATGTGCCCTACTGCGTGCTGGGGGGGACCGCCCTGGCCGAGGGGAGGGGAGAGGAGCTGACCCGGTTGCCCCCGCTGCCAAAATGCTGGGTGGTGGTGTGCAAGCCCGACTTTCCCATCTCCACCCCCGCCCTTTTTGGGGCCATTGACAGCGTCCGCCTGCGCCGCCGCCCCGATACCAGAGGGGCCATTGAGGCCCTGAAGGCGGGAGACCTGGCTGGGGTGGCCCGGCGGATGTACAATGTCTTTGAGGACGCCCTCACCAGGCGCCAGGAGGGCCGGGTGGCGGAGATCAAAAACGAGCTCATCCGCTGCGGCGCTCTGGGCGCCAGCATGAGCGGCACCGGTCCCACCGCCTTCGGCCTGTTTGAGCGGGAGGAGGAGGCACGGGAGGCCTATGAGAGGCTGCGGGAGCTGAACAGCGAAACTTTTTTGTCCCAGACTGTTTAAAACCTTCCAAAACCGTCCACACTGTAAAGCATCAAAGCTTTATAGTGTGGGCGGAATTTTTGTCCGCCCATCCGGGAGGACATATGGACCGTAAATTGAAACATTGGGAATTGGCGCTGATGTTCGGCGTGTTGGTTGCCCTGGCGGGGGGCAGCTGGCTGGCCCGGGAGCAGCGGGAGCTGGCGGACAGCGTCATCCGCTTTCATGTGATCGCGAACTCCGACAGTGAGGAGGACCAGAGCCTGAAGCTGGCGGTGCGGGACGGGGTGCTGGCCGCCGCCCAGGAATTTTATCCCCAGGACGGCACTCTGGAGCAGGCCCGGGCGGCCCTGGAGGCCCACCTGGAGGACCTGGCCCAGGCGGGGCAGGCGGTGGTGGAGGAGCGGGGGTACCGCTACCCCGTCACCGCCCAGCTCACCCGATGCTGGTTCCCCACCAAGGAGTATGAGGGCTTTGCCCTCCCCGCCGGGAACTACCAGGCCCTGCGCATTGTCATCGGGGAGGGCGAGGGGCAGAACTGGTGGTGCGTGGCCTTTCCGCCCCTGTGCCTGGGGGCGGCCAGCGAGAGCGTGGAGGAGGCGGCCCAGGCCGGGTACTTCACCTCCGACCAGGTGGCCCTGGTGACGGAGGAAAATGAGGGCTATGTGCTGAAATTCAAAAGTCTGGAGCTGCTGGGACAGCTCCAGGGCCTCTTTGCTTAAATCTTTGTGATGCGCCGGAGCGCCGGTCCCCTGGACCGGTGCTCCGGCTTTTATTTTGGGAAATAATCTGCCCGTTTCCCTCATATCATGGACGGGAAGGAGGCGGAAAAATGCTGGGTACCATGCGCTTTGCCCCCCACGGCCGGGGGAAACCCGCTCCGGTCAATCTCTATGGCCTGTCTGTGCTGGAGACGGAGGTGGACCCGGAGGGATTTTTTGGGGAGCGGCGGCTGAAGAAGGCGGGGCGGGCCCTGCGCCTGGGGGGCGTAGGACGGCTGCTGGTGCCGTGGAATTTTCAGGGCTGGGAGCTGTTCCGCCGCCTGGGCCTTCGGCCGGTGGAGCCGGAGCCCTTTCTCCGCGCCCAGTCCGTCCCCCTGGTGCTGGAGAGCCTGGACCGGCTGGGGATGGCCCCCGACCGGGCCACGGTGGCCCTGCGGGGAAGGCGGGTGGACCGGAGCCTTCGGCGTGCGGCGGCGGAGCTGTGCCCCAGGGTGCGCAATCTGGTGGTGGATGTGCCGGGCGGGGGCCGGGAGCTGGAGAAGTGGCTGCGGTGGGAGTTCGGCATTCCCATCCTGCCAAGCCAGGCCCCGGGGGAGGTGGGACTCTGCTTTCAGCCCGGCTGCGGACAGGGGGACCGGGTGTCCCTGGACCTCTACGGCCCCAGCCCCGGCCTGGGGGGCCTGATGCTGACCGCCCCCGCTCTGGCCCGGGAGGACCGGGGCAATCTGCCCCTGCTCACCGCCCTGTGGGAGGGGGGAAAACTGGCCGCTGAGGACATAAAAATACTTGACAGAACCGGGGCAAACACATATAATGACACAGAATCCGTTATTATGCCCACACAATTTTGAGCGTGTGGGCGGAATCAACATCATAGGCATGTTTCCGCGCCAACATGTGATTCCCGGAGAAGGTCTCCGGGTAATTTTTTGGAAAGGTGTGCGAGGTACGATGGCAAAGGAATACAAGCTGAGCCCCCAGCGGCTCAAGGAATTGCAGGATGAGATGAATTATCTGAAGACCGTCCGGGAGAAAGAGGTGGCCGAGCTGATCAAAGAGGCCCGCTCTTTCGGCGATCTCAGTGAGAACAGCGAGTACGACGAGGCCAAAAATGAGCAGGGCAAGCTCTACTCCCGCATGGCCGAGCTGGAGGAGATCCTCTCCAACTATGTGGTCATCGAAGAGGAGGAAAATGACGGCGACTATGTCCGCCTGGGCTCCACCGTCACCGTGCTGGACAAGGAGTTCAACGAGGAGGAGACCTACAAGATCGTGGGCTCCCAGGAGGCCGACCCCATGAACGGAGCCATCTCCGAGGACTCCCCCTTCGGCCGGGCACTGCTGGGCAAGAACGCCGGGGACGATGTGACGGTGGACGCTCCCGCCGGCCCCGTGGAGTACAAGATTCTGAAGGTAGAGCGGTAAATTTATACTTGGCCTGTTGGCCGAAATAGATAGGAGTGGTCAAATATGGCCGAGAAGAACAATCAGAACGCCCCTCAGGAGGAGAACCTGTCCCAGCTGCTTCAGATCCGCCGGGACAAGCTGGCCAAGCTCCAGGAAGAGGGGAACGATCCCTTCCAGATTACCCGCTATGTGGTGGACAACGACTCCGCCAACATCAAGGAGCACTTCGACGCCCTGGAGGGCAGCCAGGTGTCCATCGCCGGACGGCTCATGTCCAAGCGAGGCATGGGCAAGGTCTCCTTCTGCGATCTGCAGGACAAGTCCGGCCGCATCCAGCTCTACGCCCGGAAGGACGAGATGGATGAGGAGGAATACAACCGCTTCAAGAAGTACGACATCGGCGACATTGTGGGCGTCCAGGGCGTGGTCTTCCGCACCCAGCGGGGGGAGATGTCCGTCCGGGTGGTGAAGGTGACGCTGCTGAGCAAGTCCCTGCTGCCCCTGCCCGAGAAGTTCCACGGGCTCACCAACACCGAGCTTCGCTATCGCCAGCGGTATGTGGACCTGATCGTCAACCCCGAGGTGAAGCGCAACTTCATCATTCGCTCCCAGTTTATCAAGCATGTCCGGGACTTTATGGACGCCCGGGGCTTTATGGAGGTGGAGACCCCCGTTCTCAACACCATCTCCGGCGGCGCCACCGCCCGGCCCTTCATCACCCACCACAACACCCTGGATATCGACATGTACATGCGCATCGCCACCGAGCTGCCCCTGAAGCGGCTCATCGTGGGCGGCATGGACCGGGTGTATGAGATCGGCCGCATCTTCCGCAACGAGGGCATGGACCCCAAGCACAACCCCGAGTTCACCACCATCGAGCTCTATCAGGCCTACGCCGACTTCAACGACATGATGGACCTGTTCGAGGACCTGCTGTCCTCCGCCGCCCAGAAGATCCTGGGCACCTACCAGGTGGAGTGGCAGGGGGAGAAGATCGACCTGACCCCCGGCTGGCCCCGTATGCCCATGCACGAGGCGGTGAAGAAGTACTGCGGCATCGACTTTATGGCCATCACCTCCGACGAGGAGGCCGTGGCCGCCGCCAAGTCCATCGGCGTGGAGCTGCCCGAGACCGCCGACAAGACCTGGGGCAACGCCCTCTATGAGTGCTTTGACCAGAAGGTGGAGGAGAAGCTCATCCAGCCCACCTTCATCACCATGCACCCTGTGGATGTGTCCCCCCTGGCCAAGCGCTCCCCCAAGGACCCCCGGCTCACCGAGCGCTTTGAGCTGTTCATCTGCCACAGCGAGATGGGCAACGCCTTCTCCGAGCTCAACGACCCCATCGACCAGCGCCAGCGCTTCCAGAAGCAGGTGGAGCTGCGGGACAAGGGGGACGACGAGGCCGGCATGATGGACGAGGACTTCCTCACCGCTCTGGAGTACGGTATGCCCCCCACGGGCGGCCTGGGCATCGGCATCGACCGGTGCGTCATGCTGCTGACCAACTCCGATACGATTCGTGAAGTCATCCTGTTCCCCACCATGAAGCCTCTGGACTGACCCAAACCCTTTCAGGCGCGGTCTTGCCGCTTTCAGCGGCGGGACCGCGCTTTTTTTGCCCGGGGAATTCCGTCTTCCCTTGGGGCGGGGAATGTGGTATACTTACCCTGTATCACTGCGGTCAGGGAGGAAGCTATGGTTATTCTAGGCATCGACCCGGGTGTGGCCACCATCGGCTTTGGGGTCATCCGGGCCCAGCGGGGGAAAAACACCCTGCTCCAGTACGGGGTCATCACCACGCCCCCGGGCATCCCCCTGTCCAGCCGGCTGCTCCAGATCTCCAACGACATGGAGGAGCTCATCCACACCTTCCACCCCGACGAGATGGCGGTGGAGGAGCTGTTTTTCACCAAGAACATCACCACCGGCATCGCCGTGGCCCACGGCCGGGGGGTCATCCTGCTGGCGGCGGAAAAGCTGGGGGTCCCTGTTTTTGAATATACCCCCATGCAGGTCAAACAGGCGGTAGCCGGCTACGGAGGGGCCCAGAAGCGGCAGGTCATGCTCATGACCCAGCGGCTTCTCAATATGAAAGAGATTCCCAGGCCCGACGACGCCGCCGACGCCCTGGCCATCGCTATCTGTCACGGCCGGTCGGCCACCAGTCTGCTGAATACCGAGCGGGTCTTCGATCCCGGGAAATACGACACCCGATGAGAGTTAGGAATTAGGAATTGGAGAGCCGCGGCTCCCGGAAAGGACGCGCCCATGCCTGTTGTGACCAAGCCCCCCATTTCAGACCCTCCTTACAGCCTTCACGACGCCTATATCCTGGAGATACGGGCCACGGGGGACACCCTGCGCCTTGTCACCCAATATGGCTATGTGTGTACCACCCCGCCCTGCGACCAGGTGGAGGGGGATGTGGAGATCACCGGTGTCGACTGGGACTTCTCCTGTGTCTATGTGTTGGAGTACCAGGGGGTCCTGTGCGGGAATTACGGCTCCTTTACCGGCAAAAAAATGACTGTGGAGGACTTTCTGAGGGAGTATCCGGAGGCCGCTCTGGACATTATGGATGAGACCTACGGGTATCACCAGGTGAAGCTGAACGGTTTTCTCAATCTGAGAGAGAGCTGTCTGGAGTTTGTGCTGGATCTCTGCTACAACGGGGAGTTTCGCTATTTGTTAAAAGACTGACGGAGCACGGAGGAAATTATGTTTTACTATCTCAGCGGCACCGTGGCCCATATCGAGCCCTATCTGGCCGTCATCGACTGCGGCGGGGTGGGCTACGCCTGCCGTACCACCAGCTACACCCTGTCCGCCCTGAAAAAGGGTGACAAGGGAAAACTCTTTACATACCTCAATGTCCGGGAGGACGCCATGGAGCTCTATGGCTTTGCCACCCAGGAGGAGCTGAACCTGTTTCAGCAGCTCATCTCGGTGTCCGGGGTGGGGCCCAAGGCGGCGCTGTCCATCCTGTCCTCCAACACCCCGGCCAACCTGGCCCTCTCCATCATCACCGGAGACGAGAAGGCCCTCACCTGCGCTCAGGGTATCGGCAAGAAAATTGCCCAGCGGGTGATTCTGGAGCTCAAGGACAAGCTGGCCAAGGGCCAGACCATTAACGGGGCGGGGGAGACCTACGGGGGCACCGGGGTCACCGTCATCCCGGAGAATAAACTCTCCGAGGCCGGGGCCGCCCTGGCGGTGCTGGGCTACTCCCAGGGGGAGATCAACCTGGCCCTCAAGGGCATCGACCTGGACAGCCTCACCCTGGAGGAGATCATCAAGCAGGCTTTGAAGAAAATGATGAAGGGGTAAGTGAGATGGCAAAATACGAGTCTACCTTCCACGGCGACTTTGACCGGGCACTGGAGTATTTCCACAACGGGATTCTGGAGGGCAGCATGTCCGCCAGCTTTGAGGAGGAGAGCTATGTCCAGTACGCCGGGGTGCGCTGCTGCGTCCGGGTGTATGAGCGGTACAGCTGGAGCGGCGGCAACCGCCTGTCCATGACCCTCACCCTGGTGGGGGATGGAGATAACCTGTTCCTCTCCGGCATCACCGCCGGGGGCAGCCAGGGACTGCTGTTCAAGATCAACACCTGGGGGGAGGAGGCCTTCCTGGACACCCTCCGGGAGCTGGCGGAGCGGTACCCCGGCTGATCCAAAGGGCTTCATGGTGGGGAACAGAAGCATGTCCCAAATGAAATTTTAGATTATGATACGCAGGAAGTGAACCCATGGCAATCGACTTTTCCAATTCGGATTTTGACAGCGAGGAGCTGGAGCCCCTTGTGACCACCTCCCTCACCCGGGAGGACGAGGGGGAGTACTCCCTGCGGCCCAGGACCCTGCGGGAGTACATCGGCCAGGAGAAGGCCAAGGGCAACCTGGAGGTGTTCATCCAGGCGGCCAAGATGCGCCACGAGCCCCTGGACCATGTGCTGCTCCACGGCCCTCCGGGGCTGGGCAAAACCACCCTCAGCGGCATCATCGCCAACGAGATGGGGGTGAATGTGCGCATTACCTCGGGCCCCGCCATTGAAAAGGCGGGGGACCTGGCGGCCCTGCTTACCAATTTAAACGAAAACGACATCCTCTTCGTGGATGAGATCCACCGCCTCAACCGCTCGGTGGAGGAGGTTCTGTACCCCGCCATGGAGGACTACGCCATCGACATTATCATCGGCAAGGGGCCGTCGGCCAACTCCATCCGTCTGGACCTGCCCAAGTTCACCCTCATCGGGGCCACCACAAGGGCGGGGCAGCTGTCCGCCCCCCTCCGGGACCGGTTCGGGGTGACATTGCGCCTGGAGCTCTACACCCCGGAGGAGCTCTCCCTCATCGTCACCCGGTCCGCCGGGATTCTGGAGGTGCCCATCGAGCCCGACGGGGCCATGGAGATCGCCCGCCGCAGCCGGGGCACCCCCCGAATCGCCAACCGGATGCTCCGCCGGGTGCGGGACTTTGCCCAGGTGAAGGCGGGAGGGGTCATTACCAAGAAGGTGGCCGACGAGGCCCTCACCGCCCTGGAGATCGACCACCTGGGTCTGGACGCCATCGACCACCGGATGCTCCGGAGCATTATTGAGAACTACCGGGGGGGCCCTGTGGGCCTGGAGACCCTGGCCGCCACCATCAACGAGGAGGCGGTCACCCTGGAGGATGTGTACGAGCCCTACCTGATGCAGCTGGGCTTTCTCACCCGCACCCCCAGAGGCCGGTGCGTCACCCCCAAGGCCTATCAGCACCTGGGACTGCCTGTCCCCGGGGGAGAGAGCGGGGGACTAGACCAGCTGTCCCTGTGAGGGAGTAGGAGAGGAGGCCTGCGCAATGGGATTCTGGCTGTACTGCACCGCCATGTGCCTGCTGATTCCCGGCGTGATGCTGTTCTTCGGCCGGCGCTTTTTGAAGCGTCCTCCCAAAAATATCAACGCCCTCTATGGCTACCGCACCTCCCGGTCCATGAAAAACCAGCAGACCTGGGACTTTGCCCATCAGGTGTGCGGCAGGCTCTGGTCCCGGGCGGGGGCGGCCATGCTGCCCCTGAGCCTGCTGGCCATGCTGCCTGCCCTGGGCCGGGATGTGGGGGCGGTGGGTCTGTGGTGTATCCCCGTGGTGGGGGCGCAGCTGATGGTGCTCATCGGCAGCATTTTCCCCGTGGAGCGGGCTTTGAGACGAAATTTTGATGACTTTGGAAGAAAGAAGGAATACTGATATGGGTAAACTCTTTGGAACCGACGGAATCCGCGGCGTAGTGAACGCCGGCCTGGACGCCGACCTGGCCTACAAGGTGGGGCTGGCCGCCGCCACAGTGCTGGCCAAGGGAAAAAAGCCGGGGGAGAAGCCCCTGGTCACCATCGGCAAGGACACCCGCATCTCCGGGGACCTGCTGAAGGGCTCCCTCATCGCCGGGCTGTGCACCGCCGGGGCCGATGTGCTGGACCTGGGCACCCTGCCCACCCCCGGCGTGGCCTGGGTCACCGTGGACGAGGGGGCGGACGCCGGGGTGGTCATCTCCGCCAGTCACAACCCCTTTGAACACAACGGCATCAAAATCTTTAACGGCCAGGGCTTCAAGCTCTCCGACGAGCTGGAGGAGAAGATCGAGGACATCGTCCTCTTCGGCCACAACGATGTGCCCCGGAAGACGGGGGCGGAGATCGGCAAGGTGAGCTATGTGGCCCCCAAGGCCTCTGAGGACTACATCGACCACCTGGAGAGCACCATCGACTCCACCCTGGGAGGCCTGCGGATTCTGGTGGACTGCGCCAACGGTGCCGCCTCCACCACCGCCGCCCGGCTCTTTGACCGCTTCTCCAAGCTGCGCACCGATGTGATTAACGCCGACCCCGACGGGGTGAACATCAACGATAAGTGCGGCTCCACCCACATTGACGGCCTGGCCGCCATGGTGAAGGCGGGCGGCTATGATATCGGCATCGCCTTTGACGGGGACGCCGACCGGTGCCTGGCGGTGGATGAGCTGGGCAACCTCATCGACGGGGACCAGATCATGGCCGCCTGCGGCCTGGACATGAAGGCCAAGGGCAAGCTGCCCGGGGACACGGTGGTGGCCACCGTCATGTCCAACCTGGGCCTGCGCATCTACACCAAGGAGCAGGGCATGAAGCTGGAGTGCACCGATGTGGGCGACCGGAATGTGCTGGAGCGCATGGTGGAGAAGGGCTACGCCATCGGCGGGGAGCAGTCGGGGCACATGATCTTCCTGGAGCACGCCACCACCGGCGACGGCCAGCTCACCGCTTTGCAGATGCTCTCCCTGCTGAAGGAGAGCGGCAAGAAGGCCTCTGAGCTGTTCGGCGTGTGCCCCCGGTACCCCCAGGTGCTCATCAACATCCCGGTGGCGGACAACGATGTGAAGAAGGCTGTCATGGCAAATCCCCTGCTGGCCCAGGCCGTCCAGCGGGAGGAGGCCGCCCTCAACGGAGAGGGTCGGATCCTGGTGCGCCCCTCGGGCACCGAGGCCCTCATGCGGGTGATGGTGGAGGCCAAGACGGAGGACCTGGCCCGGGAAGTTGCCCGCCGGCTGGCCGATCTCATTGAAAAAATGTAAGGGGAAACGGGAAAGTCTGGAGTTTTTCACAGAATATTTCCGGAAAACCCTTGACAAATCTGAACATTTTGTTTATTATGAATAACAATCAAAGTGTCAATTTGGAGCATTGGCCGGTTGATGACCTGACTGATGAGCAGCTGTGCCAAAGGGCCGCCGGGGGGGACCCCGCCGCTGAGACCGAACTGGTCCGGCGGTATGGCCGTCTGGTCCGGGCCTGCGCCCGGCCCCTGTTTCTGGCAGGGGGAGACAGCGAGGACCTGATTCAGGAAGGGATGCTGGGCCTGCTCACCGCCATCCGGGGGTATGACCCGGGACGGGACGCGGCCTTCCGAACCTATGCGGAGATCTGTATCCGCAGCCGTCTGCTCACCGCCGTACGGGCGGCCCAGGGCGGCAAGCATGCCCCTTTAAATCACAGTATTTCATATGAGCCACCTCTTTTTGACGGAACCAGCGCGCACCTGTATTCCAGCGCCGAGAGCCCAGAGGATGTGGTGATCGGCAGAGAGGAACTGAAGGAGCGGCTGGACGCTCTGAAAGGCCAACTGTCAGAGCTTGAAGCACAGATTTTGACCCCCTATCTCAGCGGACTCTCCTGTGGAGAGATCGTGCGGCGCGTGGGCCGCTCCCGAAAGTCGGTGGACAACGCCATCCAGCGTATCCGCCGCAAAATGGCCCGCGGCTTTTCTTCCGGCGTATCCAGCGAGAGCTGATCGCAATATTACAACCGCCCGGCATGGCAAATGTCCGGACAATGAGTCAAAGAGAGGGAATTCCAATGTACGAAGACAAGATCCTGGTATGCAAAGAGTGCGGCAACGAGTTCGTTTTTACCGCCGGTGAGCAGGAGTTTTACGCCGAGCGCGGCTTCCAGAACGAGCCCCAGCGCTGCAAGCCCTGCCGTGACGCCCGCAAGAACGCCGCCCGCGGCCCCCGTGAGTACTTCACCGCCGTGTGCGCCGCCTGTGGCGGTGAGGCTAAGGTTCCTTTCGAGCCCAAGTCCGACCGTCCCGTCTACTGCAGCGAGTGCTTCGCCAAGATGCGCGAGCAGCAGGGCTGATCTGATCGCCAGATTGAAAGGGCGCCCAACAGGGCGCCCTTTTTCTGTATGAAGGAGAAAAATTCGTTGCAAAATCCCGAAAGCTGGGATATACTATCATCATCCTAGAGTAACTGGAGGAATCCTATCATGACTATCACCAAAGACACCATTATCGGCGATATTCTGACCATCGCGCCCCAGACCGCTCCCCTGTTCATGGACATCGGGATGCACTGCCTGGGCTGTCCCGCCTCCCGGGGCGAGACGGTGGAGCAGGCCTGCATGGTCCACGGTGTGGACCCCGACGAGCTGCTGGCCAAGGTCAACGCCATGATCGCCGCCCAGTAAACGGCAGACATAAGGGAAGAGGGGAGCGGACGGTCCGCTTCCCTTTTTCTGTTTACACAGGCCGGAGGCTGTGGTAAAATAGATACATATGTTCGACTTTGGAGGAACTTGCGATGAAGCTCTGCGCGCTCATGGGAAGTCCCAGAAAACAGGGGAATACCGCGTCCCTGTTGGAGGAATTTTTGAGCCAGTGGCGGGAACTGGGGCAGGAGGGGGAACTCATATGGCTCTATGAGCGGGACATCCGTCCCTGCCTGGGGTGTATGGCCTGCCAGGACCACTTTGACGGCCTGGGCTGTGTCCAGAAGGACGGCCTGGAGGGCGTTTTCGCCTCCATGGCCCAGGCGGATGTGCTCCTCTTTGCCACCCCCATCTACGCCTGGTACTGTACCGCCCCCATGAAGGCCCTGCTGGACCGGGTGGTGTACGGGGGAAACAAGAACTACGGCAGGGCAAAGGGCCCCGCCCTGCTGGAGGGGAAGCGGGTGGCCTCCATCGTCACCTGCGGCTACCCGGCGGAGAAGGGGGCCGACCTGTGGGAGGCGGGACTGAAGCGGGTGTGCCGCCACAGCAAAATGGAGTACATGGGGATGTTCTGCCGCCGGGACCTGGGGCGGAGAGAGCCCTTTCTGGACGAAGAGAAGAAGCTGGAGGTCCGGGACTTTGCCCGGGCCCTCCATCTGGCAATTAAGGTGGATGAACTATGACCATGATCAATGACCTGTCCCCCCGTCTGCGGATGGTGGCCGACCTGGTGCCCCAGGGGGTACGGCTGGCCGATGTGGGCACCGACCACGCCTATCTCCCCGCCGCCCTGCTGGGGGAGGGGAAGATCCCATTCGCCATCGCCGCGGACCTGAGGCAGGGGCCCCTGGCCTCGGCCCGGGCAACGGTGCGCCGCTCCGGCCTGGAGGGGAAGGTGGCCTTTCGCCTGTGTGACGGCCTGAGGGGCATCCAGCCCGAGGAGATCGACGGGGCGGCCATTGCCGGTATGGGGGGCGAGACCATCGCCGGTATCCTGGCCGCCGCCCCCTGGACCAGGGAGCTGGACATTCCCCTGATCCTCCAGCCCATGTCCTCCATGTCCGACCTGCGCCGGTGGCTGGGGGAGCACGGCTACCGGATCGTCAGGGAGAAATTATGCCGGGAAGGGGATACCCTTTACACTGCTATGCTGGTCCGGGCGGGGGAGATGGGCCCCATGACCCCGGCGGAGCTGTGGGCGGGGAAGAATAACGGAGACCCCCTCCGGGGGGCCTGGCTGGACCAGTGGCTGGCCCGGACGGAGCGGGCCCTGGCGGGGATGGAGCGCTCGCGGGACGAGCGGCTGACGGAGAAGAAGAACCTGCTCTCCCAGGTGCGGGAGGGGCTTGTGGAAATGAGAAAGGAGTGGGACGCGTGGCAGCGGTAAAGGATATTTATGAGGCTCTGGACAGCTGGGCCCCCTTCGGCATCCAGCTGGACTTTGACAACGCGGGCTTTCTGGTGGGCCATGGGGACCGGGAGGTCACAAAGATTCTGGTCTCCCTGGACATCACCCCTGAAGTGGCCCGGGAGGCGGCGGAGTGGGGGGCGCGGCTGGTTGTGTCCCACCACCCGGTGATCTTCCACCCCGCCCGGTCGGTGACCGACGGGGACCCCACGGGGCAGACCCTGCTCACCCTCATCGAGGGGGGCGTGGCCGCCATCTGCGCCCACACCAATCTGGACGCCGCCCAGGGGGGCGTGAACGACTGCCTGGCCCGGGTTTTGGAGCTGGATGATCCGGAGCGGCTCCACCAGGACGGAACCCTCCCCGACGGCGCCCCCTACGGCATCGGCCGGGTGGGGACGGCCCACAGGCCGGGGATGACAGCCGGGCAATACGCCGCCTATGTGAAAAGCCGCCTGGGGGCCGCCTCGGTGCGGTACACCGACGGAGGAAAGCCCGTGTCCAGGGTGGCGGTGGGGGGCGGCTCCTGCGGCTCCATGCTGGAGGACGCCCGGAAGGCGGGGTGCGACACCTTCGTCACCGCCGATGTAAAGTACGACACCTTCCTCCTGGCCCGCTCTCTGGGCATCAACCTGATGGACGCCGGCCATTTCGCCACGGAAAATGTGGTCTGTCCCATTCTGGCGGAGTTTCTGAGGGGCAGGTTCCCCCAGATTGAGGTGCGCCTGTCCCAGCGCCACGGTGAGGTCTATGCCGGCGTCTGAGCGGCGGGGCTGGGGGCGCGGGGAGTGGGGAGCGGTACTCATCCTGTTCCTGCTCCTGCTGGCCCGGGCCTGCGCCTGGGGGGTACAGTACTGGCCCCAGCTGGACGACTATATCCAGATGCACAACTACCTCCAGCACGGAAGCCTGGCGGAGCTGCAGGCGAATGTGGGTGTACTGGGAGCCCGGCCCCTGGCGGGGCTTGGGGACTACTTCCTGTGGGGGCGGATGTTCTCCTTCCTCATTGTGGGGGTGGCCCTCATCTCCCTGATGTACGCCCTGAGCGCCGTGACGCTCCGGCGGCAGCTGGGCCGGTATTTTCCGGTGAGTCCCCTGTTTCCGGTGATCTTCACCCTGCTGCCCCTGGGGGTGGAGGGGACCTACTGGATGTCGGCCTCCACCCGGGTGGTGTGCGGGCTGTTCTGCGCCCTGCTGGCCTCCGGGGCGTTTTTGCGGTGGATGGACACCGGGCGGTGGGCCTGGGCCCTGGGATTTTGCCTGCTCCAGGTGCTGCCCATGGGCTTTTACGAGCAGTCGGGGATCTTTGCCGTGACACTGGTGGTGGGCCTTGCCATTCTGGAGGTCATCCGCGGCCGGCGGCGTGTACTCCGGGCCCTGCTGTCCCTGTGGAGCCTGCCCGCCATAGGGCTCTACTTTCTGGTCACCCGGCTTCTCACGGTGGGGGAGCTGTACACCGGCCGGTCCAAGGTCGTGCTCCCCGGTGACCCCGCCTGGGCGGAGAGCCTGCTGCCTGAGATCCTCCGCCAGTTCAGGGCGGTTTTTCTCAGCGGGAACTTCTATACCCTGGCCAAGGGCTTTGTCCGGGGGATAAAGGCGGCGCTCACCGGGGCCATTCTCCCGGCCTTTCTCGTTGCCGCCCTGCTGTGCCTGCTGCTGGGCCGGCTGTGGTGGAAGAAGGGAGCGGCAGGGAAAGGGAAAAACCTCTCCCCCTGGCTGGCCCTGGTGGCGGGGGTACTGCTGTTTGCCGCCCCGCTGACCATCTTTCTGGTGCTGGAAAACCCCTGGTTCTCCTTCCGGGGGGCGGTGACCTCCTTTGCCGGGCTGGCCCTGGTGTGCGATACGGTGTTTACCGCCCTGCTGGGCAGGCTGCCCGGGTTCAGAAAGGGAATCGCCGCTTTTGCCGCTGTGCTGGCGTTGATATTCTGGACAGCTGGGGCCTCGGAGGTGGGGGACTACCGCTCCGCCTGGCAGGCCGACCAGCAGGTGGGGGAAGCGGTGGTTGAGGTACTGAAGGAGGATTTCCCAAACCCCTGGGCCAACGGGGATACCCGGCGTATCGGCATTCTCAACATCCAGCCCTGCTACCTGGAGGATCAGAATTACTACTACCATGAGCACATCCACGGCTGTACCGAGAGCAGCTGGGCCTTTCAGGGTCTGCTCACCTGCCTGGGCGGGGAGGGGACCTGGGATGTGACCCCCCTGCCTCTGGAGCCGGTTTATTACCGCTGGAACCAGACCACCAACCGGCCCGAGACCTTCGATGTGCTCTACTGGTACGACGGGGAGACCATCTTCCCCGTGGAGATGACTGAGATAGGGGAGCACCGGTTCCGGGTGTCGGACCAGCGGGGCGTGACCCTGGGGGAAATCTGGGAGGACTGGGACGGAAAGGGGTACTTTTCCCCGGAACAGGGGGAAAATCCCGTGAAAATTTGAAAATTATCCTTGCATTCCGCCGCCCCTTATGATATAATCCCTAGGTCTGAATAACGGGCGGTCCTCTGCGGCGCGCCTTCCAGGGGGAAGGAGCACAGGCCGGAATGAACGCCTATACAACAGGAGGAAATTATCATGGATCTGATGAAGGCTTTTACCGAGAAGTACACCAAGGCCGAGCCCCCCGTGGCCAATGTGGGCGACACCGTGCGTGTCCACCTGAAGGTCAAGGAAGGCAACCGTGAGCGTATCCAGGTGTTCGAGGGCACCGTGATCGCCAAGAAGCACGGCGGCATTGAGGAGACCTTCACCGTGCGCCGTGTGTCTTACGGCGTTGGTGTGGAGAAGGTGTTCCCCGTTCACTCTCCCGCTGTGGAGAAGATCGAGCTGGTGCGCCATGGTAAGGTCCGCCGCGCCAAGCTGTACTATCTGCGTGGCCGCGTGGGCAAGGCTGCCAAGATCAAAGAGGCCCTGTAAGGCAAAAGAAGGAGCGGCGATGCCGCTCCTTTTTTCGTATAGCGCCCGAGCCGTGGCGAGCAGCGAGCCTGGACCGGAGCGAGGAATACAAACCAAGGGCGCCGAAGGGGCCCTGTTTGGGTTCCGAGTCGAAGGGAAGGGGAGCGTGGTGAGCAGGCGAGGCGTGAATGATATAGCGCCCCAGCCGTGGCGAACAGCGAGCCGGACGCGCCCGTTAGAAGAGAAAGGAGCACCGCCATGTATATCCAGTGGTATCCCGGACACATGACCAAGACCCGGCGACAGATCGAGGCCGATCTGAAGCTGGTAGATATTGTAGTGGAGATCATCGACGCCCGTATCCCCATTTCCAGCCGCAACCCGGACATCGACACCATCTGCGCCGGCAAGCCCCGGCTCATCGTCCTCAACCGGGCGGATCAGGCCGACCCGGCGGGCAACCAGCGGTGGGGGGCCTGGTTCCGGGCCCAGGGCTGTTCCGTACTGGAGACCGACGCCAAGAGCGGCGGAGGGGTGAACCGCTTTTCCGCCGTCATCCAGGATGTGTTGAGGGACCAGATCCAGAAGTGGCGGGAGAAGGGCCAGGTGGGCCGCCCGGTCCGGGCCATGGTGGTGGGGGTGCCCAATGTGGGTAAGTCCACCTTCATCAACAAGGTGGCCAAGAAGAAGTCCGCCAAGGCCAGCGACCGCCCCGGCGTCACCAGGGGCAAGCAGTGGGTGAATGTGGACCAGAGCCTGGACCTGCTGGACACCCCGGGCATCCTCTGGCCCAAGTTCGAGGACGAGGTCACCGGCATGAACCTGGCCTTCACCGGGGCGGTGAAGGACGAGATCATGGATGTGGAGACCCTGGGCTGCCACCTGATGGCCCTGCTGGGGGAGCGCTACCCCCAGGCTCTCACCGCTGCCTACAAGCTCCCCCAGGTTCCCGGGCGGGAAGAGGGGGAGAACGATGTGGCCTACGGCTACCGGCTGCTGGAGACCTGCGCCGCGAAGCGGGGAATGCGAATTTCCGGCGGTGAGCTGGACACCGAGCGGATGGCCCGGGTGCTGCTGGACGAGTACCGCTCCGGCAAGCTGGGGCGCTTTACCCTTGAGCTGCCCCAGGAGAAAGGGGAGGGTTAAATGGACCTGTGGCAATATGAGCGGCAGGCCGAGGAGGCCGGATACCGGGCGGTGTGCGGCTGTGACGAGGCCGGGGCTGGCCCTCTGGCCGGGCCGGTGTACGCCGCCGCCGTCATCCTGCCCCTGGGGGAGGACATCCCCGGGCTCAATGACTCCAAAAAGCTCTCGGAAAAAAAGCGGGAGGCCCTGTTCCCTGTGGTGAAGGAGCGGGCCCTGGCCTGGTCCGTGGCCGCGGTGGACGGGGCGGAAATCGACGCCACCGACATCCTCAGCGCCCGGATGAAGGCCATGCAGCTGGCCATCGACGGCCTGAGCACCCCCGCCGACTTCGCCCTCATTGACGGCAACCGGGATAAGGGGAAGTCCGCCGCCATCACCACTTGTCACCAGTGTGTTGTAAAGGGAGACAGCCTGTCGGCCTCCATTGCCGCGGCCTCCATCCTGGCCAAGGTGAGCCGGGACCATTTCATGCTGGAAATGGCCCAAAAGTACCCGGAGTACCGCTTTGACAAGCACAAGGGCTACGGCACCAGGCTCCACTACCAGCTCCTCCGGACCTACGGCCCCAGTCCCATCCACCGCCTGACCTTTTTGAAGAACCTGTGAGCGGCCGGGAGAGCAGGCTGCTGGGCCGGTGGGGGGAGGAGCTGGCGGCGGACTATTTAAGGAAGAAGGGCTATGACATTGTGGGGGCCGGGTGGCGGTGCCGGTTTGGAGAGATCGACCTGATCGCCGCCCGGGGCGGTTTTTTGTCCTTCGTGGAGGTGAAGCTGCGCAGGTCCGACGCCTACGGCAGCGCCGGGGCCTTTGTGGACCGGCGGAAGCAGGAGAAGCTGCGCCTCACCGCCCAGCTCTATCTCAGCGCCCACCCCACCCGCCTCCAGCCCCGGTTTGATGTGGTGGAGATCTACGCCCCCTTTGGAATGCGGACAATTACCCCGGAAATTGTCCATGTGGAAAACGCTTTTTAGCAAATTTCTCCCCTTTTGCCGAAATCCCTTGACCCGGGGACGGGAAGCTGGCATAATGAGGTATTAGAATTGCGCGGCTCACGGCCGCGAGACTACTTCAGTTCAGATGGGAAGGATCGCCATGCAGTATATCAGTACCAGAAATATGGGCGTTCAGTGCTCCGCCTCCCAGGCCATTGTCCAGGGCCTGGCCAAGGACGGAGGCCTTCTGACACCCTTCTACATTCCCAAGCTGCCCAACAACGCCCTGGAGGAGATGAAGCCCATGTCCTACCAGCACCGGGCGGTGTACATTATGAAGCAGTTTCTGGAGGAGTTCTCCGTCAAGGAGCTCACCGACTTTGCCAACGCCGCCTATGGGCCTGAGAAGTTCGACACCCCCGCCGTGGCCCCGGTGCGCGCCGTAGACGGGAACACCCACTGCCTGGAGCTGTGGCACGGCCCCACCTGCGCCTTTAAGGATATGGCCCTGCAGATGCTGCCCCACCTGCTGTCCGCCTCTCTGGCCAAGACCGAGGAGGAGAAGGACGCCTGTATCCTGGTGGCCACCTCCGGCGACACCGGCAAGGGGGCCCTGGAGGGCTTTAAGGATGTGCCCCGGACCAGGATCCTGGTGTTCTACCCCAAGGACGGGGTGTCCGAGGTCCAGCAGCTCCAGATGGTCACCCAGGAGGGCGGCAATGTGGGGGTGGCCGCGGTCTACGGCAACTTTGACGACGCCCAGACCGGAGTGAAGCGGCTGTTCTCCGACCCGGAGCTTGCGAAGGAGCTGGCGGACAAGGGGTACTTCTTCTCCTCGGCCAACTCCATCAACTGGGGCCGGGTGCTGCCTCAGATCGTCTACTACATCTCCGCCTACTGCGACCTGCTCCGGGACGGGAAGATCCAGGCCGGACAGCAGATCCATGTGTGCGTGCCCACGGGCAACTTCGGCAACATCCTGGCCGCCTACTACGCTCGGGAGATGGGAGTGCCCATCGATCAGCTGATCTGCGCCTCCAACCGCAACAATGTCCTCACCGACTTCATCCGCACCGGTGTGTACGACCGCAACCGGGAATTCTATAACACCATGTCCCCCTCCATGGACATCCTCATCTCCTCCAACCTGGAGCGGCTTCTCTATGCCCTCACCCAGGACACCGACGAGGTGAAGGGGTACATGAAGGAGCTCACCGCCGCCGGGCGCTATCAGGTCCGGGACCGGATCCTGGAGAAGCTCCAGAAGCGCTTCAAGGGCTACTTCTGCGACGACAAGGAGACCCAGCGGGTCATCCGGGAGATGTTCGACGACCACGGCTACCTCATCGACACCCACACCGCCGTGGCCTTCTCCGCCCTGGAGCAGTACCGGAAGGAGACCGGGGACGAGACCGCCTGCGTGGTGGCCTCCACCGCCAGCCCCTTCAAGTTCTGCGACAGCGTGCTGGAGGCCCTGGGGGAGACGGAGATCGCCCAGGGGCTGGACGCCCTGGACCAGCTCTCCGCCAAATCCGGCCTGCCCGCCCCGGCGCCTCTGGCCGGGCTTCGTGACAAGCAGGTCCGCTTTACAGAAACGGTGGAAAAAGACCACATGGTGGACGCGGTGCGGAATCTGCTGGGGTGAGCTATGGCCCTGTACGCCATTGGAGACACCCACCTGTCCCTGGGCAGCGACAAGCCCATGGATGTGTTCGGCGGAGGCTGGACCGGCTATGTGGATAAGCTGCGGGAGGGATTTTCCCAGGTGGGCGGGGAGGACACCGTGGTCATCTGCGGGGATGTGTCCTGGGGCATGAGCCTGGAACAGGCCAGGGCCGACTTTGCCTTTCTGGACGCCCTGCCCGGGAGACGGAAGCTGCTGTTAAAGGGCAACCACGACTACTGGTGGACCACCGCCGCCAAAATGAACCGGTTTTTTCAGGACAACGGCTTTCTGACCCTGGAGATCCTTCACAACAACTGCGCCTTTTACGGGGATGTGGCCCTGTGCGGCACCCGGGGCTGGTTTTATGAGGAGGACCGGGGGGAGCACAGCGCCAAGATCTTCAACCGGGAGCTCATCCGGCTGGAGGCCTCCCTGAAGGCGGGGGGAGCGGGGGAGAAGCTCTGCTTTCTCCACTACCCGCCCATCTATCAGGGCTACCGCTGTCAGGAGATCATGGACCTGCTGGCGGCCTACGGGGTGAAGGTGTGCTGCTACGGCCACCTCCACGGACCCAGCCACCGCTTCGCCGTCACCGGACAGCGGGACGGGGTGGATTACCGGCTGGTGGCCGCCGATTATGTGGGATTTCGGCCGGTGCGCCTGCTTTGAGGCAAAAAAATCTGGAAAATTTGAAAAAAAGTCTGGTCAAACCGCCGCGTATCTGATAGAATATCGTGGCGAAAGTAAAAAGGCCCTGTCTGCCTCTGCTGTTTCAGAGGGTCGGGCCGACAGGAGGAAATTAACAAATGAAGGTCACCAATGTAGAGAAGAAAGAAAAAAGCACCGTTGAGCTGACGATTCAGATCGACGCTGAGCAGTTTGAGGCCGCCGTGCAGAAGGCTTATCTGAAGAGCCGCGGCAGCATCAGCGTTCCCGGCTTCCGCAAGGGCAAGGCCCCCCGGAAGATCATTGAAGGCATGTACGGCTCCGGCGTGTTCTACGAGGAGGCCATCAATGCCGTTTATCCCGCCGCCTATGAGGAGGCCGTGAAGGAGCAGGGCCTGGACGATGTGGGCTACCCCAAGATGGAGATCGTGGAGGTGGGCAAGGAGGGCCTGACCTTTAAGGCTCTGGTGTCCGTCCGTCCCGAGGTGAAGCTGGGCGAGTACAAGGGCCTGTCCGCTCCCAAGGAGGAGGTCAAGGTCACCGAGAAGGACATTGACAACGAGATGCAGCCCTACATCGACCGTGCCACCCGCCTGGTGAGCGTCAAGCGCAAGGCCAAGAAGGGCGACACCGCCGTCATCGACTTTGAGGGCTTTGACAACGGCACCCCCTTTGAGGGCGGCAAGGGTGAGAACTACGAGCTGAAGCTGGGCGCCGGCATGTTCGTCCCCGGCTTTGAGGAGCAGGTCATCGGCATGAAGGCCGGGGAGGAGAAGGACATCGACATCACCTTCCCCGAGGACTACCACGCCGACCTGGCCGGCAAGGCCGTGGTCTTCCATGTGAAGGTCAACGAGGTGAAGGAGCCCAAGGCCCCCGAGGTGGACGACGAGTTCGCCAAGGATGTGTCCGAGTTCGACACCCTGGAGGCCTTCCGGAAGGATCTGGGCGAAAAGCTCACCCAGCGCCGCGCTCAGCAGGCCCAGAGCGACTTTGAGAACCAGGTCATGGAGCAGCTGATCTCCAACATGGAGTGCGAGATCCCCGACGGCATGGTGGAGGTCCAGGTGGACCGCCTGATGGACGACTACGCCATGCGTCTGCAGAGCCAGGGCATCTCCATGGAGGACTACCACAAGATGATGGGCACCAACGCCGAGATGATCCGGGCCTCCGCCCGTCCCACCGCCCTCAAGCAGGTGCAGATGGAGTTGGCCCTCACCGCCGTGGCCAAGGCTGAGAACCTGGAGGTCTCCGACGAGGAGTACGAGGAGGAGATCAAGCGCCTGGCCGAGCAGTACAACATCCCCGCCGAGCAGGTGAAGGCCGCCGTCCCCGCTGAGGACCTGAAGCACGACCTCATCATGCGCAAGGCCAGCAAGCTGGTGGTGGACTCCGCCAAGGCCACCAAGGCCAAGAAGAAGGCCGCCCCCAAGAAGACCGCCAAGAAGGCGGAGGGCGAGAGCGCCGAGGAGACCGCTGAGGAGCCCAAGGCCGAGTAACAAAAACATCCAGCCCGGGGCGGCCGCTGCCGCCCCGGGTGTCCCCATATTTACGGGAGAGTTGTGAACATAGCGTAAACATTTTCTACAAACCTCCGTTTTTGAAAAATCGGGGGTTGATTTTTTGCGGAGAAGCGGTTATTATCATAATTGAAAATTGGCACTCTTACATCTTGAGTGCTAATTTGACAAAAACCGATCCATCCTGCCCACAGGTTCCGGGATTGTTCTCCCGGCAACGGGGTATAATTTGGTATCCTGCCTGAAAAGAGGAGTATTGAAGATGAGTTTAGTTCCTTATGTAGTAGAGCAGACCAACCGGGGCGAGCGCTCCTATGACATTTTCTCCCGCCTGCTCAACGACCGTATCATCATGCTGTCGGAGGAGGTCAACGACACCACCGCCTCCCTGGTGGTGGCCCAGCTGCTGTACCTGGAGGCCCAGGACCCGGACAAGGACATCCAGTTCTACATCAACAGCCCCGGGGGCTCCGTCACCGCCGGCATGGCCATCTACGACACCATGCAGTATGTGAAGTGCGATGTGTCCACCATCTGCATCGGCATGGCCGCCTCCATGGGGGCCTTCCTGCTGGCGGCGGGGACCAAGGGCAAGCGCCTGGCCCTGCCCAACGCCGAAATCATGATCCACCAGCCCTCCGCCGGCACCCAGGGTCAGATCACCGACATGGCCATCCACCTCAAGCGCCTGGAGGTGGTGAAGACCAGAATGAACCGCATCCTGGCCGAGAACACCGGCAAACCCATTGAGGTGGTCACCGCCGACTGTGAGCGGGACAACTTCATGACCGCCCAGGAGGCCATGGAGTACGGCCTCATCGACAAGGTCATCGAGAAGCGCTGAGGGCGCAATCCCAGTAAAGAGGTGTAGCAATGGCTCGCAATGACGAAAAAAGCATCCGCTGTTCCTTCTGCGGCAAGCACCAGGATCAGGTCAAACGGATGATCGCCGGTCCCGGCGTATATATCTGTGACGAGTGTGTCAATCTGTGCGTGGAGGCCATGGGGGCCGAGGGGCTGCTGTCTGAGGACAGCATGGGCCCTGTGGCCGACATCCCCGACGCCATCCCCACGCCCAGGGAGATCCACGCCGTACTGGACCAGTATATCATCGGTCAGGAGAAGGCCAAGGTGGCCCTGTCCGTGGCCGTGTACAACCACTATAAGCGTATCTACTTCGGCGGGGGAGAGGATGTGGAGCTGCAGAAGAGCAACATCCTGCTCATGGGCCCCACCGGCTGCGGCAAGACCCTCTTTGCCCAGACCCTGGCCCGGGTGCTGAAGGTGCCCTTTGCCATCGCCGACGCCACCACCCTCACCGAGGCGGGCTATGTGGGCGACGACGTGGAGAACATCCTCCTGCGCCTGGTGCAGGCCGCCGACTACGATGTGGAGCTGGCCGAGCGGGGCATCATCTATATCGACGAGATGGACAAGATCGCCCGGAAGAGCGAGAATACCTCCATCACCCGGGATGTGTCCGGCGAGGGCGTGCAGCAGGCCCTGCTGAAGATCCTGGAGGGCACCGTGGCCAATGTGCCCCCCCAGGGCGGGCGCAAGCACCCCCACCAGGAGTTCATCCAGGTGGACACCCGGAACATCCTGTTCATCTGCGGCGGCGCCTTCGACGGCATCGACAAGATCATCGAGCACCGCCTGGACAAGCGCTCCCTGGGCTTTGGAGCCGAGATCCAGAGCCGGAAGGAGCGGAATGTGGGCGAGCTCATGAAAGAGATCCAGCCCCAGGACCTGCTGAAGTTCGGCATCATCCCCGAGCTGGTGGGCCGTCTGCCGGTGATCACCACCTTGGAGTCCCTGGACCGCCACCAGATGGTCCAGATCCTCACCGAGCCCAAGAACGCCCTGGTGAAGCAGTACAAGGCTCTGCTGGACTACGACCAGGTGGAGCTGGAGTTCACCCAGGAGGCCCTGGAGGCGGTGGCCGACCGGGCGGTGGAGCGGGGCATCGGCGCCCGTGGCCTGCGGGCGGTGCTGGAGGAGGTCATGACCCGTATCATGTACGATGTGCCCTCCGACCCCACCATTGTGAAGGTGAGGATCACCGCCCCCTGCGTCACCGACGGGGCCCAGCCCGAACTGGAGCGGGACCCCAACCGTACCCAGCGGCCCAAACTGGGCAAGGCCACGGTCCAGGTGGACCGGGGGCTGGGTATGTCCAGCGCGAGCTGACAAAAAACATCGATAGGCGCCCCGCGGTCTCCCCGGAACGGCGGAGCCCGGGGCGCTGTTTGTTACCCCTGAGAGGAAGTGAATTGATATGAGCAAAGAATGGGAAGTGCTTCATACCACAACTATGCCGGTCATCGCCCTGCGGGGCCTGACGGTTTTTCCCAATGTTTTGATCCATTTTGAGGTGTCCAGGGATATCTCCATTAAAGCCCTGGAGACCGCCATGAGCGCGGGCAGCCCCGTCTTTCTGGTGGGCCAGAAGGACATCGGGGTGGAGACTCCGGACCAGGACGATCTCTACCAGGTGGGCACCATCTCCTCCATCCGCCAGATTCTCCGGATGCCCGGGGACACGGTGCGGGTGATGGTGGAGGGCAACGCCCGGGGCCGCCTGGTGCAGATGATGCGCGCCGAGCCCTATCTGGAGGCGGAGGTCCAGGAGATCCAGACCCCGGAGGCCCCGGCCCACACCCCGGCCAGGGTGGAGGCCCTCATGCGGGACACCTATGACCTGTTCCAGCAGTACGCCGAGCTGGCCCCCAAGATGTCCCCCGACCTGATCGTCCATGTGCTGGCCAGCCAGGACCCGGGCCATATCGCCGACTATATCGCCCAGAACATCCCCATGCGCAACGGGGACAAGCAGGCCATTCTGGAGGAGCTGCGCCCCACCAAGCGGCTGGAGAAGCTTCACAAGCTGCTGGAGCGGGAGGTGGAGATCCTCTCCCTGGACAACGAGATCCAGAACAAGGCCCGGGAACAGATGGCCGGCCACCAGCGGGACTACTTCCTGCGGGAGCAGATGAAGGCCATCCAGAACGAGCTGGGGGAGGGCGAGGGCGCCGACGAGATCGAGGAGTACCGCCAGAAGATCGCCAAGGCCGACCTGCCCGACCAGGTGCGGGAGAAGCTGAACAAGGAGCTGGGCCGTCTGGCCAAGCAGACCTACGGCTCCTCCGAGGGCACCGTCCTGCGCAACTACCTGGATGTGTGCCTGGAGCTGCCCTGGGGCAAGAAGACCAAGGAGAAGATCAGCGTGGCCGCTGTGAAAAAGGCCCTGGACCACGACCACTACGGCCTGGAAAAGGTGAAGGAGCGCATCCTGGAGTTTGTGGCCGTCAAGCAGCTGGCCCCCGAGCTGAAGGGCCAGGTCATCTGCCTGGTGGGCCCTCCCGGCGTGGGCAAGACCTCCATCGCCATGTCCATGGCCCGGGCCATGAACCGGAAGCTGGCCAGAATCTCTCTGGGCGGCGTCAGCGACGAGGCGGAGATCCGGGGCCACCGGAAGACCTATGTGGGGGCCATGCCCGGCCGGATCATCTCGGCCATCAGCCAGTGCGGCAGCTGCAACCCCCTGATGCTCCTGGACGAGATCGACAAGCTGGGCCACGACCACCGGGGCGACCCGGCCTCGGCCCTGCTGGAGGTGCTGGACGGGGAACAGAACAGCACCTTCCGGGACAACTTCCTGGAAATCCCCTTTGACCTGTCCGAGGTCATGTTCATCACCACCGCCAACAACATGGACACCATCCCCCGGCCCCTGCTGGACCGGATGGAGGTCATCGAGCTGGGCAGCTACACCGACGAGGAGAAGGTGCAGATCGCCAAAAAGCACCTGCTTCCCAAGGAGCTCAAACGCCACGGCCTGACCAGACAGCAGCTGAAGGTGTCCGACGGGGCCCTGCGGGAGATCATCTCCGCCTACACCCGGGAGTCGGGTGTGCGTGTTCTGGAGCGGCGGCTGGCCGGATTGTGCCGGAAGGCGGCAATGAAAGTGGTCACAGGTGATGTAAAGTCTATCCACATTACAGAAAAAGACCTGGAGGAGTACCTGGGCATCCCCCGCTACCACCCGGAGCGCCAGGCCCTGGAGGAGCGTGTGGGCGTGGTCAACGGCCTTGCCTGGACGAGTGTGGGCGGAGAGCTGCTGGAGGTGGAGGTCAATGTGGTCCCCGGCTCGGGCAAGGTGGAGCTCACCGGCAACCTGGGGGATGTGATGAAGGAGTCGGCCCACGCCGCCCTCAGCTACATCCGCAGCCAGTCCGACCGGCTGGGCATCCCCGCCGACTTCTATAAGGAGAAGGACATCCATGTCCACTTCCCCGAGGGGGCCGTGCCCAAGGACGGGCCCTCCGCCGGTATCGCCATCACCACCGCCATGGTCTCCGCCCTCACCGGGCGGCCGGTGAAACGGGGCATCGCCATGACCGGCGAGGTCACCCTCCGTGGCCGGGTGCTGCCCATCGGCGGCCTGAAGGAGAAGACCATGGCCGCCTTCCGCAACGGCATCAAGACGGTGATCATCCCCATGGACAACGAGAAGGATCTGGAGGAGATCGACCAGACGGTGCGCAAAGCCCTCCAGTTTGTACTGGTGGAGCGGGCCGACCAGGTGCTCTCCGCCGCTTTGAACCGCCCCGCCGAGGTGGTGGAGCTGCCCTCCCAGCCCAGGGAGGAGAAGAAGGAGGCCATCTCCATCCCCGCCCCCCAGAAGGGACAGGGGAGTCAGCGGCCCCGGCGGTAAGGAGGGGTAGCCATGGCTGTCAATGTACAAAAGGCGGAGTTTGTCCTCTCCGCCGTATCCCCCAGGACCTTTATTCAGGATGGGCTGCCCCAGGTGGCCTTCGCCGGGCGGTCCAATGTGGGCAAATCCTCGGTGATCAACCGGCTGCTGAACCGGAAGAACTTCGCCCGGGTGGGGGCCGCCCCCGGCAAGACCATCCATATCAACTACTTTAAAATCGACAACGCCTTCTACCTGGTGGACCTGCCCGGCTACGGCTACGCCAAGGTGTCCAAGGCCGAGCGGGACCGGTGGGGCAAGCTCATGGAGGACTACTTCGCCCGGCCTGATCTGCTCACCCTGGGGGTGATGATCGTGGACTCCAGGCACAAGCCCACCGCCGACGACTGCACCATGGCCCGGTGGTTCCGGGACACGGGGTGTCCCCTCATCGTGGTGGCCAACAAGCTGGACAAGCTGAAAAAGAGCGAAGTGGAACCCAACCTCCAGCTGGTTAGGGAGACCCTGGAGCTGGACGAGGATACCGTCCTGATCCCCTTCTCCGCCGAGAAGGGGACGGGCCGGGAGGAGCTGCTCCGGGCCATTTTATCCGGAATCCAGAAGTAGGGGGCCGCAAAGCCCTCCCGCTGGCACAGCCGCTTTTTCGACTGTCTCTGATCCCCGGCCTTCGGGCCGGGGATTTTTCTTGTGTTTTCATGGGTAAACTGGTATAATATTCTGAAACCATTTTGCTTGGGGGGAGTGCCTGTGGAGACGCCCATTTACCACCTGGAAGGGGTGGTAAAGGCCAAAGAAGAAAATCTGGAGGACTTTGTGGGCCCTCTGGATTTGATTTTGCACCTGCTGAGCAAAAATAAAATGGAGATCAAGGACATCCAGATCTCCCTGCTGCTGGATCAGTATCTGGAGTGGATGAACAAGCGCAAGGAGCTTGACCTGGAGGTGGCCAGCGAGTTTGTCACCATGGCTTCCCACCTCATCTATATCAAGACCCGCATGCTCCTGTCCATCAACGACGAGGAGGCCATGAGCGAGATGGAACAGCTCATCGCCACCCTGGAGGCCCACCAGCGCAACGAGAACTATTTGAAAATCAAGGCGGTGGTCCCGGATCTGGACATCCGCTATCAGATCGGCCGGGACTACCTGGCCAAGGAGCCCGAGGCCATCCAGCCCGACAAGGTCTACCGCTATGTCCACGACAAGGAGGACCTGCTCCGGGCCATGACGGCGGTGCTCAGCCGCTCGGACAACAAGCTTCCGCCCCCCATGGCCGCCTTCCAGGGCATCGTGGGCCGGGAGCCCTACCCGGTGGCGGACAAGGCGGGGGAGATCATCCAGCGGCTCATCCGCTTCGGGGTCACCCGGTTCCGTGCCCTCTTCAAGGGCAGCCGCAGCCGCTCGGAGGTGGTGGCCACCTTCCTGGCGGTGCTGGAGCTGTGCAAGGCCCACCGGCTGCGCCTGGCGGGGACGGAGGAGGACTGCACCGTCACCTGCACCCGGGACGAGGGCGGGGAAGAGGTCAAATTTACCGCTGACAGTGAGTGAGGAGGGGCCCAGTTGGAACTGAAAGAGTTGGAATCCGCCCTGGAGGGCGTGCTCTTCGCCGCCGGGGAGCCGGTGGCGGTGGAGCGGCTGTGCCTGGGGCTGGAGGTGGACCGGCCCACCCTGGACGCCGTGGCCCAGCGCCTGATGGACAAGTACAGCTATGACCGCCGGGGCATCCGCCTTTTGAAGCTGGACACCAGCTATCAGCTGTGCTCCGCCCCGGAGTTTGCCCCCTATATCCGCAAAACCCTGGAGAGCCGGAAGCCCGCCCGCCTGTCCCAGCCCGCCCTGGAGGTGCTGGCCATCATCGCCTACTACCAGCCGGTGACCCGGGCCTATGTGGACCAGGTGCGTGGGGTGGACAGCTCCTATACCGTAGGGCTGCTGCTGGAGCGGGAGCTCATTGAGGAGGCGGGGCGGCTGGCCGTCCCCGGCCGGCCCATGCAGTTTCGCACCACCAAGAATTTCCTGCGCTCCTTCGGCCTGTCCAGTCTGGAGGAGATGCCCGAGCTGCCCAATTCCTCCCAGGAGGGCAGCCAGATGACCCTGGAGCTGGAGAACAGCCTGGCCCGCCTGCGGCAGGCGGAGGAGAAGGCCGGGGAGGACCCGGCGGAGGAACCGTGAAGGGCCTGGTGATCCTGGCCGCCGTCCTGGTGTGCCTGTTCCTGCTGGCACAGCTCCGGGTGGGGGTGCGGGGGGAGTACGGCGGCGACGGTCCCCGGGCCTGGGCCCGGCTGGGGCCGGTGCGGCTGAAGCTGTGGCCCATGGAGAAGAAACGGAAAAAGCCCGCCAAGGCCCCGAAACCGGAGAAAAAGGGGACGGGAATCCCCAAGGGCGGGGCCCTGGACTACGCCCGGGAGCTGATCCCCCTGGCCCTGGAGGCGGCGGGGCAGTTTCGGAAAAAGCTCCAGGTGGACCATCTGGAGCTGGAGCTGCGGGCCGGGGCCTCTGACCCCGCCGACGCCGCCATGGCCTACGGCTGCGCCAACGCCGCCCTGGGGGCCCTCTGGCTCCCCCTGACGGAGGCCTTCCATGTGAAGGACGGCAGGGCCCGGGTGGAGCTGGACTTTGATACAGAGACGACCACGGTATCCGCCGCGGGCAGCCTGTCCCTGAAGGTGGGGCAGCTGCTGTGGCTGGGACTGTATTTCGGCCTGAAGGGGCTGAAGAAAGTGATTGCCGTCAAGGAGCGGCACAACACCAACGACAAGGAAAGAAAGGCGGTCTGATTTATGGAAAATCAGGAGAAGAAGAACCCCATCGGACGGCTGATGCGGGAGACGATGGAGCAGGTGCGCTCCATGGCCGACGCCGACATCATCGTGGGCACCCCCATCCAGGCGGAGGGCGTCACTCTGATCCCCGTGTCCCGGATGTCCATCGGCGTGGGCGGCGGCGGCACGGAGTTTTCCACCAGGCAGACCGGAGCGAATCAAAACTTCGGCGGGGGCAGCGCCGCCAGCGCCAAGCTGGAGCCGGTGGCCTTTCTGGTGATCCGGGATGGAAATGTGAAGCTGCTCCCTGTGGGCGGCGCCCCGGTGACCACCATGGACCGGGTCATCGACATGGTCCCCGAGGTGGTGGACAAGGTGACCGATTTTATTCAGAGCCAGCAGGAAAAAAAGGAATTTGAATCCTGAGGGCAGATTCAGAAAAATTTACCCGCTATAAATGGGCCCCGGCGGCAATATACTAAAGGTCAGCTGAACAATGGGAGGCGACCTTATGAAGTTTCGTCCGGCGGGAGCTGTGCTGGTCCTGGCCCTGCTCCTGGGCTGCGTGCCCCGGGCCGGGGCGGTGGACACCAGCGCAAAATCCGCTATTTTGATGGAAGCCGGCAGCGGCCGGGTCATTTATGAGCAAAACGCCCATGACCGGCGGCTCATCGCCAGCACCACCAAGCTGATGACCGCTCTGGTGGCCCTGGAGTCGGGGGTGGAGCTTTCCCGGGAAATCACCGTCTCCCCCCGGTGGGTGGGGGTGGAGGGCTCCTCCATCTACCTGCGGGAGGGGGAGAAGCTCACCCTGGAGACCCTCCTTTACGGGATGCTCCTGCGCTCGGGTAACGACGCCGCCTTGGCGGTGGCCGAGGTGTGCGGGGGCAGTGAGGAGGCCTTTGTGGCCCGGATGAATGAGAAGGCGGCGGAGCTTGGCATGGTGGACAGCCACTTCGCAAACCCCAGTGGCCTCAATGACGAGGAGCACTACTCCACCGCCTATGATATGGCCCTGCTGGCCCGGGCCTGCCTGGAAAACGAGACATTAAGGGAGATGGTGTCCACCAGGTCCATCTCCCTGGAGGGCAGGAGCTTCACCAACCACAACAAGCTCCTGTGGCGGTACCAGGGCTGTATCGGCCTGAAAACGGGCTACACCGAGAAGGCGGGGCGCACCCTGGTGTCGGCGGCGGAGCGGGAGGGGATGACCCTCATCTGCGTCACCCTCTCCGACCCCAACGACTGGGCCGACCACGCCGCCCTTTTTGACTACGGCTTTTCCGCCCTGGAGCTGGAGACCCCGGTGAGGGCGGGAGACCAGATGGGATCTGTGCCGGTGGAGGGGGGACTTGTGCCCCTGTGCCCCCTTGTGGCCGGGGAGACCCTGGCGGTCCCCCTGATGGCGGGGGAGGAGCCGGAGGTGGAGGTCCTGCTGGACGGGGACACCCTCGCCGCCCCCTGTTCCGAGGGGCAGCGGGTGGGGGAGATCCTGTGCCTTCTGAATGGGGAGGAGCTGGGGCGGGTCCCACTGGTGACCGGCCGGGCCGTCCCCTGTGACCTGGCCCCGGAGGGCAACTTTTTGACCGAATTTCTGGCCCGCATCGCCGGGCTTTCCATGAGACAGAGAGGATGATTGGGTGGAGGAGCGGCTTCAGAAGCTGATTTCGGCCTGCGGTCTGGCCTCCCGCCGGAAGGCGGAGGAGTGGATCAATGAGGGCCGGGTGACGGTAAACGGGGAGAGGGCCAGCCTGGGGGACCGGGCGGACCTGGACCGGGACGAGGTGAGGGTGGACGGCCGCCCCCTGCGCCAGGGCGGGGAGCGCACCTACCTGATGCTCAACAAGCCCCGGGGCTATGTGTCCACCCTCTCCGACGAGAAGGGGCGAAAGACCGTGGCCCAGCTGGTCTCCGGCTGCGGGAAGCGGGTGTGGCCGGTGGGGCGGCTGGACCTGGACTCGGAGGGGCTGCTCATCCTCACCGACGACGGGGACCTGACCCAGCGCCTGCTCCACCCCAGCCATGAGGTGGAAAAGGAGTATCTGGTGTGGGTGACGGGGAATGTGGAAAAGGCCCTGCCGGTTTTGTCCTCCCCCATGGAGCTGGACGGGGAGCCCCTGGCCCCCGCCAAGGTGCGCCGGGGGAGAAGCAGCGGAGGGGTGCACCAGCTGTCCGTCACCATCCACCAGGGGAAAAACCGCCAGGTGCGCCGGATGTGCGACCAGGCGGGGCTGACGGTGCTGCGCCTCAAGCGTATCCGGGAGGGGGAACTGCCCCTGGACCGGACCCTGAAGCCGGGACAGTGGCGGCCCCTCACCGGGCAGGAGCTGCTGGCCCTGGCCGGGGAAGGACCCCGGGAGAGTGAGAGATTTTTGCAGGAACGATGAAATTCCTGCAAAAATCTCTTGCATTTTTCAGGGGAACCGGGTATGATAGAAAGGACAGTCACATAGTGGGAGACAGGGCCCTGACGGGGACCGTCTTCCACCAACTGGAAGACAGGAAGAGAAACATAGGAAGTGAATTGGAATGAATCGAGATATTCTCACGGTGATTCAGGAAAATATCCATACATTCTCCAAGGGACAGAAAAAGATCGCCAATTTTATTCTGGAGTCCTACGACAAGGCCGCCTTCATGACGGCCAGCCGTCTGGGCAAGAAGGTGGGGGTCAGCGAGTCCACGGTGGTGCGCTTTGCCGCCGAGCTGGGCTATGACGGCTACCCGGATATGCAGAAGTCCCTGCAAAAAATGATCCGCAACCGCCTGACCTCCGTGCAGCGCATCGAGGTGACCAACGACCGCCTGGGGGACCAGGACCTGCTGTCCATGGTGCTCCAGTCGGATATCGACAAGATCCGCATGACCCTGGAGGAGCTGGACCGGGAGAGCTTTGAGCGGGCGGTGGACGCCATCGTCTCGGCAAAAAAGATCTACATCATCGGCGTGCGCTCCTCCGCCGCCATCGCCACCTTCCTGCACTTTTATTTCAATCTGATTTTCGAAAATGTGTGCCTGGTCTCCGCCAACACCGCCAGCGAGGTCTTTGAGAGCCTGCTGCGGGTGGGGCCGGGGGATGTGGTGGTGGGGGTCAGCTTCCCCCGCTACTCCAGCCGTACCGTCCAGGCCATGAACTTCGCCCGGGACCGGGGGGCCACCACCGTGGCCATCACCGACAGCGAGGCGTCCCCTCTGGCCCCCATTTCCCACTACACCCTGAAGGCCCGCAGCGACATGGCCTCCTTCGTGGACTCCCTGGTGGCCCCCCTCAGTCTGGTCAACGCCCTGCTGGTGGCGGTGAGCCAGCGGAAAAACGACGACCTGGCCCACACCTTCCAGACCCTGGAGGACATCTGGGACGAGTACGGGGTCTATGAGAAGGTGGAGCAGTGAGGGAAGACAGCAGCGGGCTCTGTGTGGTGGGGGGCGGCGCCGCCGGGATGATGGCGGCCATTACCGCCGCGAGGCTGGGCTGCCCGGTGACCATTGCCGAGCGCAACCCCAAGCTGGGGCGCAAGCTCTATATCACCGGCAAGGGCCGGTGCAATGTGACAAACCACTGCTCCCCGGACCAGGTGCTCTCCTCCACCCCCAGAAACGGGAAATTTCTGTACAGCGCCATCAATCACACCACCCCGGCGGATGTGGAGGGCTTTTTTGAGGCCCTGGGGGTGCCCCTGAAGGTGGAGCGGGGAAACCGGGTGTTCCCCCAGTCTGACCGGGCCGCCGACATCATCGACGCTTTGTACCATGAGCTCAGGCGGCTGAAGGTCCCCGTCCTCCACACCCGGGTCACCGACCTTACAGTGGAGGAGGGGCGGATCGCCGGCCTGGAGACGGAGCAGGGGCCCCTGAAGGCCGGGGCGGTGATCCTGGCCACGGGGGGACTGTCCTACCCCGCCACCGGCTCCACCGGGGACGGCCACGCCATGGCCGCCCGGGCGGGACACACCGTGGTGGAGCCCAGGCCCTCCCTGGTCCCCCTGGAGTCCCCGGAGAGCTTCTGCGGGGAGATGCAGGGGTTGTCCCTGAAAAATGTGGTGCTGACGGTGAAAAACCAGAAGGGGAAGACCATATACCGGGAGCAGGGGGAGATGCTCTTCACCCACTTCGGCCTGTCCGGACCTCTGGTCTTGTCCGCCAGCGCCCATATGCGGGATTTCGGCCGGGAGAAGTACACCTGCATCATCGACCTGAAGCCCGCCCTGGATGAGCAGGCCCTGGACGCCCGCCTGGTGCGGGAGCTGAGCCAGGGGGCCAACCGGGACATGAGCAACCTGATGGGGACGCTGCTCCCCCGGCTGATGATCCCCGTGGTCCTGGACCGGACGGGGATTTTGGGGGAGAAGAAGGCCCACGATGTGACAAAGGAGGAGCGCCGCCGCCTGCTGGAGTGCCTGAAGGCCTTCACCGTGCCGGTGTCCGGCCCCCGGCCCATTGCCGAGGCCATTGTGACCTCCGGAGGCGTGAAGGTGGGAGAAGTGGACCCAAAGACAATGGCCTCAAAGAAGGTAAAGGGATTATACTTTGCGGGGGAGCTGCTGGATGTAGACGCCTACACCGGGGGCTTCAACCTGCAGATCGCCTGGTGTACCGGGCGGGCGGCGGGGGAGTACGCCGCGCAATACATTCAGCGGGGCCTGTGAAGGCGGGCCCTGTCCGCCGCGCCCTTTTGGGGCGCGGCACCCAGATTGCTTGGAGAGAGTCGTGATGAAATTGAAGAGTATCGCCATCGACGGCCCCGCCGGGGCGGGGAAGAGTACCCTGGCCCGGCAGCTGGCCGGAAAGCTGGGATTTATCTATGTGGACACCGGGGCCATCTACCGCACCGTGGCCCTGGCCGTGCTGCGGGCGGGGGCTGACCCGGCAGACGCCGGTCAGGTGGCCGCCCTGCTGAAGGAGCTGGACATCCGGATGGACTACGGCCCCGACGGGGAGCAGCGGATGTTCCTGGGGGGAGAGGATGTGTCCCGGGCCATCCGGGAGCACCAGGTGTCCGGTCTCGCCTCCCGGGTGTCGGCCATTCCGGCGGTGCGGGACTTCCTGCTGGACTTCCAGCGCCGCCAGGCCCGGGAGCACAATGTGGTCATGGACGGCCGGGACATCGGCACGGTGGTGCTGCCCCAGGCGGATGTGAAGATCTTCCTCACCGCCGCCCCCGAGGCCCGGGCGCGGCGCCGGCTGCTGGAGCTGCGGCAGCGGGGACAGCAGGCGGACTATGACACCGTGCTCCGGGACATCATCCAGCGGGATGAGCAGGACGCCAACCGGCCCATTGCCCCCCTGCGCCGGGCGGAGGACGCCCAGCTGCTGGACACCACCCGGCTGAATCTGGAGCAGAGCCTGGAGGCCCTGGCCCGGCTGGTAAAGGAGAAGGAACTGTGAGCGAGCAAGTGAATCAGGCGGCGGCTGCTGTCCAGCCGGAGCACAGAAGTGAGGAGCAGCGGATGGACAGGATGTACCACTTCCTGTACGCAGTGATCTGGCCCTTTTTCAATTTCTTTCACCCGGTGAAGGTGATCGGCCGGGAGAACATCCCAGACGGCCCCGCCGTCATCTGTCCCAACCACACCACGGCGGGGGACCCCTTCTATGTGGTCTTCGCCTTCGGCCACCGGTACACCATGCGGGCCATGGCCAAAATTCAGATCATGCGGGTGCCGGTGATCGGCTGGCTGCTGTCCAAGGCCGGGGTGTTCGGAGTGGACCGGGGAGCCGCCGACATGAAGGCGGTGAAAACGGCGCTGAAATTTTTAAAGGACGGCCATAAGCTGCTGATGTTCCCCGAGGGGACCCGGGTACATGAGGGGGAGCATGTGGAGGCCAAGACGGGGGCGGCCCTGTTCGCCACCCGCACCGGGGTGCCTCTGGTGCCGGTGTATATTCAGCCCAAAAAGCGGCTGTTCCGCTTCAACACCGTGGTCATCGGCAAGCCCTACATGCCCACCTTTGAGGGGAGAAAGCCCACCGCCGAGGAGCTGCAGGAGATCGCCCACGACCTGCTGGACCGGGTCCACGCCCTGGGGGAGCAGATCAAATGAAGGTGATATTGGCGAAATCAGCGGGCTTCTGTTACGGGGTACGCCGGGCGGTGGAGCTGGCGGAAAAGACGGCCCGGGAGGGGAAACCCTGCGTCATGCTGGGCTCCATCATCCACAATAAGGATGTGGTGGACCACCTGGCCGCCCAGGGCCTGTATGCGGTGGAGACCCCCGAACAGGTGCCCCGGGGGAGCGCCGTGATCATCCGTTCCCACGGGGAGAGCCGGGCGGTTCACCAGGGGCTTCAGGACCGGGGGATCCAGATCCTGGACGCCACCTGCCCCAATGTCACCCGCATCCACCAGATCGTCTGTCAGGCGGAGGAGCGGGGGAGGGTGCCCGTCATCGTGGGCACCCACGACCACCCGGAGGTGAGGGCCATTGCCGGCTGGTGCGGCCGCCCTGTGGTGGTCTCCGGGGCGGAAGAGCTGGAGGACTGGCTGGACCAAGTTCCGCAGCGGCGGACACTTCCTATGACATTTGTATCCCAGACCACCTCTACCAGGAAAATTTGGGATGACTGCGTGAAAAAAGCAAAAAAAGAGTGTACAAACGCAGAATTTTTTGATACAATATGTGGAGCGACATCTAAACGCCAGGAGGAGGCACGCCAGCTGGCCCAAATCTGCGGGCTTATGGTGGTGGTGGGCGACCGGCAGAGCTCCAATACCAAGCGCCTTGGAGAGATCTGCAGAGAGTTCTGTCCCCATGTCCTGCTCATCGAGCGGGCGGCGGATCTGGATCTGAGTCAACTGCCCAAGGCGGATATGGTCGGCATCACGGCGGGCGCTTCTACGCCTGCGTGGATAATAAAGGAGGTCTATGACAAAATGAGCGACGAAACCATGGAGATCGAAAAATCCTTCGCGGAGATGCTGGAGGAGTCGATCAAAACTTTAAATAATGGAGATAAGGTTACCGGTACCGTTGTGGCTGTTACGCCCACCGAAGTTCAGGTTGAGCTGGGTATCAAGTACCCCGGCTACATTGCCCTGTCCGAGCTGACCGACGATCCCAACGCCAAGGTTGAGGACCTGGTGAAGGTGGGCGACGAGATCGAGTCCATCGTCATGCAGGTCAGCGACCGTGACTGCCTGGTGAAGCTGTCCAAGCGCCGCCTGGACATCAACAAGGGCTGGGAAGAGATCGAGGCCGCCCGGGAGAACGAGACCGTGGTGGAAGGCGTGGTCACCGAGGACAACAAGGGCGGCGTGGTCGTCTCTGTGAAGGGCGTGCGGGTGTTCGTTCCCGCCTCCCAGACCGGTCTGCCCCGTGAGACTCCCATGACCGAGCTGCTGAAGAAGCATGTCCGCCTGGTCATCACCGAGGTCAACCGTGCCCGCCGCCGTGTGGTGGGCTCCATCAGCCGTGTGCTGCGGGCTGAGCGGGCCGCCGCCGCTGAGAAGGTCTGGGCTGAGATCGAGGAAGGCAAGCACTACACCGGCACCGTGAAGTCCCTGACTTCCTACGGCGCCTTCGTGGACATCGGCGGCGTGGACGGCATGGTCCACATCTCCGAGCTGTCCTGGTCCCGGATCAAGCACCCCTCCGAGGTGGTGAAGGTGGGCGACACCGTGGATGTGTATGTCATTTCCGCCGACAAGGAGAAGAAGAAGATCTCCCTGGGCATGAAGGACCACAGCCAGGATCCCTGGACCGTGTTCACCAACACCTACAAGGTTGGGGATGTGGCCAATGTGCGCGTCGTCAAGCTGATGACCTTCGGCGCCTTCGCCGAGGTTGTGCCCGGTGTGGACGGCCTGATCCACATCTCCCAGCTGGCCGATCACCGGGTGGAGAAGCCCGGCGATGTGGTGGCCGAGGGCGACAAGGTGGACGCCAAGATCATCGATGTGGATATGGAGAACAAGAAGATCTCCCTGTCCATCCGCGCTCTGCTGGAGGCCCCCGCTGAGGAGGCTGCCGGGGAAGAGGCCGAAGAGGCCGCTGACCAGGAGTAAGGCAAGCGTCAATGAGCTTTCAAAAGCCGGCTGCGAAAGCAGCCGGCTTTTCTTGTCAAAAAAGCCCTCCCGCAAGGAGTTCCGACGCCCGCGGGCGTCGGAATAAATTGTAATCTTTCTCAAAAAGCGGCCGCGCCACTTTTTCGACAGTCTCCAGCTGGCTTTTTCTTGTGTGAAAAGCTTTGCGCCCCTTCGTGATTCCGCTCCCGGGCCGGGGCCCTCTCCCTCCCAAAGTGATGACCTTTTTGGTTAAAAACAGCGGATAAATTGTAAAATTTTCCTGAAATTCCGTTTTTAGCTTGCAATTTTGGGATAAAATTGATATAATACATCACAGTAGAGCAAAAAAAGCTGGTTGATCGGAGAGAAAGTGAGGTTCGCGGTGTTTCAGGTCGGGGATAAGGTCGTCCACCCCATGCACGGGGCGGGCGTGGTGGAGAGCATTGTCCAGAAGAAGGTGGATGGGGTCGTCCGGGATTACTATATCCTGCGCCTGCCCAACCGCTCCATGGTGGTCATGATCCCCACAGACAGCTGTGAGGAGATCGGGGTGCGTCCCATTGTGGACGGGGCCCAGGCCGACCGGGTGCTGGCCGCCATCCCCGATATTCAGGTGGAGATGACCTCCAACTGGAACCACCGCTACCGGGAAAACATGGAGCGCATGAAGAGCGGAGACCTCTTTAAGGTGGCCTGGGTCATCAAGGGCCTCACCGCCCGGGATCAGGCCCGGGGGCTGTCCACCGGCGAGCGGAAGATGCTCCACTCCGCCAAGCAGATCCTCATCTCAGAGATCGTGCTGGCCAAAAGCGTCAGCTATGAGTCGGCGGAGCAGGCGCTGAACACCGCTTTGGCATAACCTGTCTCACAGGTCAATAAAATATTCCGCGAGGAGAGGGGCCCGTCCGGCCCCTTCTTTTGTGACGGGAGGTTTTTTCATGGCCGGACTGTTTTCAAAATGGAAGAAGAAGCCCGACGCCCCTGTTTGTTCGGCGGTGATCGTGGCCGCCGGCTCCGCCCGGCGGATGGAGGGGATCGACAAGGTGCTGGCCCCCCTGGGGGAGATGCCCGTGCTGGTACATACCCTGTACGCCTTTCAGGACTGCCCGCAGGTAGGGGAGATCGTGGTGGTCACCCGGGAGGACCTGCTGGTGGAGGTGAGCCGCCTGTGCCAGGACTATTCCCTGAATAAGGTGCGCAAGGTCATTGTGGGCGGGGCCGAGCGGATCCACTCGGTCCAGGCCGGACTGAGGGAGACGGACCCGGAGGCGGAGCTCATCGCCATACACGACGGGGCCCGGCCCCTGGTCACCGGGGAGGTGATCCAGGAGGCCATCGCCGAGGCCAGGAAGTCCGGGGCGGCCGCCCCCTGCGTCCCGGTGGTGGACACCATCAAGCGCTGGGAGGACGGACTGGGGGTGGAGACGGTGGACCGCTCCAGCCTGCGGGCGGTGCAGACCCCCCAGGTCTTTGAGGCGGGGCTCATCCGGGCCGCCACCCAGAAGGCCCTGGAGGACGGGGAGCTGCTCACCGACGACTGCGGGGCGGTGGAGCGCCTGGGCAAGAAGGTGACCCTCACCCGGGGCAGCCGGGAAAATCTTAAAATCACCACCCCCCTGGACCTGGTCCTGGGGGAGGCCATTCTGAACGCCCGAGGGGAGGGGATTTTATGACGGATTTCCGGGTGGGACACGGCTACGATGTCCACCGGCTCACCGCCGGACGAAAGCTGATCCTGGGGGGACAGGAGATCCCCTTCGAGCTGGGCCTGCTGGGCCACTCCGACGCCGATGTGCTGGCCCACGCGGTGATGGACGCCCTGCTGGGGGCGGCGGGCCTGGGGGACATCGGGCGGCACTTTCCCGACACCGACCCCGCCTACGCCGGGGCGGACAGCATCCGCCTTCTGGAGCATGTCACCGCCCTGCTGAAGGAGAGGGGCTGGCAGGTTGGCAATGTGGACGCCACCGTCCTGGCCCAGCGGCCCAAGCTGGCCCCCTATATCCCCGCCATGGGCCGCTGCCTGGCCTCGGCCATGGGGGTGGAGGCGGACCGGGTGAATGTGAAGGCCACCACCGAGGAGAAGCTGGGCTTTACCGGCGCCGGGGAGGGAATGGCCGCCCACGCCGTGGCGCTGATCTTCCGATAGACATAAAAAACGCCGGAGACATGAACTTTTCCATGTCTCCGGCGATTTTTGTATCTCAGGTGCTTTTTGATGGGTGCTTATTCCCCTTTGGCGAAATCCTGATAGAGGAAGGTGACGATCTGGCCGCGGTTACAGATCATGTCGGGGGAGAAGGCCCCGTTTCCGGTGCCGCTGGTGACGCCATGCTCCACGGCCCAAGCCACCGCCTGGGCGTAGTCGGCGTCGGCGGGGACATCGGTAAAGCCGGCGGCCTCCGCCTGGGGGGACCCGGCCAGCTTCCACAAATAGACCATGGTGGAGGCCCGGGTGCAGGGGGTATCCCCCAGAAGCTGGGTGCCCGACACAAGGCCCTTCTCATAGGCCCACAGGGCGGGGGTCAGGTACCAGGCGTCGGCGGCCACATCGGTGAAGGGGTTGTCGATGGTGGGCTGCTCCGAGCCGGCGGCCCGCCACAGGAAGGTGAGGATCTCGGCGGTGGAGCAGGTCTTGTCGGGGGAGAAGGTGGTGTCGGTGGTGCCGCTGGTGATGCCGTTCTCCACCGCCCAGGCCACCTGCCTGGCGTACCAGGCGTCCTCCGCCACATCGGAGAAGGCGGGGACTTCGGGCTTTACGGGGACGGCCTCGGCCTCCGGGTCGATCTTCACATAGAAGCGCCAGTAGTAGTAGTAATCGGGCTGGCTGGACTGGGGGTAGTGGGCCTGGAAGTCCACCCGGTACAGCTTGCCCTCCTCCGCCTGGGGGAGGGAGAAGGTGTAGGTCTGATTCTCCTCCACCTTCACCACATTCTCCGGGCCTTCCACGCCGTTGACCCACTTGCCGTCGGCGCACAGCAGGTCGCCGCCCCAGTCGGTCTCGGAGTAGACATACAGGGTGTCGCTGTCCTTCAGGGACAGGGCGGGCTCGTCGGGGAGCATCTCCTCCCGGGCCTCAATGGCGTCGGCGTAGTCCTTTTTCACCTGCTTGCCGGTCATCTCCTCAAAGGCCACCACGGCGATGGTCAGGTAGCAGTCCTCTACGCCCCCCTTGTTGGCCAGCTTCAGGGAGACGCCCTCCGGGATGGTGTAGCAGCCCTCCACCTCATAGGTGTCGAAGTACCCGGACATGGTGTAGTAGGCGCCCACCTGAAAGCTCTCCTCTGAGGTGGGGCAGGTCACCCCCTGGCCGTCGGCGTTGAGAAACTGGTAGGCAATGGGCTTGACCCCGTCCTCCACCGACAGGTCGCCCTCCGCCCCGGCGGGCACACACAGCAGCCCTGCCGTAAGGGCGGCAGAGAGCAGCAGCGCGCAAGCTCGGCTGAAGCGTTTTTTCATGTTCATTCTTCCTTTCCATTTGGATGGGCCCGGGGAAGGAACCGGCTCCGGGCCGTCAGGCGATCACCCGCGGGGCAATCTAACCAAATTTTAACAGAAGTCGGGAAAAAACTCAAGGATTTCGCGCAAATTACCGGGTTTCTTCCCCCGAAGCTGTGAGAATGAACCGCACGCCCCCGTGGAAATTTTCCCCCTGGCAGCGCAGGTGGTGGAGCGTGAAGATTTTTTGGGCGATGGCCAGACCCATGCCGCTGCCTGACCGGTCCCGGGCCTTGTCCCCCCGGTAGAACAGTTCGAACAGCCGGGGAAGCTCCTCCTCCGGGATGGGGTCGGAGCTGTTTTCCACCGTGAGCACCGGCCCCGCCGTCAGGGAGACCCGCACCCGGCCCCCGGGGGTACAGTACCTCGCGGCGTTGGAGAGAAGGTTCCCGATCCCCCGCTCCAGCAGCTTTCGGTCCCCGGGGATGGCGACTCCCTCCGCCAGATGGACGGAGAGGTGGAGCCCCTGGAAGAGGGGGGCCATCTGGGTGAGGAGCTCCCGGGTCAGGGCGGTGAGGTCCACCATCTCCATCTCCCGCAGCCCGTCCATGCCCTCCAGCCGGGTCTGCTCCAGCATCTCCAGCACCAGGGCGTTCATCCGGTCGATCTCCCGCTCCATGTTGGCCAGATACTCCTCCCGGTCCCCGATGTTCTGCATGAGCCCCTCGGTGTACCCCCGCATGAGGGCCAGGGGGGTCTTCAGCTCGTGGGAGGCGGCGGCCACAAACTCCCGCCGCCGCTGTTCCAGGGCCCGCTCGTCGTCCCACCGGCGCTGGAGTTCCCCGGACATGTTCCGCAAACTCCGGTTCAGCTCCCCGATCTCATCCCCGCGCCTGGTATCCCCGGACAGGGCAGAAAAGTCCAGCCGGGCCACCTTCTGAAAGTCCTCCCGGGTTTTCTGCAGGGGGGAGACCACCATGCGGTGGATTACAAAGGCGAACAGCAGCCCCAGAACGGGCGCCAGCGCCAGCAGCCGCAGCAGCACCGGGCCGTTCTCCTCCAGGGCGGTTTTTAGAGGGGTGGCGGCCAGCACCACCCCAGCAAAGACATATGGGTCGTCCGGATCGTCCTGATAGATGGGGGAGCCGTAGTAAAAGTAGCAGGAAAAGTAGTCCCGCCAGGAGGAGCGATGCTGAGTGTCGTCGGAGAATACCCAGTCCCGGGCGTTTACCAGCAAAGACCACTCCTCCTCCGTCCGGGCGGAGAAGGGCAGGAGGATATAAGCGCCGGGGGACGACACCCGGCCGGTTTCATCGCCGATGGATACCCGGTCTGTTCCGCCGGCACGGCCGGTGGAGTAGGTCTGATCGCCCACCGTCAGGGTATCCACATGGAAGAGAAGGCCGTCCCGGGTCCCTGTGGCGGACAGGGGAGGCAGGCGGGTGCGGATCTGCTTGGTCAGCCGCTCCAGGTCCGAGGGGGAGAGCTCATCCAGAAGGAGCATCATCCCAAAGGGAGCGTCTTCCGACTGAAGGCGGATCCCGATCATGGTATGCACGGGCAGGAAGATCCTGGCTCCGGACTCGTCTTCCGTCCAGGTGAAGTTATATTGGAGGTAGGTGCTGGGATAGGCGCGGTTCATGGCCGGGTATACAAACTCGATGAGCTGTGTCAGGGCGTGCTCCAGCCACCAGTCGTCCTCCAGAGTGGGGTCATAGGCCTGAAGAAAGCTGTCGTAGCGGTATTGGTTGGCCAGGGCGACGGCCTTGTCGTAGCCCTGGTCCATGATCTCGCCGGCGGTGTACACCACCAGCACCGCCCCCACCGCCAGCCACATGACCAGCATCATGGCGATGGAGCACAGGGTCAGCTTCCCGGACAGGGTTTCAAGGGCCTTTCTCATAAAATCCCTCCTCTCATCCCAGGCGGTAGCCCACGCCGTACACCGAACGGATGTGCTGGGCAGCGGAGCCCAGCTTCTGCCGCAGGGAGGCCACATGGCGGTCCACCATCCGCTCGTCCCCGTCAAAATCAATCCCCCACACCTTCTGGATGAGGGCGTCCCGGCTCACCGTCCGGCCCTGCTCCCGTAAGAGCAGCTCCAGAATCTGAAGCTCCTTGGGCCGAAGGTGGACCTCCCGCCCGTCCACGGTGAGGACGCCCCGGGCGGTGTCCAGGACCATGGAGCCGTAACCCAGCTGGCCCTCTCCCAGGCTCTCCCCCCGGCCGCGGCGGAGCATAGCCTGAGCTTTCGCCACCAGCACGGGGAAGGAGAAGGGCTTTGTGATGTAGTCGTCCGCCCCCGCCCGGTAGCCCGCCAGGGCGTTTTCCTCCTGGCTGAGGGCGGTGATGAAGAGGATGGGCACCGAGCTGTCCCGGCGCACCCGGCGGCACACCTCCAGCCCGTCAAAGTGGGGCATCATCACATCCAGGATCATCAGGTCAAAGGACCGCTCCGCCGCCGCCTCCAGGGCCGCCGCCCCGTCGTGGACGGGAGTGACCTCCAGTCCCGCCGCCTGGAAAAAGTCCGAAATCAGCCTGGCCAGGGCCCGGTCGTCCTCCGCCAGCAGAATCGCCATATCCATCCCTCCTTGGTTCACCCCTATCATACCAGAAGATTGTCCGAAATTCATCCACCCCCGCCGGGGCTTTTTTTCAGGGGGGAAATGTGGTACAATGCCCATACGAATGTTTGAGAAGGGAGGGGACGGGATGTTCCGGGTGATTCTGGGCCGGGCGGGCAGCGGCAAGACCACCGCCGTGCTGCGCCGGCTGGTTTCGGCGGGGAAGGAGCGCCCCCAAGTGCTCATGGTCCCCGAGCAGCAGTCCCACGAGGCCGAGCGTGCCCTGTGCCAGGCGGGGGGGCCGGAGGTCAGTCTATACGCCGAGGTCCTCTCCTTCAGCCGCCTCAGTAACCGGGTGTTCCAGGCGGCGGGTGGCCTTGGGGAGGAGGAGCTGGACGAGGGGGGACGGCTGCTGCTCATGTACCGGGCGGTACAGAGCCTGTCCTCCCAGCTGAAGGTCTACGCCCGGCCCTCGCGCCGCCCGGCCTTTCTCCAGTCCCTGCTGTCCACCGTGGACGAGGTGAAGGGGGCCTGTATTTCCCCGGAAAAGCTCATGGAGGCGGGGCGGGACAACCCGGGCCCCGAGGGGGACAAGCTCTTTGACCTGGGCCTCATCTTCGGGGAGTACCAGGCCCTCACCGCCCGCGGCGCCCTGGACCCCAGGGACCGGCTGACCCGGGTGTGGGAGAAGCTGGGCTCCTGCCCCTGGGCAGAGGGGAAGGATCTGTGGCTGGACGGCTTTACCGACTTCACCCCCCAGCAGCGCCTGGTGCTGGAGCGGCTCATGGCCCAGGGGGAGAACATGACCCTCACCCTCACCTGCGACCACCTGGAGGAGGACGAGGGGGGCACCGGCGTCTTTTCCCCCGCCCGAAAGACCGCCCGGCAGATGCTGGCCCTGGCTCAGAAGCTGGGAATACCCTGTGAAGTGGAATACCTTGTCACACAGGGCGGGGGAAAGGTTCCCGCCCTCGTGCACCTGGAACAGAACCTCTTCGCTCAGCGCCCGGAGGAGCCCGTCCCGGCGGAAGGGGCGGTGGAGCTCTTCCACGCCAGTACCCCCCGCGGCGAGGTGGAGTGGGCCGCCGGGCGGATTTTGGAGCTGGTCCGGGAAACGGGGTACCGCTTCCGGGACATTGGGGTGGCTGCCCGGGACTACGGGGCCTACCGGGACCTTGTGGAGTCGGTCTTCCCCTGGTATGGGGTGCCCGTCTTCTCCTCGGCCATGACGGATATTCTGGAAAAGCCGGTGCTGGCCCTGGTCACCGCCGCATTGGAGACGGCGGCGGGGGAGTACCGGTACGAGGATGTGTTCCGGTACTTAAAGACCGGCCTCACCGACCTTTCGGAAGAGGATAGGGACCTGCTGGAAAACTATGTGCTCAAGTGGGACATCCGGGGTTCCCGGTGGAAGCAAACAAAACCCTGGCCCTGGCACCCAAAGGGCTACGGCGTGCCCTGGACCCAGGAGGACCACGACCTGGTGGAGCGGCTGGACGAGGCACGGCGGCGGGTGTCCGCTCCCCTGGAACGCCTGCGGAAAAATCCCCTGAAAACCGGGGAAGGTCAGGCGAAAGCACTTTACAACTTTCTGGAGGAGATCGGCCTGCCAGAGCGCCTGCGGGACCGGGTGGAGCAGCTGGAAGAGCGGGGGCAGCCCGCCCTCTCCGAGGAGTATCGGCAGCTTTGGGACATCCTCACCCTGGCCCTGGAGCAGTGCGCGAGGCTCCTGGGGGAGGCCCCCATGGAGCTGGAGGAGTTTGCCCAGCTCTTTCGCCTGGTGCTCTCCCAGTACGATGTGGGCACCATCCCCGTGTCCCTGGACCGGGTGACGGCGGGGGAGACCACCCGCCAGACGGGCCACCGGGTGAAGGTGCTGTTCCTGCTGGGGGCGGACGACAGCTCCCTGCCCCAGGTGAGCGACACCCCGGGGCTGCTGTCCGACGACGACCGGGCGCTGCTGTCCGCCTACGGGCTGGAGATGGAGCAGAGCCGCCGGGACCTTCTCTACCGGGAGATGACCACCATCTATCAGATCTGCGCCCGGCCCGGCGAAAGGCTGCTGGTGTCCTGGCCCGGCCAGGGGCCGGGAGGGGAGGAGCGGCGGCCCAGCTTTCTCATTAAGCGTCTGGAGCTGCTGTTCACCGATGTAAAGGCGGTGGAGGAGGAAGACTTACACGGCTCCTTCCGCCTCCAGGCCCCCCTCCCCGCCCTGGAACAGGCGGGAACGGACCCGGGGGTGCGCCGGGCCCTGGAGGGATTCCCCCAATTTACCCGGCAGCTGGAGGGCCTTGCCAGAGCCCAGGGCTGGGAGCGAGGAACCCTGTCCCCGGCGGCGGTGGAGAAGCTCTACGGGCGGAAGGTGCCCATGTCCGCCTCCCGGATGGACAAGTACAAATCCTGCCACTTCTCCTACTTCATGCGCTACGGCCTGAAGGCCGAACCCCGCAAGCCAGCGGGCTTTACAGCCCCTGAGTATGGTACCTTTGTCCACTATGTTCTGGAGCATGTGCTCCAGGACCCCATGTTCGGGCAGACCACCATCCCCGGCATGGAGGACGCCGGGGGCGAGGACTGGAAGCGCCGCCTGAGGGCGCTGACGGAGCAGGCGGTGGAGCGGTATGTCCGGGAGGAGCTGGGGGGCCTGGAGGGCCAGACGCCCCGCTTCCAATATCTGTTCCGGCGGCTATTGCGCACCGTCCAGGCGGTGGTGGACAATGTGGCCCAGGAGCTGCTGTGCTCCCGGTTCAAACCCATCTCCTTCGAGCTGGGCTTCGGCCGGGGGAAGGACCTGCCCCCGGTGGAGCTCACCGTGGACGGGGTGACCATCAGCGTCACCGGCTTTGTGGACCGGGTGGACGGCTGGGTGAAGGACGGCAAGCTCCACCTGCGGGTGGTGGACTACAAGACCGGGCGGAAGACCTTCGACCTCACCGAGGTGTGGAACGGCCTGGGGCTGCAGATGCTCCTGTACCTGTTCACCCTGGAGGAGCAAGGGAAATCCCTTTACGGCCTGCCTGTGGAGGGGGACGGGGTGCTGTACCTCCCCGCCCGGGAGGCCATCATCAAGGGCAGCCGGACCATGGGGGACGAGGAGCTGCAGAAGAAGGTGGACAAGGAGCTCACCCGCAGCGGCCTTGTGGTGGGGGACCCGGAGGTCCTGTCCGCCATGGAGGACACCGGGGGCGGCGGCTACCGCTTTCTGCCCCTGAAGGTGAGCAAAAGTACCGGGGAGATCTCCGGGGAGGCCCTGTGCTCCTACGAGCAGCTGGGCAGGCTGGGCCGGCACATCCAGCAGGTGCTGGAGGACATCTGCCAGGAAATCGGCAGCGGAAACATCGCCGCCGACCCCTTCTGGCGGGGTCCGGAGAAAAACGCCTGCCGGTACTGCGACTACGCCGCCGCCTGCCACTTTGAGCCGGGCCGGGGGGGCGACCGCAAGCGGTGGCTGCCCGGCCTCAGCGCCCAGGAGTTCTGGGAGAAGCTGGAAGAAACCAAGGACCAGGAGCGTAATTGACCATGGAACAGAACAAAAATATCCTCATCATCAACGATATGTGCGGCTACGGGAAGGTGGCCCTGGCCGCCATGCTGCCCATCCTGTCCAGCATGGGACACAGCGTCTACAACCTGCCCACCGCCCTGGTGTCCAACACCCTGGACTACGGGAAGTTCAACATTCTGGACACCACCGACTACATGGTGAAGGCCATCGCCGTGTGGAAGGAGCTGGGCTTTCAGTTTGACTGCATCACCACCGGATTTCTGGCCTCGGCGGCCCAGGTGGGCATCATCCGGGACTTTATCGCCTCCCAGAAGAAGGAGGGCCTGCTGGTGATGACCGACCCCATCATGGGGGACGAGGGCAAGCTCTACAACGGCGTGGACGCCGAGACGGTGGACAACATGCGCCGCCTGCTGGGGGTGGCCGATGTGATCGTCCCCAACCTGACGGAAGGGGAGTTTCTCACGGGCCAGTGCCAGGGGAAGGAGGCCCTCACCCGGGACGAGGCCCGGAAGATGGTGGAGGGCCTGCTCTCCTTCGGCCCCCGGAGCGTGGTCATCACCAGCGGCAAGGAGGCGGAGACGGGCAGCTCGGTGGTCTGGGGCTACGACCACCAGAGCGGGGAGTACTTTACCATCCCCTACCGCCTGATCAAGGTCCACTTCCCGGGCACCGGGGATATGTTCTCCGCCGTGCTGGCCGGGGCCCTTCTGGCGGGCAAGCCCTTCCCCAAGGCGGTGAAGCGGGCCATGGATGTGATCGAGCGGCTCATCTTCCTGGAGCAGGACGAGATCGAGAAGAACAAGGGCATCCGCATCGAGCGGTTTTTGGACCTGGTAAAAGAGTAACAAGAGGAGGGCGGAGGCCATGGCGTTTCCTCTCACCGAGGAACAAAAGAAAATCGTAGACGACCGGGGCGGGGAACTGCTGGTGTCCGCCGCCGCCGGGTCAGGCAAGACCCGGGTGCTGGTGGAGCGGCTGCTGGACCGGGTGACGGGGGAGGGGCTGGACATCGACCGCTTCCTGGTCATCACCTACACTAAGGCCGCCGCCGGGGAGCTCCGGGGCCGCATCGCCCAGGAGCTGTCCCAGCGCCTGGGGGAGAACCCCAACGACCGGCATCTCCGCCGCCAGACCACCCTGGTCTACAAGGCCCAGATCTCCACCATCCACGCCTTCTGCTCCGCCCTTTTGAGGGAGAGCGGCCACCTGCTGGACCTGGACGGGGACTTCCGATTGTGCGACGAGGGGGAGAGCGCCGTCCTCCGCTCCGCTGTCCTGGAGGAGGTGATGGACCGGCGATACGAGGACCTGGAGGAGGGGAGCCCCTTCGCCCTGCTCTCCGACACCCTGGGTGCGGGCCGGGACGACAGCCGTTTGGCCCAGATCGCCATGGACATCTTCCTGAAAGTCCAGAGCCACCCCGACCCCCGCCGGTGGCTGGAGGGGCAGAAGAAGCTGTGGAGCCTGGAGGGCATCGGGGACCTCTCCGAAACTCCCTGGGGGGCCCTCCTGCTGGAGGACGCCCGCCGCCAGGCCGCCTTTTGCCGGGACAGGCTTGTAAAGGCCCTAAGCCTGACAGCGGGGGACGAGCTGCTGGAGCAGAACTACGCCCCCTCCATCTCCCGGAGCCTGGAGGCCCTGGAGGGGCTGATGGCCGCCAGAACCTGGGATGAGGCGGCAGAGCATCTCCCCGTGCCCTTCCCCACCGCCGGGCGGAAGAAAAAGCGGAAAATCGAAGTGAGCCCCATGGCCGAAGAGGCCGCCGCCCGGGCGGGGGAGGAGCTGAAGGCCATCCGCACCCGGTGCAAAAAGCTGCTGGACAAGGTGGCCGAAAGCATGGAGGGGGACACCGCCGCCCTGCTGGAGGAGTTATCTCTGTCCCGGCCGGCGGTTCAGGCCCTCATGGACCTGGTGCTGGACTTCGGGGAGGCCTACGCCAGAGAGAAGCGCCGCCGTGGGGTGCTGGACTTCTCCGATCTGGAGCACTTTGCCGTGGAACTGCTGGTGGACGGGGAGGGAAACCCCACCCAGCTGGCCCGGTTCTGGAGCGGCCGGTACGAGGAGATCCTGGTGGACGAGTACCAGGACACCAACCAGGTGCAAAACGCCATCTTCTTCGCCATCTCCGACAATGGCAGAAAGCTCTTTGAGGTGGGGGATGTGAAGCAGTCCATCTACCGCTTCCGCCTGGCCGACCCCACCATCTTTCTGGGCAAGTACCGCGCCTTCCCCATGGGGGACGAGGCGGAGGAGGAGGAAGGTAAGCCCCGGAAGCGGCTGCTGTCGAGGAATTTCCGCTCCCGGAAGGAGGTTCTGGAGGGGTGCAACGACCTGTTCCGGAACATTATGTCAACGGAGTTCGGGGAGCTGGACTACACCGACGACCAGGCCCTGGTGCCCGGAAAGGAGTTTCCCGGTGAGGGGGCGGACTACGCCCTGGAGCTGGACGCCCTGGACCTGTCCTTCCTGGGGGACCAGGAGGGGGAGAAGGAGAGCAAGGACCTGCTGGAGGCCCGGTTCGCTGCCCAGCGCATCCGGCAGCTGCTCCAGAAGCCCCTGATGATCGAGGAGGGGGAGGGCCTTCGCCCCCTGCGGGCCTCCGATGTGATGATTTTGCTCCGCAGCCCCGGCACCGTCCTTCACCATTACATCCGGGCCCTCAATGAGGAGGGGGTCCCCTGGACGGCGGAGGGGAGCGGCGACTTTCTGGAGACCACCGAGGTCCAGGTGGCCCTGTCCATCCTCCAGATCGTGGACAATCCCCGGCAGGATGTGCCCCTCATCGCCGCCCTGCGCTCCCCGGTGTACGGCTTTACCGCCGACCGGCTGTCCATGCTCCGTGCGGACAGCGACGGGGACTTCTATTCCGCCCTGGTGAAGGGGGCGGAGCGGGGGGACGGGGACTGTGTGGATTTCCTCCGGGAGCTGGAGGAGCTCCGGTTCGGGGCGGGGGAGCGCACCTGCCGCCAGCTCATCTGGCACATCTATGAAAAGACCAACCTGCTGGGAATCTTCGGGGCCATGGAGGGGGGAGGGGAGCGCCGGGACAACCTGCTCTCCCTCTACGCCCTGGCCGGACAGCTGGAGGAGGGTGGCTGCCACACCCTGTTCCCCTTCCTGCTGCGGCTGCAGCGCCTGGAGGAGACGGGGATCTCCCTGTCCGCCCCGGGGACCGGCCGGGGGGAGGGGGTGTCCATCCTGTCCATCCACCGCTCCAAGGGCCTGGAGAAGCCGGTGGTGCTGGTGTGCGGCCTCACCCGGCGGCTGAATCGGGAGGACCTGATGGGGCCTGTCCTGTTCCACCCGGTGCTGGGTGTGGGCCCCAAGGGCCTGGACCGGGAGCGGATGGTGGAGTATGAGACAGTGGCCCGCCGGGGGGTGAAGCGGCAGCTGGAGCGGGAGATGATGGCCGAGGAGCTGCGGCTCCTCTATGTGGCCATGACCCGGGCCAGGGAGAAGCTGATCCTCACCGCCGCCCTCCCTGAGGGCCAGCGGGCCCTGGAGCGGCTGGGGGAGGACCTGTCCCTGCCCATCCCCCCCATGGTGCTGGAACAGCAGCAGAGCGTGGGTGCCTGGGTGCTCCTCCACGCCCTCACCCGCCCCGAGGGGGAGGCCCTGCGGGCCCTTGCGGGCGTGGGGGATGTGATCGCCCAGAACCTGGGCCCCGCCTGGGACATCAACTGGGTGGAGGGACAGAGCCTGTCCCAGCCCTCCCAACAGGAGGGACGGCTTTGTGACCTGCCCCGGGAGGAGACCGGGGATACGGAGGGGCTGGAGAAACGCTTTGCCTGGAAATACCCGGGCGAAAAGGCGGCCTTTGTCCCCTCCAAGCTCACCGCCACCCAGATCAAGGGCCGGGCCCTGGACCGGGAGGCGGCGGAGGAGGCCCTGCCCCAGTCCCGGAAGGGAAAACCCTTGACACGGCCTGAGTTTATCGCCGAGGAGAAGGGGCTCACCCCCGCCCAGCGGGGCATCGCCCTCCACCTGGCCATGCAGTACCTGCCCCTGGAGGGGGACCACAGCCCGGAGGGCATCGCCCGGGAGCTGGACCGCCTGACCGGGGAGGGATTTCTCACAGCCTTACAGCGGGAGGCTATCGACCCGGGGAAGCTGGCCGCCTTTTTTGAGAGCCCCATCGGCCGGGAGATGCGCGCCGCCCCCAACTGCCGCCGGGAGTTCAAATTCTCCCTGCTGGTACCCGCCCAGGACTACTACCCCGGCCTGGAGGGGGAGGAGATCCTCCTTCAGGGGGTCATCGACGCCTGGTTTGAGGGGGAGGATGGCGTCACCGTCCTGGACTTCAAAACCGACCGGGTGCGCCCCGGCAGGGAGCGGGAAAAGGCGGAGGAGTACCGCCCCCAGCTGGAGGCCTACGGCAGGGCGTTGGGGCAGATGCTGGGGCGGAAGGTCAAACGGATGGTGCTGTGGTTTTTTGAGACGGACACGGCGGTGGAGGTTTGAGGAAATTTCGCCGCCCCGGCGGGGTGGGGATATTTCGCCCCCCGGGGCGAGTGACTTTCTGAGCGATCAGAAAGTCACCAATGGCCCAGGCCACCCTCTCTTGCCCCTTCGGGGCAATTCACCTTGAGAATCACTGGGGGTTGACGGCGGGGAAAACATTCGGCTTCGCCTCGGTGTTTTCAGCCGTCGGGTCCCTACCCTCTCTGTCTCGCTTTGCTCGACATCTCCCCCTGACAGGAGGAGTCGGCCCCAGACCCCCATTTACGGGAGTGCACGAAACCAAGCCAGGCAATCGAATCCGGCGCGGGTGGAAATCTGACTTGGCTCTAACCGCCGCCCGCTGCCGCTCTGCGTCCTAAATTTTTCGGTTCCGTGTCCTACCTGTTTGTAAACGCGCCTGGCCTTTGCCCCGGCGGGGCGGGGCGCGGGGCGGCTTACGCAAGAAAGTTTGTACCAAGGGCCCCGAGGGAAGGTGCGGTCCCCGCAAGGAAGCGCCGCTGGGGCCCAATCGCGGGTGTGCCCCTCAAACTTTATGTTAACCTGACGATGTCCCGACCTCACAGGCCCCACCTGGGGCCCCTTGCGGGCAAATGACTTTCATTGGGGCCTTCGGTACAAGCTTCTTTCGTAGGAGCCTCAGGTTTCCACCGTCCCGGCGCGCATTGGTTCAGCGCGGTGACTGTCCACCACCGCCATGTCAGCGGCAGCGGCGGGGAAAGGGAGTCAGTCCTGGTTTGACGCACCGGTGGGGATGGGAGAACCCCGGAAACGGGGCAAGGGTCTCGGAGCAGTTTCCAGAGAAGAAAAGGCCTTCAAGTGTGGAACACCGACGACGCTCAATTTCCGCCAGGAGGAAATGCCCAAGTTCTTTTCCCACCCCGGGGAAAAATCAAAAAAGGGGGTCGCAACCCTCTTTTTTGTCGCTGAGAGGGGGATTTTCAAGGGGGAGATGAGTCGAAACATCTCCCCCTTGAACGGCGTTTTGCCTCCTTTGCCGACGGGGGCAAAGGAGGTCGCCCCCGAGGGGGCGAAACCCCTTTTTCTGTTGTCCAAGTGAGTCGCCGCTCCGGCGGCGAATCCCTCCCATAAAATAACCCCAAAAGCCCTTTGCGCCCCAGAGGACGCAAAGGGCTTTTCCTATCCACGCCTGGGCCTTCTCCGGGCCCCCTGGTCCTCCACCAGGATGATGTCCTCCCCGAACCGGCGCACCGCCTGCCAGGGGATGTACCGGTCCTCCTCCCGGCCCAGCAGGCCGAACAGCCGCCGCCGTCCCGGCACCACCAGGGCCCGGACCTGGCCGCTGTCAATGTCGATCTCCATGTCTCCCACAAAGCCGAAGCGGCTTCCGTCCTCCACGCTGATGACCTCTTTGTACTTCAGCTCCGCGATCCTGGTCTCCATGCCATGTCCTCCCCTGTGTGATGAATGTGGTAGTTCAGAGTATGACAGAAAAAGCCCGTCCTATGCCGGGAAAAAGGATCCCTCTCCGGGGCTTTCCGGAGAGGGATCCGCTTTTTATTGAGACAGCAGGCCCTTGGAGACCAGGAACTCCCGGGCCACATCCTGGACGGCCCGGCCGTCCACATCCACGGCGTAGGTGAGCTCCACCATCTCCTCGCTGCTCACCTGGCCGGTGAGCAGTTCCAGCACCTGCTCCAGGTTGGGAGCGGCGTCGTAGAAGTCGTCAAAGAGGTCGTTTCGCACCAGGAAGGCCCCGTAGTACTCGGGGAAGAAGTGCCGGTCGTCCTCCAGGACCGTGAGGCCCACCCGTTTGTTCAGGCCGTCAGTGGCGTAGACCACCATGGCGTCGAAGGCCCCCTCCTCCATGGCGTTGTATTTCAGCACCACATCCACCGGCACGGCGGAGTGGAAGTTGAGGCCGTAAAAGTCCACGAAGGGCTGGTACTTCATGCTGCCCTCCTCGGTGAAGAACTCGTGCTCGGCCCCGAAGTCCAGCTCCCCGGCGATGGGGATCAGGTCGGAGATCTTGCTGACCCCGTAGGCGTCCACAACCTCCTGGGTGACTCCGATGGCGTAGGTGTTGTTGAGGCCCACCTTGCCCAGCATATGAAGGCCCTCCCGCTCACTCACCGTCTCGTTGACGAAGTCGTAGAGGGTCTCGCCCTCCGGGATGTCGGTGGTGTCCATCCCCATAAAGGTGGTGAGGATGGTGCCGTCGTAGCTGAACATGAGATCGCAGCTGGGGTTATCTCCCTTCAGCTCGTTGTGGTTGTTCACCTGGGTCATCTGGTCCAGAATAACCACCTCCAGGTCGGTCTTGTCCTCCACCAGCAGCTCCACCATGGAGTGCATGAGCTTTACCTCGGAGTAGTCCCCGTCATAGAGGGTGAGCTGGCCGGAGGTGTCGGCGGGCAGGAGCATGGACGCCACCAGGGCCACCCCGGCCAGGGCCAGGGCGCCGCCTCCCACCGCCTTCACCGGCCCGGGGAGCTTCTTCCGGCTGTGGGAGGAGATTCGCCGCTCCACATACCCAAGCCCGGCGTCCAGCACCAGGGCCATGACCATGAGTACGGCGGTGCCCAGCAGGATCATGGTCATGTCCCGCTGGCGGATGGCGGTGTAGAACAGGCCGCCCAGGCCGCCCCCGCCCACAAAGGCGGCAAAGACGGCGGTGCCGATGGCGTTGACGGCGGCGATGCGGATTCCGGTGACCACCATGGGGAAGGCCAGGGGCAGGTCCACATGGGCCATGCGGTAGCTTCTGGTCATGCCCATGCCCGTGGCGGCCTCCTTCAGGTGGCCGGGGACCTGCTGCAGGCCCAGACAGGTGTTGCGGACGATGGGCAGCAGGGAGTAGAGGGCCAGACCGATCATGGCCGTGGGGGAACCGGGGTCCATGACCACCATAATGAGACCCAGCAGGGCCAGGGCGGGGATGGTCTGGATGAGGTCCACCACCCACAGCACCACTTTGCCGACCCTGGGAGACAGATAGGCCAGCAGGCCCAGGGGAACCCCGGCGGCGATGGCCAGCACCAGGGCGGAGAGCACCAGGGACAGGTGGTCCCAAATCATAGACATACTCATTTCCCGGCCCTGCCTTTCCGCAGGCCCCGGGGGACCACATGCCGCTGGAGCAGATCCACCAGCGCACCCAGCGCCAGGGCCAGGATGGCGGCGGGGATGGCCCCTTGGAGGATGAGGGTGTTGTTGTTGGAGCTGACGCCCTTGTAGATGAAGTCGCCCAGGCCGCCCTGGCCGATCATGGCGGCCAGCACCGCCCAGGAGACGGTGTACACCGTGGACAGACGAAGCCCGCCGATGATGGTGGGCAGAGCCAGGGGCAGCTCCACCTGCCACAGGCTTTGCAGCTGGTTCATGCCGCAGCCCCGGGCGGCCTCCTTATACTGGGCCTCCACGCCCCCCAGACCGGCCACGGTGTTTTTCAGCACCGGGAACATGGCGTAGATGGACAGGGCGATGATCACCGTGGCGGGGGTCATGCCGATGGAGATGACCAGGATGCCGATGAAGACGATGCCCGGCACGGTGTTGAGGATGGACAGCAGGGGCAGCAGGTACCTGGACAGGGTGGGCAGCCGGGACAGGGCGATGCCCAGGGATACCCCCACCACAAAGCCGATGGCCACGCAGATGAGGGTGTAGCCCGTGTGGACCAGGGTGGCGTGGAGGATGGAGAACAGGACATCGGTCATCTTCTCACCCCCACAGCTGCTCGGCCATGGCGGAGGCCATGCTGGTCTTGGTGATGATGCCAGCCACCGTCTCGTCCTCTCCCAGCACCACCAGATAGGGGAAGCCGCTGGAGACGAGCTGGTCGAAGCAGTCCTTGGCGTTGTCCCCCACATGGACGGTGGGGGTGTTATTGCGCACCAGGGGGCCGATGGTCTTCACCACATGGCCGGTGAGGCGGATGTCGGCGATGGAGACGGTGCCCTGATACCGGCGGTACTCGTCCACCACCAGCAGGGTGTCCACATTGTAGTGCTGCATCCGGCTGACGCACTCGTTGATGCCCCGGTTCTGGTTGACGGTGACGATGCCCGTGCGCATGAAGTGGTCCACGGTGAGCTCGGCGGGGGAGGGGCCGGCGCTGTGCTTGCCCAGAAACTCCCGGATCTGGTCGGTGGCGGGGGAGGAGAGCATCTCCTCCGGGGGAGCCATCTGGACGATGGAGCCGTGGTCCATGAAGATGATCACATCGGCCAGCTCCAGGGCCTCCTCCATGTCGTGGGTGACGAAGATGATGGTCTTGTGGAGCTTCTGCTGGAGGTTTTTCACCTCCTGCTGCAGGGAGCGGCGGGTCATGGGGTCCAGGGCGGAGAAGGGCTCATCCATGAGCACCACCGGGGGGGAGGCGGCCAGGGCCCGGAGGATGCCGATGCGCTGCTGCTGGCCGCCGGACATCTCCGAGGGGTACTTGTGGGCGTACTGGTCGTAGGGCAGATCCACCATCTCCAGCAGCTCCCGCACCACCTGGTCGCACTTGTCCTTTGGCCACTTGAGCAGCTTTGGCACCACGCAGATGTTCTGGTGGACGGTCATGTTGGGAAACAGGCCGATCTGCTGGATCACATAGCCCGTGTGCCGCCGGAGCTGGTAGCGGTCCATGGCGGCGATGTCCTGGCCGTTGAGACGGATGTGTCCGCTGTCGGGCTTGATGAGGCGGTTGATCATTTTCAGGGTGGTGGTCTTGCCGCAGCCCGAGGGGCCGATGAAGACGGCGAACTGGCCGTCCTGAATCTCAAAGGAGATGTCATGGATGATCTTTTGTCCCCCGTAGGACAGATTCACATGGTCGAATTGTAGCAAGGTTACCTCCTTTTCCGGGTCCCGCCCATACGGGGGGACGGGGATGGCCGGACAGCAAAAAAGGCCGCCCGAGGCAGCCTTTTCAGTCTCTTAACTTGGTGCCCAGGGTAAGCGTCCGGCATAATGTACAATTCCATTATAAAGTAGTTAGTTAAAGTTGTCAAATGAAGAAAATGTAAATATTCGTCAGATTATGGAAAAGCCGGTGTAAAGGGCACTTCAGAAAAACTTTATGAAATCTTAAAGCTTTTCCCAGCCTGTCCTTAACATTCCTCTGTTAGAATGCGGGTGTAAATTCCTCAGGGAGGTAATGTTATGAATTGGTTGTTTCCCGCCGCTCTGGCCCTCACCGGGGCTCTGGGAGCGGTGATGGCCCTGTGGGGCCTCTGGTACCTGGCCGGGGGCGCTCTGTGCTGGAGAAAGAGCCAGGACTACGGCCGGCACCCCGCCCGGACGAAGTTCGCCGTGCTCATCGCCGCCCGAAACGAGGAGCTGGTCATCGGCCCGCTCATCAACAGTCTGCTCACCCAGAACTACCCCCCCGAGCTCTACGACATCTGGGTGATCCCCAACAACTGCACCGACAACACCGCCCTGGCCGCCCGGAACTTCGGGGCCAGGGTGCTGGAGTTCCCCGGCAAGGCCCACAGCAAGGGGGAGGTACTGCAGTTTGCCTACCACCGCCTCCGGGGCCGCCGGTACGACGCCTACTGCGTGTTTGACGCGGACAATGTGGTCCACAGGGAGTTTCTCATGGAGATGAACCACGCCTACATGGCCGGGGCCCGGGCGGCCCAGGGGTACCGGGACAGCAAGAACCCCTACGACACGGCCATCTCCGGCTGCTACTCCATCTACTACTGGATGATGGACCGCTTCCACAACGCCGGCCGCGGCGCCCTGAGCCTGTCCGCCATGATCGGCGGCACCGGCTTCATGGTGTCCCAGCAGCTGCTGGACAAGCTGGGGGACTGGCGGGCCCAGACCATCAGCGAGGACCTGGAGCTCACCGCCCAGACCCTGCTGGCCGGGGAGCGGGTGCGCTGGGTGCCCAAGGCCGTCACCTATGACGAGCAGCCCAACAGCTGGGAGCAGTCCTTCAAGCAGCGCCGCCGGTGGACCAGCGGCACCATCCAGGTGGCCCGGGCCTATTTCCCGGCGGTGGCCCGGAAGATGGGCCGGGAGCCCGGACTCCCTCTGGCCGACCTGGGGGCCACCCTCCTCATCCCCGCCTACCAGATTTCCGCCCTGGCCAGCCTGGCGGTGGGGGCTCTGGCGGCCGCCATGGGCTGCCTCACCCTCCGGGGGGCCATATTGGCCGCCCTGGCCGCCGTGGGGGCCAACCTGTTCTCCGCCGCCCTGACGGCCACCGCCCTTGCCGCTATCGTCATCACCCTGGAGGGGAAGTGGGACCGGCGGCTGCTGCCCGCCCTGGGGGCCTACTGGCTGTTCCTGCTCACCTGGATCCCCATTACCGCCGCCTGCTTTGTCAAGGACACCACCGTGTGGGAGGAGATCCGCCACACCCGGAATGTGGCCCCTGAGGCCATGGCCCGTTGAGACAAAAGAAAGCCACCCGAACTCGGGTGGCTTTCTTCTTTACCCTTGAAGCTGTTTGGCGAACTGTGCGAGCATCACCGCCGCCTGGGCCCGGGTGGCCTGGCCCTGGGGGGAGAGGGTACTGCCGTCCCCGGTGCCGGTGATGATCCCGTTCATGGTGGTCCAGCACAGGGCCTCATAGGCGTAGTCGCTCACCTGGTCGGCGTCGTCATACCGGAGGGGGAAGGCCCAGGTCCCGGTAAAGCCCAGGCCCTCGTTCTGGGCCAGGCGGTAGAGCATCACCGCCAGCTGCTCCCGGGTGATGGGGTCGTCGGTGCCGAAGGTGTCCCCGTAGCCGGAGACGATGCCCTCAGAAGCCGCCCAGCGGACGGCCTCGGAGTACCACTGGCCCTGGGGCACATCGGCAAAGTCCATGGCGTAGTTTACTACCGGGCTGCCCGCCATGCGCCACAAAATGGTGGCGATCATGGAGCGGGAGGTGGTGGCGTCGGGGCCGAAGGCGGTGTCAGAGACCCCGGCCATGAGGCCGTTCTGGTAGACATAACGCACCGCCTCAGTGTACCAGCTGTCCCCGGGCACATCGGTGAAGGGGAGGGATTCGGGCGAGGTGTCAATTTCCCGGAAGGAGACCGTGATCTCCACCGCCCCGGCGGGCATTTCAAAGCTGTACGCTCCGTCCCCCTCGCAGGTGAGGTCCAGGGCCCGGCCCCGGCTGTTCAGGACGGCCAGCTCCTCCAGCTCCCAGCCCTCGTGGGGGGTGACGGTGAAGGAGAAGGTCTCACCCTCCTGGGCGTAGGACTTTTTCACCGTGACCCTGCCCCCCTCCACCTGTTTGGGACAGGAGACGGAGTAGGTGGGCTCGCCGTCGTCGGGCTGGGTCACCGTCACGGCGCAGGTGGCTGTACAGCTGCCCGCCCTGGCGGTGATGGTGGCCTTGCCCGCCCCCACGGCGGTGACGGTGCCGCCGCTCACCGTGGCCACGCTGTTGTCGCTGCTCTCCCAGGTGACCGTTTTGTCGGTGGCGTTTTCAGGGAAGACGGTGGCGGTGAGGGTGGCTCTGCCGCCCACCGTCAGGTCCAGGGTATTCTGGTTCAGGCTCACGCCGGTGGCGGGCTGGGTCACCGTCACGGTGCAGGTGGCCGTATAGCCGCCCGCCCTGGCGGTGATGGTGGCCTTGCCCGCCCCCACGGCGGTGACGGTGCCGCCGCTCACCGTGGCCACGCTGTTGTCGCTGCTCTCCCAGGTGACCGTTTTGTCGGTGGCGTTTTCGGGGAATACGGTGGCGGTGAGGGTGGCCCTGCCGCCCACCGTCAGGTTCAGGGTATTCTGGTTCAGGCTCACGCCGGTGACGAGAATGGGGGGGGTCACCGTCACGGTACAGGTGTCGGTCTTGCCGCCGTCCGTCGTGGTAACGGTGATGGTGGCGGTGCCTTCCCCCACGGCGGTTACGGTGCCGCCGCTCACCGTGGCCACGCTGTTGTCGCTGCTCTCCCAGGTGACCG
>JAXUUN010000057.1:0-6052 GCA_037231075.1 bacterium | reverse complement strand
TTTGCCCGTGGCGGCAAAGGAGGCAAAGCGCCACTCAGGGGGAGGGGTGTTTCGACTCCCCCTCCCCCTGAGGACCCCCATCCCACAGCGACCAATCAGGGGGACTGCGGTCCCCCTATTGGATGTACCCCTGGGGCGGGGAAGACTTAAAGTCTTTCCTTCTGGCAGAGATGGGGCGCTGCCGGTTTTCCACGGTAGAAGTCTGTTCTTCTTTTGGTACTTGATCGGCGACCTTGTGCCGCCTCCGGAGTTCTCCTATCCCCACCGGCGCGTCAGACCGGGAGTGAATTGCTTCTCGCGCCGCTGCCGCTGGCTCGGCGGTTGAAGTAGCCACTTCGCTGGAACGGCGCGCGCCGGGCGCACCGTCCCGGTTTTCCATGGGCAGACCAGTTTGTTCTATTTTTCCGGGCCCCACCACCGGCCTCTTGCGGGCAGGAGACTTTCAACGGGGCCTTCGGTACAAGCTTCTTTCGTCGGTGGGTTCCAGATTTCCACCGTCCCGGTGCGCACTGGTCCAACGAACCTGCCATCATCGACCGCCAGATCAGCGGCCAAGCGGCGCAGGTCTGAGCGGTGTCCCAACTTGACGCGCCGGCGGAAGAAGAATGCACCCCGGAGGCGGGATAAGGTCACCGGATCAGTTCCAAAAGACGACAAGACCTTCCGGTGTGGAAAATCGATACCGGACCATCCAAGCCAGAAGCAAAGACCGACATCTCCACCCACCCCGGGGGGTAATCCAAAAGTGGGGGGGCGCGGCCCCCCTTTGGTCGCTGAAGAGGGGGATTTTTAAGGGGGAGATGAATCGAAACATCTCCCCCTTGAACGGCCTTTTGGTGACTTTTCCGCCGTGGGAAAAGTCACTCGCCCCGGGGGGCGAAACCTCTTGATCCCCATGATCAAAGAAGTTCGCCCCGCAGAGAGAAACCTCCCCCTACCCCTCAATGGCCAACCCAGGCTTTCCCTGCCGCACCCCCTCCACCAAAATCACACTGGGGGGATGGCCCGGGCCGTGGGAGACGAGCTTCAGCCGCTTAGGCTCCAGGCCGTGCTCCCGCAGGGCGCACAATACATCAGTGAGCCGCTCTGGCCTATGGCACAGGGCGAACCGCCCGCCGTTTCGGGTTAACCGAGCGGCGGCGGCGCACAGCTCATTCAGGGTGCAATCCTCCTCGCTCCGGGCGCTGCCCCCGCTTGTGCCGCTGCCCAGGGGGAAGTAGGGCGGGTTGGAGATCACCAGATCAAAGCCACCGGCGGGGAGGGATATCCTCCGAAAATCCCCTTCTATGATCTCCCCGGCCAGGCCGTTTGCCGCCAGATTGTCCCGGGCGGTGCGGGCGGCAAGAGCGTCCAGCTCCACCCCCGTGAGGGAGAGCCCCTCGGCCCGCCGGGCCAGCAGGAGCAGGAGGGCTCCGCTCCCGGTGCCCAGATCGCACACCCTCCACCGGGGTTTTATGGTGGCAAATTCCCCCAAGGCCAGGCTGTCGCCCCCCAGGGGGAAGACCCTCTCCGGCCAGGACAGGGCGTAGGGCCCCAGTTGTTCGGTTTTCATGGTTTCCACCCCCGTTTTTTCGGGAAAATCAGTAAGAAAAGGATACCACAATTTCCTGCCCTGTGCTATAATATTATGACAACTTTTGGAGAGGAGTTTGCGCAACTCCCCCGCAGGCCAAACAGGAGCCCAGCGCAGCGGGTCCTGTTTGGAGACGACGAGCAACGAAGCGCAGCGGATGCCCGGCTTTCAGCCGGGCGGAGCGGAGAGGAGTTTGTGAGGAGGACATGTCGACACTTTATTTGGTCCCCACCCCCATCGGCAACCTGGGGGACATCTCCCGCCGGATGGCGGACACCCTGGCGGAGGCGGACTTTATCGCCGCCGAGGACACCCGGGTGACTCTGAAGCTCCTCAACCACCTGGACATCAAAAAGCCCATGCTCACCTACCACCGGCACAACACCGAGACGGGGGGCCAGGCGGTCATCGACCGGCTCCTGGCGGGGGAGAACGGCGCCCTGGTCACCGACGCCGGGATGCCCGCCATCTCCGACCCGGGGGAGGAGCTGGTGGCCCGGTGCGCCCAGCTGGGCATCCCCGTGGTGGCCATCCCCGGGCCCTGCGCCCTGGTCACCGCCCTGGCCGTCTCCGGCCAGCCCACGGGCCGCTTCACCTTCGAGGGCTTTCTGGCCATGAACAAGAAAAACCGCCGCGCCCACCTGGAGTCCCTCCGGAATGAGGAGCGGACCATGGTCTTCTACGAGGCCCCCCACAAGCTCTCCGCCACCCTCCGGGACCTGGCGGACACCTTCGGCCCGGAACGGCCGGTGTCCCTGTGCCGGGAGCTCACCAAACTCCACGAGGAGGTGCGCCGCACCACCCTGGGGGAGGCGGCGGACTACTACCGGGACAACACCCCCAAGGGGGAGTTTGTGCTGGTGGTCCGGGGGTGTGAGCCCGTAGAGGAGCAGGAGGCCACCCTGGAGGATGGCCTTCAGCTGGTGGAAAAGCTCCGCAGCGAGGAGGGGCTCTCCCTCCGGGACGGGGTGAAGCGGGCGGCCAAAGAGCTGGGCTTGCCCAAAAATCAGCTCTACGACCTGGCTCTGGGCCGGGAGAACTGAACAAGAGGGGATAATGGAAAGAAAATCGGGTTATCATTACCGGAAAACGAACCCTTCAGGGGAAACGGGATAAAATAGAGAGAGACCGGAGAGGCGAGGTGCCGTTATGGATTTGAAGCATCATGTAGAAGATTATATCAGGCCCGGCAAGCGGGCCCATCTGGTGGGCGTCGGCGGGGTGTCCATGGCCCCCCTGGGGGAGGTGCTCAAGGGCCGGGGAGTCATTGTCACCGGCTCTGATATGCACGATAGCCAGAGTGTGGAGCACCTGAGAAGTCTGGGCATCCCGGTGACCATCGGCCACCTGCCCCAGAGCGTGGAGGGGGCGGACTGCGTCATCCGTACCGCCGCCGTCCACGACGACAACCCGGAGATTGCCGCCGCCCTGGCCGCCGGCATCCCCGTCTTTGAGCGGGCCCAGGCCTGGGGGGCCATCATGGGCCACTACCGCAACGCCCTGTGCGTTTCGGGTACCCACGGCAAGACCACCACCACCTCCATGTGTACCCACATCTTCCTGGCCGCTGGGAAGGACCCCTCGGTGATGATCGGGGGCACTTTGCCCATTCTGGGAGCGGGACACCGGGTGGGCCACGGGGACACCATCATCGCCGAGTCCTGCGAGTACTGCAATTCCTTTTTGTCCTTCGCCCCCACGGTGGCAGTGATCCTCAATGTGGAGGAGGACCACCTGGACTTTTTCAAGGACCTGCGGGACATTCAGCACTCCTTCCGCTCCTTCGCCCAGCTGGTCCCCCAGGACCGGGGCTGGGTAGTGGTCAACGGGGACAACGCCCACGCCATGGAGGCGGTGAAGGACTGCGGCCGGGAGATGCTGGTGTTCAGCCGGGACGGGGAGCGGGCCGACTGCCGGGCTGAACATGTGACCTGGGAAAAGGGCCTGCCCCGGTTTGACATCCTGATCCACGGGGAGAAGTACGCCCATGTGGAGCTCCGGGTGGGGGGCGAGCACAACATCTCCAACGCCCTGGCCGCCGCCTGCGCCTCCTGGGCCCTGGGTATCCCCGGCACTGCCGTGGAGGAGGGCCTGGACAATTTTACCGGAGCGGGACGGCGCTTTGAGAAGAAGGGGGAGTACAACGGGGCCATGGTCTACGACGACTACGCCCACCACCCCGACGAGATCCACGCCCTGCTCACCATGGTGAAGAAGCTGGGGTACAAGCGGATCATCTGTGCCTTCCAGCCCCACACCTACACCCGCACCGCCGCCCTCTTCGACCACTTTGTGGAGGAGCTGAAGCTGGCGGACATGGTGGTGCTGGCGGAGATCTTTGCCGCCCGGGAGCGGAACACCCTGGGCATCTCCTCCAGAGATCTGGTGGAGAAGATCCCCGGAGCGGTGTACTGCCCCACCCTGGAGGAGGTCACAGAGAAGCTCCGGGAGCTGGCCCAGCCGGGGGACATCATCCTCACCGTGGGGGCGGGAGACATCTATCTGGCCGGGGAGGCCCTGGTGAAAGGCTGATCATATTCTAAAAAATGACCCCCGGGGCCTTACGCCCCGGGGGTTTCCCGTCTTTGCCGCTGGGATGGCAGGGATATCTTGCTCCGGGGCGGCCTGCTTTGCGTGTGGGAATAAAGATATTTCGCCGCTGCGGCGGCGAGTGACTTTACCAACAGTAAAAAGGGTTTCGCCCCTTCGGGGGCGACCTCCTTTGCCCGTGGCGGCAAAGGAGGCAAAGCGCCACTCAGGGGGAGGGGTGTTTCGACTCCCCCCTCCCCCTGAGGACCCCCACCCCGCAGCGACCAATCAGGGGGGCTCCGGCCCCCCTATTGGATGAACCCCCGGGGAGGGTGGAGATTTGTCGGTCTTTGCTTCTGGCTTTGATGGTCCGGTATCGATTTTCCACACCGGAAGGTCTTTCCTTCTCTGGAAACTGCTCCGGGAACCTTGCCCCGCCTCCGGGGTGCATTCTTCTTCCGCCGGCGCGTCAGGTTGGGACACCGCTCAGACCTGCGCCGCTTGGCCGCTGATCTGGCGGTCGATGATGGCAGGTTCGTTGGACCAGTGCGCACCGGGACGGTGGAAATCTGGAACCCACCGACGAAAGAAGCTTGTACCGAAGGCCCCGTTGAAAGTCTCCTGCCCGCAAGAGGCCGGTGCTGGGGCCTGTTGGAGGAGCGAATACAATCCCGGCGTGCGCCGGGGCGGTTATATGCCGTACTCCGCCGGGGCACAGGCCAGGCGCGTTTACAAGCGAGTAGGACGCAAAACTGCTAAATTTAGGGCGGCTGCGGCAGCACAAAAGTTTAGAGCCAGGTCAAATTTTGCCCGCGCCGGTTTTGATTGCCAGGCCCGGTTTCGTGGTCCTCCGTAAATGGGGGTCCGGGGGCAAGGAGATTGAAAACGCGGGTCGTTTCCCCCGTGAGAAACGAGAGCGTTTTCCTCATCGACGGCCCCCGGCGATTCTCAAGGCGAATTGCCCCGAAGGGGCAAGAGAGGGTGGCCTGGGCCATTGGTACCTTTCTGATTGCTCAGAAAGGTACTCGCCCCGCAGGGCGAAACCCCTTCCCCAAGAAAACAAATCAATTTTTCCGGTCTGTCCGCTCCAACAAATAATCCACGCTGACATGGTAAAAATCCGCCAGGGCACAGAGCACATGGGGCGGAATCATCCTCTGTCCGCTTTCATAATAGGCATAGGTTCTCTGGGGGACATTGATGGCCTGCCCCACTTGACTTTGTGTCAAATCATGGTCTTCCCGCAAATTACGAATCCTCTGGTATTGCTTCATTATGATCACCAAAGTCAGTATAGTTAAGAACAAATCGTTCTATTGACATTTTGAACATATTGTTCTAAACTGTGCGACAAGAGGTGATACCATGCCCGACTACAAAGAGATGTACCTGACCTTATTCCGGGCCACGGAACAGGCGGTAAGTACCCTGGTGGCCGCCCAGCGGGCTTGTGAGGAGCTGTATATCAGCCAGCCGGACGGGGAGGTGAAGCTGCTGCCCCCAAAAGAAAAACAGCCGCCCGAGGCGGTTGAAACAGAGGAGGAGCAGGTCGAGGGGGAAACGGCCAGCGTCCCTTGACAGATGAAAAGCGCGGAGAAATGAATCTCCGCGCTTTGCGTTTTCTGTTACAGATTGCTGTCCAGCACCTGGGTAAAGGCCCCGGCGGGCATGACGCCCACCTTGCGGTCGATCTCCTTGCCGTCCTTGAAGAAGATGACGGTGGGCCGCATATGGTATGCCCTTCGGGCAGGGAACACAAGATAGAGTGCTTTCCTGCCGTCACTCCCATTGTGTCCCCTGGTCAAGGGTAAAGGCTACGCCCGCCCCTTGCGGGGGACGGGGCGCCCTTGACTGGCGGGGGCGCCCTGGTCGTGCCCGGCAAGGAAAGCCGGGACAACGAAAGTCTGCAAATAAAAAGTCAATAGAAAAATGAAGAAAAATTGAGGAAAG
>JAXUUN010000034.1:0-29743 GCA_037231075.1 bacterium | reverse complement strand
ATGCAGAAGGTGGGCTATGAGTGCCGCATCATGGGCGTGCCCAAGACCATCGACAACGACCTGAACGGCACCGACCACTGCCCCGGCTTCGCCTCCGCCGCCAAGTATATCGCCACCTCCTGCGCCGAGGTGTGGCAGGACGCCCATGTGTACGACACCGGCATGGTCACCGTCATCGAGATCATGGGCCGTCACGCCGGCTGGCTGGCCGGCTCCGCCGCCCTGGCCTCCCTCACCGGCTGCGGCCCCGACCTGGTGTACCTGCCCGAGGTGGACTTTGACATGGACAAGTTCATCGCCGATGTGAAGGCCATCTACGAGAAGACCGGCAAGTGCATGGTGGCCGTGTCCGAGGGTATCCACTTCGCCGACGGCCGCTTCGTCTCCGAGGCTGAGACCTCCGCCACCGACGGCTTCGGCCACGCCCAGCTGGGCGGTCTGGCGGTCAAGCTGGCCGATGTGATCAAGAAGCAGACCGGCGCCAAGGTCCGGGGCATCGAGCTGTCCCTGCTCCAGCGCTGCGGCTCTCACCTGGCCTCCAAGACCGATGTGGAAGAGGCCTGGCGCGCCGGCTCCGCCGCCGTGGAGGCCGCCGTGTCCGGCGTCACCGACAAGATGGTGGCCTTCAAGTGCACCCGTGAGGGCGGCTACAAGTGCGAGACCATCCTGGAGCCCCTGGACATCGTGGCCAATTTTGAGAAGAAGGTGCCCCGTGAGTGGATCAACGAGGCCGGCAACGGCGTCAAGCAGGAGTTCATCGACTATGTCCTGCCCCTCATCCAGGGCGAGACCGACGCCCCCAAGGAGCACTCCCTGCCCCGCTTCGCCCACCTGAAGAAGGTCCTCACCACCGAGATGTAAGTTATTCTCGAAAAAGTGACACAGCCGCTTTTTCAACAGTCTCAGGCCGCCCCCGGTATTTGCCGGGGGCGGCCTTTTACTGCTTTACATGGCAAGGTGGTTTCCTTTATAGATTTGCCAGCCCCAGGTGGTCCAGAATGGCGTGGATCTCCTCCAGCGCCAGCTGACTTCCGCCCATATAGAACTGCTTCTCCCCCAGGTCCAGATCCACCCAGAAGAAGGATTTTCCCGTCCGGGTGGTCTCCATGCGGATGGCGGTCTGGACCCCGTCCGCTGTCTCGTAGTACTCGTGGTATCCCTGGGTGAGGATGTAGCTGTCCGCCGGGGCCCGGCCCGTTTCATAGCCGTACTGCAGGTTGAAGATCTGATCCCCGGTACCCCGGAATTCTCCCACTACGCTGACATAGAAGGGGGTCTCCTCCCCCCGCTCCCCCCGGAGAATGGCAAGGCCGGTATCCGGGACGGGGGAATAATTTTCCTCCAGCCAGGTAAGGTCCAGCCCCGTGTCCCACAGCCCGGTCAGGGCGGAGAAGCGGTCGGCCTGGTAGGTGCTCTCCCAGAGAGTGCGGTCCTCCTGCTGGTACTCCACCGTCTTCATCCGGCTCCAGCCCTCCTCCGGTGTGCCCTGGGCCTGGGCCAGGAGGGTCTCTCCCGCTCCGGTGTGCTCCATGATCCAGTCGGCCCGCTCCTGGATGCTCTGCAAATCCTCGTAGTCGTCGCCCTCGTAGCTGCCATATCCGGCCACGCCTCCCGTTTCTCCAGCGGAGGCGGCCTGGATGATCTCCTCCTCACTGCTGAAGAAGTGGACCCACCCCTGGGACACCCCCACCGCCACAGCGGCGGTGGTCATGACCGCCGCCAGGGCCGCCGCCAGAAGGACCTTGCCCCAGAGGGGCTTTTTCCCACTCAGGCAGGTACATTCCGCCTCCTGGATATACCGGGGGTCCATTCCCCCCAGAGTCTCAAAAAATTCCTGCGCATTCATCGCTCCATCCCCCTTTTCACAAGCTCAGCATGTAATTTTTTCCGCAGGCGGCTCAGGGTGACGGACACATGGTTTTCCGTCATGCCCAGCTCCGCCCCGATTTCACCCACTCCCTGGGCGTACCAGTACCGGCGGACAAAGATCATCCGCTGCCGTTTTGGAAGTCCTTCCAGAAAGGCGTCCACCGCCTCCAGAAGCTCCTTTTGTTGGATTTCTCCCTCTACCGACTCCGGGGCGGCCAGACAGTCTTGAAGCTCCTCCAGCACCAGATTCATCTCTCCCCCGCCCCGCTTCTCCGCCTGTTGCCGCCGCCAGCAGCTGAAGGCCAGGTTTCGGGCGATGGTTCCCAGGAAGGCCGACAGGACCCGGGGGCGATTGGGCGGGATGGCGTTCCAGGCATTCAGGAAGGTGTCGTTGACGCACTCCTCGGCGTTCTGCCGGTCCTGGAGAATGTTGTTGGCCACGGCATAGCAGTAGCTCTGGTATCGCTCCTGGGCAGCGGAAATGGCCTGCTCCTCCCTGTCCCAGAATAGCTGTATGATCTGTTCGTCTTCCATATGGTATCCTCCTGTTCAAGGGCCCTTCACCCATATAGACGCCTTTAGGGACAAAAGCTGACAGCAAATTAAAAAAATTTCCAGCAGCATCATATAACCAATCTCTCTCCCGGGGCAAGGAATTTTTACCCAGGTTTCACAGACCCCCGGTAGCGGTTTTAACAAAGCTTCCCTAGAATGATGCTGTCCCAAGCAAGACAAACTAAGGAAACCTAGGGAGGAAATGAAACCATGAGAAAAATCCTATCCGCCGCTCTGGCCACCGTGCTGGCCCTGTCCGCTCTGGCCGGGTGCCATGTGAGCGCCAGCCAGCAGGGCGCCCAGACCCAGCAGCCTGTGGAGACCACCGCACTCAGCGCCACTTCCACCGCCCTGAAGGCCCCCAAGTATGTGTTCCTGTTTATCGGCGACGGCATGAGCTATCCCCAGATCCAGTCCACCGCCGACTACCTGGGCGCCCTCAAGGACGCCGACTACTGGCAGGCCGAGCCCAGTCTGGACGACAACGCCGGGGCCACGCTGGACGGCCCCTCTTACCTGAACTTCATGAACTTTGAGGCCGCCGGCTCCGCCGTCACCTATGACTCCAACAGCTTCTGCCCCGACTCCGCCTCCACCGCCACCTCCCTCTCCACCGGACACAAGACCTATTCCGGCACCATCAACATGGACGAGACGGGCACCGTGGCCTACGAGACCATCGCCGAAAAACTCCATGACCAGAAGGGCTACGCCGTGGGCGTCATCTCCTCCGTCAACCTGAACCACGCCACCCCCGCCGCCTTCTACGCCCACCAGGCCAGCCGTAACGACTACTACGAGATCGGCCTGGAGCTGGTGGAGTCCGGCTTTGAGTACTTCTCCGGCGGCGGCCTGCTGAAGCCCACCGGCGCCGACGGGGACCAGGCCGACCTGTACACCCTGGCTGAGAATGCCGGCTACACCGTGGTAAAGACCCAGGCCGAGGCCGAGAAGGTCACCTCCGGCCCCGTCATCATCATCGACGAGCACCTGGCCGACGGGGACGCCATGGCCTATGAGCTGGACCGCGCCGACGACATGTGGTCCCTGGCCGACCATGTGGAAAAGGGCATTGAGGTCCTGGAGAAGGACCAGGACGGCTTCTTCATGATGTGCGAGGGGGGCAAGATCGACTGGGCCTGCCACGCCAACGACGCCGCCTCCACCATCCACGACACCCAGGCCCTGGCCGACGCCGTGCAGGTGGCCATCGACTTTGCCAAGGAGCACCCCGACGAGACCCTGATCCTGGTCACCGGCGACCACGAGACCGGCGGCCTCACCATCGGCTTTGCCGGCACCGACTACGACACCTACCTGAACCTGCTGGACAGCCAGAAGATCTCCTTCGCCAAGTTCGACAGCGACTATGTGGCCGCCTACAAGGAGAACAAGGCCTCCTTCGACACCGTGATGGCCGACATCACCAAGCTCTTCGGCCTGAAGACCTCCGGCGAGGAGGGGGACAAGCTGGTGCTCACCGACTACGAGCTGGGCCTTCTGAAGACCGCCTATGAGAAGAGCGTCAACGGCAAGGACACCGGCATGGCCCAGCAGCAGGAGTATGTGGCCTACGGCACCTACGAGCCCCTCACCGTCACCATCACCCACATCATCAACAACAAGTCCGGCGTGTCCTTCACCTCCTACTCCCACACCGGCCTGCCCGTGGCCGTGCTGGCCAGCGGCCTGAACGCCGATGTGTTCAACGGCTACTACGACAACACCGATATCTACAACAAGCTGGCTTCCATGCTGGCTGTCAAGTAAACTGCCTTCCCTCTCCCCGGCCCGTCCCGGTCTTACAGGATCGGGGCGGGCCTGATTCCATAAAGCTCGTGAAAGGGCGGTGTCTATTATGTCTCTGCGTCAATGGGTCCGAATCTGGCTGGTCTGTCTGCTGGTCCTGGCGGCCGCTGTGTCGGCCGCGGCGGCCTGGCTGGTTCCCCTCCCCCTTCCCGTGTTTGCGGGGGAAGGCAGGGCGGTCCAGGCGGCCCTCAGCCTCCCGGTTTCCGCCTCCCAGCCGTCCACGGAAATTCTGGACCTTTCTCCCGGGTCACGGGAGGAGCGGGCGGTGGAGAACATCCTCTCCCATTACCAGATCCACCGCTGTCTCCATACCCTCACCGGTCTGGAGGAGTGGGAGGAGCCGTCCGTTCTCATTCGTACCTCTGAGTTTTCCCTGGCTGTGGCCGACGGCTGCCATGTGTACCTGAACGGGACGCTGTACCGGGTGGGCTGGCTGGGGGAATACCGGGGCCGCAAGTTGGCCGACGAGCTGAGCTGGGCCCTGGGCCTGGAACAAGGGCAATGTTCAATGTAAGGAGTTACCGATTATGCCGAACCTCATCCGCTTTTCCCGCTCCCCGGGCTACCACGCCCCGGTGTGGGTCTGCTTTCTTCTCATTCTGATCCTGATTTTCCTGCCCACGGGCTTTGAGGACAATGTGGTCTTTCAGGAGTCGGACATTCAGCCCGCCCTGGTGCTGGAGACCGACGAGTCCACCGTCATCGACACCGGCCTGGTCCGCTCCGGGGAGCAGCGCTGCCGGCTGGAGGTGCTGGGTGGCCGGTTCAAGGGGGAGATCGTGGAGGGCAAGAACGCTCTCAACGGCTCTCTGGAGCAGGACAAGATCTTTGCCGTGGGAGACAAAGCCCTGGTGCGTATCAACTATGAGGGAGACTCGGTCATCAGCGTGTCCATGATCGACCACTACCGCATGCCCTGGGAAGTGCTGATGGGGGCTTTGTTCGTGCTGCTGCTGATCCTGTTTGCCGGCCGGACAGGGGTACGGGCGGTGCTGTCCTTCCTGCTCACCGTGCTGATGATCTGGAAGGTGATGGTCCCCCTGTATCTGAGGGGCTGGAACCCCATCTGGATCGGGCTTGTCATCACCCTGGCCCTGACGGTGCTCATCATCGCCCTGGTCTACGGCTTTGACCGGCGGTGCGCCGCCGCCGTGTCCGGCTCGGCCCTGGGCATTGTGGTCACCTGCCTGATGGGCATGGTCTTCACCGACCTGTTCCAGATCCACGGGGCGGTGATGTCCTACTCGGAGAGCCTGCTCTACTCCGGCTACCAGGACCTGAACCTCACCCGGATCTTCATGGCCTCCATCTTCATCGGGGCCTCGGGGGCCATTATGGACCTAAGCGTGGACATTACCTCGGCGGTACATGAGGTGGTGGAGAAGCGACCGGACCTGAGCTGGTGGGAGGCCGCCCGGTCTGGGATGAATGTGGGCCGGGCCGCCATGGGCACCATGACCACCACCCTCCTCTTCGCCTACTCCGGGGGCTATGTGGCCCTGCTCATGGTCTTCATGGCCCAGGGCACCCCCGTGATCAATATTTTGAACTACAAGTATGTGGCCGCCGAGCTCATCCACACCGTCATCGGCTCCTTCGGCCTGGTCACCGTGGCCCCCTTCACCGCCCTGTGCGCCGGGTTTTTCCTGGCCGGGAGGAAAACGGCGGAAGGGGCGCCGGAGGGCGAAAAGACATGAGGGGGAAACTTTGGCTGTGCTGCGGCGTGATGCTGCTGGGGTGCGTTCTGATGCTGGCAGGCTTTACCACCGACCACGCCCTTTTGTACATCCCCGGGATGCTGGTGTTTTTTGCCGGGGTCCTGCTGGAATTTGCGCTTTCGCGCTGCCCCTTCTGCCACCGGTATGTGGCCCTCTATGCCCCGGGAAAATTCTGCCCCCACTGCGGCGGGGAGCTGAAATAGCGCCATCGATCAAACAGCCGGCGGCCCATTGGGACCGCCGGCTTTCCTTTACCGTTTTCTCATGGGCCAGCCCCACCACAGCTTCCGGCCCATGTACCGGGGGTTGATCACCGCCAGATAGAAGATGAGCACTCCCACAGCAGCCCCAAATCCCACCAGACCCAGGCCAAGCCAGGCCGTTACCCCCGCCAGCGCCGCCTGGAGCAGCAGATAGCGCAGCTCCAGCTTCATATTCTTCCTCCGCCGGGCCAGGTCGGCCTCAAAGGACAGGTTCCACACCGTCCACATGGAGCACAGTACCAGCAGCAGGGCGTTGCCCCACAGGGGCAGCAGATTCCATGTCTCCACCCCCCGCCGGAGTTCCGCCACCCCCCCGGCGAAGGCGTATAAGCTCCCCACCTGGGCGGAGAGGGCGATGACCGTCCTGTTCTCCCGGAGCATGGGGTTGTCCTCTCCCTCCCGCACCTGGGCGGAGCGGTCCTCCATCAGCCCCTCCAGGGGCACCTGGTAGAGCTGGGACAGGGCCGCCAGGTTTTCCGCCGTGGGGATGGTCTGTCCCGCCTCCCACTTGGTCACCGCCTGGCGGCTGACCCCGATGCGCTCCGCCACCAGCTCCTGGGAAAAGCCGGTCCTCTGCCGCAGTGTCTTCAGCTGTTCTCCTAGCGTCACATGTCTCGCCTCCTGGGGTCATTCTACCAGGGCCGACCGTTCAAGTCCAGCAACCATCTGGCAACTTCCGTGAAAAAGCCCTGTTTCTGGAACATCTGTTTGACGAATCGAAAAAGATATCGTATAATGTATGTATCTTACCGAGAGGAGGGCGAGCCATGGACCGGGTGATCTTTCACTGTGACCTCAATAGCTTCTACGCCTCGGTGGAGCTGCTCTCCCACCCGGAGCTGCGCCACCTGCCTGTGGCGGTGTGCGGGGACCCGGACAGCCGCCACGGCATCATCCTGGCCAAGAACGAGCCGGCCAAAAAGTTCGGGGTAAAGACCGCCGAGACCATCTGGCAGGCCCGGAAGAAGTGCCCAGACCTGGTCCTCCTCCCCGCCCACCACAGCAAGTACCGGGAGTTTTCCAAAAAGGTCAATTCCCTCTACCAGAAGTACACCGACCTGGTGGAGCCCTTCGGCATCGACGAGAGCTGGCTGGATGTGACGGGCACCCTCCACCTCTTCGGCGGGGACCCCAGGGCCCTGGCCGACCGCCTGCGCAACGAGGTGCTCAACACCTGGGGCCTTACCATCTCGGTGGGGGTGTCCTTCAACAAGGTCTTTGCCAAGCTGGGCAGCGACTACAAAAAGCCCAACGCCACCACCGTCATTTCCCGGGAAAATTTCAAGTCCATGGTGTGGCCTCTGCCGGTGACCGACCTTTTATATGTAGGCCGGGCGGCGGCCCGGGCCTTTGAAAAGTTCGGCATCCGCACCATCGGGGACCTGGCCGCCTTTGACCGGGAGAGCCTCTATACCCTGCTGGGGAAAAACGGGGCCCAGCTCCACGACTTCGCCAACGGCTTGGACGCCTCCCCCGTGGCTCCCGCCGACCAGTACACCCCGCCCAAGTCGGTGGGCAACGGCTATACCTTCCCCCGAAACCTCCAGGGTGAGGAGGAGATCCGGGCGGGGATCACCCAGCTCTCCGACCAGGTGGCCGCCCGCCTGCGCAAGTGCGGCATGAAGTGTCAGGGGGTTTCCCTTGCCATCCGGGACCCCTATTTTCGGGACCTGAGCCGCCAGAAGCGCCTGGAGGTCCCCACCGACCTGGGCCGGGAACTCAGTCAGGCGGCCATGGAGCTGGCCCGGGGCTGCTGGAACATGGAAAATCCCGTCCGGGCCCTCACCGTCACCGCCATCTATCTGATTCCCGCCGGGGAGGCCGGGGCCCAGCTGGACCTGTTCGCCGGAGAGGGGGAGGAAAAGCGCCGCCGCCTGGAGAAGCTGGAGGGGACCATGGACGCCATCCGGGCCAGGTACGGCCCGGGGGCCATTGCCCACGCCTCCGCCCCAAGGGACGGGGGGAAGGAGCGCCACGCCCCGCCCCCCGGGGGCCACGGGGCATATGGCGGGGAATAACTTCATAGTCTGGGGCATGGAGGTGAGTCCATGCCCCTGTCTTTTTTTGACTTTTTCCGCCAGCTGGGGGACAACCCGGCTCTGCTGATCACCACCCTGCTGCTGGTGGGGGTGCTGCTGGTCAACGGCTGGACCGACGCCCCCAACGCCATCTCCGCCGCCGTGGTCACCGGGGCCCTCCCCTTCCGGGGAGCGGTGGGCCTGGCGGCGGTGTGCAACTTTCTGGGGGTGCTGTGCGTCACGGGGGTGAACGCCTCGGTGGCCGAGACCATCTACTCCATCGCCCGGTTTGGAGGGGGGCCGGAGGCCGCCCTCACCGCCCTGTGCGCCGCCATGGCCTCCATCGTCTTATGGGCGGTGCTGGCCTGGGCCCTGGGCATCCCCACCAGCGAGAGCCACGCCCTGGCCGCCGGGATCTCCGGGGCGGCGGTGGCCCTGGAGGGGAGCCTGAGCTGCGTCAACTGGGTGGGCTGGGGGAAGATCCTCCTGGGCCTGTGCCTGTCCGCCCTGGCGGGGTTCTGGGCGGGAGAGGCGGCCCGGCGGCGGCTTGATGGTGTAAAGTGGAAAAACCGTACCTTCCTTCTGGCCCAAATCCCCGGGGCGGCGGGGGCCGCCTTTCTTCACGGGGCCCAGGACGGGCAGAAGTTTCTGGGGGTCTTCCTGCTGTCCTCCGCCCTGGCCCGGGGGGACGGAGAGGCGGACATGGGGGCGGTGCCGGTGTGGCTCATGGCCTTCTGCGCCGGACTCATGGCCCTGGGCACCCTTCTGGGGGGCAGGCGGATCATCGACACCCTGGGCCGGGACATGGTGGACATCGGCCCCAGGGAGGGACTGGCGGCGGACGGGGCCACCATGGGCTGCTTGCTCCTGTCCACCCTGCTGGGACTGCCCGTATCCACCACCCACACCCGGGCCGCCGCCCTGCTGGGGGTAGGCTGTGCCGGGGGCTGCCGCCCCAGGTGGGGGGTGGCGGGCAAGGTGGCGGCGGTGTGGCTGCTCACCTTCCCCGCCTGCCTGGCCATCGGCTACTGGACGGCCCGGCTCTTTCTGGCCTGGCGCTAGGACGCACCACCCCCTGTCCCCGGGCATAGCCTATTCTGGAAGCAAAGGCACAGGCGGAGGGTTCTCTTCTCTCTCTCTCTCCGCCGCCGTTTTCAGAAAGGAAGCAACTGTCGTGCTCAACGCGCTTTTGTGGGCCGCCGCCGGGACCGGGTTCACCGCTTTGATGACCGCCCTGGGGGCCGCCGTGGTTTTTCTCTTCCGTCACCGCTCCTCCCCCGCCCTTCACCGGGTGATGCTGGGCTTTGCAGCAGGGGTGATGATCGCCGCCAGCATGTGGTCCCTGCTCATCCCCGCCATTGAGGAGGCCCAGGCCATGGGGATGCCCGGCTGGCTGCCGGCGGCGGGGGGCTCCGTGCTGGGGATCGGGTTTCTGCTGGCCATGGACGCCCTGCTCCCCCACCTGACCCCCGAGTCCTTCCACCTGCACAACTCCCCCAGCCGCACCGCCCTGCTGGTGCTGGCGGTGACCCTCCACAACATCCCTGAGGGGATGGCGGTGGGGGTATCCTTCGCCCTGGCCGCCCAGAGCGGGGACCCTGCCCTACTTACCGCCGCCACCGCCCTGGCCATGGGGGTGGGCATCCAGAACTTCCCCGAGGGGGCGGCCATCTCCCTGCCTCTCCGCCAGGAGGGGATGGGCCGGTTCAGGGCCTTTCTCATGGGGGCGGCCTCGGGGCTGGTGGAGCCCGTCTTCGCCCTGCTCACCGTGCTCATGGCCGGGACGGTGCAGCCCCTGCTCCCCTGGCTGCTGTCCTTTGCCGCCGGAGCCATGCTCTATGTAGTGGTGGAGGAGCTCATCCCCGAGGCCAACCTCTCCCAGGGGGGCCACTCGGGAACCCTGGGGGTTATGGGGGGATTCCTGCTTATGATGATCCTGGATGTGGCTCTGGGGTAGATAGAACCAGTTTCTTGAAATTTTTTGCAATTTCTCCGTCAAAACCTCTTGACTTTTCCCCAATCGGCGATATAATAAAGCCGCCTTTGGGGGCAGTCCGATGATGTGAAATGCCCCATGTTGGATTCCTTTTGTTCCAGGGAGAAAACAGGGGCATTTTTTGTGCCCCGAGGAGAACAAAGGACGGAAAAACAAGAGGAGGAAAAAGCAATGATCACCTTTCTGATCGCTCTGGTCGTCCTTCTGGTAGGCTTTGCCCTGTACAGCAAGCTTATTGAGAAGGTATTCTGTATCGACGACCGGCAGACCCCCGCTGTGGCCCACCCCGACGGCGTGGACTACACCCCCATGAAGACCTGGCGGCTGTTTCTGGTACAGCTGCTGAACATTGCCGGCCTGGGCCCCATCTTCGGCGCGCTGTCCGGCGCCTGCTGGGGGCCCCGGGTCTACCTGTGGATCGTCTTTGGTACCATTCTGGGAGGCGGCGTCCACGACTTCATGTCCGGCATGATGAGCGAGCGCCACAACGGCGCCTCCATCTCCGAGATCGTGGGCATCTACCTGGGCAAGTTCATGCTCCAGGTCATGCGTGTGTTCTCCGTGGTCCTGCTGATCCTGGTGGGGGTCAACTTCTCCAAAAACCCCGCCTCCCTGCTGGCCTCCCTCACCCCGGAGCAGTTTAACGCCAGCTTCTGGCTGGCCGTGGTGCTGATCTATTACTTCATCGCCACCTTCCTGCCCATCGACAAGATCATCGGCAAGCTCTACCCCATCTTCGGCGCCTGCCTCATTATCATGGCTCTGGGTCTGATGGCCGTGATGCTCTTTGACGGCAGCTACCGCTCCGCCATGCCCGAGATGTGGCAGTACATCGGCGTAGACGGCATGGGCCATCCCGACGGCACCCCCATCTGGGCTCAGATGTTCGTCACCGTGGCCTGCGGCGCCATCTCCGGCTTCCACGCCACCCAGTCCCCCATGGTCGCCCGGTGCATGACCTCTGAAAAAGAGGGCCGCAAGGTGTTTTACGGAGCCATGGTGGCCGAGGGCGTCATCGCCCTGGTTTGGGCCGCCGCCGGCGTCACCTTCTATGGCAATGTGGCGGATCTGAACACCGTGATGGTCACTGCCGGCGGTTCCGAGGCCGTCAACACCATCTGCCGGGCCATGATGGGCCCCATCGGCGGCGTGCTGGCCCTGCTGGGCGTTATCGCCTGCCCCATCACCTCCGGCGACACCGCCTTCCGCTCCGCCCGTCTGACCATCGCCGACTGGTTCCACATCGACCAGTCCAACTGGAAAAACCGTCTGCTGCTGTCCGTGCCTGTGCTGGGCGTGGGCGCCCTCATCACCCAGTGGGGCGACTTTGCCACCCTGTGGAAGTACTTCTCCTGGTCCAACCAGACCCTGGCCATGATGGTCCTGTGGGCCGGCGCCGTGTACCTCCACCGCAACGGCTTCCCCCCGGTGGCCTGCTTCATGTGCGCCCTGCCCGCCACCTTTATGTCCGCTGTATCGGTGACCTACTTCATCCAGGCTCCCGAGTGCCTGAACATGTCCACCTCCATTGCCTACCCTGTGGGCATCATCGTGGCCCTGGTGTTCCTGGGCATCTTCCTGTGGCGTGAGTGGGTCGCCCACAAGGGCGATGTGCGCACCTCCGCCGCGGCGTAACTTCTCTCTTCCCCAAACAGTAAAATCCGTCCGGCTCTTCTGGAGCCGGGCGGATTTTTTACAGCTCTTTTCGGATCTGCCTTAACGCGTTCTTCTCCAGCCGGGACACCTGGGCCTGGGAGATGCCGATTTCGGCGGACACCTCCATCTGGGTCTTCCCCTGAAAAAAGCGCATGGACAAGATTTTCCGCTCCCGGTCGGTGAGGCGGCCCACCGCCTCCTTCAGGGCGATGCGCTCCACCCAGGCCTCGTCGTTGTTCTTGTTGTCCTTCACCTGGTCCATGACGCACAGGTTGTCCCCGCTGTCGGAATAGACCGGCTCGTAGAGGGACACGGGCTCCAAAATGGCGTCCAGGGCGAAGACCACCTCCTCCCTGGGGATGTCCAGCAGTTTGGCGATCTCCTCCACCGTGGGCTCCTTCTGGTGCTGGGCCATGTAGCGCTCCTTTGCCTGGAGCACCTTGTAGGCGGTGTCCCGCATGGCCCGGGACACCCGCATGGTGCTGTTGTCCCGGAGGTAGCGGCGGATCTCCCCCACGATCATGGGCACTCCGTAGGTGGAGAACTTTACATTGAGGTCGGTGTTGAAGTTGTCGATGGCTTTGATAAGGCCGATGCACCCCACCTGAAACAGGTCGTCCGCGTTCTCCCCCCGGTTGGTGAAGCGTTGGATGACGGACAGCACCAGGCGCAGGTTGCCGGCGATGAGCTCCTCCCTGGCCTTCTGGTCCCCCGCCTTGGCCCGGAGGAGCAGTGCCTGGGTCTCGTCGTTTTTCAGGACCTTCAGCTTGGATGTGTTCACCCCGCAGATTTCCACCTTGTGCTGCATTCACGAAAACCTCCCGCCCGACGATACTGTACTTCCAGTATCTCCCGGGCGGGTGCTTTCATACGGGGACGCGCCCCGGTAAATTTTTTATCGTGTGACTCCTTTCGATGGATTTTTCGGCGTCCGGAGGCAGGGGCAGCCCGGCCCTCCCGGAAATCGCGTTGTCATTTTTTCGGTTTTATGGTATATTGATCCTAACAGGCGGGAGCTTCTCCTTCCGCCGGAAAAAGGGGAGGTAACAGAAATGAAACAACCGCGCAGACGCCTTGGGGGCGGCCTGCTCACCGCCGCCATGGTCCTGGGGCTTATGACCGGGAGCGCGTGGGCGAAAGAATCCCCTCTGGCGGGCTTCACCGATGTGGCCCCCGGGGCCTGGTACGCCCAGGGCGTGGAATATGTCCTGGAGCAGGGGCTGATGAGCGGGGTAAGCCAGACGGAATTTGCTCCTGAGGGCACCCTCACCCGGGCCATGGCCGCCCAGCTGATCTGGGCGTTGGCCGGGCACATCCGGGTCGATCTCATTACCTACGGGGATACGGACTGGAACGCCTGGTACGCCCCGGCGGTGTCCTGGGTGAGTGAAAAGGGTCTGATGAACGGCTATGCCGAGGGGCGCTTCGGCCCCGACCGGACCATGACCCGGGAGCAAGTGGCCCTGACCCTCTACCGCTACGCCGATCTGTACCGGTACGACACCCGGCTGAAGGGGGACCTGTCCGTCTATGCCGACGGGGATACCGTCTCCTCCTGGGCCAGGGATGCCATGACCTGGGCGGTGGGCTCCGGCCTTCTCTCCGGCGGAGAGGGCAGCCGGCTCTTCCCCGGCGACCCCGTCACCCGTGGGGAGATGGCCCAGATTCTGATGAAGTTCCAGCAGCTATACCAGGACTAAAAGTAACACCTCCGGAGGCAAAAGCCCGGAGGTGTTTTTAATATGGGGTGATTCACTTTTCAAACAGGCGGCTGTCCAGATTTTCCTCGTCCATGACCAGGATGCCCGCCTCCCGCAGGAGCCTGGCCGTCACCCCCCAGCCGGGGGTTAGGGTGTGGGTGAAGGTGCCGTCGTAGACCTCGCCGCTGCCGCAGGAGGGGGAGCGGGCCTTCAGCACCGCCACCGTACAGCCGTTTTCCCGGGCGATCTCCAGGGTTTTCCTGGCCCCCTCCAGATAGGCCTGGGTCACATCCTCCCCGTCCTCGTTTACCACCCGGCCGTCCCTCTGGAGCTCGGCGGGGGCCCGGGGGGTGTCCAGTCCCCCCAGCACCTCGGGACAGACGGGGATCAGGTTGTGCCCCGAGCGGTGGAGCTCTATGACCTGCCGGTCCAGGCGGCTGCACCCGTTGTAGCGGCAGGGCTCCCCCAGAAAGCAGTGGCTGATGAGGATATTCATAGGTACCAACCTCTTTTTCAGTTAGGAATTAGGAGTTAGAAATTGTTTTTTGGCCCTAAAAGCCCTCCCGCAGGGAGTTTTGCCGCCGGAGCGGCAAAATAAATTTCAATCCGTCATTTCCCGGGGCGTGTACCTGGGAAATGACACCTCTCGCAAAAGGTTTCCCGACAATTTCGTCAGAAATCGAGGGAAAGCTTTTGTGCTATCCCCCTCGAAAAAGTGATGGTATCACTTTTTCGAAATACCTCAAATGGCCCGCCTCCCGGCGGGCCATTGAAATACTTTAGTGGTTCAGGTAATACTTGACCAGCGTCTGAAGCAGCTCGTCCCGGTCTACCTTGCGAATGAGGGCCCGGGCGTTGTTGTGGTTGGTGATATAGGTGGGGTCCTCAGAGAGAATATAGCCCACGATCTGATTAATGGGGTTATAGCCCTTCTCCTGAAGCGCCTGATACACCGTGGTCAGGATGGTCTTGATCTCCAGATCCCGCTGATCTCCCAGGCTGAATTTCCGGGTAAAATCCATATCCGCCATAAATAGCACCTCCCAACAAAAGAATCAAAAACTTGGCTTTAGTCTACTCCAAAAGCATTGCGCTGTAAAGTCCTTCAGGGAAAATTTAATATAAATGAAATAAAACCTTAAGGGCGCTTCCGGAAAAATCCGGCATCTTACAGGGTGTCCTCCTCCGAGCGGTCCAGTGCCTGCTCCACATCAAAGGGGGGCGTGTCCTCCTCAGGGGCGGGGAACCCGGGTGCGGGCACGCCCCCTCCCTGGCGGTACTTCATCTCCTGCCACTGCTCCTTGGTGATGAGCAGCTGCCGGGGCTTGCTCCCCTCAAAGGGCCCCACGATGCCCTTCTCCTCCAGCTGGTCCACCAGCCGGGCCGCCCGGGCGTAGCCCAGCTTCAGCCGCCGCTGGAGCATGGATACCGAGGCCTGGCCCGTCTCCACCACCACCTCGGCGGCGGCGTCGATGAGCTCGTCAAACTCGCTGTCCACATCCTCGGGGGCGGAGCCGCCCACTCCCTTGGAGCCCTTGTCCTTCTCGGCGGCGTGGTGCTCGATCTCCTCCATGACGGAGTCGTCGTACTTGGCGTCGCCGCTGTTCTTCTTCACAAAGTCCACCACCGAGGCCACCTCTCCGTCGGAGATAAAGCAGCCCTGGACTCTGGTGGGCTTGCCGCTGCCCAGAGGGGCAAAGAGCATGTCGCCCCGGCCCACCAGTTTCTCGGCCCCCTGGGTGTCCAGGATGATCCGGGACTCCATGGCGGAGGCCACGGCGAAGGCGATGCGGCTGGGGATGTTGGCCTTCATAAGGCCGGTGATCACATCGGCGGAGGGACGCTGGGTGGCGATGACCAGGTGCATCCCGGCGGCACGGCCCATCTGGGCCACCCGGCAGATGGACTCCTCCACCTCCTTGGCGGCCACCAGCATCAGGTCGGCCAGCTCGTCGATGACCACCACGATGGCGGGCATTTTCTCCATGCCCTCGGTGCGGGCGGCCAGGGCGTTATACTCCTCCAGCTTCCGCACCCCCACCTCGGAGAAGGTGCGGTAGCGCTTCATCATCTCGGTGACCGCCCACTGCAATGCACCGGCGGCCTTCTTGGGGTCGGTGACCACGGGGATGAGCAGGTGGGGAATGCCGTTGTAGATGCCCAGCTCCACCATCTTGGGGTCCACCATGATAAGGCGCACCTCCTCCGGGGTGGCCTTGTACAGCAGGGAGATGATCAGGGAGTTGGTGCACACCGACTTACCGGAGCCGGTGGTACCGGCGATGAGCAGGTGGGGCAGCTTGCCGATGTCCCCCACGATGGCCTGTCCGCTGATGTCCTTGCCCACGGCAAAGGAGATCTTGGACTTGCTGCCGGTAAAGGCGCCCGAGCCGATGACCGAGTGGATGGACACGGGAGAGACCACCTTGTTGGGCACCTCGATGCCCACCACAGAGATTTTATCGGGAATGGGGGCGATACGCACGCCGGTGGCCCCCAGGGCCAGGGCGATGTCGTCGGCCAGGTTGGTGAGCTTGTTGAGGCGCACCCCCTGGTCCAGCTCCAGCTCGTACCGGGTGACCGAGGGCCCCCGGACCACATTGACGATGTTGGCGTCGATGCCGAAGGAGCGGATGGTGTCGGCAAGGCGCTGGCGGTTGGAGTTGAGCTCTCCCAGGGCCTCTCCCCCAATTTCGCCGCTCCCCTCCTTCAGCAGGGACAATGGCGGGTACTGGTAGGGGGCCGTCCCCTGGTCCATGGTCTGGCGGATGTCCTGGGCCACCTGGGCCGCCTGGGCCTGGGCCTCCTCGTGGGTGACCTTGGCCACCTCAGGGGCAGGGGCGGGGGGGACAGGCTGGGCCAAAGGCTCGCTTTTGGGCTGGGACACCGGCTCCGGGGCGCCGCGCTCAGGCTCCCCGGGAGGGGCCGCCGTCACCGGGGGCACCACGGGGATGGGCTGAGGGGGCGCGGGCTGAACCTCAGGCTCCACCTGCTCAGGCTCCGGCTCCACAGGGGGCTGCTCCCGCTTGCTCTTGGGCTGAAGGAGCAGGTCGGGGGCGGGCACCCGGGGGGTGCGGTCGAAGAAGCTCTTCTTCTTTAACTTCTCCGGCTCCTGGCCCACCAGGGGGCCGTCCTCCACGGGGATGTCGATGGGGGCCCGGGCAGTCCGTGGGGCGGGAGCGGGCTCTGCCGCCGCTTCCCGGCGTCCCCTTCTGGGGGCGGGCTCAGGCTGGGGCTCATAGTCGTACTCCGGCCGGTCGGTAAACCACCGGATCACATCTCCCACCGTGCGGTGGAAGGCGGCCAGGCCCACCACAACCCCCATCAGGGCGAAGAGGATGGTGGAGCCGATGGGGGTAAACAGGGCCACAAAGCCCTGGGCGATGACGCCCCCAAGGCCGCCCCCGGACTTCAGCTCCATGCCGGTGGCCACCAGGGTCCCCCACAGCTTCCCGTCCCAGGGCAGGGGGTCGGCCAGCAGGCCGTGGAGCAGGCAGGAGAAAATCAGGGGCAGCAGCAAAGCGCAGGTCAGGCGCAGGCGCACCGGCCGCCCCCGGTGGAAAATCAGGATATAGGCCCCCAGCAGCAGCGCCGGCGGCATGAGCCAGAAGCCGTAGCCCAGCAGGCCCTTCACCAGGGCGCAGAACCAGTGGATGAAGAGCCCCTCGGTGTTGAAGTAGCCGAAGGCGGTGAAGATGGCCAGCAGAAAGCAGACCACCCCACCCAGCTCCCGGCGGATGGGGCGGCTTTTGCGGGCCGGCTGGCTTCTCCGGGCGCCGCTGCGGCCTTTGGAAGAGGAGGCGGACCGCTTCCCCCCTGTGGAGGTCCTGGTCCGTCCGCCCCCGGTTTTCTTTTGTGAGGACGCCATAAGCTTTCGTTCCTTTCAGGGAAAAGTAATCAGGCCGCGGGCACCAGCGTCCAGCCCATGAGGGTGAGAATGAGGAAGATGAGGCCCGCCGCCCAGCAGTAGTAGGCGAAGGCACCGAATTTTCCCTTGGAGGCCAGCAGGTTCACAAGGCCGATGGCAAAGTAGCCCACCACCCCGGCGATGACCATGCCCAGCAGGTACTTGGGCAGGGCCCCTTCGGGCAGGGGCTCGGCGGCCTGGACGGTCTTGATGACCTTCAGCAGTGTGGCCCCCAGCACAGCGGGCAGGGACATTAAGAAGGAGTAGCGCACGGCAAACTTCCGGTCAAAGCCCAGGGCCATGCCGGCGGAGATGGTGCAGCCGGACCGGGACAGGCCGGGGATGGTGGCAAAGCCCTGGGCCACGCCCACCAGCAGCACATCCACCAGGGTGGCGTTCCGGGCGGTCTTGTGGCCCTGGGCCATCCGGTCGGAGAAAAACAGGATGCAGCCGGTGACCAGCAGGGCGATACACACGAAAATGGGGTTGGAGCCGATGGCCTCTACCTTGCTCTCAAAGGGGAGCACCAGAAACAGGGGCAGAGTGCCCACGATGACCAGCAGCACCAGCCGCCGGGCCTCCGGCGGGTTGCCCTGGGAGGGGGTGCGGGAAAAGAGGGCGGCCACCCCCCGGAAGAACTCCAGAATCATTTCCAGCACATCCTGGAAGTAGTAGATACAAACCGCCAGCAGGGTGGCGAAGTGGAGCAGGATGTTGAACAGATTGTCCGGCTCCTCCATGCCGAAAAAGTGCTGGAACAGGGTCAGGTGCCCGGAGCTGGAGATGGGCAGAAACTCGGCCACGCCCTGGACAAAGCCCAGCACGGCAGACATTAAGTAGGTCAAAATCAGATCCCCCTTGAAGTGTTGTTCGCCTCAATGGACGCTATTACTATATTAACACAAAGGGGGAAACAATTCCAGTATTTTGTGAATGGGTTATGTTAACCGGAGTGGGAGGTGCCCCACGGGCCCCAGCGCCGGCCCCTCGCGGGGACAGCACTTTCCCTTGGGGCCCATGGTACGGGTTTTCTTGCGTGGGCGCTCCCAAGTTAGCAAAACCCCGGCGTGCGTTGGTCCAGCGAACCCGCCATCATCAGCCGCCAGGTCAGCGGCAGCGGCGCAGGTCTGAGCAGCGTCCCGATTTGACGCGCCGGCGAAGGTCAGGAGAACCACGGAGGAGACAAAGGAAGGTTTTGGAAACCTTGGTTTCCAAACGGCGCTTTGGTGACTTTGCCGCTGTTGGCAAAGTCACTCGCCGCCGGAGCGGCGAAACCACTCCATCCCCCGTCCCGCCCGCAGGCGAAACCAATTCCTAATTTCTAACTCCTAATTTCTAACTCTTGCGATTTGCCCATAAAGCTCCTCCAGGGCGTCGGACAGTCCCCCGATCCGGTCAATGAGCCCCAGCTCCACCGCCTCCTCCCCGTAGATGACGCTGCCCACATCGGCGGCCAGCTCCCCTGTCTGGAGCATCAGGCGTGTAAAGTCTTCCCGCTTTATCCCGCTGTTGGCGGTCACAAACTGGATGATCCGCTCCTGGATACGCTCAAAGTAGTAGAAGGTCTGGGGCACCCCGATGACCAGGCCGTTGAGGCGCACCGGGTGGATGGTCATGGCCGCCGAGGGGGCGATAAAGGACACCTTGGCGGACACCGCCAGGGGTACCCCGATGGAGTGGCTGCCCCCCAGCACCAGGGAGACGGTGGGCTTGGACATGGAGGCGATGAGCTCGGAGATGGCCAGGCCCGCCTCCACATCTCCCCCGCCGTTGTTGAGCAGAATGAGCAGCCCGTCGATCTGGTCGCTCCCCTCCACCGAGGCCAGCAGGGGGAGCACATGCTCGTACTTGGTGCTCTTGCTGGTCTGGGGCAGCAGCTGGTGCCCCTCGATCTGGCCCACGATGGTGAGCACATAGATGGTCCCCCGCCGGGTGCGGATCAGGGAGGAGCCCAGGTCCAGGATGGGCTGAAGCCCCTCCTCTCCCCCGGGCTCTTTTACTTCTTCGTCCATGAAAAAATCCCTCCTTTTCGCCTTAGCATGTGCCGTCGGGGCGGTTTTTAGCCAAAAGAGGGGATTCTACTTTCCGTAGGTTGCTTTTTTCTGGTTTCTGGAGGATAATGTCCCCAACGAAAGGAGTTTTGCCCCCATGGACAACCTGCAATTCGGGGCCTTTGTGGCCCGGCTGAGAAAAGAACGGAACATGACGCAAAAGGACCTGGCCGACGCCCTCCACATTACCGACAAGGCGGTCTCCAAGTGGGAGACGGGAAAGGGATTTCCCGATGTGAAGCTGCTGGAGCCCCTGGCCCGGGCTCTGGGGGTGTCCCTGGTGGAGCTTATGCGGGGGGAGCGGCTGGAGGCGGATGCCCTGCCCATGGAGGAAGCGGAACAGGTGGTGTCCCAGGCCATGAACCGGTCTCAGCAGACCACCGCCCGGCGGTATCTGAAGCTGCTCTCCGCCCTGCTCATCGGCATTGGCGCGCTGTGTCTGCTCCGGCTCATTCCCGTAATCGGCTTTCTCATTTACTTGGGACAATTTAACCCCCTGTTTGCCTCTGACGACTACGGCGTCATCGGCGGAGCGGACGGCCCCACGGCTATCATCACCTCCAGCCCCTTCCCCTGGTGGGATACTTGGGGCGGAATCCTGATCTCTCTGGTTGGGCTGATCCTCTGCGTCGTCCTGGCTATAAAGGTGATACGCCTGACAAGAAGGATGAAGTAAGACAGCAAAAAGCCCCGGCTCTCTCTGGGAGGGCCGGGGCCATATGATGTAATCTTAAATCCAGCAGAGCAGCACCAGGAAGGCCACATTGAGGGCGGTGAACAGCAGCAGATACTTCTGCTTCTCCTGTGGGTAGCGGTTGGCCACCTGCTTGTAGGAGATGAGGCTGGCCATGGAGGCGATAAGGGTGCCCAGGCCCCCCAGGTTCACCCCCACGATGAGCTCCCGCAGATCCCCGCTGTAGCCGGAGAGAAGCATGGCGGCGGGGACATTGCTGATGACCTGGCTCACCAGTACCCCCACCAGCCGGTCATGGCCGGCCATGATGCCGGCGATCCAGTTCTCCACGGCGGTGAGGTGCTTCAGGTTGCCCACGAAGATGAAGAAGAACACGAAAGTGAAGATCAGGGAGTAGTCCACCCCGGTGAAGAGGTCCCGGCTGCGCCACAGCAGGGCCAGGGTCACCACCACGAACAGGGCCTCGTGGGGGATGAAGCCACCCACGGTGAGCACGCACAGCAGAAAGAGCACGCCAAAAAAGGCGATGGACTTTCTGTCCAGGGGGGCGGACTTGCCCACCTCGATGTACAGCTCCGACTGGCGGTAGCCGAAGAAGATGGCCGCCAGCAGCAGCACCGCCGCCCCCAGGGTGTAGGGTCCGGTGAGCAGGAGGAAGGACGGGATGTCCAGCCCGGCCAGGGAGAAGAGATACAGGTTCTGGGGGTTGCCGATGGGGGTGAACATGCTGCCCAGGTTGGCGGCGATGGTCATAAGGGTGATGGTGTAGCAGATCTTTTCCCGCTGGTGGGCCATCTCCATCACCATAATGCCGAAGGGGACAAAGGTGATGAGGGACACATCGTTGGTGATGAGCATGCTGCTACAAAAGCACAGAAACACCAGGGTAGTGACCAGCCCCCGCACCGTCCCCACCCGGTTCAGCACCCGCCCGGCCACATACTGAAGGAAATTCTGCCGGCGCAGGCCCTCCACGATGAGCATGAGGCAAAAGAGGATGATGAGGGTATCAAAGTCGATGTAGCCCAGGTACTCCGGTCCCGGTGGGTCAATGAAGCAAGAGGCCGCCGCCAGTACCAGGGACACGGTGAGCACCACATCCCGGCGGAAGGCAGCCGTGATTTTTTTGACCATGGTCGATCCTTCTCTCCCGTTTACACAGTTTGAAAGGGCGCTCTCCCAAACGCCCCGCTTTTGTTATGTTACAATTGAAAGAATATTTCGCCGCTCCGGCGGCGACCCACTTTGCCAACAGCGGCAAAGTGGGCAAAACGCCGTTCAAGGGGGAGATGTTTCGACTCATCTCCCCCTTGAAAATCCCCCTCTCAGCGACCAATCAGGGGGACTGCGGTCCCCCTATTGGATGTACCCCCTAGGATGGGTGGAGATTGGAAAATCTTCTCTTCTGGCGGGGATAGTCCGGTATCGTTTTTCCACGGCGGAAAGTCTGTCCTTCTGTCAGAACTCTGACGGTGACCTTGCCCCGCCTCCGGGGTTCTCCCATCCCTACCGGCGCGTCAAACCAGGACTGACTCCCTTTCCCCACCGCTGCCGCTGACCTGGCGGTAGTGGACGGTCACTGCGCTGAACCAATGCGCGCCGGGGCGGTTATATGCCCAACCCCGCCGGGGCACGGGCCAGGCGCGTTTACAAACAGGTAGGACGCAAGACCATGTAACTTGGGACGCAGAGCGGCAGCGGGCGGCGGCGCGCAGTCAGGTCAGATTTCCACCCGCGCCGGATTCGTCTGCCAAGCTCCCTCTCGTGGTCCCCCGTAAATGGGGGTCCGGGGCCGACTCCCCCTGTCAGGGGGAGATGTCGAGCAAAGCGAGACAAAGGGGGTAGGGACCAGACGGCTGAAAACACCGAGGCGAAGCCGAATGTTTTCCCCGCCGTCAACCCCCGGCGATTCTTTCGTACCTTTCTGATCGTTCAGAAAGGTACTCGCCGCCGGAGCGGCGAAACCACTCCATCCCCCGTCTCCGCCGCAGTTCCCGGAAATAGGTAAATTCCTCACTTACCCATTTCAAAAATAGCCTTCATTCCCTTAAAGGTCATATAGCAGTCCAGCTTGCCCACCGTCTCATAGGGGGCGTGCATGCTGAGCACAGGCACCCCGGCGTCCAGGGTGTCGATGTCCCGCTCGGCCATATAAACGGCCACAGTGCCGCCGCCGCCGGCGTCCACCTTGCCCAGCTCCGCCATCTGCCAGACCACATCGGCCTCATCCAGCACCCGGCGGGCCCGGGCCACCACCTCGGCGGAGGCGTCGGAGGCCCCGGACTTGCCCCGGGCCCCGGTGTACTTGCACAGGCCCATGCCGTAGTTCACAAAGGCGCTGTTGCGCTTCTCGTACACATCGGCGAAGTTGGGGTCGTAGGCGGCGGTCACATCGGCGGACAGGCAGAAGGAGTTCTCAAAGCAGGTCCGCAGGGCCACCCCCTGGCTCTCGCACAGGTCGGTCATGAAGGTGTCGAAGGCGGCGCACTTCATACCGGTGACTCCCTCGGAGCCGATCTCCTCCTTGTCGGCCAGCATGCACACGGCGGTGTGAGTGGGGTGCTCCACCTGGAGGATGGCGGCCAGGCAGGCGTAGGCGCACACCCGGTCGTCGTGGCCGTAGGCCCCGATGAGGGAGCGGTCAAAGCCGATGTCCCGGGCGTTGAAGGCGGGGACGGCGGAGAGCTCCGCGGAGATGAAGTCCTCCTCCACGATGCCGTACTTCCGATTCAAAAGCTCCAGGGCGGCCAGCTTCACCCGGTCCTTGCCCTCGTCGTCGGCGAGAGGGCGGCTGCCCACCAGGATGTTCAGGCTCTCGGCGGGGATGGCCTCACCCAGGGGCTTTTTGGACTGCTCCACCCCCAGGTGGGGCAGCAGGTCGTCGATGGTGAAGATGGGGTCCCCCTCCCCGTTGCCGATGGACACCCGGATGGTCTGGCCGTTTTTCAGCACCACCACGCCGTGGAGCTCCAGGGGGATGGTCACCCACTGGTACTTGCGCAGGCCGCCGTAGTAGTGGGTCTTCAAAAAGGCCAGCTCGTCGGCCTCATAGAGGGGGTTCTGCTTTAAATCCAGGCGGGGGGAGTCGATGTGGGCGGCGCCGATGTTGGCCCCCTTGTCCAGGCTCTCCTTGCCGATGACCGCCAGGGTGATGGCCTTGCCCCGGTTCACCCGGTAGACCTTGTCCCCCGCCTTCAGCTGCTGACCCCGCACCAGTGGCCGGAACCCGGCGGCCTCCGCCAGGGCGATGGTCCGGTCCACGCACTCCCGCTCGGTCTTGCCGGCGTCCAAAAACTGCTTGTAGCCGGTGCAGTAGGCCTCCATGGCCTCCAGCTCCCCGTCCAGCAGCCGGTCGTAGCCGTTCTTCCGGTCATAGACCAGGGCCTTACGCAGGGCCTCGCCCCGGCTGAGTTCTTTCTTATCGTCCATTTGAAAAACCTCCTTTGGGATATGTTCTTATCCTTCCAATATTTTATGCAGCAGCCCCCTGGCCCGGGCGGAAAACTCCTCCTGGGTGGGGCAGTTGTTGACCAGAGTATAGTCGCAGCCGCCGGTGAAGTAGTCGTCCCCCTTCTGGGCCTTCACCCGGGACCAGGCGTAGTCCTGGGAAATTCCCTCCCGGGTCATGATCCGGCGCACCCGGATCTCCGGCGGGGCGATGACGGCGATGGTGGCCTCACACAGCTCCTTCAGATCGCTCTCCAGCAGGGCGATGGCGTCCACCGCCGCCAGAGGCCGCCCGGCCTGCCGATGTTCCTCCAGCAGCTCCTTTGTCCGTTCCACCGTAGCGGTCTGGGCAATGTCGTTGAGGCGCTGGAGTTTTTCAGGGGAATCAAAGACGATGGTCCCCAGCTTTTTCCGGTCGATGGACCCGTGCTCGTCCCGGAGGGGGCCGAATTCCTCCTCCAGCTTATCTTGTAAAGCTTTATCACTTTCCAGCAGCTGGTGGTACACGGCGTCGCAGTCGATGACCGCTCCCCCCAGGGCCTTCACCTCGTTGAGGGCGGTGGTCTTCCCCGCCCCGGTGGGGCCGGTGATGCCGATGATGGTCATGGGAACATCTCCTTTTTTTCATAAAACAGCTGCCGCACCGATTCAGATGACAGATATTTGATCCAGAGGCAGAGCATAGCCGCTAAAGCAATACTGGCCATTCCTGCGGGCAAGCTTTCCGCACTGATGGTACAGAAAACAGCAGCAAGAATACTTATAGCTTCTGCGCACAGAATTCCGCCCCACACATAGATGTTGCGAATCCGTAGGCTCAGGCCAATTACCGCCGACCCCAATATCCCCACAAAGGCAATAAACTGAAGAGATCCACTCTCCTCTTCCAGCAGTTGTCCCACCATGACCAACACTGCCCAAATGGCCAAGCGAATCAGGGCCGTGGTTCGGTACTGGTCCGCAGGTGTTTTCTTTTCTACATCTTTGTGAGTATATTCCACCTGAGTCCGACCAGTCAGTTGGTCCAAAGTGACCTCATAGAGATTGGCCAGAGCCTTTAAGTTGTCTACCCCCGGCTCCGCCTTGTCCGTCTCCCATTTAGAGACAGACTGGCGGGAGACGAACAGGGCCTGGGCCACCTCCTCCTGGGACAGGCCCTTCTCTTTCCGCAGCCGCTGAAGATTTTCGCCCAATGTCATATCCATCACCTCAGCTTCAGACTACCGGAATGGAAATAATATCGTGTCTTTCTATGCAGCAGCAGGCTCAGCGCCAACACCATCCCCGTGGTGGCGAAAAGCAAGCCATAGGACATTCCAACACCATAATCATACCATCTCCAAAAGGTCTTGACAGTGGCGATCAACTGAACCAGTAAGCTTGCCCCACCCAGCATCACTGCTCCGCCCCATATAAACCGGTTGGGAAATCGCTCCCCGGCAAAGAGGAAGGGCAGGTCCCAGGCATGGAGCAAAAGCCCCTCATCCACGAAAAACATACCAATCAGCAGGGCAAGAATACGAACGATCAGTGTCATTTGAAGGAACTCCCGGCCTTCCTGGCAGGTCCCCCCATCCGGAGCATATTCCTCTACGGTCCCCGCCAACTCATCCAGCGTCACCCCGTAAAGCCGCCCCAGTCCTTTCAGTGCCTTGATCCCCGGCTCCGCCTTGTCCGTCTCCCATTTGGAGACAGACTGGCGAGAGACGAACAGGGCCTGGGCCACCTCCTCCTGGGACAGTCCCTTCTCCTTCCGCAGCCGCTGTAGATTTTCGCCCAATGTCATATCCATCACCTCAGCTTCAGCCTACCGGAAGGGGACAAAACCGTCAAGCAATTTCCCCGCAACCTCAGGTTGCGGCTCTGGGACCAATCACTTACACCTCAATGATATGGAATCCCGCCGCCTTGTTGAGGCGGTTGGCGATGGCAAGGCCGATGCCGCCGGTGTCCGGGCACTGGGCCCAGATGGCGGGGACAGAGGTGTGGTCGAAGGAGCGCAGGGCGTCGAAGATGTGCCTTGCCTGCTCCTCCTTGTCCCCGGCGGGGCCCAGGTCCATGACGGGCCGGGTCTGGGAGCGGCCGGTGAACAGGGAGAGAAACTCGTCAAAGCAGATAATGCCGTCCTCCGGGGCGGCGTGGTCGGCGATGTACCGGGCGCTCTTTTGTGGGTCGCCGGTGACCACGGTGACCGGGGCCTTGGGGGCGTAGTGGCGGTACTTCATGCCCGGGGCCTTGGGCTTCTCCCCCGCCCCCATCAGCCGGGTTACGGCGGGGTCCACCTCCACCTCCCCCAACACCGACCGGAGCTGCTCCAGGGTGATTCCCCCGGGCCGCAGGAGCCGGGGAGGCTGACAGGTCAGGTCGATGATGGTGGACTCCACCCCCACGGCGCAGGGGCCGCCGTCCACGATGGCGTCGATCTTCCCGTCCATGTCCTCCAGCATGTGCTGGGCGGTGGTGGGGCTGGGCCGGCCCGAGGTGTTCCCCGAGGGGGCGGCCACGGGCACCCCGGCGGCGGCGATGATGTCCCGGCACAGCTTGTGGGCGGGGCAGCGCATGCCCACGGTATCCAGCCCGGCGGTGACCGCCTGGGGCACCAGGTCCTTGTGGTAGAGGATCATGGTCATGGGGCCGGGCCAGTAGGCCTCAGCCAGCCGGTAGGCTGTCAAGGGAATATCCTTGCAGTACCGCTCCAGCCAGGACACATCGGGGATATGTAAGATCAGAGGGTTATCCTGGGGGCGGCCCTTGGCGGCAAAGATGTTTTTGACCGCCTCCTCATTGAGGCCGTTGGCCCCCAGGCCGTACACCGTCTCGGTGGGGATGCCCACCAGGCCCCCATCCCGAAGGATGGCGGCGGCGGTATCCAGTTCTCGTTCAGTGAGTAATTTTGTCTTCACAGTACATTCCAGCTTTATTCCAAAATCAGCTTTTTCAGCACCCCGGCGTCCTCCGCCAGGAAGTCGGCCCCCTCACGGACCAGCTCCTCCCGGCCCCGGAAGCCCCACAGGACCCCGCAGCAGGTGAGGCCGCCGTTTTTGGCGGTGCGCACATCCACATTGCTGTCCCCCACAAAGAGGGTGTCCCCCCGAGAGGCCCCCATCTCCTTCATCAGCCTGTGGAGCAGGGTGGGGTCGGGCTTGGTGGGCTGGCCCTCCATAGCCCCCTGGGCGTAGGAGAACACCCCGGGGAAATAGTGCTCCAGAATGTCGGGCACCAGGGAGTGGGCCTTGTTGGACAGCACGGCCACCTTCACCCCCGCCCCCTTCAGCTCCGATAGCAGCTCCGGCAGGCCGGGATAGGGGGCGGTCTTGTCCTCCTTGTGGGCATCGTAGTAGGGCATGAACTCCCCCAGCACCTGGGCAATTCCCACAGGGGTGCGCCAGTCGGCGGGAACGAACCGCTGGGCCAGCACGGCCATGCCGTTGCCCACAAACTGCTTGTACTCCTCCACCGTGTAGGTGGGCCAGCCGTGTCTCTCGCACACCCAGTTGGCGGCGTCGGCCAGGTCGTCAATGGTGTTCAGCAGCGTGCCGTCCAGGTCAAAAATCACATTCTGATACATGAGAAAAAACCTCTTACTCGTAAATTCCGATCTCCATGCAGCCGATCTCCACCCTGGTGTCCCGGGGGAAGTTCTCCCGCTGGAGGTAGGCCTTGACGGCGATCTGGGCGTACTTGGGGTTCCGGCGCTCATCCTCCAGCTCCAGGTCGATGCGGCCCGTTTCCCCGCCGCACACGGCTCCCCCGTCGTCCAGCACCTCATTGAGCTCCTCCACCACATCGGCCAGCTCCTTGCCCTGAGGCAGGGCGGTATAGTGAATATAAAGTTCCATGGTCAGTATCCTCTCGTTTAAATTTGATTTTGTATCCGTTCCGCCTGGTCGGCGGCGGCCAGGGCGTCCAGGATCTCGTCCAGATCTCCGTTCATGACGCTGTCGATCTTATAAAGGGTCAGGCCGATCCGGTGGTCGGTGACCCGGCCCTGGGGAAAGTTGTAGGTGCGGATGCGCTCGTTGCGCATGCCGCTGCCCACCTGGCTGCGGCGCTGCTGGGTGTACTCCCCCACGATCTTCTCCTGCTCAGCCTCGTAGAGCCGGGAGGCCAGAAGGCGCATGGCCTTGTCCCGGTTCTGGAACTGGCTGCGCTCCTGCTGGCACTCCACCACGGTGCCCGTGGGCTTGTGAATAAGGCGCACGGCGGAGGAGGTTTTGTTCACATGCTGGCCCCCCGCCCCGGAGGAGCGAAAGACCTGCATCTCGATGTCCGCCGGGTTCAGCTGGACATCCGCCGACTCCATCTCGGGGAGCACCGCCACCGTGGCGGTGGAGGTGTGGACCCGGCCTCCCGACTCGGTCTCGGGCACCCGCTGGACCCGGTGGACCCCGCTTTCAAACTTCAGCCGGGAGAAGGCCCCCTCCCCTTCTATTGTAAAGGAGATTTCCTTTATTCCGCCCAGCTCCGTTTCACTTACCGAGTCCACCTCGGTCTTCCAGCGGCGGCGCTCGGCGTACATGGAGTACATGCGGTACAGGGAGTGGGCAAACAGGGCGGCCTCCTCTCCTCCTACCCCGGCCCGGATCTCCATGATGACATTTTTGTGGTCGTTGGGGTCCTTGGGCAGCAGCAGGATCTGAAGCTCACGCTCCAGCTGGGGGATTTTTTCCAACGCCTGCTGGTACTCCTCCTGGGCCAGCTCCTTCATCTCCGGGTCGCCCATCAGCTCCTGGGCCTGGTCCCGCTGAGACAGGGTCTGCCGGTAGGTCCGGTAGGTCTCCACCAGCTCCTGAAGCTCCGCCTGCTCCTTGTTGAGCCGGGCCACCAGGGCGGGGTCGGCGTAGGTCTCCGGGGCGGCCAGGCGGGCTTCGATCTGGCTGTATTTTGCTTCGATGGCGTTGAGCTTATCCAGCATGGGTGACCTCCCGATCAAATGAAAATTCCTGATTCCTGATTCCTAACTCTCATCAGGCTCTGTCAAAGACAAAGGACTTCACCAGCGCCAGGGGCTCCCGGACATACATATAGAGCCGGGAGGGCAGATGGCTTGCCGGGGCGGCCAGGGTGGACACATTGTCAAACCCCGCACGCTCCGCCAGCATCCTGGCCCGGGTCAGGTGGAAGCCGTTGGACACCACCAGCACCCCGCCGGAGCAGTCGATCTTCTCCTCCTCCAGCAGGTCTCTGGAATATTGGAAATTCTGGGTGGTGTTGTGGGAGTCGTCCTCCAGGAGGATGTTCTCCTCCTCCACCCCGTTGGCCACCAGGTAGTCGGCCATGGCCTGGGCCTCGGTGGTGGGCTCGTCCGGCCCCTGGCCCCCGGAGACCACCACAGTCATGTCCGGGTGGTCCTCCAGATAGCTCAAAGCCTCATCCAGCCGGTCTTTCAAGAGGACGGAGGGCCCGTCCTGACGCACCTGACAGCCCAGGACGATCATCACCTGGGGGTCACCGGAGATGTGGTCGTAGGCCCCGTAGAGCACCGCCCCCAGCAGCAGGGCGAAGGCCAAAATCCCCGCCCCAATGAGGGCAAGGAGAACTTTCACCCATGTTGTAAAGCGATTTCCCTTGTAACTGTAAACTTCGATTTTGTTCATCCCCTGGCCTCCTCCAGCTGGGCGGACAACTCCTCCCAGCGGCCGTAGAGCTTCAGGATCTCCTCCTCCAGGGCCTCTTTTTTCTCATAGAGCTCCTGGAGCTTCAGGTAGTCGGCGGAGGCCTCCTCTATCTGGAGGGTGAGGTCGTACATCTCCTCCTCCGCCTTGCCCACCGCCCGCTCGGCGGCGGCCACCTCCTTCTCCAGGATTTTGGTGCCTCCGGAGCGCCTGGGCTTTTCCTTCTTCTCCTCCTTCACCGGGGCCGGGGCTGGGGCCGCCTTTTTGGCCTTGGCCGTCAGATACTCCTGATAGGTCCCTCTGAAGTCAGTGATATGCCCGTCCTCCAGCATCCAGATCCGGGTGGCGAAGCGGTCGATGAAGTACCGGTCGTGGGAGACGAAGAGCAGATTGCCCTCGTACTCCTCCACCGCCTCCTCGATCCACTCCCGGCTCTGGATGTCCA